>NZ_JAIOGQ010000017.1 GCF_019904135.1 Paenibacillus caui | reverse complement strand
AATTATCGGCATGGGAGTGTGCCCGAAACCAAAACCAAAAAGGCGTGGACTGGCAGTTTACTACCGATGAAGCAAGGATCAAATTAAAACGCCTTTACCCACAATTTAAGGATTGATGGGGTACTAGCTTGTTCAGTAACAAAGGCTACAAGCAAGGTCCGGGGGGCCGCCTCCTGTATTCTCCGGGAGCAAAACCGGATCCATGCGAGGTCCTGATCCGGTTTTGTTGTCCCGTGATCCAAGCGCCTAGGCCTTCAAATTTTTACGGTCATAAGTCGTTCCCCGCCATGTCATGCCGCCCCGGCTGCGGGCCCGGAAAGCTCCACGTATTCCTCCAGCAATCAGAAACAAGCCGATGACGGGATGTGCGATTCCGTACCAAAACCTGCTCCCCGAATGCTTTGAATACATATAGTAAAGCCAAAAGACTGACAGCAGGCTGACAAGGCAGAGCATTCGGGCTGAGACAGGACCGAGAAACAGGCCCGCCCAAGGGTAGATCATCGTCAGCAAACAGGACAATGAAATAAATTAACATCGCAGACTTGAAGCTGTACACCGATTTCTCCACGCTTCCAATCAATTGCCGCAGGCTCTCATACCAGTTCAAGACGCCGATCATTTTCGTACCGAAAATGGCATCCTGACGGTATCCGGCCCGCTTGATCAGCTTGCCAAGCATCGCATCATCCGTCGTGACATACGACCACAGAAATTAGGGGCGGTTCACTCTTGTCCGGTTGTTATACCGTTTCCCAAAACCTCCCGATTTTCCCCACCTTTGCCGTATAAATGACCGCCATGGTTCCCTACATCAGTACATTCAATCCGCCTAATATCCAGAATGCCCAATTCACTTCAAATCCCCGCCTCGCGTTAAAAACCGCCTTGGTGAAAAGGCGGTTTATTGAGCTATTGTTTCCCCTTAGTTGAATTACTGTCCAGTATTTCCTGATGATATTTTATTGTATTTTATCTTTGGAAATGTGCAATATTATTTCCCACTCAAATGATAGATTAGTTGTACAACGCCAGAGGAGAAAGTTCTTGTATTAACCATTTTTAAATTCATCCTCTGTTTAATATCAATAAACAACGGTTTTCCTTCTCCCAAAATAACAGGGTGAACAGATAATCTAAATTCATCAACAAGCCCTAAATTAATAAAAGTTGTAATAAGACTTGCTCCACCATATAGCCAGATGTCTTTACCAGGCTTATTCTTTAATTTATTTACTTCTTCAAGAATATTATCGTTTATGAATATTGCTTTATTATCCGTCCCTTTTTGCGTTCTGGAAAACACATATTTTTCTTTACTATGAACTAATCCCCACATTTCTTTTTCTGTTTCAGCATCTTCAATTTCTGGAGTAAATTGCCCCCATAAATCGTAGCTTTTTCTTCCATATAAAATAGTATCAATTTGATTTAAGAAATTGATAAACCCCATCTCAGAGTCCATAATGCACCAATCAACTTCTCCATTTTTTCCTTCAATAAAACCATCTAAAGAAACTGCTAAATCTAAAATTATTCTTCGTTTCATGATTTGTTACTCCTTTCGTTGATCTACCATCAATGCCGCAAGCGACACCACAGATCATGGAAGTAGATTCGTTCTTCCATGGGAGCTTAACAAGAATAAGCAGAAAGCCTAAGTTTGGTATTCGTGTCAGTTACAGTAAAAAGGCACGATTTGACCAACATATTTTTCTTATTCGATGAGGTATTCTCATATTCCTTGCTGTCTATATAACGAAACCATGCCAAATAATGTTGCAAATATTTGGTTGCAACACCATTAAAGCGGTCCATCCATTTCTTCAAGCGGCTGTGGTAGCTGTTTACGTTTTGGATATGGTACACGCCTTTTACACGTTGTTTTCCGTCGGACTTGAATCGGTAATGAGCCAAGCCCTTTGAATTCGCATAGGAACTGAATGCTCTCCACGAATCAGTGCATAGCACGTTTGAGTCAGATATATGAATACCAATCGCTTCATCCAATTTTGTAGTCCGAATACGCCCATCTCCAAGTACGCCAGAGTATGTCATTTTCTGATGGTCACGGGCAACGAGCATACATACTTGGTCATTACTAATACCACGATATTTGGCTTTTCCGCCACGTTTACGTGGCTTACGTTCGGCAATATTCCGTTTGCCCTTTTCGGAGAATAAGAAATACGTTTCGTCCATTTCGACGATTCCCTGGAACGCTTCAGTTGGAATCTGCTTCAGAGCGGCAAGAATCTTATGTCGCCAGTAAAACAAGGTGACGTGCGAATTCGCTTCCTCATTTTTTGGCTCGTCAACACAAAAACCGCGCCCATGGTTGTATCACGAACGCGGTTTTGTGTAACTTTGTAACCCACCGAGCCAATTTTATTCGGCCGCGAGGCCGATTTTTCTCTTATAAGCCAGCGAATATTGATCCGCAGCGAGAATCGCATCCAGCACATCGTCAGCTGTTACGGGGAACGGCAGGTTATGAGACGTCTCGCCTTCTTTGGTTGCAGCTTCGGCGACGCGGTACAAATCGTCCCGTGAAGCGTCTTTAAGCTTGATATCCTCCAAAGTGACCGGAAGCTCCAGCTTCAGGTAAAAGTCAATATAGCGCTCGATCTCCGCCTGCGGGCGCTTCTCAAGTGCCAGCTGGACCAGCGTGCCGAAGGCCACCTTCTGACCGTGCGTCAGATGATGAATATCGCCCTCCAGCACGGTAAACCCGTTATGGATCGCATGGGCCCCGGCCAGACCGCCGCTTTCAAAGCCAAGTCCGCTGAGCAGCGTATTCGCTTCAACGACCGCTTCAAGGGCAGGGGTCACAACTTTGCGCTTCACGGATTCATAGGCGAGCAGGCCAAAGTCAAACAGCGTCTCCTCGCATTTTCGGGCGATTGCTTCAGCGGCCAAGGTTGGCAGTCCTCCCGCAATCGTATTCGCCCGCGCCTCGATAACCGACCGGCACTCGATCCAGGTCGCCATCGCGTCTGCGATGCCCGAAGCCAGGAACAGCGGCGGCGCCCCGGCAATCACCTTCGTATCCACCAGAATTAAATCCGGATTTTTCCGGTAAAAAGAATAGGTATCGAATGCGCCTTCATCCGTATAAATGACCGACAGCGCACTGGTTGGGGCATCCGTCGAAGCTGTCGTTGGTATAATTACGCAGGCAGCTTTCAGCACATCATTGACGGCTTTGGCCGTATCCAGCGTCTTGCCGCCGCCTACACCGATCACCATATCAACGTGTTGTCCTTTGCCCTGCTCGGCAATCCGGTTTATTTCATTTTTGGACGCTTCGCCTTTGAATTCCACTTTGATAACCGCAATTCCGGCCTGTTCAAGACTTGTGACTACCCGGTCCCCAACGATCTTCCAGACCAGTTCGTCCGCCATGACCAAAGCGCACTTTCCAAATCCTTTAACATAATCTCCTGTTTTATCAACCACGTTTTTGCCTTGTACATATTTTCCTGGACTAATAAAAACTTTTTCGCTCAAGTTCTATCTCTCCTTTCAAAATAGTACAAGTTCATTATACGCCTGGCTTGGAAGCCTTTACAAACCAGCTTCAGGCATTGTCATAAAATTGCCTTCTAATCCTGTCCGGGAAGTTTGAAACCGTTCTCTTGTACGTAATATTCAATCACTTCCTGCAGCCAGGCTTCCTCATCGGGGGAAAATGAGGATAACGTACCGGACGCTATTCCGGCAAAACTTGCCTCATCCATTGCAGCGAGTTCTGCAAACTCCGCAATATCTTCCGTGCCGACAAAATCCAGGTTCATTTTCATTTGACGCCCAATCAGTTCCTGAACCTCCGGGTCGCCCACAGGCCTGCCGGCAAGCCGTTTGACTTCCCTGGTCCATTCAACGTATTCCCTGTCCAGTGATTCCATGGCCTCCGGGCTTTTATTATAAAGACGGTCCACGGCCTCCCGGGACACATGCTGTTCAAGCCATTCCCGCTGTTCCTTCTCCGTTTGTATACTGTGAATCAAGCTGAGAAGCACGCTGCCATCAATCTGCCCCTCCTTCTCCAGCAGCTTTATCGTTCCGGTTCACTGCCTTTAATGCGCTTTCGATATGCGCCTTTTTCTCTTCAAATAATCCTTTCTGCATCCGCAGCGATTCCAATAATCCGGAATCAAATTGCGAAAGCCTGACCATCTCCATGATTTGTTCCAGGCTGTAGCCCAAAAACTTGAAACTGACAATTTTCTGCAGCGACAGAATGTCCTCCTTCCGGTAAATCCGGTGCCCGGTGGTTGGATGCTTAAGCGGCGTCAGCAAACCGATTTCATCATAATAATGCAAGGTTCTAATCGATACGCCCGTTTTATCTGAAAATTCTCCAATGCTGAACTGTTCTTCTTTGTCCATAAGAAAGCCTCCTCCGTATCTTCGTTACTCCTCGATCTTACTCCATGACGTAACTGTAGGTGCAAGACTTTCCTAACCAAAAGCAAAAATTTGAAGATTACGAATTCATAGCTATTAATAATCGCCTGCGGATAATGTAGAATATTGTAATTTTTGGTTTTGTTATTTAGGATCATTATAATAGAAAAGAGACTGCTTCAGGCAGTCATTATCCATTTATCCGAGGAGGGGACAACATGCTGCAAATCATTTACCATGGGCATTCCACGGTGCAAATCGCTGCGGGCGGCAAATCCTTGATTGTCGACCCGTTTCTCAGCGGGAACCAGCTCGCGGCCGTCAAGGCGGAAGATATCAAAACAGATGCCATCCTGCTGACCCATGCCCATGCGGACCATATTCTGGACACTGAACTGATTGCCAAAGCAAATGACATTCCCGTTATCGCGAATCCCGAGCTCGCCGCCTTTTTCTCCTGGAAAGGCGTCAAAACCGTCGGCATGAACATCGGCGGAACATATGACCTTGGATTTGCAACAGCCAAAATGGTGCAGGCCTTCCACAGCTCCGGCATCGTTGTCGAAGAGAGCAAAAGCATCCTGTATGGCGGCATGCCCGCCGGATATATCATTAAAACCGGGGGCCTGACGATTCTGCATCCAGGAGATACCGGACTGTTCAGCGATATGAAGCTGATCGGGGAGCGCAGCAGCATCGACATCGCTTTCGTTCCGATCGGCGACCATTTCACGATGGGTCCCGAGGATGCGCTGCAGGCGGCTGAATGGTACAACGCCAAGCTGGTTGTTCCCATTCACTACAATACATTCCCGCCTATCAAACAGGACGCGGCGGCTTTCGTTCGCAAGCTGGAAGCCAAAGGCATAAAAGGCAAGGTGCTGGCTCCGGGCGATACGCTTATACTATAAATTTCTTAAAAAGTTCAGCTTCATCGGAGTTTATTCTTTAATAGAATAATAGAGGCATCCCGCAACCGAATGAATGGCTGCAGGATGCCTTTTCTTTCTTGATAACCGCCTCTTCAGGGACGAACTTCCCGTTTTAATTTGAAAGAATCCACATTCGCTTTTCTCCTTCCTCGGAAAATGCCGCCGAGCCATAAATACAACATGAGCAGCAGCGAGATCACTATATAGGCTCCCCCGCCGAACCGCCCGATCGTTCTTGGATCGAACCACTCGAGCAGCCAGCCGGCAGCCAGCATGGAGCAGCCCAGCAGAGCGTTGCTTATCGCCGATAGCAATCCGAACACAGGCCCCTGCTGGCTTTGAGGAAGTTCCCGCATCATGAGGGTATCCAAGCAGGCGTTGCCAAAGCCACCGGCCAAGGTGAGCGGAATGTACAGCGCGAAGGCAATCCAAAATTCCGGCGCGGCGCTGATGCAGATGAGCATCAGCCCTTCGATGAGCAGACCGCCTAACGCTCCGGCGAGCACGCTCGCGCCTGCCAAGTGCCCCGCAAGCAGACTAAGCGTCAAACCGATGCCTATGGCCCCATAGAGCAGCCCGACCCCGAGGTCGCCGGCATGATATTCCTGTACGGCGTATACGCTGATCAGCACATTGTCAATCCCGTTGAACATCGGCACGAGCAGTTCAAAGCCAAGAACGACCTGAAGCGGCAGACTGGCGGTGAACAAGGCGGCCAGGTCGCGCCACTTCCCCGGGACAGCGGGGACACTGCTCTGTACCCGGGACTCTTCCTGCTCCGGCCCTGACGTAATTTCCACCGGCGAAAAGTCAATCCTCGATACGATTCCCGCTGTGATTAGAAAAGAGACCGCATTCAGGACAAAGGACCACTCCGGACCCAGCCAGAACGATACCGCGCCTCCAGCAATGGCCCCGATAAGCAATACGCAGCCGGTAAGCGCCTGCTCCAGGCCGTTAACCGCC
Source organism: Paenibacillus caui (assembly GCF_019904135.1). Classification (GTDB taxonomy): domain Bacteria; phylum Bacillota; class Bacilli; order Paenibacillales; family Paenibacillaceae; genus Fontibacillus; species Fontibacillus caui. The sequence continues at coordinate 95,793 of NZ_JAIOGQ010000017.1, read as the reverse complement.
ATCAGTTCATCGCGCTTCACCAGAAGCGGGATGGCAGACTTTCGCACGGGCGCATAGACGGCCTCCCCTGCAGCCAGGATAAAGCTGCCCGCGATAAGGATCCAAATATCCTCGGCAGAATGCACAAACAGATAAGACAAAGCCACCGGCACACGCAGCAGATCCGTTGTCAGGAGGATAGCTTTGCGCGGCAGCTTCACCGCAAGCATCCCTCCTATCGGTGCAAGGAGCAGAAAGGGCAGAATCCGTATGCCCATCGTGATCCCTACATCAATGCCCGAACCGGTCATCGCCAGAATCAGGGAAAGCATGGCAACCTGGCTAAAGCGATCGCCTATTCCATTTACAATGCCCGCCATAAATAAACCGGTGTAACCCTTTCGCTTACGCATTACCGTTATGGCAGAATGATTTGTCATAAGATGCTACCTCACATTCAATTAAATTAATATCTAATTAGATTATTGTTTAATTAGATATTAATTTAATCTCCTGTGCTCCGCAAGCTTTTTTTCGAACTCACCCGCTGGGAAATCGCCTATATTCCGAGGCCACCGGACATTTTTTAAAAAAAATTTATAACTCTCTTCTTCCATCGAATTTCGGACAACCTGTTCAAGACTTGTCCATTCCTATCATTTCCAAGCTTTCGAAAAGGGTCAAACCCTTGACCCTACTTGCTTTATGGATGACCCGCTCTCCATTTTCAGAGCTCCTGTTTTCCCTGTCTGCAGGGTTCAAATCTTTCAGATGAAAGCGTTTCTACTTTTCTGAATGAAAGCGCAGTCAAGTGGCGTCATGTTTCCTACTCGCCTTGACGCAAAAGTTTTGCCTATGTTACGGTTTTTTATAGAAACCCAATAACCACATGGGAAAATTTTATTTTTTGCTAACTTGGTTTGGTAGGTTTTCTAACCTAAATGAATAAAAGAAGGAGATGATTGATTATGATCAAGGGGCTCATATTCGATTTTGACGGCACAATTATTGACACCGAAACTGCGTGGTATCATGCTTTCCGGGAAGCCTATAAGGAGCATGGTGTCGAACTGACGCTGGAGCAATACTCTACCTGCATCGGGACCAGTTTGAACAACTTTAACCCTTACGAATACCTGATGACAGACCTCAATCTCCCCCTCGATAAGGATGAGTTTAGAAAGGCCATCCATAGGCGTCATAGCGAGCTAATGGAAATGGAAACTATACGTCCAGGCATTCAGCATTTTCTGGACTCGGCCAAAACGGCTGGTTTGAAGCTTGGTCTTGCTTCAAGCTCTTCAAGGGAATGGGTCGACAAGCATTTGAACCTTCTCGGCATATATGATTATTTCGAATGTATCCGTACCGCGGATGATGTAGAGAACGTAAAACCGGACCCTGAGTTGTATAATCAAGCTTTGTCCTGTTTGGGTCTTGAGCCGGATGAAGCGGTGGCGATCGAAGATTCGCCGAACGGCTCCAAGGCGGCAGCTGCGGCCGGAATGCACTGTGTAGTCATTCCCAATGAAATCACTCGTTTTCTTGATTTCACTACTCCGCATTACAAAACCGATTGTTTAAGCAACCTCAATTTTGACCATGTCGTCACCCGCAAGCTGTTTAACTGACACAACCTGCCAGACTCGTTACCCGTAAGTTGCCGTGCTTAACGCATTATTGACGTTTGAATGGAACAGGGCACGAGGGTGGTTTCAAATCCTTCTGGGCGCATATGACTTCTTCATGTCCTGTTCCTCAAGCTTAACGTCAGTCATCTGACCAAAAAAGGAGGAACACCGCTATGAAAGCAGTACATTTCGGTGCGGGCAATATCGGGAGAGGCTTTATCGGCCCGGTATTATCCAAATCCGGTTATAAAGTTACTTTCGTGGCTAGAAACAAAAAGAAAGTGGAGGAGCTCAGAGAGAGGCGTCAGTATCCAGTTATTCTGGCCAATGAGAACCTCGATTCTTTTATGGTGGACAATGTAACCGCCGTAAGTCTGGGAGATTCCAATAAAGTGGTTAAAGCCGTCTCAGAAGCGGAAATCGTGACAACCGCCGTAGGAATCAATGCTCTGAAAGACATTGCGGAGACAATAGCCAAAGGCATTACCTTGCGGCTGAAGCAGCATCAAGCCCGCAAACCGCTTCATATCATTGCATGCGAGAACGGAATTGGTGCCAGTCAGGTGCTCAAAAAATGGGTATACCGGCACCTGAAGCCCTCAGCCGCCGCTCAGGCGGATCTCCATATCGCCTTTCCAAATGCCGTAGTCGACCGCATTGTCCCTGTTCAAAAGCATCAAGACCATCTGCAGGTCATGGTGGAGCCTTTTTGCGAATGGGTGATCGACCAAAACCAAATCAAAGGGGATTCCCCGCCGATCCAGGGCGTTCGTTTTGCAGATTCTCTGGACCCTTATCTGGAACGCAAGCTGTTTACCGTAAATACAGGCCACTGCTGCGCCGCTTACTTCGGCTATCTGAAAGGCTGCGCTACTATACAGGATGCTATGTCCGATCCCGACATCCAGGCCAGCGTCAGGGGTGCGCTTCAGGAAACAGGAGCGCTGCTGATCCGCAAACACGGCTTTGACCCGTCCAAGCATAATCAGTATATCGAGAAAATACTGGGCCGTTTCTCCAATCCCCATTTTAATGATCAGGTGACCCGCGTTGCCCGTTCCCCGCTTCGCAAACTTTCACCGGAAGAACGTCTTGTTTACCCTGCGATGAAGGCTTATGAATTCGGACTTGAAACGAAATATCTCGTTGCCGCTATCGCTTCGGCCCTTCGGTTTGAGTACTCCAAAGATCCCGAGGCCGTAAAGCTGCAGGAATCGATTCGAAAGCAAGGCATCGAGCAGGTAGTTACGGACGAGCTCGGCATTCCTGCAGATCATCCCCTGTTTGATCAGGTGATCTCGAGGTACAACAAAACAGCTAAAGTCGTCTCGGGCTAAGCCCGTTCAGGCTTGAATCGCTGCCTAAAAAATCTTTTTACCCCTCATCATACGGTGAGTAACCGCATCCGGACATACTCGTATAAACATGATATCCTATGCAAGTGCGTAATCCGTTCGGATTGCGCACGATTTTTTTTACCCTGTAAAAAGACTCTAAGAAAAACCGTCCGGAAAAATCGCCAGACGGTTCTTTGCGTGCAGACCCATACGTCCCGAGGAACTGGGGGGATGGGTATGAGGTTCCACCCGCTGTTAAAGTCGTGTTCTCATGAATATATCATAGGGGTTAGAACACGACTTTAAAGGCGGACCGCAGGCTTTCCACCTCATACCCATCTCCTCTTTTGATCTACTATGAGCTCTCTTCTCCTTCTTTTACTCCCTAACCACCGAATCTCCATCGTCCATCGTACCCGAAGTCTCGAACCACGCTAATCGGTATGTTTTCGCTCTACGAGCACATCAAACCTATATAAGGGAGATGATCTGATGGAAAGACAAATGTATAAGCCTTTCAAGAGTCAGGCTAGACGGAATGCTTGCCCTAATTTGCCGGATCGGCCAGACAGTCTATTCTCCCGCCTTCGGATTGAACTTTACCCAATCCCCTTTGCGGAAGACCGGTTCGATGCTGCCGTCCGCCAATTCGCCGTCAATGTCCAGCTCCGCAGAACCCACCATAAAGTCCACATGAGTCAGGCTGACATTTCCGCCCCTTTCCAGCAGCTCCTGCTTGCTCAGCTTCGTTCCTCCCTCAATGTTCACCGGATAGCAGCTGCCCAGCGCAAAATGGCACGAGGCATTCTCATCAATTCCCGTATTATAAAAGATCCGGTTCATGCGCGAGATTGGCGAGCTGTGCGGTACAAGCGCCATTTCTCCCAGGTAGGACGCCCCTTCGTCGGTTTCGAGCAGCGATGTCAGATGCTCCCGTCCGGATTCCGCTTCATATTCCGTTACCCTGCCGTCTTTAAAAGTCAGTTTGATGCCTTCCACAAGACGTCCGTTCAGGTTCAGCGGCATCGTGCTTGTGACGGTACCGTTCACGCCGGTGCGAAGCGGCATCGTATAGATTTCCTCTGTAGGCATATTGGCTATAAAATACACGCCGTTTTCATTGTAATCGCCGCCGCCAAGCCACAAATGGCCATCCGGAAGCTCGACTCGCAGATCGGTTCCCGGCGCACGATAGTGCAGCGCCTTATAACGTTTGGCGTTCATGCGCTCCTGGCTTTCCTTCAATTTGCGGATATGCTCCTGCCAAGCCTCGACCGGATCGCCGCTGTGGACCCGGTTCATCCGGAATACCGCATCCCACATGGCAGCCAGCCGTTCTTCTTCGGGCAGATCCGCGAACACTTTGTCCGCCCAGGCTCTGGTCGGCGCCTTGATCAGGGACCAGGTAACCTTGTTGCTGCGCACATATCCCTGGAACTTCTGGCGCGCTACCGCAGCCGCTTTGACCGCGGTGGCCACCTTGGAGGAGTCGATGCCGCGGAACAGTTCGGGATCCGGAACTTTAATATGTAAAAGAGCCCCGCCGCCTTCGGCCAGTTGCTCCATCATATCCGCCTGCCATTTCGGATAATAGCCGAAGGAATCGTCCGGCGCCGTCTCGTAGCGGATCCGGGTCACGCGCTCGTCGTCCCAATCCACCTGCACATATTTGGCGCCCGCCTCATAGGCTTTGGCTACAACCAAACGCGTAAATTCCGCAGTTTCCAAAGGAGACTGCACAAGCAAAACCTGGCCGGGCTGGATATTGACGCCCACCTTGATCACCAGCTCCGCATATTTGCCCAGCATAGCATGAAAATCACTCATGGTTCATTGCCTCCACGTCGTTATAGGTATTGCAAGAACTTGATCGAATCGATAACAACTTATTTTATCACGATTCTGGCTTCGTGTAGAGAAATCCGAATAGGTTTGGCTGCATGGATAAACGCCGCTTGAGCTTCTACCCGGATCATTCTCATTCTGCTTTTGCTTTTGAAAGTTGCCTTCTCATAAGGCAAGTTCCAGAATAACCGGACAATGATCGCTGCCCATTACATCCTTGTCGATTCGGGCGTCCTGAAGCAGCGGAGCAAGCCTTGTAGAGGCCAGGAAATAGTCAATCCGCCACCCGATATTCCGCTCGCGGACCTTCATCATATAAGACCACCAGCTATAAGCGCCCGTAAGCTCCGGATACAAATACCTGAAGGTGTCGATGAATCCGGCATCCAGCAGTTCGGTCATCTTGCCCCGTTCCTCCGGCGTAAACCCTGAATTGTTCCGGTTAGAATTCGGATTCTTCAGATCAATCTCCTGATGGGCCACATTCAAATCACCGCATATAATAACCGGTTTATGGCTGTCCAGCTTCCGGATATAGCTGCGAATGCGGTTCTCCCACTCCAGCCTGTAATCCAATCTGGACAGGTCCCGTTTGGCATTGGGCGTATAGACGTTTACCAGATAGAACGCCTCAAACTCCAGCGTAATGATTCGCCCTTCAGGCTCCGTCTCCTCCTCAAGGCCGTAGCGCACGGACAATGGTTTGATTTTTGAAAATACCGCCGTTCCGGAATATCCTTTCTTCAGAGCATAATTCCAATACTGCAAATACTCCTCGCCCAATTCCAGACAAATCTGTCCGTCCTGCAGCTTCGTCTCCTGAACACAAAACAGATCTGCGTCCACTTGATGAAAATAATCCTGAAAGCCTTTATTAACGCAGGCTCTCAGCCCGTTTACATTCCACGATACCAGCTTCATATTTGTCTATCTCCTTGAGGGTTCACTAGATTCTCTTATCCAGTGTACCGTCAGGTCGTCCCTTCCTGCAATAACCGCCAATTTGCATGATAGATTAGGAACAATTAAAGAACTTGGCCGTAATCTATCAAAATTGAGTCCGCGACGTGATACAATAGATGAATTAATCCAAGCTATCAAGCTTTAGAAACGTGAGGTATCGCTAAATCTATGAATTCATCCTTAACTCTCAGGACTTTTAATTTTTTGTATTTTTGCCTGATCGCCATCTTCATCCCTTTCCTGCCCGTCTACCTGAACGAGCAAGGATTGACCCCTTCGCAGATCGGCTTTATTGCCGGTACGGGCGGCATTATCACCATTATTGCGCAGCCCCTGTGGGGCATGATCAGCGACCACAGAAAGACAATCCGGAAAGTGCTGCTTCTGCTGCTTGTGATCTCCTCGGCAACAGGCTATTTCCTCTTTGCCTCAAGCACCTACGGGCTGCTGATTATGTTCGCCATGTTCACTTATTTCTTCCTGATGCCGATTGAGCCGCTGACGGAAAGCCTGAACTTCCGGATATCGGAGGCGGCCGGAATCAGCTACGGTTCCATCCGCACGTTCGGAGCATTGGGCTATGGCGTCATGTCTCTCTTTGCCGGTTATTTCATGACCTATTTCGGGTCTCACAGCCTGATGTATCTTTTTGCCGGGATCGCGCTGGTAGGATTTGCAGTCTCTCTCGCCATGCCCGACGCTCCCGTTACGGCAAAACCCGTCTCCCTGAAAAGCCTGAAAAAGTTTCTCGGCAACAAAGAGACGCTCCTGTTCCTCGTGCTCGTCTTTATCAGTTCCGTCCCCGCGCGTATGAACGACACCTTCCTTGGCGTCTATATCCGGGAACTCGGCGGGAGTACGGATCTGGTCGGTCAAGCCTTGTTTCTCGCGGCCGGAACCGAAATTATCGTGTTCGCTCTCAGTTTCTGGTGGCTGCGGCCGGGCAGGGAGCTTACGATGATCGCTTTGGCCGGAGCTTTTTATTTCATCCGCTTTTTCATTTCAGCCTGGGTTACGGATCCTCACCTGCTGGCGTATCTTCAAGTTCTCCAGCTGCTGACATTCCCGGTCTTCTACTCTTCCGCTATTCAATATTTGTACCGAATCGTACCGGAAGAATGGCGCGCCACCGGACAAACGGTGCTTGCGCTTCTCTTCTTTGGCGTTTCAGGCATAGTTGCCTCATATGCCGGGGGAGCTTTGTATGAAGCGCTTGGGGGGCAGACACTGTTTCTGGCGATTTCGGCCATGTCATTTGCAGGCATGCTGTTTGGCCTCATTCTCTATCGGATTTATGGAACAAGAAAACAGGCTGCCGATTGACCGCACAAAATAACCGGAGGTCTCCCGGGAAATGAGCATTATTGAAAGGTTCCATACCGCAGAAAACGATAGACATACCGCGCCGTTTCCGGCTGATAATGAATGTCCATGTGCCCGTATGGCAGAACGATAAAATCCTTTAAACCTTCATAGTAAACGGACTGTACTTCCACACGCCCGTCATTTTCGGACCGAAGCCACCTGCCAAGAAACAGGTTATTGTTGTTCCCGGCAATAGCCCCCACTTCAGGGCTTGTATCCAGCAAATTTAAAAGGGGAATGTTTGCGGTCATGAGCGACTTTAGCGTTTGGAAAATGCCGAGACTAAAGCGGGCGTAGCTTCCAGCGAGATCGGCGAGCCGGGACCCGCCGTTCGGGGCAGCAATGAGCACGCATCTGTTCACCCGATCCAAATGCTTCGTATCCGTCAGAAACTTGCGGATGACAAGCCCGCCGGTGCTGTGGCCAACCAGAGAAACCTTTTCGTCCGCCTTTAGCCTTGGAATGAGCTCATCAAGAACCTTCTCCAGCACAGCTGCGCTGTATTCCACAGGCTTGTATGTGAGCGGAAGATCGAGCAGCGTACATTCCAACCCGCATTCTGCGAGCAAATCGCCGAGAACCCTCATATCGCTGTTTTTCCGGGCAAAACCGTGCAGCAGAAGTACCTTTTTCATCTATCCGACCTCCCTAGAATCTGCCATTCGCCAATTTTTGAAGTATAGAAGCAGATAACCATACCTTTCTTTTGATTCAGAATATAGTGTCAAAGAAAGGAGGGGATGAAAGAATGCCACAAGACGTTCATATCTCCCAAAATTTCCCCAGACTCACGGTTTGGGACGAGGAAAACTTCCGAGGCAACCGCCGTGTCTTCACAGGAAACCTTGGAATCCGCAGAATCGATAACATTCTGAACGGAATTGAGAGCCTGCGGTTCTTCTCTACCAACCCTAATGCGACTCTTGTTCTGTTCGCCAGACCCCGGTTCAGAGGAGCTTTCCTCGTTCTCCGCGGCAACCGCAGACTTCGGGATCTTGACAATCTCATTGGCGGCAGAGACGTTGAATCGCTAATTTCTTCCAACCGCCGCCTGACATTGGAGGAAATACGAAGAATACGCAGAACCGGTACGCTTCCTCCGGGCTTCCGCGTGATCTGATCTGCCGGCTTGGAGAATGAGCTCAAGCTGCTAAGCTGCTAAGCTGCTAATTTGCTAATTTGACTGTTTAAGAGAAGGGGCCTTTCGGCCCCTTTCTTAATCTGCCGGCCCTCATCTTTGTGAGCGGCTTTTCGGATCATTTTTCAAAAAATATCTGTCCATACATGAAGCTGCATCCTTCACCTGTTCTTTAAAGCATATCAGGGTATGCGCCCTGCCGCCAGCTGTATTGGTTCTCCCTAAAATCTTCTCTCTAAATTTTTGAATAAGCCTGGTTACTGATAGAAAAAAATTGTTACAATAAGAAGAGTGCGTTTATTAAACGGCTTCACAAGGAACTTTTCGAAAAAGAGAGGAATTGGCATATGATTATTAAACCGAGAACACGCGGCTTTATTTGCACAACAGCCCATCCGGCAGGATGCGAACGACAAGTGCAGGAGCAAATCGAATACGTCAAAACGCAGCCGGCGGTTAAGGGACCGCGCAATGTTCTTGTTATCGGGGCGTCTACCGGATACGGGCTTGCTGCGCGCATCGTAGCCGCTTTTGGTGCGGGTGCTAATACGGTAGGGGTGTATCGTCCAAGTAAAAGCTCGCCGACCAGAACGGCGTCTTCCGGCTGGTACAATTCAGCCGCTTTTGAGAAGGCAGCCGAGGAAGCGGGGCTAAAATCCTTCAGCGTCACGGGTGACGCCTTTGCAGAAGAGACGAAGAACCGAACGGCCGAATTGATCCGCCGCGAGCTTGGTCAAGTGGACCTGATCGTGTATAGTGTGGCGACCGCCCGCAAGACGAACCCGAAAACGGGCGAAACCTTTAATTCGGTATTGAAGCCGATCGGCAAGCCTTACTCCAATAAAACCGTCGACTTCCATAGCGGAGAAGTCAGCAACATCAATATTGAACCTGCAATGGAGGAAGAGATTCAGGCGACGGTTGAAGTGATGGGCGGAGACGACTGGAAGGACTGGATGAGTACGCTGGAGGAAGCTGGCGTGCTGGCAGACAATGTCATCACCATCGCCTATTCCTATATCGGGCCTAAGCTCACCCAGCCCATCTACCGGGATGGTTCGATCGGCCAGGCCAAAGATCATCTTGAAGCAACTGCCCGCAGCTTGACCAAGAAGCTGTCTGACCGGAATGGACGCGCTTTCGTCGTTGTCAGCAAGGCTCTGGTAACCCAATCCAGCTCGGCAATCCCGATTGTCCCCCTGTATATGGCGGCTTTGTACAAAGTCATGAAGGAAAAAGGGCTGCATGAAGGCTGTATCGAGCAGATGTACCGTTTGTTTGCAGACCGTCTGTATACGAAAGAACAGGTTCCGGTCGATGAACTTGACCGTATCCGTATTGACGATTGGGAGATGCGCGAGGACGTCCAGGAAGAAGTAGCGAAAATTTGGGAGCAGGTAACGAGCGAAAACATCTATGAGCTGACCGATCTCGAAGGCTATCGCAAGGAATTTTTCCAGCTGTTCGGCTTTGAAACCGAAGGCGTGGATTATGAAGCGGACACGAATCCGGAAGTGAGCGTCCCTCATCAGCTTTAACAACATAGCCAAGCAGTAAATGCCAAAAGGATACCGTCCCGTCTTCATGGGAAGGTATCCTTTTTTGGTCCTGGCTGATGCAAAGTTCATCCGTAAACCGGATAACTTTGGCCGATCTTCTATCATGAGCTTATTGGAGTCATGGCAGATGGAGTACTTGGGCTCTGGCTTGAGCTGGAGTTTGAACTTAAGCGTTCGGCTCCGCAAAGCGACGGACATTCACGAAAGGCAAACTGGCGGCAGCCCTGGCATTTCGAACGGTTCACCAAGCCGATGGCAAAGCCCATTGCTTCTCCCGTGTTCTCGAAAAAATGACCTTCCCCAATGAGATTGAAGCACCCCGTCTTCTTCAGCATTCCCTTCGGCTGCGGTCTGATTCCGGAAACGATCACGGACACTTCCTTCTGCTTTAATGACTTGACCAATGCCGCAAAATGGACTTCCCCCGTCGTATCCATAAACGGAACCTTTCCCATTCGCAGCAGCAGCACTTTGACTTCGCTGTTCAGCAAATGCAATCCTTGCTGTTGAAATGTGCTGGCTGCTCCAAAGAACAAAGGCCCATCCACGCTGAAAATAGCCACCTGCGGGCAGTCATGGTCATGCGTTACCATATGCGCCAGGATCTTGTTGTGGTCTGCCGTCAGGTCGGGCAGCGCCTTATGCATGACGAGCGATCGGCTCATGCCGCGAATGAATAGCAAAGCCGCCAGCACCAGACCGACTTCAACCGCCGTAGTAAGCGTCGTAAAGACAGTCAGCAGGAAGGTAACGAGCAAAATAACGGAATCCCCTGTCCGAGTCCTGAGCATTTGGGCAAAGTGGACCCGTTCGCTCATGTTCCAGGCCACCATCATCAAGACAGGTGCCATACTGGCCAGCGGAATAAGGGAGGCATATGGTGCAAACAGAGCGACAATAGCCAGAACCACAATCCCGTGAACGATACCGGATACCGGCGAGACCGCCCCGTTCCGGATATTGGTTGCTGTCCGGGCGATCGCGCCCGTAGCCGGAATTCCCCCGAATAGCGGTGTTATCATGTTGGCAATGCCTTGCCCGATGAGCTCCCTGTTGCTGTTATGCCGGGTGCCCGTCATTCCGTCGGCCACAACGGCAGACAGAAGAGATTCGATGCCGCCAAGCATGGCAATGATCAGCGCCGGTTTCAGCAGCGTCTGCATATGCTCCCAGTTGATTTGCAGCGGATGAAATGCCGGCAAGCCGCCGGGAATGGAGCCGTAAGCGGAACCGATCGTCGCAACATGCCCGGGATACAGCCAGACGGAAGCAAGCGTCGACAGCAAAAGGCCGATCAGGGAAGCTGGAATTCTGGGCATCAGCTTTGGCATCCCAAGCAGCGCCGCCAGGCAAATACAGGCGGTAATCACACTGTAAATGTTCCAGGAAGGAAGCCGAAGCGCAATTTCTTTCATGCTGCCAAAGAAATCCTCATGCCTTTTCACCCCGCTTAGGCCAAGGAAACCGGCGATCTGTCCGCAAAAGATCGTCACCGCAATGCCCGTCGTGAAGCCGATCGTAACGGGCCTCGGTATGTACTTGATCAGCGCCCCAAGCTTCAGAAGCCCCATCAGGACAAGAATGACGCCGCCCATAAAACCGGCGATCAGCAGATCCTGATAGCCATACTGCATAACGATCGCCAGCAAAACCGGAATGAACGCCCCTGTCGGTCCGCCGATCTGGAATCTGGATCCACCTAGCAGGGAAATAAGAATACCGGCGACGATCGTTGTATAGAGCCCGTATTCCGGCTTCACACCCGAAGCGATCGCAAAGGCCATGCCCAAAGGAATGGCCACAATACCGACAATGGTTCCCGCAATAACATCCTGACGCAACGACGCTGCATGATAATGCTGAAAACGCCCTCTCCACTTCATCAATAAACCCTTCTTTACTTTTCTATTCTTTTAGTTCTGTTTCTGTATGACTTCCAGAACCGATATGGCTTCCACCAAATGATTGTTAAAAATCTGCTTGGCTACAGCCAGAAGCTCCTTGATCAGCGGATCGCGCAAGGAGTATACGACCGTTGTTCCCTCCTTGACGGTGCTCACCAAATTTTTTGAACGGAGCACGGCCAGCTGCTGGGAAACCGCAGAACCTTCGGACCCCAGAATGGCCTGCAGTTCATTAACATTCCTTTCCCCTTCACTTAGTACTTCGAGTATGCGAATCCGCATCGGATGGGCAAGCGCCTTGAAGAATTCGGCCTTAAACTGATGAATATTACGATCCACTTCAGGTTCAGCCCCTCTCTAAAATATTGAATCTTCAATGATTTGAATATTTGACTTTATTATTTTAAGCAAGCCTATGGCCAAAAAAATATGACAAATTTAACTTTCATTCGGACGAACTAAACTCCCGGCCATTGACGAACGACTTCGCAAAAGCTATATTATTGTTATCTGGTTTTAGTACCAGGTTCTAAATTTGTGACGAACTCAAATTTTTGTTCCGACAGGAGGCGTTCTACTGTGATTACACTTAACAAACATTCGTATCGAACCGCCGCGCGCATCACGGCCGTTGGTTCTTACCTGCCGCAACGCATATTAACGAATCAGGATTTGGAACAAATCGTGGAGACCTCAGATGAATGGATTGTGCAGCGTACAGGAATCAGCGAGCGGAGAATTGCCGCAGAGGATGAATATTGCAGTGATTTATGTTTTGCAGCCGTGAGAAATTTGGTTGCCAAATACGATGTCCAGCTCGGTGACGTTGATTATATTATCGTGGCGACTACCACTCCCGATACGTTCTTTCCCCAGATGGCTGCTCGTGTTCAGGCAGAGTTTGGAATAGACAACTGCGGCGCTATTGACGTCCAGGCTGCCTGCGCTGGTTTTGCGGCTGCTCTGCAGCTTGCCGGAGGATTGATTGCCGCAGGTTCGCACCGCAAAATTCTGGTCATCGGCGCAGAGACCCTTTCCAAAATTACCGATTATACTGACCGCACCACCTGCATTTTGTTCGGTGACGGCGCGGGAGCTGTTCTTGTTGAAGCAGGGCTTCCGGGAGATGAACCTTCCTTTCTGGATGCCATCTCCTTGACCGATGGCGGGGAAGGGCACCACCTGTACCGTTCCAGTTTATCTCCTTCCATTGGCGCAAGTCCGATTAAGCAAAACGGGTATATTGTGCAGAACGGCAGAGCCGTATTCCGCTGGGCAATCAGCCGGGTGCCGGAGGGGATTCAGCAGTTTCTGGATCAAAGCGGCTTCACCGTTTCAGATTTAGACTGGTTTATTCCGCACAATCCGAACATGCGAATTATAGATGCCGTAAGTGAGCGAACCGGCATTCCACTGGAGAAGACTATAACAACGCTGAAGCTGACCGGAAACACCTCGGCGGCGTCCATTCCGATCGCGCTGGATGCAGCCGTTTCGGATGGCCGGATTCGGAAAGGAAATTTGCTGCTGCTGTACGGCTTCGGCGGTGGGCTCTCCCAGGCCGGGCTGATTCTGCGGTGGGCGATTTGAGGTAGAAGCTTCCAGTAAAAAATGGCGACCTGCCTCTGGTATGAATACCGTGAGCAGATCGCCGCTTTGATTAAAGTTATTATGAATTTTCTGCTTGATCGAACTATGGGCTGCTTTTTTGTGGCAATCTTTTTTTCTTTGGGCTATACCATGATTTTCTTAAGCGAATGGACGTATTTCGTCCGGACAATCAGGAAAAAGACGATTTGCGCCGCCAAAAAGCCAGCGAAAGTCAGCAGTACGGGAACGACTACTCTTGTAATGTCCATTTCCTCCAGAATCGGTCTGACCACGACCAGGGTTTGAACCGCCGAGATGATGATCGGAACAAAGAACAAAATCGCAATCTGACGCGACGCCGCCGTGCGCATCTCCCTTACGCCAAGTCCAATTTTGGACAGCGCATAATACATTCGGCCAGCTTCCTCCAGCTCCGAATGAAGTTTGAAATACAGAAAGCTTGCGGATGAGAGCGAGAAGATTAAAGCGACAAACACGCCGATAAACGTAAACAAGGATGTCCCTTGCTTGGTTTCTAAATAAAGGTTAGCTCGGGCTGAAAGATAAGCACTAACGCCTTCGCCGCCTCCGTTAGCCAGACTTCTCTGCCACTTCTCCAGATTGTTGCCGGCTATGCTCTCCGGACTGCGCGTCCCGGGCAGATGTTTATTCCACTCCGGCACGTAATACCAATAGATCAGCCACCTGTTGTCCTGATTCAGCCTGGAGAAAACTTCATCATTTACGGCCACCAGAGCGGGCGAGCCCGTTACAACTTGATCCGATTGGACAACCTTCTTGATTTCAAACGCCGCCGCGGCCGGCTCACTGCCGATTTTTATGGATTCGCCAACCTTGTAGCGGCTTAATCCTTCCGTATTTTTCGAATACGTCATTACGGCATCATGATCCGTCAGCTCGGGCAAACCCTCCCAGTGCAGCAATTCGGCGATCGATCTGTACTGGCTGGCCGAAACAATGTTCACTACTAAATACCTGTCTCCAAACAACATGGATTCAGACAGCATAGTCACTTTTAATTGCCGGTACTGGACGCCCTGACTCTCCAGTTCTTTCCGAATCGGGGCTACATCGGGTTCTCCGGGTGGATTCTTGAAAACCGTATACGTGAAAGCGAACGGATTGCTTTTGAATGAATCCCGGTTCGACTGATCGACTCCGAGCACCAGCGCCGAACTCATGCTTGCCAGAGCCGTCACCACGGTAATCAAAAACAAAATGCGGGAATTGTCCTTAAGCTTGTAGCTCATTTCCGAAATCCAGAGCAGATTTGTCCCTTTCCAGGTCAGTCTCCGGTTTCGCTTGATCAGCCGTGTCAGCAGAACGGAAAGCTGGGAGTAGAAAAAGTACGTACCTGCAATGCCGGTTACCGCTGCAATAATAATAGAAGGGCTGCTAATCGTCTTTAAATTGAGCGCCAAATAGCCGGCAGCGAGCAGAGCGATGCCCAGCAATGACAGGAGAGCGGATACTTTGGGTTCCTTTTTCGGCTTGCTGCTTCCCTTCAGCAGTTCAAGCACATTATTCTTACGGATGAAGAGCAGCGTGAACAAGGAGATCGCCAGAAACAACAGAAAAAAGGCGACGATCGTGATTCCCGCGGCTTTTACGGGCCAGTAGAAAGGCAAGTTGTCAACGCCGATGATCTTCGTGCTGAGCAGCAGGAACAATTTCGACAGCAGCAGGCCTGAAGCCAGGCCGACGATAATCGCGAAAAGGCCGATCAGCATATTTTCCAGAAAAATAAGCCGGTTGATTTGTCCCGCTCTGGCTCCCAGAATCGTCAGTATCCCGAATTCGCGGTTTCGCGATTTCAAGAAGACGCTGATGGAGTACAGCACAAAGAAAAAAGCGAATATATAGACGATGTAGGAGGCTACCTGCATCGCCGTTGCCGTCCGTCCCCCCATCTCAATGCTCTGCACATCGGGGTGGTAGCTGAATACGGCGTAGCAAAAGAAAATCATCACCATTATGGCGCTGCTGAGGAAGTAGGCGAAATAAGCGCGCGCGTTCCGCCTGATATTGTTAAACGCGAATCGCGGAAAGCTCATTCGAATTCCCTCCCCAAAACGACAACGTATCGATAATCCGCTGGAAGAACGCCTGCCGGCTGTCTCCGCGATGAATTTCGGCGGCAAGCTTGCCGTCTTTGATAAACACGATCCGGTGGCAGTAGCTGGCTGCAAGCGGGTCATGCGTGACCAGCATCAGCGTCGCCCCTTCCTCCCGGTTTATATTTTCCAGTGATTCCATCACAATCCGCGAGGAATTGGAATCCAGCGCCCCGGTAGGCTCATCGGCGAGCACGATGGACGGGGATGTAATCATCGCTCTGGCAATGGCTGTTCTCTGGCGCTGCCCGCCAGATATTTCATAGGTCCGTTTGTTCAGAATATCCGTAATATTCAGGCGCCCCGCCACACGCTTCAGCAGCCGGTCCATGTCCTTCAACCTTCGGCTGTCCAGGGTCAGGGGCAGGACAATATTTTCGGCAACGGTGAGCGTATCCAGCAGGTTGAAATCCTGAAAGACGAAGCCTAGCTCCCGGCGGCGAAACAGGGCCAGTTCCTTTCTTTTCATCAAATACGGATTTTTTCCGTTTATGTACACCTCGCCCGAACTCGGTTCGTCGATCGTCGACACCATATTCAGCAGAGTTGTTTTTCCGCTGCCGGACGGTCCCATAATGCCTACAAACTCCCCCTGCTGGATGGTCAGGTGAATATCCGTAAGCGCTTGGGTCGCAACCTTGCCGTTGTACACTTTACTCAAGCCTTTAATTTGCAAAACATCCACTTTATGTTCATTCCTCTCCTTACAGATCTGATCTGACAGCTTGCAAGCTTAAGCGTCTGTCTTTCACGCCGCTCCTCGTCTATAAATGTACAGGGCCGCATGGCCTGCTGCCATCAATTTATCTTAAGGTTTTCTTACAAGGGATTTAAGGTTGTGTTCCCCTATGCTTAAAAAGCACGCAATAAACGTAGCGCAAGGCTCCCGCTTTTGTGTGCTTTTATCTTTACGAAGAAGCTTCCGGGGCCGTCTGAAAGACCAGCTTCAAGCTCGTCCCTTCGCCCGGCTCGGAGCTAATCCGCACATCGTGGCCGAGACGCTCACAGGTTTCCCGGACCAGATACAGCCCCATTCCGGTGGACTCATGATACTGCCTGCCCCGTTCCCCCGTAAAATAAGGATGGAATACCCGCTTCAAATCCTCTTTGGCGATGCCGATGCCTTGATCGCGGATCTCCAGAATCGTTTTGCTGCCTAAAGGGTAAGCGGACAGGGTCACTTTTTTGCCCGGCCCTTCGGAGTAATTTACGGCGTTCACGAGCAGTTGGGCCAGCATGAACCGGAGCCATTTGGCGTCTGTATAGACGGCCGTCCGGGAGTCCACCCGCAAATCGGGCACGATGCCCTTGCGGATGAACAGATTCCGGTTCTCCGCGATGCTCTCGCTCACCGCCTGGCGCAATATCGTCCGCGTCACCGTGAAATCGTCCTCAATCTTCTCAAGCCTGGAAGTGTAAATGACCATTTCCAGTCCTCTTCTCAGCCGTTCCAGCTCTTCCTGGATACTGTCCGACAACGGCTCATCCTCCATGTCCTGAATCGTGAGCTGGATGACGGACAACGGTGTCTTCATTTGATGCACCCAGCGGTTCATGAAGACGATGTGCCGGTCCATCCGGTCGCGGTAATCCTGCAGCTCATCCCGCCGAAGCCGGTCATAGCCCAGCAGCAATTGGTGGAACGCTTCGGGCAGCGGAGCTTCCCCCAAAGGCTGGATCATGTCCGAGACGGTCCTGACCGCGTCCGGATCAAGGCTTTGATAGAGCTTCCGGTACTGGATATACCGGTAAATCAGATAAACCGCCAGTACGGCGAGGCTCAGCAGCACGCCATAGAGAATAATGCTCCAGGAGACATGATCGGAGACCGACCAGTACAAAAGCGAAACCAGAATGATTTGAACCGCGTAGAATGCAAGGAGCGGGCGCTGATCCTTCCAGAAGAGGGTCATATCAGCCCCTCCTCCAAGGCATTTAGCCGATAGCCCGCTCCGCGTACCGTATCGATCAGTTCCCCGGCCCCCAGATCCTTCAACTTTTTGCGCACACGCGTAATATAAACGTTCAGCGTATTATCATCAATGAAATGCTCGTCCTTCCACATCAGGTCAAGCAGCCGTCCCCGACTGACGACCCGGCCGGCTTTCTGCATCAAGGCTTCCAACAGCACCGCCTCTTTCTGGGTCAGCTCTGCCGTTCGTTCTTCATACTGAATCATAAATCGTTCCGGAAACAACAGCAGTCCGCCCGATTCGACCCTCCGCTCAGGCGCCTGGGCGTAGCGGCCGTACGCCCTCCGCAGGTTGCTTCGCACTTTGGCAAGCACAACTTCATAATGGAAAGGCTTCGTAATATAATCATCCGCACCGTTTTCGAGGGCCATTACCTGGTCCATGCCGCTGTCGCGCGCGGATATGAACAGGATCGGGCAGTGGGAATGCGCCCGGATCTGCCTGCACCAATAGTAACCGTCAAATTTGGGCAAATTGACGTCGAGCAGCACCAGATCGGCACGCGACTGCAGAAAAGAATCGAGTACCCGGCTGAAATCATCGGCCAGCTCAACTTTAAACTCATATTTTTCCAGATAACCGCTCAGCAAAGCGGCAAGCTTGCTGTCATCCTCTACGATAAAAATGTTTTGCATATGCACCATTCCTTACTCTGCCCCGCAGGTCTCCGCCCAACAGGGTTGCATTTCGCTGCTGCTTCTATTATAACTGACATAATGACTACATGCTCCCAGATTCGTTTACAATGGTAATAGACTTATTTAAGGAGGAACAAACATGATTCGATTCGGCGTCATTGGAACCAACTGGATCACGGACCGGTTTATCGAAGCCGCCGTTGATGCTGACGGTTTTGAACTGTCGGCCGTTTATTCTCGGACACAGGAAAGAGCGCAGGCTTTCGCCGAGAAGCATCATATTCCGCATACCTTTACCGACCTTACAGCCATGCTGAAGAGCGATACGCTTGACGCTGTTTATATTGCAAGCCCAAACTCTTTCCACGCCGCGCAGGCTATTGAATGCATGAACCACGGCAAGCACGTGCTTTGCGAAAAGCCCGCGGCATCCAACGTCCGCGAAGTTAAGTCCATGATTGCGGCGGCTGAGGCAAACGGGGTTGTTTTTATGGAAGCCCTCAAAACAACGCTGCTGCCCAATTTCCGGATCATCCGCGACAATTTGAACAAAATCGGGCCGGTCCGCCGTTATTTTGCAAGCTACTGCCAGTATTCTTCGCGCTACGATGCCTATAAGGAAGGGAATGTCCTGAACGCATTCAAACCCGAATTTTCGAACGGGGCGCTGATGGACCTTGGCGTGTACGGGATCTATCCGATGGTTTCCCTTTTTGGCAAACCTTCCGGGATCAAGGCGACGGGGTATATGCTGGAATCCGGCGTTGACGGTGAAGGTTCCCTGCTGGCCACCTATCCGGAGATGGACGGCGTTGTCATGTATTCCAAAATCACCGATTCCGCGCTTCCTTCCGAAATTCAAGGCGAACTTGGCTCGATCGTTATCGATAAAATCAGCGAGCCCGACCATGTTTATATCCGCTATCGCGATGGCCGCAAGGAAGACATCAGCATCCCTACCGCTTTGCCGACGATGACTTACGAAACGGCAGAATTTTTGAAATTGATTCGTCAAGGCTGCCGCGAATCTGGCGTTAACACGCATGCCTGCACAATAGCGGTTGCCGAAATTATGGATGAAGCGCGAAGGCAGCTTGGATTGGTCTATCCCGCGGATACCAAGGGGCAAGACTAAACCGCCATAAACCGTGGCACAAACACGTGACGATAAACCCGGCAGACCGGCAAGTCGTACGTCCAGTGCATCCCGCGCCAGGCCGCCGACAGCCCTGCCGCGAATCCCCCCCTTTAGAAGCTGTTTCCAGATGAAACTTGAATCTGGAAGCAGCTTTTTATGGTTTGAATTCTATTCAAATTTGAATATAATAATAACATATTCAAATTTGAATAAAGGAGCTTTCAATTATGATTCAAAGCAATCCCAAACATACCCGGCTGGCAGTCATCGGCTTGCTGCTTGCTCTATTGATGGCGTCGATGGACAATACAATCGTTACAACCGCTATGGGAACGATCGTCTCCGATCTGGGCGGCATGGAGCAGTTTATCTGGGTAACCTCTGCCTACATGGTGGCCGTTATGGCCGGCACCCCTATCTTTGGCAAGCTGTCCGACATGTACGGACGCAAGCGTTTTTTTGTTTTCGGCCTGGTCGCCTTTATGATCGGTTCGATTCTTTGCGGTGTCGCGACCAGCATTACCCAGCTGAGCTTGTTCCGGGCGCTGCAGGGGATCGGCGGCGGCGCGCTTATGCCGATTGCCTTTACGATTATTTTCGACCTGTTCCCCCCGGAATCACGCGGCAAAGCCACCGGATTGTTCGGCGCCGTGTTCGGGCTGTCCAGCATATTCGGCCCGCTTCTCGGCGCTTTTATTACGGACAGCTTTGGCTGGAACTGGGTATTTTACATAAACGTGCCGATCGGCATTGTTTCTTTCATTCTGATCATCCTTTTCTACAAAGAATCCTTGTCCCATTCCAAGCAAAAGATTGACTGGTTTGGCGCCATAACGCTGATCGGGGCAACAGTCTGTTTGATGTTCGCGCTTGAGCTGGGAGGCAACCAATATGCCTGGGATTCCGCAACCATCCTTGGCTTGTTTGCAGGCTTTGCGGTTCTGCTGGTCGCTTTTCTCCTGATTGAAAGAGCGGCTGCCGAACCGATCATTTCCTTCCGCATGTTCCGGGTGCGCCTCTTTGCAACAAGCAATGCCGTGGCTCTTTTATACGGTTCCGTGTTTATTGTGGCTACCATTTACATTCCGATTTTCGTTCAAGGCGTTTATGGAGGCTCGGCAACGAATTCCGGGCTAATTCTGATGCCGATGATGATCGGTGCCGTGATCGGCGCCCAAGCCGGCGGCATGCTGTCCACAAAAATCTCTTACCGGAATATCATGCTGATCTCGGTGATCTTATTTATCGCCGGCGTTTCCTTGCTGAGTACGCTGAGTCCGGATACGACGCATACCCTGATGACGATGTACAGCATTCTGACAGGCATTGGCACAGGCTTTTCTTTCTCAACGCTCAATATGGCCGCGAATCATCACTTCGAAATGCGCCAGCGCGGCTCGGCCACTTCAACCAATACGTTTATGCGCTCGCTCGGCATGACGCTCGGAGTTACGGTATTCGGCATTATTCAGCGCAACATTTTTACCGATAAAATGGCTGCAGCCTTTGCAGGTTCAGGTCAAAATGCCGCTTCCTTCGGAGATCCCCGCGAAGCGCTATCGCCGGATAAACGCAAGCTTATTCCCGAAGAAGTGCTGCACAAAATTACGGATGCGATGGCAAGTTCAATCTCGCACACTTTCATGTGGGCTCTCATTCCAACTGTATGCGCCGCTTTGTTCATCCTCATGATGCCCAATGACCGCATTCAGGTGAACAAGAAGCCGGTTCCAAAGAGAGCTCCTAAGGCCCAAAGGGGGTAACCCGATGCCGATCAAACTGGCTATCCTGGGCATTCTTCTTGAGAAAGACATGCATCCTTACGAGATCCGAACCATTATGAAGGACCGGTCGCTGGACCGGAATGCGAAAATGCAGATCGGTTCCTTGTATTACGCCGTAGAGCAGTTATGCAAGCAGGGCAGCATAGAGGCCGTTGAAGTGATCAAAAGCAGCAATCGTCCGGACAAAACCGTATACCGGATTACCGATAAAGGAAAAATCTATTTTGAGAAGCTTCTGCTGCGTATGTTCGAGGAAATCGAGCCGGTGTGTCGTCCCATTTATACAGCGCTCGCCTTTGCCTGGAAAGGGGATCAGGAGAAAATTGCCGCCATCCTGAAGAAACGGATCCTGGAGGCGGAGCATCAAGTCAACTATCTGTACGAAGTGTACCGCAGCCATATCGGCACCGTGCCGAGAAGTGTGCTTCACTTGATGGCAGGGAATTATGAGCATGCCAAGACAGAGCTGAACTGGTTGAAAAGATTGTACAAAGACGCCGCAGCCGGCCAGCTCAATCAGTATGGCGGAGACCCGGTTCTGGACGAGAACGATTGAATATGTTGTCAGCCCTTTTGCTTCCCTATAGGAAGTCAGAAGGGCATTATTTATGTTCAGAGAACATTAATCCAAAGGCCTTAGTGGGGTTAGCCGTTACGAGGGTGGAGCCTTACGAATGCCGCCTGAACCCCCATTTTCCGCTTCAGCAACAATCCGGATTGACATTCATCCATATCGGCTCTATATTTATGTTAGTTATTAATAACATACATGTTTATCACTATTGCGATGGGGGACTATGATGCAAGATACGGAAGTCGGGACAGCAGATCGAATTCTCAAGTCAGCTCTTCAATTAATGCAGGAGAAAGGGTTCAGACCGGTTACGATCAAAGATATTGCACAGGCCTCCCAAGTCAGCGAAATGACTGTTTTCCGCCATTTTGAAAGCAAAAAAGGGGTTTTGGAGGCAGCGATTCATAAATATTCGTATATTCCGAGCTTTAAAAATTTATTTGATAGCATGATTCTATGGGATTTGAAACAAGATTTGGAGAAAATAGCCCATTTCTACATCGATTCTATGAGGCAGAATCAATCCATTTTTCTGATTGCCGTTCAAGAACGGACTACCATGCCTGAATTGGCGGGTTTTATTTCCGAACATACAAACCAATTGAAGGAATATATAACCCAATATTTCACAGCTATGCAGGAGAAGAACAAAATGGTCCGAACGGATGCAAACGTGCAAGCCATGAATTTCTTAACGATGTTATATGGCTATTTTTCCTCAACTGCCCTATGGGGGACACAATTCATCAACGAATCCAAAGAATTGTTCATATCCAATTTCGTTACTGTGTTTTGTAACGGTATTAAAGAATAATTTTTTTGCCATCAATGTTAGTGACTAATAACTATCTTCACAAAGGAGTGAACCCCGATGAAGCTTATTGTGTTCGGAGCTACCGGAAGCACCGGCCGCCAAGTTGTCGAGCAATTGCTGGCCAAAGGCCATGAGGTTACAGCCGTCGTTCGTCAACCCGGCAAGTTTGAGATGGCTCATGACAGGCTGATTGTTATCCCCGGTGATGTGCTCGATCCGTCCAGCATTATGGCTCCTATGGTCGGGAAACATGCCGTACTTTCAGCACTGGGCGCCAATCACCGAAAACCAACAACCGTTTACTCGGAAGGAACGAACAATATTATGCTGGCCATGCAGGAAGCCGGTGTGCGCCGGCTCATCTGTTTGTCGGCATCCGCTCTCGAAATCCCGCCGGACACGCCGTTTGTGCCGCAGCTGATCATTCGGTTGATCGTGCAGCGTCTATTTAAAAATCTGTATGAGGACATGCAGCGCATGGAACGGAATGTCCAGAGATCCGGGCTGGATTGGACGATCATCCGTCCACCGAGATTAACGGACAGCCCTAGTACGGGCGAGTACCGAATCGCCGTTAATGAACCGATGACCAAGGCAAAAGGGCTTACGGGTATATCACGAGCGGATCTCGCGGACTGTATGGTGAGCCTGCTGAACAACCCGGCTTCATTTCAAGCCCTCATTGAAATTTCATATTAAGACTTTAAACGAAGAAGCTTCCAAACCCGCCGTTATGGCGGAGATGGAAGCTTCTGCGGATTAATCTTTCAAAGCAGAGAGATATACGTGAAAATACGCTGTTAAACGATCGCAAGCTCCTGCGCCGCTCTAATTCTTTTGTACGAGCATTCCCACATCGTCGACCTGATCGCGGCCTCGACATCTTCCGGGACGATGCCGGCAACACCTTCTCTAATGGCCGCTTGCGCAACCGCGACAGCCACCGATATGGACACTTCCCGAAGCTCTTCTACTCGGGGCAGCAGAGAGCTTCCTTCAGTCTCCAAAGCAACGCTCGCGGCAACCGCATCGGCTGCTGCGCTAAACATGCCCTGAGTCAGGCATCCCGCCTGCACCGTGATCACGCCAAGCCCCAGTCCCGGAAAAACCAGGGCATTGTTCGCCTGCCCGATCTCATATCGGACTCCGCCGTAATAGACCGGCTCAAATGGACTGCCGGTTGCAATCAGTGCCCGCCCTTCCGTCCAGGCAAGCAGGTCGCCGGGAACAGCCTCGGCGAGCACAGTCGGATTCGACATTGGCATGATGAGCGGCCGCTCTACATGCCGTGCCATTTCCTTCACAATTTCTTCCGAAAAAGCCCCGGGTACACCGGAGGTTCCGATCAGAATCGTCGGCTTGATCTGACGAATCACTTCAAGCAGCGGAATGATGCCGGATTCGTTACGCTGCCAATGAGCGCATTCTTCGTCCCGTCTCACATACGGACGCTGAAAATCCAGCACGCCTTCGGTGCTGTCCGTGAGCAGTCCGCGCTGATCATAGGCCCAAAAGCGGCTCCGCGCATCCTCCTCCCTCAGCCCTTCCAGCATCATGGCCGAACAGATCTGGTCGGCATTGCCGATTCCGGCCGATCCCGGCCCAAACACCAGCACCCGCTGCCCGGAGAGAGGAACGCCTGCCACTTTGCAGGCAGACTTGATGGCAGCAAGCGTCACCGCGCCTGTACCCTGGATATCGTCATTGAATGTCAGCATTTTATCGCTGTATTTGCCCAGAATGCTCCGCGCATTCACATTGCCCAAGTCCTCCCAATGCAGCAGGGCATGGGGGAAATGCTCGACTGTGGCGCGCACAAAACGGTCTACAAAGCTTTCGTATCTTTCGCCCCTGATTCGCGCATGGCGATTGCCCATATATAACGGATCGTTCAGGAGCTTCTCGTTGTCTGTGCCTACATCCAGTACAACCGCCATCACGCGGCCTGGATCGATTCCGGCTGCAGCCGTATAAACAGCCAGCTTGCCAATCGAAATATTGATCCCCCCGACCCCCCAGTCTCCAATGCCCAAAATGCTTTCGGAGTCGGTAGCTACGATCAGATCAATATCTTCAATATGATTCTTTATACATTCAAAAGCTCGTTCAATGCCATCCGGATCATCAATCGACAAATAAACGCCGCCGGGACGATGATATTCATGGCTGTACTCCTGAATAGCCTGTCCCACGGTTGGCGTGTACACAATCGGCAGCATTTCACTCAAGTGCTCATTCAGCAAACGGTAGAACAATACGACATTACGGTGAAACAAGTCGTTAAGCGCAATATTTCTACGCAAATTATCCGGCTGACTCTGCAGCTGTTCGTAAACCCGGCGCACCTGTTCATCTATGGTCATTACCGTCGGAGGCAGCAACCCGTTCAGACCGAGCTCCTCCCGTTCCTCTTGCGTGAAAGCCACCCCTTTATTCAACATCGGGTTGGCAAGCAATTCCCTGCCCCTTAGCGAAGTTTCAATCGAGCCATCGTCCATTTGTCTAAAAGAGCGCATTTCGATTCCTTCTTTCCTGCTTCCATTTGGTTCTTAAGCCGCACTGCTCAAGGCTTTCGATAACCAGTATATTCGCAAATATATGCGCTGTGAAGTGTTAAAAGCTCATGAAAGCCTTTCACCTGAAAGAAAATAAAAAAGCTGTCACAAAGGTCATCACGACCCCGGACAGCTTTTTGGGATGAAAACGGATTCTTGTCTGTTCTTTCAAAGGAGCTGCACCCGGAGAGAAGTTCTAATATTACTTTAGTCCCGTTGTGGCAATTCCCCGAATGATCTGCTTCTGAAAAATAAGAAATACCACAACTAGCGGGATCACGGATAGCGTTGCGCCTGTCATAATTTGAATCCAGTTGCTGCTGTCTTTGGCCTCGCTGGAGAAAAAGGCCATTCCCACTGGAATGGTAAAGATATGATCTGTCTGCGTAATGATGAGCGGCCATATAAATGAATTCCAGCTGCCAAGAAAAGTTAAAATAGATAGCGTCGCAAGAACTGATCGGCTCAGGGGAACCGCAACCCGGGAGAGGATTCCCCATTCGCCCATTCCGTCGATTCGGGCTGCATCCAGCAATTCTGACGGCAGGGATTCCATAAATTGCTTGATCAGAAAAATGCCGAACCCCGACATCAGGCTAGGGAATACAATTCCCCAATAGCTATCGATACCGTCTAAGCGGCTCGATACCAAGTACCAGGGAATGATGAGCATCTCCGTTGGAACCATAAGCGTGCTGAGAATAAGAACAAAGATTGTCTTTTTTCCGTAAAACGTAAATTTGGCGAGGATATAACCTGCTATAGTATCAAACAGGCAAACAGATAACGTAGAAATGCACGCGATGATCAAACTGTTAAGCATCCATTTGGCGAATAAAGTAGTCTGAAAAATCGTCCGATAATTATCCCAGTTGAGCGCTGACGGGATTAAGCTTAACGAGTAAACCTCGGCAGGCGCTTTGAAAGACGTTGATATCATCCAAAGGAAAGGAAATACCATGACAATAATTCCAATGGTAAGAAAAAGATAACTGGCGCAAATGGAAATGTAATTTGTATTGACCGCAGAACTACGTTCGGATAGGATAACGGAATTCAGTAAGACCCCTCCTTTTTGCTTATTCATGCTGGAACCGATTGCCTAATACTTTAAGCTGCAGCAGGGTTAGTGCCAGAATAATAACGAACAGGACGACGGTCGCGGCGGATGCCAGCCCCATATCGAAGCTTTTAAAAGCCAGGTTGTAAATATGAAGCACGACGGAGATCGTGGAATCCAATGGCCCCCCTCCAGTCATATTTAGCACTTGGGCAAAAGACTGCAGAAAACTAATACTGGCGATAATGACAGAAAACAGAATAACCGGATGGAGCAGCGGCAAGGTAATATGCACAAATTTGCTCCAAGCGGAAGCCCCATCAATGGCAGCCGCTTCATAGTACATTTTGGGGATGTTTTCAAGTCCTGCCAGGAATATAAGCATCTGAAAGCCAATATTTTGCCATACCATGACAGCCACAATCCAGAAAATAGCTTGCGAAGGGGAATACAGAAAGGATTGCGCATGCAATCCCGCTTCGAGAAGAAGCTCATTAACCACCCCATTCTTCATTAGTATCCACCGGAAAACCCAGCTGACGGCAACTACATCGGGGAGCAGTTCGTCAAATCTATCCTGACCAATGATTACGCGACGATTATGAGCGTCACCCTGCTTTATTCTGCAATGCTGGTCGTCGTTATATTGATTGTTGACATTCTTTACGGCATTATCGATCCCCGGATCAGGTTAGCGGGAGGTAAAAAATGAGCATAGCTGGCAGAAAAACAAACGAGCTTCCGGACATCCCGGATTCCTATTTTGAACCTTTAGACAGCGATTATTTTGGAGACAAAGAAAAGGTCACGTCACCTTCCCTCTCCTTCTATCAGGACGGCTGGAGGCGTCTCAGGAAAAACAAGGCAGCGCTTGGTTCTCTCTACATTTTGCTGCTGATTGTACTCGTTGCGGTCCTGTCGGTATGGTATACACCCCATGATCCGAATCAGCAAAATTTGCCGCATGCCAACTTACCGCCGCGCATCCCCGGCGTTCATATTAACGGCTTTAACGGTCTAGCCAGGGTTTCCGACCACTGGGTTGACAAATATGCGCTAGCGAAGGTTCCTGCGGGCGTAAATTACTATTTCGGCACGGATGCATTCGGCCGCGATTTACTGTCACGGGTTCTGGCGGGCACCCGGATCTCCTTGCTCATTGCTGGAGTGGCTGCTCTTTTTGATCTGTTTATCGGCATCACCTTCGGCTTGATTTCCGGCTGGAAGGGCGGAATTACGGATAACGTCATGCAGCGTGTTCTTGAGATTATCTCCGGAGTTCCTACTCTCGTCATCGTTATTTTGATGCTCCTGTTGTTTAAACCGGGGATGCTCTCGATCATTGTCGCTCTTGCCCTTACAGGCTGGATTACGATGGCCCGCATTGTTCGCGCTCAAACCATGAAGCTCAAAAGTCTGGAATTTGTTCTGGCATCGAAGACACTCGGCGTGTCTTCCCTGCGCATTGCCTTAAAGCATATCATTCCGAATCTCAGCGGGATCATCATCGTTCAGACGATGTTTACGATTCCCAGCGCTATCTTTTTCGAGGCCTTTCTCAGCTTTATAGGCATTGGAATGCGCGCTCCGGACGCGTCTTTGGGGACGCTCCTGAATGAAGGGTATAAGACGTTTCGCTTCCTGCCTCATCTGATGTGGATCCCCGCTGCCGTCCTGTGTGTGATTATGATTTCCTTCAATCTGCTGGCAGATGGGCTGCGTGACGCTTTTGATCCGAAAATGAAAGATTAGGGAGGCGGGAGATCATGACTGATAACCTCTTGGAAATTAACGATTTAAATATCTCGTTCCAGACGTTTGCCGGAACGGTTCGCGCGGTTCGCGGCGTGTCTCTAAATTTGAAGAAAGGAGAAACCCTGGCCTTGGTAGGAGAGTCCGGGTCAGGCAAATCCGTAATCTGCCGGAGTATTATGGGGCTGCTCCCCAAAAACGCAAATATAAACCGCGGCGAGATTCTGTTTCATGGGGATAATCTGCTGACCAAAAGCAGTAGAGAGCTGCAGCGCATTCGCGGCAAGAAAATCTCCATGATTTTTCAAAATCCCATGACGTCTCTGAATCCGACGATGACGATTGGCTATCAGGTGGCAGAGCCGCTTCTTCTGCATGAAAAGCTGCACAAATCCGCGGCCCGAAAAAAGGCGATAGAGCTGCTTGAACTCGTAGGCATTCCCGATTGCAAAAATCGCTTGAATGATTACCCCCATCAGTTTTCGGGCGGACAGCGGCAGCGCATTGTTACGGCCATCGCTTTGGCTTGCAATCCGGAAATTCTGATCGCGGATGAGCCGACAACGGCGCTGGATGTCACCATCCAGGCTCAAATTCTTGAGCTGCTGAAGGAGGTGCAAACGAAGGTGTCCACCTCGATTATTTTTATTACACATGATCTCGGGGTAGTGGCTAATGTCGCAGACAGAGTCGCTGTGATTTATGGAGGGAAAATTATTGAAGTCGGCATGGTAGATGAAATTTTCTATAATCCCCAGCACCCCTATACTTGGGGGCTTCTTCGTTCCATGCCGGCCATGGATGCCGGAGATGAGGAGCTTTACGCGATTCCCGGGAGTCCGCCGAATCTGCTAACCCCTCCTGCGGGGGACCTGTTCGCCGCTCGGAATCCATATGCTTTAACGGCGGATGTTCATGCTGAACCGCCTATGTTTCAAGTATCTCCAACGCATTTTGCTTCAACCTGGCTTCTGGATCCGCGCGCCCCAAAAATCAAGGTGCCCGAAGCGATAGCTATTCGACACCGGTATTTCCGCAATCGAAAGCAGAGCACAATTTCAAGTGAAGGACTAAAAGAGGGGTTACGATGAAGGAGAACGGAACAGAACTATTAAGAGTAGAGGGCTTGAAGCAGCATTTCCGCTCGGGCTCCAAGATGATCAGGGCCGTGGATGATATCAGTTTTTCGATTTATCATGGCGAAACATTCGGGCTTGTCGGCGAGTCCGGATGCGGCAAGTCAACGACGGGGAGAACCATCATCCAGCTATATCAAGCTACTAGAGGGCGCATTTATTTTAACGGAGAGGACTTATCCAAACTCCGCGGGAAACAACGATGGCGTAAGTTTCGCCGCGATGTGCAAATGATTTATCAGGACCCCTATGCTTCATTGAATCCGCGGAATAAAATCAAGGAAATTATCGCAGAGGGAATTGATGTGCACGGCCTTGCGAAAAATGCCAAGGATCGCGAGCTTCAGGTTGCCGGGCTGCTCGAAACAGTCGGCTTGAATCCTGAACATGCCGGTCGCTATCCCCACGAATTGTCCGGAGGACAGCGGCAGCGTATCGGAATCGCCCGTGCGCTGGCCGTTCAGCCAAAGTTCATTATTTGTGACGAACCCATATCTGCGCTGGATGTATCCATTCAGGCTCAAATCGTCAATCTGCTTAAAAGATTGCAGCAGGAAAAACAACTGACCTACTTGTTTATTGCCCATGATTTATCCATGGTTAAGTATATCAGCCATCGCATTGCGGTTATGTATCGCGGGAAAATCGTAGAGCTTGGGCTTGCCAAGGAGCTTTATCGTTACCCTTTGCATCCTTACACGGAAAGCCTGCTCTCCTCCATTCCCTACCCTGATCCGGATTATGAAAGACAGCGGACCCGGCTTCACTTTCAGCCGCAGATTCAAAGCGAAGCGAGCCAGCTTCTTGAAGTGGTTCCCGGTCATTACGTTTACTGCAATCCATCTGAAATTGCCTTATATCAGGCCAAATATGAGCGAATGGCCTCCACGTCCGGTTCACAGCCTGAACCGAGCCTCGTATATTAGTTCATACCAAACAACGCACATAGGCATCCTTTCCTCATTTAAGAAGGAAAAGGATGCCTATGTGCTGTTATTTTGAAATCGCTTATTACCCGGCTATTCGGTCACAATACCGTGAACCAGCACCGGTACTTCCGCATGCTTGGCGATCGTAATGCAGGCGTAAATTTTGTCCTTTACGGCCTCCACGTCTTCGCGGCTCGCATGAATCGTTACGAGGGATTCCCCGGCCTTCACGGGATCTCCCACCTTCTTGTTCAGGACAAGTCCTACGGCCAGATCAATCGCCGATTCTTTCGTCGCGCGGCCTGCGCCAAGCCACATGGCTGCCGTTCCGATGCCGTCCGCGACGATTTCGGCCACAACGCCGTCTTCCTTCGCCGGAACCTCAATCCGATATGCCGCCTGGGGCAGTTTCTCCGGATGATCCACCACAGATGGATCTCCGCCCTGATTGACGATAAACTGCTTGAATTTCTCAAGCGCCGCCCCGCTGCGGACGGCCTCTTTCAGCTTCTCTTCCGCTTCCTCGAGCGAATCCGCCTTGCCGGCCAGATACACCATTTGCCGTCCCAAAGCCAGACACAGCTCTTCCAAATCTTTCGGCCCTTGTCCTCGCAGCGTATCAATGGCTTCCTTCACCTCAAGCGCATTACCGATGGCAAAACCGAGCGGCTGGCTCATGTCGGAGATGACCGCCATCGTCTTGCGCCCGACGTTGCTTCCGATTCGCACCATCGCTCTGGCCAGCTCGGCAGCCTCCTCCGCAGTCTTCATAAAGGCGCCGGAACCGGTCTTGACATCCAGCACAATCGCGTCGGAGCCTGCGGCGATCTTCTTGCTCATGATGGAACTGGCGATGAGTGGAATGGAATTGACCGTCGCGGTCACATCGCGCAAGGCGTACAGCTTTTTGTCCGCAGGGGTCAGATTGCCCGTTTGCCCGATAACGGCTATTTTATGTTGATTCACAAGGCTTGCAAATTCATCCGCGCTAATTTCCGTATGAAATCCGGGAATCGATTCGAGCTTGTCGATCGTTCCTCCGGTGTGCCCAAGTCCACGGCCGGACATTTTGGCAACAGGAATATCCAGCGCCGCGACAAGCGGAGCCAGGACGAGGGTAGTCGTATCGCCAACGCCGCCTGTGGAATGCTTATCCACCTTCACACCCTTGATGGCCGACAGATCAATCACATCGCCCGAATGCACCATAGCCATCGTCAAATCGGCACGTTCGCGCTCGCTCATATCCCGGAAGAATATCGCCATCGCCAAGGCGCTGACCTGGTAATCCGGAATCTCGCCTCTGGTATACCCTTCGATTATGAAATTGATTTCCTCGGTCGAAAGCTCTTTCCCATCGCGTTTTTTCTCAATCAAGTCCACCATTCTCATGGCTTCCATCCTCGCTTTCATCGGTCGTCCATTCGAACCCGCGGCTTAAGTACCCGCTTTAGCAAGACTAAGTTTACAGCGTAATAGCCGTATCCAGCGCCACTTCCATCATTTCGTTAAAGGTCGTTTGGCGCTCCTCGGAAGTCGTTTCTTCGCCTGTCAGCAGATGATCGCTTACAGTCAGAATAGTCAGCGCGTTAACGCCGTATTTGGCGGCAAGCGTATACAGCGCGGTCGTTTCCATTTCCACCCCAAGCACTCCGTATTTCATGAGCAGTTCGGTTACGGAAGTGTCATCCCGGTAGAACATGTCCGAGCTGAAAATATTGCCGACATGGAGCTTCAGCCCCTTCTCGACTCCGCGCTCGTAAGCCGCTTTCAGCAACTGAAAGCTTGCAATCGGGGCAAAATCGTATCCGCCGAACACATGGCGGTTCATGCTCGAATCGGTACAGGCTGCCTGGGCCAAAATCACATCGCGGATATGCACATGCTCCTGCATGGCTCCGCAGGTGCCGACACGCATCAGATTCTTTACGCCGTACTCCCTGATCAGTTCGTTGACGTAAATGGCGATGGACGGCGTGCCCATTCCCGTACCCTGCACGGATACTCTTGTACCCTGATAAGTACCGGTAAAGCCAAGAATCCCCCGCACTTCGTTATAGCAGGTGACATCGCTCAAATACGTTTCGGCGATATATTTCGCCCGAAGCGGGTCTCCGGGCAGGAGAATCGTTTCCGCGATCTCTCCCGGTTTGGCTGCAATATGTACACTCATAATAAAAATCTCCTTTTGCTGCGGTTTAGGTTTCAATAAGCTTTATAATAGCATGGAAAACGGTCAATTCCCAACCGTTCTAACTTGATGAGCCCGATACTTTCGGCATTTTCGGTTAACGCATCTATTATATAAGAAGAAACCCCTATCCGTATACTGGCGGTTTGTCCGCACTTGTCAAAATAGCAAAGGGACCGCTCTCCCCGGTCCAGTCCGGAGCGTAAAGCGGTCCCTTCCAAGCGATTATGCCGGAAAATCCATGCATATCCATTGTTGCGATTACTTGTCTTTCAAATCCTCAATCGACTTGATGTCCACATATGCCGGAACAACCAATCCGGTTTTAACGCCGGTCATGTTGGCGCCCAGGTCCTCAAGCTTATTCTTGAACTGGTTCCAGTAGTCGGCATGCGTCAAAGGCAGCCATGCGGCTACGGTAGCGTCCGCATCCCCATTTGCAACTCCTGTCCACATCGGGCCGGCTTCAACCTGCAGCGCAGTCACTTTATAGCCAAGCTTGGATTCCAGAACATATTTGATCAAATTCGTGCTGGCAATTTCCGAATCCCAGGCCACATAAGCAAGCTTCAAAGCATCGCCTTTTACCGGTGTCAGATCTTTAATCCATGGAGCGATAACGTCTTCATGGCTGTCGGCCCATGCTTTAGCTGCCGCTTCAGGCTCCTTGCCATCCTGAATAGCCGTCATAATCTCGCCCATTTGCTGGTCGGTCCACTGAAAGCGATCCAGGAATTCATAGGCGACAGGCTTATCCTCTTTCAGACCTTTGCGAACGATCGTGTGAATTTCTTCGGCGGCGCCGTACGCTTGCTTCGGATCTTCCAAGTATTTCAGATCGTATTTGGAGAACATCCAGTGCGGTGTCCAGCCGGTAATAATAATCGGTTCCTTGTTTTTGATGGACTTGTCAAGCGCTGCCGTCATAGCTGCGCCGGAACCTTCAACCAGCTGCCAGTTGCTAAGTCCATAGTCCTGAATAGCTTTGGCCGTAGCTTTCATAATGCCGGCGCCAGGGTCGATCCCGATAATCTGATGCTTCACTTGATCGCCTACGCTGGCAGATGCTTTGTCTCCGGATGTGCTTCCGGCGGAATTCCCCTTGCTGCGTTCCGGATTGCAGGCAGCCAAAAGGGCTACCAGTACGATAGATAATGCCAATAATCCCATTTGTCTGATCTTCATGTTCACAATCACTCTCTCTTTCGGTTAATAAATGATGCCGCGCTCCCAGCGCTTAAGCGGCGCGGCGGCGGTTGCGCCCTGCTTTTGGCTTGATTAAATTTTGACTCAGCCGGTCAAGCACAATAGCCAGAATGACAACGACAATTCCCGCTTCAAAGCCTTTGCCGATCTGCAGCTGCGTCACGGCCCGGTACACTTCTGAGCCAATGCCCTGGGCACCGATCATGGACGCAATAACGACCATGGACAACGACAGCATAATGGTCTGGTTCACACCGGCCATCACAGTCGGCAGCGACAGCGGAAGCTGTACCTTGAACAGCTTCTGCGCCGGCGTCGAGCCAAATGCTTCCGCTGCTTCAACCAGTTCCCCGGACACCTGCATAATCCCAAGCCTTGTCAGTCTGATGGTCGGCGGGATAGCAAAGATCACCGACGAAATGACGCCGGGAACAACCCCGAGGCTGAAAAAGGTAACAGCCGGCAGCAGGTATACGAATGCAGGCATCGTCTGCATAAAGTCCAGCAAAGGTACGACAATGCGAGAAACCGACTTTCTATAAGCGCACCAGATGCCGATCGGAATGCCGAGTACAATGGAGATGATACCCGACGTAATGACAAGCGCCAGCGAATTCATCGTTTGCGTCCAGTAGCCCAAATCATAGATCAGCAGGAAGCCGAACATGGAGAACAGGGCGAGCGGAAGTCGGCCGGCATAGTAGGCAATAGCTCCCAAAATGACGATAAACAGAAAAGGATGAGGCAGTAAAAAGATATTGGCGAAGAAGTCCACAATGCCTTCAATAACGGTAGAAATCCCTGTAAACAACCCGCCCAGGTGGGCAGACATCCAGTCGACAATATGCTGAATCCAATCAGAGAGTGGCAGCTTCGGCAGCATGTTCTTCTCTCCCTTCAAGTTCAATTCCACCGGCCAGCGCGCCAAGCAGCGCTCCACGCACGATGACGCCGAGCAGTCTGTGCTGATCGTCGACAACGGCAAGCGGAAGCTTGGATGAGCTTGACATTTCAAACAGCTCATGGATCATCCGGTCTGGAGCGACATAAGGAACGTCGGTGATCAAAATATCATTCAGCGTTTGCTGGTTCTTGGCGGCAGCGGAAGCATCCTCCGCCGTGATGACGCCCAGCAGCTTTTTCGAACGGTCAATGACGAACAGGTTCGAAATGCCGATCTCCCGCATCAGCTCAAGCGCTACGCGCGGACCGCGGTCCAGGGCAATTGTCTCGGGACGACGCATGACGTGCGAGGCGGTCAGCACCTTGGACAAATCCACGTCCTCGACAAACCGCTCCACGTATCCGTTGGCCGGATGGATCATGATTTCTTCCGGAGTACCGATCTGTACAACCGCACCGTCCCGCATCAAGGCGATCCGGTCGCCGATCCGCAGCGCTTCATCCAGGTCGTGTGTAATAAACACGATCGTCTTCTTCATCTTCTCCTGCAAATCAAGCAGCTCATCCTGCATATCCCGGCGGATCAGCGGATCAAGCGCACTGAAGGCTTCATCCATCAGCAGAACTTCCGGATCGTTGGCGAGTGCGCGAGCCAGGCCGACCCGCTGCTGCATACCGCCGCTCAGTTCGTCCGGCATCTTGTTCTCCCAGCCTTTGAGCCCGACAAGCTCAAGAGCCTCGGCTGCTTTCTTGCTTCGCTCCCGCTTATCCACCTTTTGAATTTCAAGCCCGTATTCCACATTTTCAATAACCGTCCGGTGCGGGAACAGCGCGAACTTCTGAAACACCATACTGATCGTCTTGCGACGCACATGCCGCAGCTGCTCCTTATTCATCTTGAGCAGATCCTTGCCATGTACCAGAATTTGTCCGCCGTTCGGCTCAATGAGCCGGTTCAGCATCCGGACCAACGTGGACTTTCCGCTGCCGGAGAGTCCCATAATGACGAAAATTTCACCCTGCTGTATGTCAAAACTTACTTGATTTACACCTACGGTGATATGCTTCTCTTTGGCCAGCTTTTCTTTCGTCCAGCCTTCCTTAAGCAGCTTCAATCCCTGCTCGGCATGAGGGCCAAACAGCTTGCTGACCTGCTTTAGTTCCAGAATAGCCATATTTACACCCTTCCCTTCAAAAATTGCTTCTATATAAGAAGTCCTTAGCCATAACCGAAAGAAAGATGCCCGGGTTAACTCAAGGTATAACCATTGTAACAACAAGCTGACGATGATCGCAAACTAAAAATCCGTACGTATAGAACGTACAGTAAAAACTGTACGAACTAATACTACCGAATACTCCTGATTCCTCTCTTATGCTGTATGAAATGTTTCTTTACTTCTTTACATCACTTTTTTACAATAAGGCGTGATTAATCGATGGTTATACCAGATGCTCACAGGCTGAAGATAGGAGGGTACAAGCATGGGCTTGGACCAATTAACAGAAGAACAACAAGCTATAATCCTTAAATTGAGAAAACGTGTTATTGAGCATATAGGCAACAATATGGACTTATATGGGCTTACTCTATCCACGGGACTTTTATACGGATTATTGTTTTTTGCCGATAAACCGATGACGCTGGATGAAATGGGCAAGGAAATGAAAATGAGCAAAACCAGCATGAGTACCGGTGTACGGGCGATGCTGGATCTCAGGATGGTGAATAAAATCTGGGAAAAAGGCTCGCGAAAAGACTTGTACGAGGTAGAGTACGACTGGTATCAATCGTTTACCGATTATTTTGCCATCAAGTGGAGAAAAGCTGTGGAAAGCAATCTTCTGGCCATTCAAAGGGCCATTAAAGAAGCGGATCAATTGCTGGAGCAGCCGGTCGATGAACAACTGGCAGCGATTCTGAGAGAGGACAAAGAGAAGCTGCTTCACGCGAAAGCCTATTACCGCTGGCTTGACCGGCTGATCGACGCGATGGAGGATGGGCAAATCTTCGAGCTTGTCCCGAAATAAGCTGGCGATTGCTTTTCAAGGCATAATTTCATATTAAATGCAGCCTTCACATTCCTTAAATTGGATGGAGGCTTTTTTTTCATGTTACAATAGAGATAATTTGCTTCAATTATTACATCATCCGGGAGTTGTCATGGAACTGCAATTTGAAAATGTTTATCCCGCCGCTCCCCGTCTGAGGGCCCGCCTGAAGCGGAGGATCAACGGAACTTACCGCTATGATACGCTGTTCTGGCTCGTATCTCTATCCGGCCTTTGGGCCTTTGTTATTTTTGCTTCTGTACTCGCTGCCCTGGGGCTTCCCACCGGACACGGATTAGCCGTCGATTTGATGCTGTTCACAGGCGGCAGTTCTGTTGTGCTCGCACTGGCCGCAAATCTGGCAGCGGTACTGCTGGCGCTGATTGGATTACCTGTTCCCCGGCTGTTCTGCGCTTCTTTGATCTGTACGGCCGCTTTCGTCTATACGATCTTCAGGTATGGCGGGGATGTTTACTGGGCCATTTCAGCCGCAGGGACGCTGCTCCTTACCGCAGTCGGAACGTTGGCGGGGATGACGCTTGGCATACTGACAGGGACGAAAGTCCGCCTCCGGCGAAAGATTCCGCTTGCCCTGATGACCGCAGTCATATGCGCAGCGATTATTTACGTGCCTTTGCATTTCACCGGCTTGCCCGTTTCGCCCGCTTATTTGCCAGTATCAGCTTCAAAGCAGATAGAGGCCAAAAATCCGGCTGAAAACGGAAACGGAGCTTACCGGTATTTTACTTATGGCAGCGGTTTGGACCTTCATCGCAGTGAATTCGCAGGAGGAGCCGAGCTGACCTCCACGCCGGTTAACGCTTCCCCGTTTATTAAAGACTGGTCCAAGCGCAGAACGAAGTTCTGGGGCTTCGATGCGCATAACCTGCCTCTAAACGGCAGGGTTTGGATGCCGGAGGGCAGCGGTCCTTTCCCGCTCGTTCTGATCGTGCACGGCAATCATTTAATGGAATATTTTTCGGATGAAGGATACGCTTATTTGGGAGAACTGCTTGCCAGCCGGGGTTTTATCGCCATCTCCGTTGACGAAAATTTTCTGAATTATTCGGCATGGAGCGGAATTCCCGGTAATGACATGAAGGTGCGGGCATGGCTGCTGCTCAAGCATCTCCAGCAGATCGACTTGTTTGCTTCAGACCGCAGCAGTCCCTTTTATCAAAAGGTGGATTTCGACCGGATCGGTCTCATTGGACATTCCCGCGGAGGGCAAGCCGTAGCCATGGCAGCCGATCCTCTGCGCTGGTTTGTACGGGGAGATTCGCTGCAAAATATCGACAAATTCCATGTCCGGAGCATTGCCGCGCTGGCACCTACGGACAAGAAAGTGGAGAACAATCTGGCCCGCCTGAGCAATATCAATTACTTGGCCATCCAGGGCGCGCAGGACGGGGATGTCAACGACTTTTACGGGGACCGCCAGTTTGATCGAACTACCTTTGACAAATACAGCTCCTTTTTCAAGTCCACTTTATATGTTGCAGGGGCGAATCACAGCCAGTTCAATACCGATTGGGGGCATTATGATCTGAGCTTCCCTTCGGGCATTCTGCTCAGCCGCTCTCCTATCATGGACGGGAACAACCAGCGGCAAATCGCCATGGTCTACGTGTCCGCCTTTATGGAGGCAACCCTGCATGGCCGTGTGGAATATACCGAGCTGTTCCGGGATTACCGCACAGGTCTTGAGTGGCTGCCAAAGACGGCATACTATAACCGTTTTGAGGACGCCAGCTTTACAGTGCTAGCCGACTATGAGGAAGACCGCGACAAAACGACGATTCGCGGCGGGGGCACTGCAAAAGCCGAAAATGCCGTTCTGAGCGAAACGGAGGCCAAAGATCGCGAGAATAACAATAAGGGAAAACGCGGCGTTGTGCTGGAATGGAAAGCGGAAGGGGACAGCGGGCAGCAAGCTTCTTATTCGCTTGAGCTGCGCAGCTCGGGTAACAGTGAGCAGTACAAGTCAGCGCTTTCCCTTGCCAAGGGGCTCTCTTTCTCGATGGCAAACATGAATTTCGAGCTGGCCGAAAAAGACGGCCACACCCCCCCCTCTCCAGCCGTCACGATTGGACTGGAAAGCTTGAATGGTACATCGGTGCGCCTTCCGCTGTCACAGTTTATGGCAATCCAGCCTCTGCCGGTCAGCCGGTTCACACTCAACTCATGGCTGGAGAAGAAGCTGGAAGGCGGCAAGTATAAGGAGCCGACGGAGTCGGTCTTTCAAACGTATCGGCTGGATTTCCGGACTTTTATGCGGCAGAGTCCAGGGTTCCGTCCCAAAGAGCTGTCCAGGATTACTTTCTATTTCGGAAATGGCCCGGGCAAGATCATGCTGACGGACATTGGCCTGTACTCCTGACATCAACATCAGCATCAGGCTCAGGATTTCCCATGCTCCTTGATGCTAAGGGCCAGCTCCTGAGCAATCCGCGAGGATGGCTCGCCGCCGCGAAATAACAGTCCGATTACAAAATTTTGAATATGCAGTGCTTCCGGCAAAGGGAGCACTGCTATTTTTTGCTCAAACGTCCGTAGACCTTCTACCGCTTTCCTTGTGGCAAGCGCAACCCCCAATCCGAGAACAGCCGCTTGTACAGCCGCTTCTAAAGACGAGACCGTCACCTTGCTTCGCGGATCGATCTTCTGTTCTTCAGCCAAGCGGCGTAAAAACGATTCGAGAAACGAAGCGTTGCCATAACGTATGAAGTTCTCTGTCTCTGCTTCATCGGGCAGTACTTCCCCACGCTTGGCCCAAGGATGCTCCTCAGCGCAAATGATAACGGCCTCATCTTCAAACAGCGGTTCAAAAAAACCGGCATACGGGGCGGCGGAATTCTTCTCCATGATCACGGCATCTGCTGCGCCATCGGCAAATAACGGCCCAAGCTCTGCCTGTGAACATAAGCGAATGTCGCTTTGCAATTCCGGATTAAGCTCCTTCAGGGCACGAACCCCGCGAAGTACATATCCGGCGTACAAATCCTCCGACCCGACCCGGATCAAGCCCCCGCCCGGATTTTTATACTGCTCCAGAACTCTGGCAGCTTCACCGGATAATGCCGTCATTTTGAGGGCATAAGGATATAAAGACCTGCCCGCTTCGCTTAGTAAAATACGCCCGCCTCTTGCCTGATAAAGCGAGACGCCAAGCTCTTCCTCCAGACTTTTCATGTGAAAAGTCACAGTCGGCTGCTTGATCTGCAGCTCGCGCGCGACGTCCGTTACTTTCTTATATTTTTCGATCAGAACGAGAATTTGAAGTTTAAACAGATTCATGCGCATAAGCCTCCCTGCTTGCGGCAGCTTTACTCCTGCTTTATTATATACTTTTTCTATAATACTATAGATAAATTATTGTAATTTTTATCATTCCGTTTACATTGTTTTGACTTCTCACAAATGATCGCCTTCTATAATTTGAGTTGTTGGCGGGAAACACGTAAACAAGCCTGCCGAAATTCAAATACAAAATATGGGGGAATCCTTCGTCATGAAACTTAAAAAATCCGTTTTACTTGCGCTAACTCTGGCTTTCAGTGTCTCGCTTGCAGCATGCGGAAACAACAACAATTCACAAGGCAGCAGCGCTTCAAACGGCAGCAGCGCCTCAAACAATAAATCTGCTGAAACGAAATTGAGCGGTTCGATTATCGCATCCGGCTCCACTGCCCTGCAGCCGCTTGTTGACCAAGCGGGTAAAAAATTCTCCGAAACGAACAGCGGCGTATCCATTCAAGTACAAGGCGGCGGCAGCGGAACAGGACTTACGCAGGTATCTGAAGGACAAGTTCAAATCGGTAACTCCGACGTTTTTGCTGAAGAGAAGATTGACGATGCCAGCAAAGCGGCTGAGCTGAAAGACCATCAAGTAGCCGTAGTTGCCATGGCTGCGGTTGTTAACAAGGAAGTTGGCGTAACCAATCTGACGAAGCAGCAGCTTGTCGATATTTTCACCGGCAAAATTACGAACTGGAAAGATGTTCAAGGTAAAGATCAAAAAATCGTTATCGTAAACCGTCCTGGCAGCTCCGGTACTCGTGCGACATTTGAAAAATTTGCGCTCGGTCAGAAAGCTCCGGATTTGCAAGGTTCGATTCAGGAAGATTCCTCAGGCACAGTTAAAAAGCTCGTTAAAGAAACGCCAGGGGCTATCGGTTACCTCGCTCTTTCCTACATCGATGATACAGTTCAGCCTCTGCAATATGACGGTGTAGACGCCACTGCAGATAACGTTGCTGCCGGCAAATATCCGGTATGGGCTTACGAGCACATGTATACAAAGGGTGAACCTGATGCAACAACCAAAGCCTTCCTGGACTACATGCTGTCCGATGAAGTTCAAAATGGCGACGTTGTAGAAATGGGTTACATTCCGGTATCCAAAATGCAAGTTGTCCGCGACGTTAAAGGCAACGTAACAAATAAATAATAATCAAGCTTGACATTTGCGAGTCAGGAGGCCGAAGGCGCAAGCCTTCCGCCTCTATTTTCACGTTTTAATATTAAATATTCAAATGAGAGAAAGAAGGCCATCCATGAAAGCTAAACAAGAAACCCCCCTTCTATTCCGCAAACATCGGGCGGAAGAATGGATCGGGCGGATTTATACGACCTTCTGCGTCACTTTACTTATTGTTGTTATTTTTTCAATCGTATATTTTGTTGCCAGCAAAGGCGTTTCCACGTTTGCCGTTAACGGCATCAGCTTGTCCGAATTTCTGTTTGGAACGGAATGGCTGCCTGATAACAACCAGTTCGGCGCGCTTCCGTTTATTTTCGGTTCGTTTATTACGTCTCTGCTGGCTGCTGTAATTGCCAGTCCGCTGAGTGTTTGTGCAGCCTTGTTTATGACGGAAATTATGCCAAGCTGGGGCAAAAAAGTGCTGCAGCCGGTTGTCGAGCTGCTTGCCGGCATCCCGTCTGTTGTTTACGGCTTTATCGGCTTGAGCGTACTCGTACCGTTTTTGCGCGATATTTTTCCAGGTCAGGGCATTGGCGTAGCCGCAGGCTCGCTGGTCTTGTCCATTATGATACTGCCTACGATTACGAGTATCGCCACTGATGCGCTGGGCTCGCTGCCCCGCAATCTCAAAGAGGCTTCCTATGGTCTAGGCGCAACGCGGTGGCAGACGATTGCCGGCGTCGTGCTCCCGACGGTAATGCCTTCAGTGCTGACCGGGGTCGTGCTCGGCATGGCGCGCGCTTTCGGCGAGGCGCTCGCCGTTCAGATGGTTATCGGGAATGCGCCGCATATCCCGAGATCGCTGTTCGAATCCGCCTCTACTTTGACCAGTGTGATCACTTTGAACATGAGCAATACGGTTATGGGTTCCGCACAAAATAACGCCCTTTGGAGCATGGCGCTCATTCTGCTCTTCATGACCTTTGTATTCGTCTTTGTTGTCCGTTTGCTGGAAAGGAGAGCTAAAATATGAGCGCAAAGCTTAAAGACCGCATCGCTACGGGAGTCATCGTTGCTTTTTCACTGCTGATCATCGCCATTCTGCTTGGCATGCTTGGCTATATTCTTGTCAGAGGCCTTAGTCATATTAGCTGGGACTTTCTGACGTCGGTACCGGAAACCATTAGAGCTGGCGGCGGTATCGGGCCTCAGCTGTTCAACTCGCTGTATCTGCTGGTGCTGACGCTGATCATTACCATTCCACTCGGCATCGGAGCCGGGATTTATATGGCTGAATATGCAAAGGGAGGCCGGCTGACGGCTGCCGTCCGCCTTGTCGTTGAGGTATTGTCCTCCTTCCCTTCCATCGTAGTAGGCCTGTTCGGCTTGCTGCTTATCGTCAATACATTCAATTTCGGATTTTCCGTGCTGTCCGGAGCGCTTGTTCTGACGATCTTCAATATGCCGCTGATGGTTCGGGTTACTGAACAAGCTTTCCGGAACGTGCCGAAAGAACAAAAAGAGGCCGGGCTTGCGATGGGGCTGTCCCACTGGAAGATTATCACTTCCATCTTGTTCCCGGTTGCCCTTCCCGCGATCATCACCGGCACCATTCTGGCGGCAGGACGGATTTTCGGGGAGGCCGCAGCCTTGCTGTTCACCGCGGGGATGACCACGCCGCGGCTTGATTTCACGGACTGGAATCCGATGAGTCTGAATTCGCCAATTAACCCGATGCGCCCGGCGGAGACTCTCTCCGTCCATATCTGGAAAGTGAACAGCGAAGGCATTGCGCCCGACGCAGCCGAAATTGCCGCAGGCGCTTCCGCCGTGCTTGTACTGATGGTGCTGATCTTTAACCTGCTGGCACGCTGGGTCGGCCGGCTGCTGTACCGCAAGTTTACTTCGATCAAATAGAATGGCAAATTTCAAAACATTAGAATTGGAGACATGAACCGATGACGGATATCCTTCGGACCGAGAATCTTAAAATCTATTACGGACAAAACGAAGCCGTAAAAGGGGTCGATCTGTCTTTTCCCGAAAATTCGGTTACGGCTCTGATCGGCCCATCCGGCTGCGGCAAATCCACCTTTCTCAGAGCATTAAACCGGATGAACGATGAAATTCCGGGCTCGCGGATGACAGGAAGCATCTGGATTAACGGGCGCAACATTAACGCGCCGGATACCGATGTTACGGTGCTTCGCCAAAGCATCGGCATGGTTTGGCAGCGGCCGAATCCGTTTTATAAATCCATTTATGCCAATATCGCTTTCGGGCCCAAATATCATGGCATCAAGAACAAGAAGCAGCTGGATCAAATTGTGGAGGACAGCCTGCGGAAAGCCGCCCTCTGGGACGAAGTCAAGGACCGGCTCCATCAATCCGCCCTCTCCCTTTCAGGCGGCCAGCAGCAGCGCCTCTGCATCGCACGCGCGCTGTCGGTGCAGCCGAAGATTTTGCTGCTCGATGAACCGGCTTCGGCGCTGGATCCGGTTTCCACAGCCAAAATCGAAGAGCTGATCCTCCAGCTCAAGGAGCAGCTGTGCATCGTCATCGTGACGCATAATATGCAGCAGGCTGCCCGGATTTCGGGCCATACCGCTTACTTTTACATGGGTAAGCTGATTGAATATGATAAGACAGATGTGATCTTCACCAATCCGTCCGATCCGATGACGCAGGAATATATTTCCGGACGTTTCGGATAAAGCAGAAGGGGCTGTCCTACAGTAGTCGAAAAAACTACGATTAGGACAGCCCCTCGCCTATTAGAACCCCTATAATCCGGGAAACCGGTTCCCGCTAGTTCGCCGATCTTTTTCATTTTGGCACCAGATCGAAAATATCGCCGCTCTCCATGACATCTATCAGCCGTTCAAGCCAGGCATAATAATCCATAGCATTCTCTATTTTCCCCTTGTCATTGAGCAAAATCTGTTTATAAGGTCCTTCCTCTCCCGAAACGGATGCCTCCAGTTCCTTCAGCAAACGGTCGATTTCGGCGATGGAACGCCGCAGCGAATTCCGATTGCTCTCCACCGCTCTTCTCCACTCGATCGCGAAGAAATCAACAAACGTTTGATGCCAATCATACTCTACTTCATATAAATCCTTGCGTGAGCCTTTTTCCCACACTTTATTGACCATCTTCAACTCGAGCAGATTGCGGACCCCCGTGCTCATGCTCGTCTTGCTCATTTTCATTTCCCGTCCCATCTCATCCAGCGTCATCGGCTTATCCGCAAAGAACATCAGTCCGTATAAATGGCCGGTTGACTGGGTGATTCCGTACAGGTCCATGTTACTCCCGATGGCTTCGATTACCCGCTTTCGTATTCGCATTACATCAGCTTGTTCTTCCGAAGTAAGCTGTTCAAAGCCCATAGCTGCAACCTCCCGTGAAAATGACTCATGCTGCTGTCTTGTCCATAATAATAATCTTTCATAGCAGGCAAAGCGCATGCCTCTCATTATTGTATGAAAGTGCAAATTAAATGTAAAGAAACCCCTCAAGATACATAATTCACTTCCTGACTGGAGATAAATAACTTTGAAATGCAGACCGGACGGAGGAGGATTTCACATGTCCAGCTGGAAGCAAATCTTTGAAACCTACAAAGCCGGAAAGCACGAGCCGGTAGAGTCGCGTATGACACCGGGTACAACCGTCCAACTGGCCTCACCCTCTCTCGAGGACAAGCTTGAGGCCATCCATTCCTTCCTGGGCGAAAGCGACGACCTGATCGTGCGAAGATTCAGGGTCTTCGGCGAAATAGAAGCTGCCGCCATATTTATGGCATCGGTTGTCGATCATATTCTGATCCACGAAGCCATCCTGAAACCTCTGATGAACATCCCGCCGCAGCTCAATTTTAAAGTTATAGACTTGAAGGAGCTCCCGGATGTCCTCCTGAAAGATTGCCTGCTTGTAACGGGTGGCATGAAGGAGACAGAAGCGGAAAAACTGCTTAACTCCATTATGCAGGGCAGTACGGTCTTGCTGATTGACGGAGCTCCTGAATCCCTGGTGCTGCAAACCCGAAAGATTGAAAAGCGGGGCATTGAGCAGCCGCAAAC
Source organism: Paenibacillus caui (assembly GCF_019904135.1). Taxonomy (GTDB): domain Bacteria; phylum Bacillota; class Bacilli; order Paenibacillales; family Paenibacillaceae; genus Fontibacillus; species Fontibacillus caui. The sequence goes on along the minus strand of NZ_JAIOGQ010000017.1, from coordinate 51,136 downwards.
TGAGCAAGTGATCCGCGGAGCGCGGGAAGGATTTGTAGAAGTTCTCGAAACCAATTTGTCGCTTCTGCGTGGCCGGCTGCAATCCAATGATCTGCGAATCAAGATAAGTCCAATTGGCAGAAGGACCAGATCAAGGGTAGCCGTTTGCTATATAGAAGGAATCGTCAATCCGCAGCTGGTTGATGAAGCCTTGAGCCGTCTGTCCAAAATCGACACGGACGCCATTATCGACGCCGGTTATATCGAGCAATTTATCGAAGACCATCCCATGTCCCCTTTTCCGCAAATTCAAAGCACGGAAAGACCGGACAAGACTGCCGCAGCGCTCATTGAAGGCAGAGTGGCCATTATGGTGGACAATTCCCCGTTCGCTCTAATCATTCCGACGGTGTTTGCCCAATTTTATCAGACTCTGGATGATTATACCGAGCGGTTTATGATTGCCAGCTTGATTCGCATGGTGCGTTTGATTGCACTTATTTTCTCGTTGATAACTCCCGCGCTCTATGTGTCCGTGATTTCCTTTAACCCGGAGCTGCTGCCTACCGATTTCGCGGTGGCCGTAGCGGGAGGCAGGGCGGGCGTGCCTTTCCCGGCTTTCATCGAAGTGTTAATTATTGAAGTTTCTATGGAAGTATTAAGGGAAGCGACCATCAGGCTTCCGCAAATGATCGGGGGCGCTTTGTCCATCGTCGGTGTGCTCGTCATCGGGCAAGCAGCCGTATCCGCCGGCTTCTGCAGTCCCATTACAGTTGTGATCGTCGCCCTGACGACAATCGGATCGTTCGCAACGCCTGCCTATAATGCGGCTATCGCGCTTCGCATGCTCCGCTTCCCACTCATTTTTCTTGCAGGCACCTTCGGGCTATACGGAGTAATGATCGGCCTCATCCTGATCGTGAATCACCTGTTGTCGCTTGAATCCTTCGGTGTCCCGTATGTAGCGCCGATCGTACCGGGAAGCTGGCAGGGCATCAAAGATTCCCTGATGCGCGGGCCTTTGTGGTGGATACCCAATCGTCCAAGCTACTTACACCCGGTCAATAAACGACGTCAAGCCAAAAAAACTGCTAAATCACCTATGGACTCGGCATTTAAAGGGCCGACTCGCAAGGAGAATCCGTGATGAACCGTTCCACACCAACCGGACAAATTACACCATTGCAAACACAGGCCATTGTCATCAGCAGCATTGTAGGCATCGGCGTGCTTACTTTTCCCACTTATATGGCTCAGGCAGCAGACAGCGGAGGTCCTCTCGTCACATTGCTAGGCATTGTGTTCTCTTGTATTTCCCTGATTCCGTTGTCACTGGTCGGCAGGAGATTCCCAAAGGAAAATATAGTCGTGTACAGCGGGAAGCTGATCGGCAAGTGGCCTACCCTGCTGTTCTGCTTCACCCTTATACTGATGTTCCTGCTCGTGACAGGGGGGATCGTCCGCGAAACTGCGGAAGCTATCTCGCTGATCGTGCTTCCCCGGACTCCCCCAGAAATAACGGCTATTATGCTGCTGTCTCTTACTGCGTTATCCGCACGGCGCAATATCATCAAATTCAGTTACATTCACACGTTCTATCTGCCCTTTATCCTGGTGCCGGGGCTAATCATTCTGATCGGTTCTCTCCGAAATGCGGATTATCTGAATCTGCTCCCTTTTACTGGGATCCATCCGAAGAACGTGATCAGCGGAGCTCTGACCATTATGGGGCTGTTTCAGGTTTCATTTATTTTGGCCATGGTCATTCCGCACATGAGCAAGCCCCAAAAGGCTCTTAACTGCAGCTTCTGGTCGATTGCCTGCGCAGGCGCATTATATTTGTTTATCGTGACTGCCAGCACTGCGGTATTTGGAGCGGAAGAAATGAAAGAGATGGTGTACCCGACACTTGAGCTGGCGCGAAGCTCTTCGATTTCCGTCAGCGGCCTGCAAAGAGTCGACGGGATCTTTATTATCGTCTGGGTCCTTACTGTATTTACAACTTTAATTTCAACCTACTATATATCTTTATATTTAATTGGAAGAATATTTGATTTACAGGATCACCGGATGCTTGCAACCTTTTTGATTCCGTTTGTATTTATCGTCTCTTTGATTCCCCAAGATTTTTTTCAGCTTTATGATTCTATGAATCTGATCAGCATTGTGGGGCTTTGCCTAACCTTTGGGTATCCGCTGCTGCTATACATCATATCCTTTATTCAGAAGGGAGTCCGAGGTAATGAAACGACCGGTTAGCAAATGGTTACTGTGTTTGTTGATGTTCTGTACGTCCATCGTCTGTTTGACAGGTTGCTGGGACCGTCAGGAAATCGAGAGCCGGGCATTGATTCTCGGAATGGCTATCGATGAAGCGCCGCCATCCGAACAAAATAGTGACGCCCATTCAACTCATTTAAGCACTCCCCCATCAGTAAAAAATAAACTGATCCGTCTTACCGCGCAAATCGCCGTCCCGGGCCGCGTCCCGCTTGGGCCTGGAACCGGAGGAACCGGCGGCGGTGGAGCTGGCGACAGCGCTTCAATGCCTGTTTGGGTGGTGCAAGTCGTAGGCCACACCCTTGACGATGCCCTGAATAATCTGCAGCAGGAAATCGCGGATCCCAAAACTTTAATTCATCTCCGAATTATTATCGTCAGCGAAGCGATCGCGAGACAAGGACTTGACGATATCAACGATTATTTGCGCCGCAATCCTGAGGTTCGCAGGTCGACCTGGCTGCTTGTTTCAGATGTGGAAGCCGCAAAATTTATGAATGTTGCGCCTCCTTTGGAACGTGTCCCTACCCTGTATTTACTCGGAATGATCGAAAAATCAACGGAAATGGGAAAATTTCCGGGTGATGATATCGGACAATACTGGAGTGATCAGTCCAAATGGGGCCAAAACGCCTTTCTTCCTCATATCTCGATTCGAGGTGAAAATAATATTCTGATCAGAGGGTTGGCCTATTTTCGTGACAATCGCATGATCGGTGCAACGAAGCCAATCGAAATCGGAGTTTATATGGCCATAAAAGGGATGGATCCGGCGGGCTACAGCGCCCTTTTGCAAGTACCCCCATTGGGGATCGTAATGACAAGCACGATGGCTCGTGAATCTAAAATCAATGTCAAAATCAGAGACGGGAAGCCTGCCGCAACGCTCAAAATCCATTTGGAGGCCAGACTTGTCGAAAAGGAGGCCGAACACGTCAAAGTCAGCTCGCCTGAAAGTTTAAGATTGGTAGAGGAACGCTTAAGCTCTATCGTTAAAGAGAGTGCGGAGAACCTGCTCACTCGGCTGCAGAAGGATAAATCGGACATTGTAGGCTTTGGAGAATATGTCCGTGCATACAAAAGCTCGTTTTGGAGAAACAATATACATGAAAAAAGCGACTGGGAGGATTTATTTTCCCGTATGCCAATTGAAGTTGTCGTGGACTCCTCCGTCCGCAGAATCGGCCTCAAAAATGATTAAGGTGTGATAATCGTGGTTTTTATGCGGTTGATGATTTATGTTGTCACCCTGTTTTTTGTTTCCGGGATTGTACTTCTCTTCGTAGACCGGCAAGTTTACAGGGTGAATGGAATGTGGAAGGAAAAATTTATAGCGCTGGCGCTCGGATGGATCCAGCTGTGTCTATTCGCTCTCTTTCTGATTGGCTCCTTGGTGTTATGGCTGCTGGTTTAAGCCTTCCGGCCCCATTGTACATCAAAACCTCCCTAATCAGAGCCAGGGAGGTTATTGATGCGTTTACGCTAAATGAATTCTGTTACAGCCAAAACGTGCGGGTGATGATTACCAGCAAGATGAAAAGCACGAGGATGACGCCAGTTGAAGTAAAACCTTTTCCTACGAAATCGGACATTTAAACTCCTCCTTATGATAAATTACATGGTAGTATATGTCTTGATGCGTTCGCCGGTATGGACCGGGGTCCAATTTTGGGAAAGTTTTTCTGTTCGACAGATCGCTTATCGTGTGATATAATTAACACAAATTTTATATGCGATGACCGGAGGAGCCTGTCAACCCAGGCCCCTCTATGTCTTGAGACGGATGCTTAAATGATGCGGGGGGCCTGTGTACAGGCTCCCTTTTTGTGTCTTCGCGAGTGTAGAGGAGGAGTCAACTTGGAATTCATTCTTTCTTTAAGCATCATTATGCTGTTTACCAAACTGGCCGGTGACTTGTCGGTTCGACTCAGCCAGCCGTCCGTGCTTGGAAAGCTTATCGCCGGCATTATTCTGGGACCTGCCGTGCTGGGCTGGGTTCACAACGGCGAATTTATCGAATATTTTTCGGAAATCGGTGTTCTGCTGCTGATGTTCATGGCAGGCCTGGAAACGGATTTGAAGCAGCTTCAAAGCAACTGGAAAACGGCACTTGCAGTCGCGATCGGCGGAATCATTACTCCGCTTATTTGCGGCTATGCCGCTTCCATGGCGCTTGGACTGGGTAGTAGTCAAGGATTGTTTTTGGGCCTGCTGCTGTGTGCAACGTCTGTAAGCATCTCCGTGCAAACCCTGAAGGAAATGGGCAAGCTGAATACAAGAGAAAGCACCTCTATTCTCGGGGCAGCTGTACTGGACGATGTGATTGTCGTGGTCCTGCTCGCCTTTATGCTGAGTTTTCTTGGGGCGGAAAGCGATGTTTCGCTTGGAATGATAGCCGCCAAAAAACTGCTCTTCTTCATTATTGCAATCGCCGCGGCCTGGCTGGTCGTTCCCCGGCTGTTGAAGCTCTTCGGCAAGCTGCAGGTTACGGAAACGGTCATTACCGCCGGGTTGATCGTATGCTTCGCCTTGTCCTATTTCGCCGAATCGATGGGCGTTGCCGGCATTATCGGCGCTTTTATCGCCGGAATTGCCGTCTCCCAAACGGAATTCAAGCATACTGTGGAATCCAAAATCGAGCCTGTCGCATACGCGGTGTTCGTTCCGGTGTTCTTTGTCAGCATCGGGTTAAACGTATCCTTTGAAGGCGTCGGAAGCCAGATCGGCCTTATTGTATTGCTTACGGTCGTTGCCATTTTGACCAAACTGGTCGGTGGCGGACTTGGCGCAAGGCTGACCGGATTTGACAACCGTTCTGCGCTCGTCATCGGTTCAGGCATGGTCTCGCGCGGTGAAGTTGCTCTCATTATCGCTGCGACAGGTCTGTCCTCAGGGCTGCTCGCTCCGGAATACTTCACGGCCGTCGTTATTGTCGTCATCCTGACCACCCTGGTGACCCCTCCCATGCTGAAATGGGCGTTCGCCATGCAGCGCTCGTCTGAAGAGCTTCGCAACGGTCGCGAGCAAATATAACCGGACAGTGTTCAAACCAAAGAACCCGTATAGACCCAGAGCTTTGCAGGCAAGCCTTCAGTCTATACGGGTTCTATTTGTGTTCTTGCATTATGGCAATAGAAGGGGCAGCCTAGCTTTGCTGGCGCTTGAAGCTTTGAATCGTCCTGACGATTTCTGGGTCGAGCAATCCGAGGTTCATCAGCATCTGCAATGAAACCAACTCCGGGATGCTTTTATCGGCCGAGGTCTTGATAGCGCCAACCGCCTTGCCGGCAACCACTGCAGACTCCGCCCATTTCGGCAGCGGCTCCTTGCCGGACATGTTGAGCTTTCGTTCCATAGCGGCAATGCGAGCTTCCTGCGCCTGTATAATATTCTGCAGTTCCTGTATCGTTGGCAAGTCCTCCACATCCTCTCCGTTCGTTTGACGGCTCACAAAATCCCTCAGTTCTTCCACCGACCCTCTAAATACATTCAAGTCTACCTGGCCGTTAATTCCGGCAACGGACCCTGTACTGCTGTACTGCCAGAAGTCCCAGTTTTTCCAGGCCGGCACGTTCCACGGGGGCTGAGTGCTGTATCTGGCCACCCAAAGCCCGTAAGTCCCCAGACCTGCATCAAAATTAACGGAAAAATCATTGCCCGAATAAACAAGCGGTTTTCTTGATGTCAGCCCCTCCAGCTCGGCCAGAAAAGCGCTCGCGACCGAATTAATCTGCGACTTGCTGATGCCGCGGGGGTTATTCTCATAATCCATAACCGGCGGCAGCTCCAAAGCGGCGGCTCCTCCCACGAGCGACATGGCTGCGGCAAAGTTGGCCGCTTCCTCCCGGGCTTTTTCCGCAGTGGCCGCATTGACAAAATGGTAAGCGCCGACCATCAAATTTGCCTCTTTGGCCCCTTGGACATTGGCAGCAAACATAGAGTCTTTGAAGGTTGTTCCTTCGCTGGCCTTAATGAAGGCAAAAGATTTTCCGCTTGCGGCCACGCGCCGCCAGTCGATGACGCCATTGTGATGCGAAACGTCAATGCCCTGCGCATTGCCCGAGTTTCGAGTCTGCATACGCTCACCCCTTTTTATATCAATGGATGCATTTTCTCTCGTAATGGTTTGTACGATTACCTGCTTAAGTCATCAAATCAATTCGCAGGGCTATACGAATATGCTACAATATTTCTATTGCATACTGGGTAATATGATAATAAAGAGCTGTAACGTCCCTCATGATGCATATAGCGTATCGTAATATTTTTCAATACTGTATGTAGACAAGGAGTTGCCTATGACTCATCACAATATCGGGATCATTGACATCGGTTCCAATTCCGTTCGTCTGGTGATTTATGAGACAGAACCGGGGGGAGCTTACCGGATCATTTACGAAAATAAATACTCCGCCCGTCTGAGCCGGCTGGTTCAGCCTGATGGACGGATTCCGCGTGCGCATCTGCAGACAGCCGTCACGGTGCTGCGTCAGTTTCGGGCCATCTGTGAGGCCTACCGGACCATACATATTCGCGCCGCCGCCACAGCCGCGATTCGCAATGCTGCCAATTCGGAAGACATTATCCGCTGGCTTGAAGCTGATACTGGACTGACTATTGAATGTGTGTCGGGAGACAAAGAAGCATACTACGGGTTCCTCGGCGTTCTTCAATCTATGGACATTCAGGACGGAATGATCATCGATATCGGGGGAGGCAGTACGGAAATAACCCTGTTCCGGAATCGCAAACGGTTGAACAGTATCTCGCTGCCGATCGGGGCCGTAAACGCCCATGCCCGCTATGGAACCCAGGAAGTGTGGACACAGCAGCAGGTTCGGCGTTTCCGCGAAGAGATCAGTCAGGCATTGGAAGGTCTGGATTGGATTAAAATAAATCCCGGGCTCCCGCTGATTGGCCTGGGCGGAACGATACGAACCATGGCTAAAATGCACCAAAAGCGAATTCAATATTCGCTTCCGGTCACCCATTATTATGAGATGAAGAGCGAGGCGGTCGATCAGGCTGCGGAAACTTTGCCATTCCAGTCCTTCGCCCAGCGCAAAAAGGTGCCCGGGCTGTCCAAAGAACGAGCGAATCTTATCGTTCCAGGGCTGCTTATTTTGCAAACCATATTCCGGACCGTAAAGGCGGATCGTTATATCGTCAGCGGAGCCGGAGTGCGGGACGGCCTGTTCCGGGAATGGATCGCTCCGGACGAGCCGGCCGTGCCTAACGCGCTTAAGGCAAGCATCCGGAACATTCTCGCCTTTGGACCGTCTGAGCCCGAGGCATTTGGGGCCAAGTCTTACGAGGATATGGTTACCATATATGAGGCGCTCACAGGCAGGAAGCCTGACAGAAACGATGCTTACGTGATGTATACCGCTGCCATGCTGCATGCGAGCGGAATCCTTGTGAACTACTACAAGAGCAGCCAGCATTCCGCATACCGGATTCTGTTCGGCGGCATTTACGGCTTGTCCCACCGGCAGACAGTGCTCAGCGCCATCGCCGCCGATTATCACCCCAAAAAAAGAACGCCCCAACTGCTGGAGCAGCATCGGGACATTCTGGAGCCGGCGGATACGCAGCGAGCCCATCGTCTTGGATCATTGCTCTATCTGGCGAAGGCGCTGCGTTCTTCCCTGGCCGTGAAGGAAGTTACGGCCGCCAAACATAACGGCTCGCTGCGTTTGCAGTTGTACTGCGCAGCTGAGCCGTTGGTTGAAGAAAGTAAACTCGAAGATGCGGCCAAAGACCTCGAAGATGCCTGGGACGTCAAGTTGACGTGGACAAATCTGCCGGCTTCCATAACGTAATGTTCATTGCCTCCGTCTGACTTCGAAGCGGGGGCTCTTTACTCTGAACAAAAACATAGTTGCCGTTTGGCAGCAGCTCTCTGGCCTTGACGTTGTCCCGAAGCAGCAAATCAAGAATGCTGACCACCATCTCCTTAATCCCGGTATCAAACACCGGGCACATGAGTTCGATGCGCCTTTTCAGGTTGCGGGTCATCCAATCCGCGCTGGCCAAATAAACTTCCGGATTTCCGCCGTTGTTAAAATAAAATAGACGGCTGTGCTCCAGAAAACGGTCCACAATGCTGATCACACGGATGTTTTCGCTCAAGCCTTCCACGCCTGGACGCAAGCAACAGACACCTCTGACGATCAGGTCGATTCGTACTCCGGCCTGGGATGCCTGATACAATTCATCAATGATTTCCTGATCGGAAAGGGAATTGATTTTGGCTATAATGTGCGCCTTGCCCCCGTTCATGGCATGTTCGGCTTCCCGCCGAATGAGCTCGAAAAACTTGTCCTTCATGCCGCTAGGAGCAATATGAAGCGCCTTTAGATCTTTTGGACCCGAGAACCCTGTTATCTCATTGAACAGCTCTGAAGCATCCTCTCCAATCACCGGATTAGACGTAAACAAGCCTACATCCGTATACACCCTCGCCGTACTCGCATTGTAATTGCCCGTACCCACGTGAACATAGCGTCTAAGCCCCTCCTGTTCCCTGCGGACAACGAGGATAATTTTGGCATGGGTCTTCAAACCGACCAGCCCGTAAACAACATGGCAACCGGCCTTTTCCAGCTTCCGGGCCCAGGCAATGTTCCGTTCCTCATCAAACCTGGCTCTCAGCTCGACAACCACGGTCACCTGCTTGCCTGACTCTGCGGCATGCGCCAGAGCGGGAAGAAGCTGTGAATCCCCGTTAACCCGGTACAGCGTCATCTTGATGGCCATGACACGCGGGTCCTCGGAAGCCTCCAGAACGAAATCGGTCACAGCCTCAAACGATTCGTAGGGATGGAAGACAAGGACGTCACGTTTGCGAAGCAGCTCAATATGGCTTTCCCGCGAAGCAAATTCCTGCGGATAGACCGGCTGAATCGGAGGATATTTCAAATGGGAGAAGCCCTCCAAGCTATCGGCAAAAGCGATCAAAAAGCTCAAATCCAGCGGACCGTCCATTTCGTAGACATGATCCCCGATCTGGAGTTCATCCTGCAGCTCCGCGAGGGCGTCTAGATGAATTCCCTTCTGCACCTCAAGGCGTACCGGCGCGCCCCTTCTGCGGCGCCGAAGCTCTTTCTCAATCTCCTCCAGCAGATCTTCGGCTTCCTCCTCATTGATCGTCAGATCTGCATTGCGGGTCAGCCTGAAATCCTGGACAGCAAGCGGCTCATATCCCGTGAACAGCGTATGGATATGATGCTTGATCAGTTCCTCCATCAGAATGAAGGATTTTCTCTTGCTGTTTGCGCGCAGCGGCACGGGTACAACCCTCGGCACGTTGGACGGCACCTGAACAATGGCAAAGAAAGAATCTTCGTCGTTCCCGCCTTCCTTCTGCAAAAGAACCGACAAGTAAATAAATTTCGTATGCACGAGCGGAAACGGCCGGCTCTGATCGACAGCCATTGGGGTCAGCACCGGAAAAATAATTTCGTGAAAATATTGATCCATCGCTTTTTGCTGAGTCGCATTCAAATCGTCATACTTCTGAAAATCGATTCCTTTTTTAGCCAGCAAACGGGTAAGTTCCCGGTAAGTCCGGTACTGTTCGGCAACCATTCTGCTGATGCGCTTGACGAGTCTGTGGTACAAGCCGGCCGGCGTGTATCCAGTAAAATCCTTTTGCGTAAATCCCGCCTTGATTTTTTCCCTCGTTTCCGCGACCCGGACGGCCATAAATTCATCCAGGTTGCTGGCCACAATGCCAAGAAATTTCAAGCGTTCCAATAACGGCGTATCGCTATCCTGGGCCTCCTGCAGCACGCGCCGGTTAAATTCAACCCAGCTCAGATCCCGGTTCACGTATTTTCCTGTTTTTAATTCTCTCAACATATCGGGCCTCCGAATAGCAACATGTATTTCTATGATTGTACACTATTATTTTACTATTGCTGCTTTGACATGAGTGTTATCGCAATGTTAACGAGTAAATTTGAATCGATGATTCGTTAACAGTTCTGATAATGTGATAAGATAAATTGACCTCTATCGTTTAGGAGAGTGAATTTCAATGTTCAAGCATTTAAAAACATGGGCGAAAAAGCTAAAAAGACAGGTTTTTGTCCTGTATTTTGCATACAAGCATAAGGAGACGCCTTGGTACGCCAAATTATTCGCCTTATTGGTCGTTGCCTACGCCTTCAGCCCCATCGACCTGATTCCGGATTTCATCCCACTCTTAGGCTATCTAGATGATGTCATTCTTATTCCTTTAGGCGTTATGTTTGCTTTAAAAATGATACCTGAGCCGGTCAAACAAGCATGCACCGTTTTAGCCGAAGCGCGAATGAAGGACGGCAAGCCGAAAAACTGGTACGCGGGCAGCCTGATTATAATGATCTGGATAGCGGCAGTTGTGTGGGTTACGATTATAGCTGTTCGATATTTGTTTATGTAGCAAAAATATGGCGAAATTCCCAATAATATTATTCACTCAACTTTTAGTTATCGTTCTTGATAAGCTGGATGCTCATCCAGATTATGTGTCAATGCTGAATCCGCTATACTTAAACTAAGGAAGGTGATTAACATGAACTTCGTCAGAAAAGTTACAAACAGCGATGCACTCAAACATATCGTCCATCTTCCAGATAACCTGCGCAATCAAGACGTTGAATTGATCATATTACCCTTGGAGACTCAAGCTCCACATAAAACACCAACACCTAGTACTCCTAAAGCGAGAGGCGCATTAAAACAATTTGCCAACCTAGATCTACTCCAACATGAACAAGACGTTTGGAAAAAGGTTGTGCAGGAAAAGCATGAACATCATTGATGCAAACTTAATTTCAAGATGCGGCTCAGTTCATTGAGCAAGCCAACGAGAAGATTGAAAACTACCCCATCTTTATCCCTAACGAAATCGTTGCAGTGGTCGTGTATGTACTTGAGAAGGTTTATAAGGTAGATCACTTATCTATGATTCAATACGAAACTTGCTCGACTACAACAACATCACTACGCATGACAAAAGTATTCTGATAGAAACACTAAAGGTCTACAGTGAAATCAAAATTGATTTTGCTGATTCTCTGCTCTTTGCCTTTTCAAAGATCGGTGGACATACGGTTTTCACCTTTGGTAAGAAGCTTAATCAGATGCTTGATCTACTTCGTAATACTTAATAAATATAGGCTCCTCACAAAGTTCGATTTGAACTCGTGAGAAGCCTATTTTTCATTTCGTGTGGTTAAACGGACGGAAACCGTTGATCCATAGAGGGTTTTAACCCTTTATTACATCATGCCGCCCATGCCGCCCATTCCGCCCATGCCGCCCATGTCAGGAGCGCCGCCTTTTTCAGGCTCAGGCTTGTCGGCGATCACAGCTTCAGTAGTCAGGAACAAGCCTGCTACGGAAGCAGCGTGCTGCAATGCGGAGCGGGTAACTTTGGCAGGGTCAACGATACCTGCTTCGATCATGTTCACCCATTCGCCGGTAGCGGCGTTGTAGCCGATACCTGCTTTTTCTTTCTTCAGGCGGTCGACAATGACGGAACCTTCTTCGCCGGCATTTGCAGCGATTGTGCGGATCGGCTCTTCCAGAGCGCGCAGCACGATGCTTACGCCTGTCTTTTCGTCGCCGGTTGCTTGAACGGCTGCAACGGCACTGTATACGTTCACGAGGGCAGTACCGCCACCGGATACGATACCTTCTTCAACTGCGGCGCGAGTAGCGTTCAGCGCGTCTTCGATGCGCAGTTTGCGTTCTTTCAGCTCAGTTTCCGTAGCTGCGCCGACTTTGATTACGGCTACGCCGCCGGCCAGTTTAGCCAGACGCTCTTGCAGTTTTTCCTTGTCGAACTCGGAAGTCGTTTCTTCCAGTTGAGCGCGGATTTGGTTCACGCGAGCTTCGATGTCGGCTTTGTCGCCAGCGCCGTCAACGATAGTTGTGTTTTCTTTCGTAACGATCACTTGACGGGCGTTACCCAGTTGGTCGATCGTTGTGCTCTTCAGATCAAGACCAAGCTTTTCGGTGATGACTTGGCCGCCAGTCAGGGCAGCGATGTCCTGCAGCATAGCTTCACGACGGTCGCCAAAGCCAGGAGCTTTAACAGCAACCGCGTTGAACGTACCGCGCAGCTTGTTCACGATCAGCATCGCTTGAGCTTCGCCTTCGATATCTTCAGCGATGATGACAAGCGGACGGCTTTGCTGCACGATTTTCTCCAGCAGCGGCAGGATTTCTTGCGTGCTGCTGATCTTCTTGTCAGTGATCAGGATGTATGGATTTTCAAGGTTGGCTTCCATTTTGTCCGTGTCGGTAATCATGTATGGAGAGATGTAGCCGCGGTCGAACTGCATGCCTTCAACGACTTCCAGTTCAGTTGCAAAGCCGCGGGATTCTTCAACGGTGATAACGCCGTCTTTACCCACTTTCTCCATCGCTTCAGCGATCAGTTCGCCTACTTCTTCGTCAGCTGCAGAGATGGCAGCTACTTGAGCGATGGATTGTTTGCCTTCGATCGTTTTGGAGATGGATTTCAGTTCTTCAACAGCTGCGCGAACCGCTTTGTCGATCCCTTTGCGCAGTCCGATCGGGCTGGCGCCTGCAGTTACGTTCTTCAGGCCTTCACGGATCAGGGCTTGAGCAAGAACCGTTGCAGTTGTCGTACCGTCACCGGCAACGTCGTTCGTTTTGGTCGCAACTTCTTTAACAAGCTGTGCGCCCATGTTCTCGAAAGCGTCTTCGAGTTCGATTTCTTTTGCAATAGTTACACCGTCGTTCGTGATGAGCGGGCTGCCGAATTTCTTCTCCAGCACGACATTGCGGCCTTTTGGTCCGAGCGTTACTTTTACTGCGTCAGCCAAAGCATCAACACCGCGGAGCATTGCGCGGCGAGCGTCTTCACTAAATTTAATGTCTTTTGCCATAGTAATATAAACCTCCCGATAAATTAGAGTTGTTGAAAGTCGTAACGACTTACAGGTCTATTATTCAACGACTGCTTGGATGTCGCTTTCTTTCATAATCAAATATTCTTTACCTTCGTATTTCACTTCTGTTCCGGCATATTTGGAGAAAATAACCCGGTCGCCGACTTGAACTTCCAAAGGAACACGCACACCGTCTTTCAGCGTACCGCTGCCGACAGCGACGATTTTCCCTTCTTGTGGCTTCTCTTTGGAGGTGTCCGGAAGCACAATCCCGGATGCGGTTGTTTCGCTTTGCTCAATCGCTTCCACCAATACGCGTTCACCTAAAGGTCTGATCATGAAAAAATAGCCTCCTTTGAAATTATGTTAGTTTTTAGAATGAATGTAGCTGAATTTGTATGTATTAGCACTCGACAACAGTTAGTGCTAACAACACTGTTTATGATACTCAATATGGCCGGATATTTCAAGTGTTTTGTACAACTTTTTAGCTCAAAATTGACCGGACATTCCCTTTTCATTCTATCCTCGCCAAGTAGAATATATTCCGCGATTTATCCTATAAAACAAATGAATCCAGCCGGCTTTCAAGCGGCTGCTTCCAGGGGGCTTGGGAGTAAGAGTCCTGACTTGATTTCGTCTCAGTTTGTATACGCTAGCCGATAGTACAATACTAAGCTCGTACAGAAGCAGCATCGGGACCAGGACCAGAAATGCCGAGAAAAAATCCGGCGGAGTAATCATGGCCGAAACGACGACAAGGGCGAAATAGGCGGTGCGCCGCATTTTTCTATGCCGCTTGGGGTTCACCAGCCTCCAGATGCGTCAGGAACAATACGATCAGCGGCAAGACAACATAATAACCAAAAGCAGCTCCCGCCTGAAAGCTCAAAAAGGCAAATGGAATATATTTGATCGTCGCCCGTAAGGCCCGGACTTACAAACGCCCACAGCTGGAAGAGCGTGAACGGGAGGCTGATTCCGAAAGCAATCATGAGCGCGATCTTCGTATAGATGCCGACCCCATCCCAAAAGGAAAAGGCGTTCAGCTTAACATACGACCCTCCGCTTCCTTGAACGGAAAGATCATGGTACACCGCCGCAAATCTTCCTGCTGGTCCGGTCTCCTACAGTCGGAACTGACCTGTTACCATTAGAAGCGCCTCAGGCAGCTGATCCATAATGGCGGCCAAATTTTCATGAACCCCTTTGGGCGTGCCGGGCAAATTCACAATGAGGGTGCGGCCTCTGATCCCGACAACGCCTCTGAACAGCATGGCGGCCGGATTCTTCTTCATCGCTCCCGCGCGCATGGCCTCCGCCATTCCCGGAACCTCCCGTTCAATAACGCGCCGCGTTGCTTCAGGGGTAACGTCTCTTGCCGCAAGCTCCGTCCCGCCGGTCGTCAGCACAAGATTGGCCTGAAAATAATCGGTCATTTCAATCAAGGCGGCGATAATCTCATCTTCTTCATCCGGCACAATCCGATACTCTATAATTTCCCCGTTCAGCTCTTCTTCGACCAGCTCCCGGATCACCTGGGCGCTCGTATCCTCGCGTTCGCCCCGGGATCCTTTATCGCTGGCCGTAAGGATCGCTGTTTTCCATTTCATAACCTCACCCTCCCATCCGTTAGTTTCTTGCAGAAAGCTTTTAGCTTCTTCAGACAGCTTCTCCGTTCTATCAGAAACAGCCCCTAAAACGGTTTATTCTTTCCGCTGATAATCGCCGCTCTTGCCGCCCTGCTTGGATTTGAGTTCTGTCGGACCGATGACGATATCTTTCTGAAGCGCTTTGCACATATCGTATACCGTCAGCGCAGCCGCCGAAACGGCCGTGAGCGCCTCCATCTCAACGCCAGTTCTTCCCTCCGTACGGACGGAAGCTTCGATGAACAATTTATCGTGTCCATTATCGGAGAATAAAATGTCCACTCCGGTAAGCGGCAGCGGATGACACATCGGAATCCAGTCCGATGTCCGCTTCGCTCCCTGAATGCCCGCGATTTGGGCCACCGCAAGCACATCCCCTTTGCGGGTTGTGCCCTGTTTGACCGCTGCAAGCGTAGACGGCAGCATGGTAACCGTAGTTACCGCAACAGCGGTTCTGTAGGTGGCTTCCTTTCCGGACACGTCCACCATCCGGGCGCGGCCCTGTTCATTAAAATGCGTCATTCCGCCGTCATGTTGTTCCACAATCGATCACTGCCTTTTTTTACCAATCTAGAGTTTATAAGTTTCTGGGGTTATTTTATGTAAATAACATCAGTCGCCAAAAATAATAGATCCAGCTTCAGGTCATGTTCCTCCGCCGGAACCTGTTCAACCAACTGCTCCTCAAACAACAACGATCCGTACAAAGGTATGCCACCTTCCTCCGCTACCCCGCACAGCTGCTCTGCAAAACGGTCGTAGTATCCTCCGCCATAACCGATGCGGCCACCCTGCAAATCAAAAGCCAGTCCCGGAACAATCACCAGGTCGATCTCCCCGTAACGGGACTTTGGCCAAACAGGAACCGACTCCTTCGGTTCAGGTATGCCCCATGCCCCCGGAGCGATACTATTCGGACCATCAAAACGGTGAAGCGTCATCTGGCCTGATGCGGATACTCTCGGCACAAGCACGGTATCGCCGTGCTCCAAGCACCATTCGATCAAAGCTGCTGTTGAAGGCTCATCTCGATAAGACAAATATGTAAAAATGGTCAGCCCTTTGCCCTCTTTGCAAGACAGCGCCTTGCGCATCGGACCCAGCACCTTCGCTTCCGCCTGATGACAGGCGGCCTCGGAGCGGGCATGCCGGACTGATTCGTCAATGCCGGCCCGAACCGCTGCCATTTGAAGCCGAAGCTTCTTTTTCATTTCCATCGTATCCATGCGTACCCTACCTTCCGTCACATAAGCTCCGCCAAACATGCAGCTATTTCTTTCATCTTCAAAAAGCAGATCACATCTATATAACAAGGACGGTAAAGGCGCTTCTACTTGCTAGTTTATCATTGTTCTATGAAAATGGAAACCGGCTGGAGATCCGCCCGGGGAAAGCTTTCAAGAACCGATATGGCGATGCATTTAGAAGCGGTTTCGGTTAAACTGGAGATATATGCACAGGCACTGATTGCCGGAACTTCTTCCGGTCATTATAGAGATGGAGGATGTTAGTTATTATGCTGCTTCAAGCTTCAAATATTACGAAACTGTTCGGAGTTACTCCCATTCTTGAAGGAATCAATCTTCAGGTGTTGGAACGCGAGCGCGTCGGTCTAGTCGGCGTAAACGGGGCAGGCAAATCGACCCTGCTTAAAATTCTGGCCGGCGAGATGTCCTATGACGGCGGGCAAATTTTCAAATCCAAGGAAACGACAATCGGTTATTTGGCCCAAAACAGCGGCCTTGCTTCCGACAAGTCCATTTGGGATGAAATGCTGCTCGTGTTCGCCCCCTTGCTAGAAGCCGAAGCCGAGCTGCGCCGGATGGAGGAACAAATCGCCGATCCGTCGGCCAATCATGCGGAGAAAAACTATCAGGAGCTGCTGGAAAAATATGCGCACAAATCCGACTGGTTCAAGGACCATGGCGGATATGAAATGGAGACGCGAATCCGCAGCGTACTGCACGGAATGGGCTTTGGCGACTTTGCGCCGGAGACGCCCATAGCCACGCTTAGCGGCGGACAAAAGACACGGCTCGCGCTGGCCCGGATATTGCTGCAGGCTCCCGATCTGCTGATGCTCGACGAGCCGACCAACCATTTGGACATCGAGACCCTCACCTGGCTGGAGGATTACCTCCGCAGCTATTCCGGCGCACTGCTCGTCGTTTCCCATGACCGGTATTTCCTCGACCGGCTGGTTACGTCCATAGTCGAAATCGAGCGGCACCAGTCAAGGCGCTATACCGGCAATTACAGCCGGTACGTAGAGCTCAAAGCCGCGGAGTACGAAAGCGCAATGAAGCAATATGAGAAACAGCAGGACGAAATAGCCCGGATGGAAGAGTTTATTCAGCGCAATATCGTGCGCGCTTCAACGACAAAACGGGCGCAGAGCCGCCGCAAGGCGCTTGAGAAGATGGAAGTGCTCGACAAGCCGCTCGGCGATCTGAAAAAAGCGCATTTCTCCTTCGAGGCGGAGGTGATGTCCGGGCGCGAAGTGCTGCAGGTGGACGGTCTTTCCTATGCTTTTGACGGCAAGCCGCCGCTGTTCCGGCATGTGTCCTTCGAGCTTCGGCGCGGCGAAACTGCCGCACTGATCGGCCCCAACGGGATCGGCAAGTCAACGCTGCTGAAGATCCTGACCGGCGAGCACAAAGCCACCGGCGGCAAAGTGAACTGGGGGACCAAAATCCGCATTGGCTATTACGACCAAGAGCAAACTCATTTGAACGGGGACAATACGGTTCTGGAAGAGCTGTGGAGCGCTTATCCCCACGTGGAAGAAGCCCGGATCCGCACGATTCTCGGCAATTTCCTGTTCAGCGGCGAAGATGTGCTGAAGAAGGTCTCCTCCTTGAGCGGAGGCGAGAAAGCCCGCGTGGCGCTGGCCAAGCTGATGCTGAAGAAAGCCAATGTACTGATTCTCGACGAACCGACCAACCATCTGGACTTGTTCAGCAAGGAAGTGCTGGAATCCGCCCTGCTCGACTTTGAGGGAACGCTGCTGTTTATATCCCATGACCGGTATTTTCTGAATAAAATGGCGGAGCGCATTATTGAATTGCATCCCGAAGCCGCCCATCATTTCCTTGGAAATTATGACGACTATGTGGAGAAAAAGCAGGAGCTCGCCGAACTTGCTGCCGAACGTGCCGCTGCTTCCCAGGTGCGGGGCGGCCCTTCTTCAAAGCTGGAAGCCGAAACCGCCGAAACCAAATCCGGCGCGGCTTCATTCGAAGCGGATAAACAGGCCAAGCGCGAAGAGCGGAACCGCCAGCGGAGAATGGAACAGCTCGAAGCCATAATCGCCAAGCTGGAGGAAGAAATCGCGAGCCTTGAAACGGAACTGACGCTGCCGGAGGTTTATCAGGATTATGTGGCCGTCCAGGAACGCCAGACCGCGATTGATACTCGGAAGATTGAGCTGGGCGGAGCTTACGAGGAATGGGAGCAGCTTGCCGAAAGTTAACGCTGCGTTAATATTTCAAAAAAAAGTTGAATTCCAAGGCAAAAAACTTATAAACAGCATTATCCACAAAAACACTTATTAATTCACAATCAAAACGGGAAAATAGTCCTGGGTAAATCCCTGCACTCTCCCGCTTTACAGCTTTCAGGATAATTTATCCACCAATTTATGCACATTATCCACATTCCACACACCAAGCATGTGCAGACCTGTGCCAATTTTTCATGTTTCAATTAAAGTCTTGCTGGGTATGCTTTCATCGTATTTACACACAGAAGAACGCCGAATTGTGGATAACCTTGTCCACATCTTGACAAAGCTCATTATTCTATTTTACGAAAAGAGGCAAATGAACATGGGTGCAAAAGTGGTGAACAGCATTACGGAACTGATCGGCGACACCCCGGCAGTTCGGCTGAGCCGGCTGACCCTCCCTGGTGATTCGGAGGTGTACGTGAAGCTGGAATATTTCAATCCGAGCGGAAGCGTCAAGGATCGCGCTGCCTATAATATGATTGTGGAGGCCGAGAAGGCCGGGAAGCTTCGGCCCGGTTCGACTATCATCGAACCGACAAGCGGGAATACGGGCATCGGGCTGGCCATGAATGCCGCTGCCAAAGGCTACCGCGCGATACTCGTTATGCCGGACAATATGACCAAGGAACGGATTAACATTCTGAAGGCCTATGGCGCGGAAGTCGTCCTAACGCCGGCTTCAAAGCGGATGCCGGGTGCCATTGAAAAAGCGCTGCAGCTTGCAGCGGACATTCCGGGCAGCTTCATCCCCCAGCAGTTCGAGAACCCGGCAAATCCAGGCGCCCACCGCGGAACGACGGCGGTGGAGATTTTGGAGCAAATGAACGGCAAGCTGGATGTGTTCATCGCGTCATCGGGTACCGGAGGCACGATCACCGGTACAGGGGACACGCTGCGCAAAGCTCTGCCGGATCTCCGCATTTATGTTGTCGAGCCCAAGGGTTCGCCGGTGCTGTCCGGCGGGCAGCCAGGGCCCCATAAGCTGGTCGGGACCAGCCCGGGCTTCATCCCTCCCATCTTGAATACCGACGTCTACGATGATATTATTCAAGTCACGGATGAAGATGCGCTGCAGACAACACGCAGGCTGGGCGCGGAGGAAGGCATTCTTGTCGGCCCATCGGCCGGCGCCTCCGTTTGGGCTGCCATACAGCTGGCCCATAGGCTCGGGGCAGGCAAACGGATTTTGTGCATTGCCCCGGATACAGGCGAGCGGTACTTAAGCATGGACATCTTTGGATAACAGAATTACGCTAGTTCATACTGAAGTAAAAGGAGAGGTGTTGAAATTGGGCCAGATTATTGACGGCGTGTCGCACATCGATGCCGATGAGCTTGAACAAATCCTGCAGGATGCGGAGCGGGAGACGATTGTAATTGATGTAAGAGAACCTCATGAGTATATCGAAGCTCATATTCCTTCGGTGCCTCTCATTCCGATGGGTGAAATCGCCGAATACGCCGACGAACTGGATAAAAACAGCGAATACGTCTTTATATGCCGCAGCGGAAATCGCAGTTACAATGTGGCGAGGTATTTTCAGGAGCTTGGATTTTCGAACGTGCACAATTATGATGGCGGGATGCTGGCCTGGGACAAGGAAATCACATCAGGTCCCGAGAAGATGATCGACGAGTTCAAAAGTATGGACCAGTTGAAACGCAAGTAAACGAATACAAGTTTATAAACTAGAGCAAGGGCGCTGCGAAAGCCATATCAAATGGCGGACGCAGGCGTCCTTTTTTTGATTTCATCCCCCTTTTGAATAACCTCCATCCGGAAGCTGCAAGATAACAGTTATCCAAATCTCATTAAAAGGGTGATAACGATGATCTTGCTTGGCAACAAAGTTTCCTTCTTGCTGCTGCATTTGTTTACGGCTGCGGCGATTACCTCCTCTCCTTCTTCAGACGATCCCTCTTACGCCAAATGGGGGCAGCTTGCCGTCCAGAAAGCGAAAAGCCAATACGAAGCCTCCGTTATCGATTATCTTCATATCGGCCGGTACAAGATTTCGCCATCGATCGATGAAGAACGCTTCAAGCTGTGGCTGCGAAAAAATGGCCGGGAATTCGGCGTCTATGTGTTTATTCGGCTGGATTCTTCCACGGAGGAGTTTATTTCCATTCGTTTTCAACAAACTCCTTAATACCAAACAATTAGTTATTATGTTTGACAATATACAAACGATATAATATATTGTCTATATAATTACTGTTTAGAATTAAGGAGCCGGCTGTTATGGACATAAGCGAACGTTTTTGGCATGCAAGCCTGGAAGAGTTGAAGCGCGGTTATATCGAAGATAACAACGCCTTTGTCTGCCTGCTTGACGGGAAGATTGTCGAGAAAGGGATTGTATACCCTGTGGAGGGTTTATTTTACGAGGCTGAACGGTATATGGGCGTTTATATTGAGAAAACTTACGGCTCCGTCTTCTCGTACCTGCTTCGTATGGACAAGAAACTGACGGGCCTTACGGACCATCAGAAACGGCTGCTTGAATTGTTCTATGAAGGTCTGAATGATTCGGAAATCAAGGAAGCTGCCGGCATCGGGAGCACATCCACCATCCGCAACCACCGGTTCGCCCTCAAGGAGAAAGAACGGCAAGCCAAAGTTTTTCTGACGATCATGGAGCTCCTCAAAGAAAAGGACTCGGGCGCCACGACTTTTATAGAGCCGCACAAAACGGCGCGGATGCTGGATGACCGCTATAATGTGACCGAAGCAGAACGGGAGAAGCTACTGAATAAGTATTTTCCGGACGGAACCGATGGACAGCTAACCACCTTTGCCATCAAAGAGAAAGCAAAGTTTGTCGTACTTAGAGAAATCAGCAAGCGGTTTGACGCAGGCAGGGTTTATACCGAGAAAGAAATCAATGAAATCATTAAAACCGTGTATGAGGACTATGTAACGATACGAAGATATTTGATTGATTACGGTTTTTTGGACCGCAAGGAAGACGGCAGCGCTTATTGGCTGAAAGCCTGACCGTCCGCATAGGACGGACACAAGGGGAAAGAAAGCGAGGAACATAATGACATGGATACGAACCGAAAGAAAGAGCTTCAGCAGATGTACAAAGAGATTAAAACCGAGGCCGGCGTATACCAGATCAGAAACAAGGTCAACCATAAGATGCTTGTGGAAAGCACACGCAATTTTAAAACAATCGAAGGCAGAAAATTTATGCTTGAAATGGGGACTCATCCGGTAAAATCTCTTCAGGAAGAGTGGCGGCAGTACGGCGCGGACGCGTTTGAAATCGAAGTGCTCGAAGTGCTCAAGAAAAAAGAAGAAGGCTACTTCGACGAGGCGGATGAGCTGAAAAAGCTGGAGGCTAAATGGCTCAAGCAGCTTGAACCTTATGGTGAACACGGCTACAACAAGCCGAAACAATAATCGAAGAACACCTGAGGGCGCTCTTTGCATTTATATGCGAAAAGCGCTCTTTTTCTACTAAAAACCATTCCTTCTCTTTCTTGATCAGGGCTCAGCTGGTAGAATAGTAAAGTTACGCTAGCAAGAGACAGGAGGATCCTTACGTGAGCTTTATTCAATCCATCATTCTTGAGATGCGGGGGTGGCCAAGAAATATCAAGCTTTTCTTTCTGGCAAACATGCTCTACCAAATCGGAACCGGCATGTTCGGTGTCCTTTACAACTTATACATTCAGGAGCTTGGCTATAATGACGCCATGAACGGCCGGGTTGTGAGCATCCAGTCCTTTGCCACGGCATTCATGTTTGTGCCGATCGGTCTGTGGGGTGACAAGGCAAGCCGCAAAAAAATACTCGTCCTGGGCGCACTGTTTAGCGGGTCAGCCTTTATTCTGCGCTCCTTGATGTCCGGCGAAGCCAGCCTGATCGGCCTCGCGGTGTTTACCGGACTGTTTGCCTCTTTCTTTCAGGTGCAGGCGATTCCCTTTCTTGCGGAAAATGTCAGCGGCAAAGACAGGCTGCGCATGTTCAGCTACTTCTCCTCGCTTGTGCTGGCTTCGCAGGTCATCGGCAGCATGGGCGGAGGCGTACTTGCCGACGCGCTTCAAGCCTTGGGTCTGAATGCCCTGCTTAGCCTGCGGACCGTGCTGGTGATTGGCGGAGCGGTAACCTTTGCAGCCTTTATCCCTATGCTGTTTGCCTGTGAAAAAAGCGGAACTAGCGAAAATCGGAAACCGGACGCAGAAAAGCCGGTATCGCTTGATCCCGGCACACCCCAAGGCGCCGCAGCCGAATTCAAAATGATCGGGCGGTTTGTTCTGGGCCAGCTGCTGATCGGCTTCGGTTCAGGACTCGTGGTGCCTTACCTGAACTTGTATTTTACGAACCGGTTCTCGGTATCCTTGTCCGTCATAGGGGTTCTCATTTCTTTGGGACAGATCATGACAATCGTCTCGATGCTCATCGGCCCGTCTCTAGCGGCCAGAGTCGGACAAGTGCGGGCTGTCGTCTGCTTCCAGATACTGTCGCTTCCGTTCCTGCTGCTGACCGGTTTTACGAACCTGTTTATGCTCGCCGCCGTCAGCTTCCTGTTTCGTCAGGCTTTAATGAATGCAGCCAATCCGATCCAGTCCACCATTATGATTGACCGGATCGGGCACAGCCGCCGGGGCATTGCAAACTCGCTCACGCAAACAGCGTTCATGCTCGGCTGGGCCACCATGGGGCCTGTTCAATCCCATCTGGTTACGCGCTACGGGACGTACTGGGGATACGCCATTACCTTCAGCGTCACGGGCTGCCTGTACATTGGGGCTTCCCTGCTTTATTTCTTCATGTTCCGAGGCTCGGAAAGGAAAATGACGGAAGAGCAAGCATCCCAGCCGGCCTGACTCATCAGGCGTTATATTTTCCCCGGTATTTCCCGGTCCTAAGCTCCATCGTATACGGCTCAAGCAGGGGCATGTTCCGTTCTTCCGCCGCGCGGATCGCCGCTTCAATATCGTAAGGAACCCTGACAAACTGCAGCCCGAAGGGGCTTTCGTCCTTACCGCCCCAGCGGCCTTCCATAATGACATAGGACGCCTGGGTCATATCCAGCGAGTTCCCTACGCTGCCGGCATTAAACAGAGTTTTGCTGTCCTCATGCTGCAGAAATGCCGTATGAATATCGCCATAACCCGCAACGTCTGCCGTCCTGTTCACTCTGCACCGGTCTGAGGGCTGAAATAAAGACAAGCGCTTCTTAAGGTCATCCCACGGATAAATGCGCTCATACAGACTTCTCGGAGAAGCATGAAAGAGGCGAACGAGCCTGCCGCTCATCATAAACTCAATGCAAAAGGGCAGCGATTCCAGATAGGCCATACGCTCCGGACCCAACAGGTTCTGATGCCAACGAATGGCTTCGTATTCGCTGCTTTCACGAATAAACTCGTCCCAGTTGCCCGATACGACCATCTCGCATTGTTCCCTAACCGTATCCACGGCCAGGTCCGAATGAGGCCCTTTGCCAACCAGGTCGCCCAAACAAAAGATCCGCGAAATTCCTCTTTCCCGAATGTCTGCCAGAACGGCGTCAAGCGCCTGCAAATTGCCATGTATATCGGAAATAATAGCGATTTTGTCCACGTCATCCCCTCCTTTCGCAGCTGCTTCTTCTCTCTAAATTATAGAGAAGCGTATAAATTTTACCAAGCTTAAGCGCAAAAAACTTATTGGCAAACCAGCAGTTGCCTTACAAAACGCCCCTTGTAAATGCGGCACTGCTCGGCAATGATAAATCCGGCCTCCATAACCGCGCGGCTGATTTCTTCCGTAGTCAGAATCACCGCGCGGGAAGCCAGCCTGCGGGCGCTCCGCAGCATGTCCAGCTGCTCCCCGTCGGTCATTACGGAGCAAAGATTATACGGCAGATCGAGAATCAGGGCATCGTAGCTTCCTTCCAACAGCCGCATGTCTCCCAGCTTCACTACATCCGGCATCCCGAAATGACGCAGATTCTCTCTCGCTCCCCGCACTGCCAGCGGATTGATATCATAACCCGAGATATCCATTCCCATCGACAGCGCTTCGACAAGGACCGTGCCGATGCCGCAGCACGGATCGATCAGCCGCTTGCCCTCCGGATGAGGCGCGGCGATATTGACTACCGCCCGTGCGACCCGCGTACTCAGCGCGGTCGAATACTGCCGCGGCTTGTCGCCATGCTGCAGCCATACGGCCTCGCTTCTGACGCAGTCCCCAAGCACCCAGCGGCCACCCGCAAAAGCGATGCCAAGCAGGCGGTCCGGTCGTTTCATCTCCGCCTTGCCGACTATGGCTGCCCCTATGCGGCGCTCGATGGTGCGCTTTTGTTCATACGTCTCAGCCGTATCGGCGTCCATGTACAGAAGCTTGAAGGTAGCGCCGCCCAGGTCCAGTGAGCGGACGCTGTTCGCAAGCTCCTTCAGGCTTTCCGCTTCGAACATTACAGTAAGACGTTCATGCAGGAACGGGCTCCGGCGCGGGTCAATTCCAATACTGCTCCCGATATGCCGGACGCCGGGCTCATGCATAAGCAGACTGCTAAGCTCAAGCCGGCACAGCTCACGCTCATCCTCATGGCAAGCATATGTATAGATATAAGACGTCTGCCGGGCCTCAGGCATGATTGAACCCTTCGGACCCTGCAACGGGCCCTGCAATGCGGTGGAAGGCTTCCGGGTCCCATCCGAGACCAAGCTCGTTCAGGTCACGGTCACCGATCCGGACCACAGCGGTCTCTACCTTCTGTGCGCCCAAATGCTCGTAGAAATGCTTGCTCTTATTGTCTTCCAGCACCCAAACAAACACGGAGCCATGACCCTGCCCGGCAAAAGCTTTGAAAAGCTCGGTCACCAGCCTTTTGCCGACACCCGTTCCCTGGATTTCCTCCAGCAGGTAGATGGCGGTTAACTCCGCATTGTATTTTCCGCTGCCGCCTTTCGGCGACGAACTGCCCGATGCAAAACCGACAATCCGCTCATCCGAATTCACCGCTACAAAAACAAGATTGTCTTCCTGCGCAAGATTCCGTTCCCACAGCTCTTTTCTCCGTTCATAGCTCAGAGCCGCCAGAAATTCGTCTGATACCATACCTTTGTAAGTCGTTCTCCAGGCATCCACATGAACCGTCGCAATACCGGACTCATCCCCCGGAACAGCTAATCTAATTTGCATCATAAACCCTCGCCTTCATCATCCTTGTTCGTTCCCTCCGGCCGCCCGGATCATCAAACGGAGCCCCTTCATCAGCGCAAGGCCAAGCAGCGCTCCGAAAGTATTCAGTATAATGTCATCCACATCAAAGCTTCCCACTGCGGACAACAGTTGAATGCATTCTACGGCAAAAATGAGGAGAGCGACCGCAATAGCCAGCTTCCATGTGTGCCAAAATCTGCTCTTCCAAAGCGGAAAATAGATGCCGAGAGGAATAAATAGCACAATGTTGCCGAATAAATTTCTATACCACATCGTAAAGTTGTAATGCTGCTTCTGCATAAGCAAACTGTTAATCGTCTTGAACGGGACCAGATTATAAGCATGGAAGCCATAAGCTCTTCCCCGAAAAATAAGCAGCTTCAGCATAATCACGGCATAAATGACCGCAGACACCGCAATTGCTATAGAGAGCAGTCCGTTTCTTGAACTGAGTTTATTCCTCATACGATTGATCTGATCCTTCCTTCCTGAAGAAGCAGTCCTCCGTCCGCAGAGACGGATCTTCTGTTTCTATTGTGCGTGGAGGCTATTCGTGGTGTCAACTGTCGGAGAAGGATTCGATCTTAAAGATGGTCCTAACGCATGTGAGGAGAATCGCGGAATCGCCCTGCTCGCCATGGCTAAAGGATCACCCTGAGCTTTGGAATGGCAAAGGAACAAATCAAAAGGCAGTTGCAGGAGCCGCAATCGAGCATCTTCCGACTCCGCTATTGATCATACTACAACTGAATAATTGGGAAAAAAGATACGTCAAACTTAAGATTGTTGGATTTATTTGTAACAGAGACGTAATAAGATGAAGAGGAGCGAGAATGGGCAGCAAGAATAATACAAAAAACAAGTCTCATAAATGCTTATTACAAACAAATAAGGTAGTTATTGCCAATATTATCAGAAATCCACCGCGTTATGTGCGGTGGATTTATCATCTCGGTTAAAATGTCGAAGCACCTAATACATTAGCCACTTCATATCATAGGAACTTCTTAATTTCATCAAAAGACGTTTTTCAGCCATTTTGCAGATAAATCTATCGTTTCGAGTCAGAATCTCTTAGAGAGTAAATTGGACATGAAGTGGCCACTTGTAGAATGTGGATGGGTGGTTACCGAAGTGTTGTTTCATTGGTAAGATTAATTTCTGAACTTTTGTTGATTGTTAATTGCGAACCAGTAAATTGATAATAGAATTGTTCTTTATTCTTGGAGTTTATATCCAAATCCAACCTACTAAAGATAGTTCTTGAATTTTCGAAAGACTCGTTTTTATAAAGGATCATCGAAAAAGTTCCACTATTTGGAAAATCATTATTCATAACATTTCGTTCCCAACCAATTCCAGAAAAAACTGAAGTTACAGGAATCTTCTCATCTCGATCATCAAAATGTATAACCCCTATTTCAGAATTCGATTTAATAGCATCCTTACTATTAAAGCCCATAGAGAATCCTAACAACGAAGTTTCACTTGAAAGGGATTCCATGTTTAGATTATGATCAAATGAATCTACTATTATCACTTCTGTTTTGTTGTTCTTATCAACTTTTTCAGAAATGATCGTATATATATTCACCACATTTGGGCTCTCAGAAGAAGTGCCTAATTCTTTAATATTAATCGGTTTATAGTTTTGTTTTCTTTTATCCCACACAAAATACTTTCTGCTTGATGATGCACTGATTATTTTAGAATCTTTTAAAATAACATTCCAATCTTTGAGTAGACTTTGAGGCGCCGATTCAAATATGTTATTCAGAGACTGCCCTTCAAGATTTACAATGTTATGTTGGACATAATTTTCATGCTCTAAAGTGGAGCGACTACAGCTGGTTAAAATAGCAGTTATTAGTACTATAGCTAACAGTTTTATTTTAAGCATGCGGTATTCCCTCCAACGTCTAAATGTAAATCTAGGCGACTAATATTTTTTGTTTGCCGCCTAGATTTTTCACGTAAAGATTATCTATTTAAACTCTGCCAAATTTAGTTATTTTAGTAAGTATAAGTTGTATATGCCGGTACAGTATTGACTTTAGTGGTAGTTGACCAACCTATACTAAAGCCACCACCCGATGTACTTAAAGAAAGTCCTAGGCTAGTAAGCGTCTTTGTTTCATAGGAATGGTTGTATTGACCAATCACGTTACCAATATTCCCGGCATCAGATGTACTATTAATGATTTTAATTGAAAATGACCCACTTTCAGCATACGAATTACTCCAAAAACCGTCAACGGCTTCGTTAAACTCCCAGCCAACCCCAGCATTTGGAGTTAGCGTAACCACAGCTGGATATTTATCTCCGTCATTATAGTGGACCACACTTGAAGTAGAGTTTGCTTTAATGGCCAACCCACCATACCAACCAATTACAAATGCATCTACACTGTTTCCTTCATCGACGTCAGGATGATTAGCCCACTCAAATGATCCTCCCAGAAGCCATTCTGTAGGATAAGAGCTCCCCCCAGTCACTTTTGCTGTTGTGATATAAACGGTAATTCCATAATTACTGTTACTGCCAACTCCCAATGCTCCAACGTCACCACCTTGTTGCTCAACTTCTTGAACTGTCATTGGCACCAAGTTACCGTTCTCATCTTTTTTGTAGATCATATCTGCTTTTGTGACTGAAACGATGGTATAACCATCATACATTTTCTTCCAGTCTTCTTTTAACTTAGGGCTAGCATCAGGAAACAATTTAGCCATATTGACACCAGATTGACTTTCGTACTTCATTTCTTTTTTGTAAATTTGATCTGGATTTGGTGCAGCATTTGCATTTATTGCAAACTACATAGAAACTAACAATAAGAAACCAGTCATTTTCAACGCTATCTTTTTCAAAAAATTTCTCCCCTTAATTTGATTTTTTTTGGCCAAAAATTAAAGGAAATATTTCCATTTATAGTATAAAATATATTTATAAAGGAATTTATAGGGATTAAGTCCTTGTTATATAGTTCTAACTTCTTATTTATCGCCAAATAATACTAAAATTCTATTTTTTAGTTAAAATCCCTATAAATGTACTAATGAACTAACACATAGTATTTTCCCCCTGATTTCGAAAGTAACTGTCTCTAAAAAATAAAAAAGGGCTCAAATCTTTAGTAGACTGGTGTTTGCGAGAAAGACGTTGCACTAGGGGCTTTCGAAATTTAGGTTCAAGTAGTGCATTTACATAATCGGGAGTTTATTGACACAAAAAGCCATCTGTTCCTCCGGATCAATCCGCGGGGGAAGATGGCTTTTATCATTTCAACTTTTGTTTTGGGATTAAGGTTACTCAAGGTTCTCATGATTCTCAAGGACCTTGGACCGTAAGGTTTAAGGGCCTTTTACAAGCTTAAGAGAACGGACCTTCCACTACAACCTTGCCGATCATGCTGCCGGTCTCCACCAGGGCATGTGCTTCCCGAAGCGTTGCCGCATTCAGCGGGGACAGCACTTTGGTTAAGGTAGTCTTGATCACGCTGTTATCCACATAGGCCGAAATCTGGTCCAACAGCTTATGCTGCTCCTCCATATCCTCCGTTTCATACTTCGCTCTTGTAAACATGAGCTCCCAAACGAAGGTTGCGCTTTTAGCTTTCAGCATATCGATGGCCACAGGTTCTTCCGCCTCTACAATGGAGCAAATCGCTCCCTGAGGCTTGATGGCCTCGGCCATTTCGGCCCAATGCAGGGTTGTGTTGTTCAGGCAAAAAATATAATCGACCCCATGAAACCCAAGCTGCTCCAGCTGCGGAGTAAACGGCTCATGATGGTTAATGGTATATTCGGCTCCATGCTCCTTCGCCCAGGCTATCGATTCCGGCCGCGAAGCTGTGCCGATGACGGTCAAACCTGCCAGAGCAGCAAGCTGCACGGCAATGGAGCCGACTCCTCCGGCGGCGCCGATAATCAGAATGGATTTGCCTTTATTTTGGGCCTGGTCATGCGATATTTTCAGCCGGTCAAACAGCCCTACCCACGCTGTAATCGAAGTGAGCGGAAGCGCAGCCGCCTGGGCGAAATCGAGCGATTTCGGCTTCCGACCGACAATGCGTTCGTCCACGAGCTGGAATTCACTGTTGCTGCCCTGGCGGGTTATGCTGCCGGCATAGAAAACCTCGTCCCCCGGCTGAAACAGCGAACAGTTCTCCCCTGCTTCCACGACGACCCCCGCCGCATCCCATCCAAGAATCCGGAGCTGCGGCTCCGTCCGTTCTTTCGGAGATCTGACTTTCGTATCGACCGGATTGACGGAAACGGCTTTCACCTCAACAACCAAATCCCTGCCCTCAGCCTTTGGCTTGTCTATTTGTTCATCGACTAAACTTTCCGGATGGTCTATCGGCAAATATTTGTAAAGTCCAACCGCCTTCATCTTTTCTTTATCGTTAGCCATAACCTGCACTCCTCCTGCCAACTGATTGTTTGCTCTTTAACTTCTCTTGTTCATTGAATATAATTATAATGAGAATAGTCTTATTCGATAAGTACGCACATACCTGTAATGTAGTATCCATTTGTATACTGATAAAGGAGAGAAAGCTATGGCATCACGCAACTTCCCGTCGTCCTGCACTAAATCGGAAGGCTGCCCGGTAGAGTATACGCTTAATGTTATTGGCGGAAAATGGAAAGGCATTCTGTTATATCATTTAATAGACGGTTCCAAACGGTTCAACGAACTTAGACGAATCATCCCGGCAGTCACCCAGCGGATGCTGACTTTGCAGCTTCGCGAGCTGGAAGCGGACGGTATTGTAAAACGAACGGTGCATGAACAGGTTCCGCCCAAAGTGGAATATTCGCTTACTGCCTTTGGAGAAACGTTGATTCCGATCATCACGGCGATGCGGGAATGGGGAGAAACTTACGCCTCCAAGGAAGCAAGATCGGCCCATTATTAGAATAGCCAGCAAGGGGGCGCCAATCGGCACCTTTTTACGGATCGGTCTCGTCCGCAGCCAGAATGGAGAACGGATGTCCTTTCGCTTTGCGGGCCAGATAAAGCGCGGTACCCACGGCGCCTATGGTACCGCAAATGATATCCACCATCGTATCGAACAAGCTGCCGTTCTGGCACAAGAGCCCGAACAGCCGGTCGACGGTGAACTCGTAGATTTCCCAGCAGCCTGCCATCGCGACGGAAAAGAACAACGCGAACCAAACCGCAATGCGGGTAGAGAATCCGGTCAACCCTTGGCGGTGAATCATTTTCCGCAGGATAAGCAGTCCAACGAAACATAAAATGACGCCGGAAAGCAGATGCTCCATTTTATCCAAATACGGAATTACGCCATACAGACCGAATAGATTGGCGAGGAGCATGGCGATCGTTATAAAAGACAAGATGGACAAACGAAGGGCAGGGAACAACTCGCTTTTCGTCCATCTGACCAGCCCTCGAATGAGTAGCAAAACCAAAATGATCAAGGCTGCTTGAAAGGTCTTGGGGTAGATCCCCAGGATGGTATAATAGACGGCGGAAAAGCCGCAAATGACATACAAACCGGCTTCGAAGATGTCGTTTAGCCGTTTGGTCCTTTTCTTCTCTGTCATGAAACTCCTCTTCCTTAACCTGTAATTCCAGGGCCGCTTGTCCTGGTTATTCTTATTATTGGCTTGTTTCCTCGAAATTACGTAACAACGATTCAATCGGGACCGGAAGCGCCCGAGCCTTTGGCCGATCAAACGCGCGTATACAAACAGAGCCGCGGACAAACAATAGGTCAGGTAGAACAGCAGGAGAATATCGTGACAAAGTGGAGGAATTACGAAAATGGACGGAAACGAAAATATGCCGGAAATTCCGCAGAGAGAACTGCCCGAGGTAGAGCAACCGGAGCTTCCGGAATTTGAACAATCCGCTCCGCACCCGGAGGGGGACAATCCGAAAGCTTAACGGATATACGCCTACGCCCAAAAATCAGCCGCTGAAATGGCCAAAGCGCTCCCGCTTCCTTCGCAGGAAACGGGAGCGCTTCTATTTGTTCCTCTTATTCCATCAGATGACGATGCAGAAACTTCTCCAGCGCGCGGTAAAAATCGAGCTGGTTCTCGATGTTGTGGAACCCGTGCCCTTCGTTCGCTTTCAGCATATACGGCACGTCGATGCCCCGTTTCTGCAGCGCGGCGACGATCTGGTCCGACTCCGCCTGCTTGACGCGCGGATCGTTCGCCCCCTGCGCGACGAAGAGCGGCGCTTTGATTTGCTCGGCGTGAAACAGCGGCGAAATTTCCTCAAGCAGCGCTTTATCCTTCACCGGATCGCCAACGCGCTCGTAAAATTTCGTTCGCTCGGACTCCCAGTAAGCCGGCAGCGAATCGAGCAGGGTGAACAGGTTGGACGGGCCGACATAGCTGACCCCTGCGGCATACAGATCCGGCGTGAAGGTTAATCCGGCGAGCGTCGCATAACCGCCGTAGGATGCACCGTAAATGGCGACCCGCTTCGGATCGGCGACGCCTTCCTTGATCAGCCACTGAACGCCGTCGGTGAGGTCGTTCTGCATCGCCTTGCCCCACTGCTTGTTGCCGGCATCAAGGAACGCTTTGCCGTAGCCGGTCGAGCCGCGGAAATTCACTTGCAGCACGGCATAGCCGCGGTTTGCGAGCAGCTGCACTTCCGGGTTGAAGCCCCATGAATCGCGAGCCCACGGTCCGCCATGCGGATTGACCACGAGCGGCAGATTTTTCGGATCTTTGCCTTTCGGCAGCGTCAAGTAGCCGTGCAGCGTCAGACCGTCTCTGGCCTCAAATGTAACGGGCTTCATGTCGGCCATTTTGCTCTCGTCGATCCAAGGCGCCGTGTCGGCGATCTTCTCCAGCTTATCGTTCTTGGCGTCATAGAAATAATAAGTGCCCATCGATTTGTCGCTATAGGCGAGGAACATGACTCTTCCTTCCTCGTTAACCGATTTGAAGATGACGTCTTTGCCTGGCACCTTGCCCTTAATCGTCTCATACAGCTTCTTCATGTCCGGATCGAAAAACGCGTAGTGAGTTTTTTCCGTTTCATAGACCGCAGCGACGATTTTTTGCTGTTCTTTCGACGGGATAAAGGAGGTCACGTCGGCATCAGCGTTTTCGAATATCGTGCTCACCGTCTGTTTCGAAGCCGGGTCGTATTGAACGATCGCCGTTTTGTCGCGGCCGATGTCGGAAATCGCATAGAGCTGTTTATTGTCGTACGTGAACATAACCGGGATAAACGTATCGCCAAGATCTGTCGTCAGAAGCGGCTCGAACGGCTTGTCCTCCGTCTCCCGATAGAGCAGCGACGAAACGTTGCCGTCGCTTGAGACGGCTACGCGAATTTTGCCGTCATGGTCCGTCAGCCAGCCGGTAATGTTCCCCGGATTCTCGGCGACCATATCCGCCCTTCCCGATTCGGTATTAATCCGGTAGACGTCAAAGATCCGCGGATCGCGCTTGTTCAATCCGACGAGGATCTCGTTCGTCTTCTCTTCCAGCGGATCGATCAGCATCGCGGTCGTGTTATCGTACGGAGTCAAATCCTTGCTGCCGGTCCCGTCGATATTAATGCTGAAAATGTGATAGTTTTCGTTTCCGCCGTTATCCATCGCGTAAATCAATTGACTGTCGTTCTCCCAGGCGAAGCCGGCAATGTTCCGTTCGGTAACGCTCGTGACGCGAACGGCTTTCTCCTCGCCGAACGTCTTTACGAACACGTTCAAACGGTTGTTCCACGGCTGCATAAACGCCATCCGTTTTCCGTCGGGAGAAACTTGAAACCCGATCTGGGCGGGCTGACGGATAAAGTCCTCGAGCGGAATGACATCCTCGCCCTGAACCTCGAGACCGGCTGCGCGGTACAGCGCGAGCGCAAATTCGGCCTGTGTCAACTGATGCTTCGGCTCGAAGGCGGTTCCTTCCTCGATGAAATGCTGCTTCAATCGTACCGCATCCTCTTGATGGTAGGGCGCAATCGCATCCTGATCGGTGTAACGCACCAAAATTCCGTTGTCGTTCAGCGCAAAAGCCCGCACGAACAAGGAGGCCATTTGTTCCTTGGTCAGCACTTCGCCCGGCATAAATCCGCGGGTGCCCCCTTTAATAATCCCATGCTGCTTCAGCGCGTTCACGGCGCCGGCCGCAGGATCGTCCGCGCTCACGTCAGCGAAACCAGCCGCACCTGCTGGGATATCCAGCTTGAGCAACCGTCCGATGAGAATGGCCGCTTGTCCGCGCGTGATCGGCGCGTCCGTAGAGACCGTTCCGTCGATGATGCCGGCTTCGAGCAATCTGCTGACAGCCGTCTTCGATGGCGAGCTGTCAACATCCGCAGCTTCCGCCAAAGCGGAGGCGGGGAACAATAAGGTGACGGCAAGCGCGGCCGACAACAGGTATGATGCCGTTTTGCCGTAAAGTTTGCTGCTTTGCAATGCTTTCAATAGTTAGTCTCCTCTCTAATCTATATGGATGCCTCTCTTATTCTAGCAAACTTACAAGCGTGTTTCCAGATTGTTCCATTCCTTGTCGAAGGCATAGAATGAGGTAACAAACTTGCGGGATAGCGTTTGAACGCATCCTTTTATGAATCGTCTATCCGATGCTTAGAGATCGAATGGAATACCTCTAAAAGTCTGGTAAGCTAGTTGACATAGTCGCTTATTCATAAAAAAACACCTGCTCCTTAATCCATAAGGAACAGGTGTTTTGCCTTTTTCACGCTATACTACCTGCGGTGCATATTTTCAGGAAACGGACCACGCCTCTAAAGAAAGACCCGGGTCCGCCTTGAGCGAAAGAGACGCAAATTCCCGGCTTGTCCACTTCAGATATGCGGCTGCGCCGATCATGGCCGCGTTGTCGGTGCAGTAGACGTTAGGCGGGATCACGAGATCCACGCCTTCCCGTTCACAGCGCCCGGCAAGCGCGGTTCGCAGTCCGCGATTGGCGGCAACCCCGCCGCACAGCAGGAGCTGAACCGCTCCGGCCCCCCGAACGGCGCGGATGGCTTTCTCCACAAGCACCTCGATGACCGATTCCTGGAATCCCCGCGCAATTGCGCCGTAATCCGGGGTTTCCCCCTTCATTTTACTTTGGTTGACCAAATTCAGCACTGCGGATTTCAATCCGCTGAAGCTGAAGTCGTACGATTCGGGCTCGAGCCATACCCGCGGCAGCTCCGCGGCATCCATGGATTCCGCAGCCGCCTTGTCCACATAAGGACCGCCGGGATAGGGGTAGCCGATCGCCCTTGCCACTTTGTCATAGGCTTCGCCAACCGCATCATCCCGCGTCCGCCCAATCAGCCTGAAATGCCCCTCGCGTTCCATCAGGACAAGCTCGGTATGGCCGCCTGAAACTACAAGAGCGATGCACGGGTACCGGATTTCCTCTACCAACCGATTCGCGTAAATATGGCCGGCGATGTGGTGTGTCGCAATCAGCGGCTTGTCCAGCGCAAAAGCAAGGCTTTTTGCGGCCATGACGCCAACCAGAAGCGCGCCGACCAGTCCCGGTCCCTGCGTAACCGCAACCGCCGAAAGCTGGCGGGCGGAAAGGCCCGACTGCTTCAGCGCTTCCTCCATGATCAGCGTGATGCTCTCTACATGCTTGCGTGAAGCGACCTCTGGCACAACCCCGCCGAAGGCCCGGTGCGTATCGATTTGGCTGGAGATGATGTTGCTCAGCACTTCCTTCCCGTTCTTGACAACTGCGGCGGATGTTTCGTCGCAGCTTGTCTCCACGGCGAGAATATAACAATCTTCATTTTTCCGTGTATCCTGTATATCCATTTCCGGTTTGGAACTTACCACTCTGTTTCGCTTCCTTCCTCGCCGCCCTTATCCTGCATAATGTCGGATAAATCACACCACATGATGAGTGCATCTTCGCCATTGTCCGAATAATAACCTTTGCGCAGTCCGATTCCGCGGAATCCCAGCTTCTCATAAAGCGACTGTGCCACATCATTCGATACCCGCACCTCCAGCGTCATCCGGATCATGCCCAGCTCCCAGGCATAGGCGATCATCCGCCGCAGCAGCTGCTCGCCCAGATGCTGTCCGCGGTGCGCCGTCCGTACCGCGATGTTGGTCACGTGCGCTTCGTCCAGCACCGTCCACATTCCCGCATAACCGATCGGGCTTCCGTGCTTCTCCATGACCAGGTAACGGGCGAATTGATTATGCGTCAGCTCATTCTTGAAAGCCTCGCTCGACCAGGGCAACGTAAAGGATTCATGCTCAATCACCATAATATCCGCTATGTCCTCCATCAGCATGGGACGAAAAATGACTTCATCGGTGCAAGCACCGCTTTCATTATTGCTACTCTCCATAACCTGCCCCTCCTTAAGAACGGCGAAGCTGCTTAGCTTCCGCCTCTGCCAGTTGGGTATAGTTCGGCTGCAGCGCGTGGGCTTCGTCCCGTTCGCCGCGGAGCAGCCGGGCCGCGCCCAGCAGCCCGGCCCATACGCCCTCCGGCGCGTACTCCGTCACGCGCAGGGCCGTACCCAGCAGCGGCCGCAAGCTTTCGGCCGCTTCCGCGTGGCGCGCCGCATCGCCGGCCAGCGTGACCACGCTGGGCCGCGCCTCGGCCGGCAGCGCCGCCCACTTCGCGCCGAGCGCCTCCGCCCAGTCCGCCATCAGGCGGATGGCGTCGGGCTCGAGGCGGCGCGTCAAGCGCCCCGGCGCTGCTTCGAACAGCGCCGTGTACACCTGGCCGCGCCGCGCGTCCATCAGCGGCACGACCCATTCCGTGCCGCTGCCCGCGCCCGCAAGGCTGCGGCCTTCCGCGGCCGGGGCCAAGTCCCCGGCCGCGATGCCGGCCCCGCGCGCCCAGGCGCCCAGTGCGAGCGTCTCCAGACTCGAGACGCCTACAACCGGGATGCCAAGCGACCAAGCCAGGCTTTTGCCCGCCGTAACGGCAATCCGAATGCCCGTATACGAGCCGGGGCCGAGACCCACAATGATCCCGCCCAGTTCACGCTGCGCGGTGCCGGATGCCTTCAGCACCTCCTGAACGGCCGGAAGCAAATACTCGGCATGTCCGCGCTGGGCCAAAAAATTATGTTCGGCCAGAAGCTGTCCGTCCTCCATCACCGCCGTGCAAAGCGTAGCCGTTGACGTATCCATAACCAGAAACCGACGCCCTGTTTCCCTCTTTATTTCCATCTTCGTTATACCCCGTTTTCTTTCAGGCTCTCTGCCCATGTCTCATATGGCTCTCCCTGACCATAAACATAGATAAGCCGCTCCTGCGGCCCCGAAACTTCTATGTAAAGATGAAGCCTGGCTTCCGGAAGCAGCTCGTCAATGAGGCTTCCCCACTCCACAACCGTCACGCCTTCTCCGTAAAAATACTCGTCAAGCCCAAGCTCATCCGCCTCTTCCGGCGATATCCGGTACACATCCATATGGTAGAAAGGCAGACTGCCTTCATATTCCTTAATAATAGTGAACGTCGGGCTGTTCACCTGATCCTTTACGTTCATGGCTTTGGCAAATGCCTGCGAAAAGGCCGTTTTGCCGGCGCCGAGATCCCCATCCAGCACGATGACCGTTCCCGGCAAGCTTAAGTCGGCAAGCCTTGCGGCCAGCCTTTTCGTATCCTCCAGGTGGCCAGCTGTAAATACCAGCTGCGCGGACTGCTTGTCCATCACATCATAACCGCCTTTCCGCTTTAAAAGGGCCGGCCCTTATGCGGTGTCCAGCCCTGCCTTTATCTTGTGCAGCACGATCCATCAGCTTGCTAGTGACAAAAAACGTATGACTTCATTATATCGGTCAGGCGTATGTCCCGCAAGGACACCCCCGTCTCGACCGGAAATGTCCAAATTTCTGGCTTAAATATAAACGGACATACCCGGGGCATAATAGAACAAACGCTTATGTTTATTATTCATTAATCGTAAGGACACCAGGAAGGGGCTTTTATCTATGCACACTGTCTGGAAAGGAGCTATCAGCTTTGGCCTCGTGCATGTTCCGGTCAAAATGTTCTCCGCGACCGAAGACAAGGACATATCCATGAAATACATTCACAAAACGTGCGGCAGTCCGGTTTCCTATGTACGGCGCTGTCCGTCGTGCGAGAAGGATGTAGAGTGGGACGAAATTACACGGGGCTATGAATATGAAAAAGGCAAATATGTGCTGTTCGATAAAGAAGAGCTGGAACAGCTTTCCGAGCGCAACAACAAGACGATAACGATTCTGGATTTCGTCGATCTCGATGAAATCGATCCGATTTACTTCCAGAAAACGTACTATCTGTCTCCGGATCAGGCAGGCTCAAACGCTTACCGGCTGCTCCTTGAGGCAATGCGCGACACCGGTAAAATCGGCATCGCCAAAATCGCTATCCGTTCCAAGAGCAGCCTGGCCGCGATCCGCGTAATGGACAACTGTCTGGCCGTAGAAACGATTTTTTACCCCGATGAAATTCGGCCGATTTCCCAGGTTCCGGGTCTCCCGGAGCAGGTGAATGTCAACGACAAAGAGCTTACGATGGCCAAGCTGCTGATCGAGCAGCTGTCCACCCCCTTTGAGCCGGAAAAATATACGGATGATTACCGCGTGGCGCTGCTTGACGTCATCCAGCTTAAAGTGGCGGGCGAAGAAGTGACTCTGGCTCCTGCCCGCCCTGAGGCCAATGTCATTGATCTGATGGCCGCGCTGCAGGCCAGCATCGAAGCGGTCAGACCGATTGGCACAGACCCGGGAGAGCCGGCGGCCCCGGCCCGCAAAACGCGAACCAAGAAAGCGGCCAGCAAAGCAGCCCGGGCCGCAGCCGAAGGGGACCCAAACGGGCCAGAGGCGCCCAAGCCTAAGCGCCGGACCTCACCCAAATCGAAGAAGACGTCTTAAATTTGCGCGGTAACGCACTGCTCAGCCGGGACCGTGGTCAGGCCCTGCAGCACCGGATGACGGAGCGTTCCGCCATTTGTCCACTCCAGATATTCCACCTTCACCGTTAGGGACGGCACGATCCAGGCCGCCCCTTTTACGCGCTGCGGCGTATTATCGAACGGACGCGCGTCCGCCTTAAGCCGCTCCGCTTCCTTGGTAACGCGCCTCCAGTCTTCGGTGGTAAAGCGTCCGGCTCCGGCGTGTCCGATGTACAGGAAACGTCCATGCTGATCATACAGCCCAAGAAGCAGCGCGTTGACAATTCCGTCGCGGTAGGTCACGCCCCCGACTGCGGCGTAAAGGTCGCGGAATATTTTCTTTTTCTGCCACCGCTTGTCCTTGCCTCCGATCGCATAGGCGCTGTCCAGATTCTTGCAGACCACGCCCTCCCAGCCATGCTGCTTCATCACCGCGTAAAGCTGCTCCGCATCGTTGTAGTTTTGACATAACTGGAGCCGTTCATGGGGCATGATCAGCTCCTGAAGCAGCTGCTGGCGCTGCTCCAGCGTCCGCCCGGTCAGCCATTCCCCATTTAAGTACAGCACATCGAAGATCATATAGCTGACGGCAACCCGTTGAACGCCCGCATCAATTTCACTCTGCTTCCGCAAGCTGTCCCGTTTCATGATGGCATGAAAGGACGGCTTCCCCCCCTCAATGGCAATCATCTCCCCGTCCAATATGACCGACTGCGCCCGGCAGTAGCCGGTTACATCAGTGAATTCGGGGTACTGCCGCGTTCGGTCATTGCCCTTGCGGTTAATGAGGCGCGAAGCATGTCCGTCATAGTAAGCCAGCATTCGTACGCCATCCCATTTTACCTGCGCCACCCACCTGTCCCCGGACGGAAGAAGGTTTGTTGTTATCGGTTCAAAAGGTTGGACCGGTTTCAGTTCCATGTCAGCAGTCTCGCCTCCGTATCACAAATAGAGCCCATAGCATGATCGATTGCTCTCCTAAACAGCATATCCTTTGGCGAAGCCTGTCATTCCGGGTGTCCTTCATTCATATTTCCGGCTGCCCGGGGGAATTATACGGTTATTCCTCAGGAAGGAGGCATATGTCATGCCCTCAGCCATCAAAGGCTCGATTATGATTGAAGGACATCAGGTGACCATCACGAATCCCGACAAGCTGCTCTGGCCCGAAGCCGGCATCACAAAGCTGATCTATCTTCAGAAGCTCGCGGAGCTTGCCCCCTATCTGATGCCGCGGTGCCGAAATCGCCTGCTGACCACGATCCGGTATCCCGGGGGAATACACAGCCCTTTTTTTTACCAGAAAAATGCTCCCGAGCCGCTGCCGGATTTCGTCACGACCGCATGGCATGAGAATATCCGCTATGTCGTGCTTGACAGCCTGCCGACGCTGCTGTGGCTCGGCAACCTGGCCTCGATTGAATTTCATCCGTCCTTGCATTATATCGGTGAAGCCCTGCCCTGCGAATGGATCATCGACCTTGATCCTTCCCGCGAAGAGGAGCCGCGCATTATGGAAGCGGCAAGCTATGTGGGCGATATCCTGTCCTCGCTCGGCCTAAAGTCCATACCGAAGACCTCAGGCGCGACAGGCGTGCAGGTCATCGTCCCTGTGCAGTA
Organism: Paenibacillus caui; assembly: GCF_019904135.1. Lineage (GTDB taxonomy): Bacteria > Bacillota > Bacilli > Paenibacillales > Paenibacillaceae > Fontibacillus > Fontibacillus caui. The sequence continues at coordinate 11,142 of NZ_JAIOGQ010000017.1, read as the reverse complement.
CGGCATCACCTTCGACGAGCTGCGGACGTTCGGGCATTTTGTGGCCCGTTATGCAACGGAAAAGCATCCGCGGCTGTTTACGATTGAGCGGCTGAAGAAGGACCGGGGGGACAACATTTATTTTGACTATTTGCAGCACTATGGCGGGAAGACAATTGCGGCCGCCTATACGCCGCGCGCCAAAAAAGCGGCCAGCGTGTCTACTCCTCTGACCTGGGACGAGGTGCGAAAGAATCCGCATCCTTCCGAGTTTCATTTGCTCAACATCGCCGAAAGGCTTCAGCAAAAAGGCGACCTTCTAAGTGAAGTGCCGCCGCAATCGCTGGATTCCATTCTCAAGCATTTATCGCCAAAACAAAGAACCTGAAGTAGAGGCGGCATACGGCTTCGTTCTTCCTGGCTTGCTAGAGCCCATTCTTATTCGCGTATGTTTGTTATCCCGAACAAAAGCGAGCATAAAAACTGCCATTATATCAAGACAAGAGTGACATTTTTAGCATGTTTGTAGAAACGGAGGAATACATAAATGATAAGCAAGATTTGAAGTTGACGGATGTGCCGTCATTAACGCTTTCTCCAAACCATTTTTAGCATAAAAGATATGGCGGCCAGGTGAAAAAGCTAGATTGGGCTTAAGAAAGGAGACGTTATGAGAGTTGGAAGAAGTTCGCAAGGCATGACCCTGCTGATCCTTCGGGACGGCCAGGTTCCCGTCAGACAGCTTTATTTGTCAAAACCTGTCATGGTGTGCGTGCCTATGGCTGCCCTCTTGTCCATTTCAAGCCTTATTATCAGCCTTCATCTGAGATCGGCGGATCGGATCGCAGGGCTTGAACATCAGCTTCTTCAGCAGCAGCTCACGATGGAAGCTGTTGTTTCGGACAAGAACGAAGCGCTGCGGCGGCTTCAGTCGCAGGTTGTGAGTCTGTCTAAGGAGTCAAAGAGCTTTAAGGCGAGACTCGGTACGGTTTCTGCCCTCCAGGAGCAGCTCGAGCATTTTCTGGAAAAGAACAAATTGTCCGTTTCCGCCGGCAATTCTACCAAGCTGTCCTCCCTGTCCTGGGACCGCTCGCGGAAGGTAGGCGGGGAATTTATTGCTGTCCACGATGTCAGCACCGATGCTTTGGCCCGGGAAACCGAAGACGATTTTTCGGCCATGAATACCCTGCTAGATGAAATGCAGAAGCAAATCCCCGCCCAGATCAGCACTGCCCAGGCCCATATCGAAGCTCTCTCGGGAACGCCGTCCCTCTGGCCAACCCCTTCCCGCCGTATTACCTCAAGCTTCGGTTACCGCCGCGATCCGTTCACGGGAAGGGCAGCCTTTCATGCCGGAATCGACATCGGCGGCCAGGTGGGCGACCCCGTTTATGCGGCGGCAGCGGGTAAGGTCACCGCGGTGCAGCAGGACGGATCCCGCGGAAAATACATTATTATTCGGCATCCGAACGGGCTGGAGACCTGGTATATGCACCTGAACTCGGCAGAGGTCCGGAAAGACGAGGACATCTTAAAAGGACAATTGATCGGGCAGCTCGGCAATACCGGACGAAGCACAGGACCCCATTTGCATTTTCAGGTTATGAAAAAGGATGAGGCTGTCGATCCGCTACCCTATATGAATTGAGAAAGAAAAGTAAGAAAGAAAGGTCAGATTTGAAAGGAGGAAGATGATATGAAAAATTCGTCCAGAGCCGGTAAATCCACTTATACCCTGGTCGGTCAGGGCAGCGATATGGAGGGCCGTTTGAAAAGCCAGTCCGGGGTACGGATTGAAGGCGTATTCCGCGGAGAAATCGAAAGCGCCGGCGAAGTGGTCATCGGCGCAAGCGGCGAAGCCCATTCCAACATCAAGGGGGCTTCCATTATTGTAGCGGGCAAAGTGTTTGGCGATCTCGTCACCGAAGGCAGAGTGACCCTGTTGGAGAACGGACACATTGTCGGCAATGTGGATGCCCGCACGCTGGTCATCGCGGAAGGCGGCGTCCTGAACGGCGAGACGCGGATGGATCAGCCGCTCGCAACCGTCAGGGATTCGCGGAAAAAAGGCGCAGCGCCTACCGGGGCCGAAGCGGGTTAAGAGCCTGGTTGAACACTAGAAAGAACAGTATGACGGACTAAAGCAGCTACCCGCTGGGCGGACGCTTTGAAAGAAGGCGTTCGCTCTAGCGGGTAGCTTGTGTTTGGACCGATGAAGCTCTCCTGCGCTTGATAACCTCTTCCATGGCGTTCGCGGGCATTTGAGAGCATTCATAACGGACCGGCCTTCAAACATTCAAGCATTCAAGCATTCAGCCATTGTTCGCCAGCATCTTCATTAAAATCTGAACATCCGGCACATGGTAGGGCCCATGCGCCTGCTGGAGCATTAAGCCGGCGATAACCGAAAAATAAAGAAACAGCAGTTTCTGCGGATCGCCGAGGCAGAACTCCCCCGTTTCTTGTCCCTTGATGAAGACGGGCAGCAGCCGGTCTATTAAGGCTTGAGAAGAGTATTGTTCGACAATCTCCCGGGCCTTCTCGGGGACTTCATCTGAAGTCTGCACTTGCTGGATCAGCATAAAGGAATGCCTGTTGCTCTCATCCAGCATCTCTCTCGTCAAAGCCCGGATTTTGTCAGATGGTGTACCGGACATTTGCTCCATCTCATTGAACGCTTCCGCCGTCTCCTCCATCGCCTCCTGAACCAGTGCTGTAAAGAGCTCCTCCTTGGAGCTGAAATAACGATACGTGAGTCCCTGGCTAATGCCTGCCTCATCCGCAATCATGCTCATTTTCGTGCCGATGATCCCGCGCCGGGCAAATACTTTCAGGGCCGCTTTCTTGATCTGCTCCCTGCGCTCGTCACGGAGCTGCCCAAGCTGCCCATCATTTCGTGGAGCCATTCTTCATCCCCTCCCTCTTTCATTATTGTCGCCTGCCGGTGAATTTGGGCTGGCCATTCTTAATCAAGTGTTCCCGCTGGCCGAATCTGTTCCTCGCTGATGTCCCAAAGTCTCCTCGCTGCTTCCCTGTCTGACGCCGCTTCAGACGGAACCTTCAACTGCCTGTCTGCGCAGTATCCGCCGTTCAGCCCGGCGATGTCACCAGATTCGGCCAGCCATACAAGCGTATCCGCCCCCTGCTCGGGCGTGCGGGAAAATAGCTTCATGACAGCCATTGTCGCGCGGGCCAGCAGGCCGTTGTTTTGATTGAAATTGGTAGCGACGAGGCCGGGATCAAAGCAGTGAGCCGTTACATTCGTTCCTTCCAGCCGACGCGCCAGCTCAGCAGTAAACAGGATATTGGCTAGCTTGCTTTGCGCGTAACACAGGGTAGGTCCTCCCGTTAATTTCTTGAAGCCGGTGTAGAGGCGTTCGGAACTCAGGTCGCCGAACATAATGCCTTTCTTCACCATCTTGTGCCCATGGGAAGCGGTCGTAATGATACGGGCAGAATCGCTTTCCTTCAACCGGTCAAGGAGCAGCGAGGTGAGAAGAAACGGACCGAGGTGGTTCACGGCCCATGTCATCTCCACGCTGTCCTCCGTGATCTGCCGGTTCACGAATAGCGCACCGGCGTTATTCACTAACACATCTATTCTGGGACACTGGTCAAGGATTTGAGCCGCTGCCCGGCGAATGGACCGTTGGGAAGCCATGTCTGCAATAAACACGTCTACTGCAGACGAGTTGCCGGACGCCTTCTTAATTTGGGCCGATGCCTCATCCGCCCTCTCCTTGTTTCGGGCAACGATTCCCAGGCTCGCGCCGCGTGAAGCGAGCGCCTTCGCCGCAGCCAGCCCTATTCCGTTAGTCGCGCCCGTGATCACGATGTACTTGCCTTGAAGATTCCAGCCTTCGTCCTTTTTTACAGAATCCACTCCTACCTGTACTCCTTTAACTTCTCAATTAATGAATGAATGGTTCATTCATTAATAACAATGTATCGTATCTTAAGGAAAATGGCAATAATAAATCGGTGATTCTTCCAGAAAAGAAAAAACCGCATCCCGTCACTTCGGGCTTGCGGTTTTTTGATGGTTGCGGCTTTAAGCCGCAACATCCCTTCTCATAAATACGATCCAGGAAACAGCCAAAAATACAATGACATAAACGGACAGCACAGCCACCGAGAAACCGAGCGTCATGCCGGCCGCCGATCCGTCTCCTATCATATAGCGGCTCAAATTCATGTTGGTAAAGAGCACATATTTCGTCCAAGCATATTTTTCGGGTCTAAGCAGTGCCTGCAAAATATTACCCGCAAACAGCAGAAATATAGCCAGACCGATCGCAATCCCGCTTGACCGGAACAAGGTCGAAAGCATGAATGCGAAGATGCAAATGATAACCATATCGACATAGCGGTACAGCAGCATTTCCAGATTGAAAGAAAACGGGCTGTAGCCTGCAGGATACACGCCTGGGGTTGAGATATTCTTAAACAGCAGGAAAGATAGCGCCCAGTTGACCACGATAAAAATCAGGGTAAGCAGCAAGGAAAAGATCAGCCCCGCAAGGAGCTTGGACAGCAAAACTTTGCTCCGCTTCCATGGACGGATCAGGAGCAGCTTGATGGTGCCCCACGTAAATTCCGATGCTACGATATCCGCAAAGATAATTGCTGAAAAGATCGAGACCAAAAAGAACAAGCTGGTCAAATTGGTGAAGGCATCCCAGGCTCCAATCTCTGTATCCCCTCCCGTACTGACGGCCATCAACACGGCAACGAGAGCAGGAATAATGACGACGAGGCCCATCATGATCCATGTCCGCAGCCGCCTGTAGATTTTCATGTTTTCATTCTTCAGCAGCTTAAAGAAATTAGCCAATTTGTCCGCCTCCTGTCATCTCCAAAAATTGATCTTCCAGCGAGCGTGTCCGCTTGGAAATGCCATAGACGCGGATGCCGCCGGCTACCAGCCGGGCGTTAATCTCCGCAATCCCTTCCTTGTCTGCGGTGATAATCACGCTCCCTCCGTCAACAGCTCCAGTCCCCAGCAATGCTGCCGCTTCCTCAGGCTTGTCCACCTCAAACGCCGTTTCCGCCTGCTGCTCCGTTTCTTCGCCGGTTTTTAAGACTTTCACGTCAACGAGCTTGCCCTGTTTAATGACCGCAACCGTATCGCACATCAGCTCCATTTCGGAGAGCAGGTGGCTGGATACAAATACGGTCGTCCCTTCCGTATGAGCCAGTTCGCGCAAATAATCCCGCAATTCCCGGATTCCCTGGGGATCAAGTCCGTTGGTCGGTTCATCCAGCACCAGCAGCTTCGGACGGTGCAGAATCGCCTGCGCCACGCCCAGACGCTGACGCATGCCAAGCGAGTAGGTTTTTACTTTTTCATGAATGCGATTGCTCAGTCCTACCCGATGGATCACTTCATCAATTCTCTCTTTGGTTACTCCCGGGCTCATTCGGGCATAGTGCAGCAGATTCTGGTAACCCGTCAGAAACTTGTACATTTCCGGGTTCTCTACAATGGCCCCGATCTGCTTCATCGCGCCTTCGAAATCTTCCCTTACGCTGGATTGCCCTATGTATATATCACCTTCGCTTATAGACATAAGACCGACCATCATCCGAATCGTTGTGGTCTTCCCCGCTCCGTTCGGGCCCAAAAACCCGTATACCTGGCCTGAGGGGATTTCAAGATCCAGCTTGTCAATCAATGTCCTGCGGCCAATCCTTTTGCTGACGCCTTTTATCCGGACAACCGGTTCCTGGCTCATCATTCCCGCACTCTCCTCTTCACCTGTCCGGCAAAAAGCGGTCTGCTTGAACCACCCGTACACCCGTACGCTCATAACAGACCGGCTTTTCGCCCGAACCGGACCATAATTTCCTTGATTGTACCACATTCGGCTAATATTTGCTTTTGAAAAAAAGAACCGGAAACGCCGTCAGCGCGGCAGTTTCCGGTTCTTCATCGGCGTACGGGCTTAGTTTCCAGCTCGCGCCATTTCTCTCATATTCGCTTCAAATGCTGCCAGCAGCGCTTCTTCGCCCTGCAATCCGTCATCGTGTACTTTGCGGATTTGCTCCAGCATCCGTTTGTAATCCTTCGGAATCACCCGAACGAACGAGGTCAACGCTTCCGACCATCCATCCAGAATCCGGCGCCCGACCTTGCTGTTCGTATAAAGGACATGGCGGCTGATCATCGTGCGCAGCTGCTCCTGTTCCTGCGTATCTTCTACGCGTTCAAGCAGCACCATTTCCAGATTGCAGCGATTCACGAAGGTACCTTCCGGATCGTACACGTAGGCAATACCGCCTGACATGCCCGCCGCGAAGTTGCGTCCGGTTTTCCCCAGAACGACAACACGTCCTCCGGTCATATATTCGCAGCCATGATCGCCTACACCTTCTACAACGACGTTGGCGCCGGAGTTGCGGACCGCAAAGCGTTCGCCCGCAATACCGTTAATGTAACCCTCTCCGGTCGTCGCTCCGTAGAAGGACGTGTTCCCTGCAATGATATTCTCCTCAGGGGTAAAAGTCGCTTTCGGAGATGGCTTCACAATCAGCTTGCCGCCTGACAGGCCTTTGCCGGTATAGTCATTCGCATCGCCCTCTACCGTGAGGGTCATTCCCTTCGGCACGAAGGCGCCGAAGCTCTGGCCGGCGGAGCCTTCAAAATGGAAGCTGATCGTATCTTCCGGCAAACCTGCCGCTCCGTAGCGGCGGGTAACTTCGCTGCCCACCAGCGTTCCGGTCGCGCGATCCACGTTCGTAATCGGGAAGCGGGCGCTTACGGCCTCGCCGCGTTCAAGCGCCGGAGCAGCTGCGGACAGCAGCTTCTTGTAATCCAGCGTTTCCTCGATGCCGTGGTTCTGCTGACGGGTGCAGTAGCGGCTGCTACCTGCAGGAACCTCCGGCACATGCAGAAGGCCGCTCAGATCAACGCCTTTCTTCTTCCAATGGGTGACGGCTTCATCCGTATCCAGACAATCGGTACGGCCGATCATCTCATTCAGGCTTCGGAATCCGAGCTCAGCCATCCATTCGCGCAAATCTTCCGCCACAAAAGTCATGAAGTTTACAACATGCTGCGGGTCGCCTGTAAAGTTCTTACGCAGCTCCGGATTCTGGGTAGCTACGCCGACCGGACAGGTATCCATTTGGCAGACACGCATCATGATACAGCCTACCGCAACAAGCGGTGCGGTGGAGAATCCGTACTCTTCAGCGCCGAGCAGAGCCGCTACGGCCAAATCCCGGCCGTTCAGCATTTTGCCGTCCGTTTCCAGAACGACGCGGTCGCGCAGCTTATTCATCATCAAGGTCTGATGCGTTTCCGCAACACCCAGCTCCCACGGCAATCCGGCATGGCGGATGGAGCTCTGCGGAGATGCGCCTGTACCGCCGTCATAGCCGCTGACCAGAATGACATCGGCACGTCCTTTGGCCACGCCCGCTGCAATCGTCCCGACGCCGGCTTCCGAAACGAGCTTGACGTTGATGCGGGCTCTCGGATTGGCGTTCTTCAGATCATAGATCAGCTCCGCCAAATCCTCGATCGAATAAATATCGTGATGCGGAGGCGGAGAGATCAGGCCGACGCCCGGTGTCGATCCGCGCACCTCGGCTACCCAAGGGTATACTTTGCGGCCAGGCAGCTGGCCTCCTTCACCCGGCTTGGCTCCCTGTCCCATCTTGATCTGAATTTCATCCGCGTTGATCAAATAATGCGAGGTTACGCCGAAGCGTCCCGACGCCACCTGTTTGATGGCGCTGCGGCGGGAATCGCCGTTTGCCTCCGGAATGTAGCGGGCCGGATCTTCCCCGCCTTCCCCCGAATTGCTCTTGCCGCCGATTCGGTTCATAGCGATCGCAATCGTCTCGTGGGCTTCCTTGCTGATGGAACCAAAGGACATGGCGCCGGTCTTGAAGCGTCTCATGATAGAGGACGCAGGCTCGACTTCATCAAGCGGAACCTTCGGTCCAACCGGCTTCAGCTTGAGCAGCGAACGAAGGGTCAGATGACGCTCGCTCTCGCCCTGAACGAGCTTGGCGAATTTCTTATAGTTGTCATAATCTCCCGTACGAACCGCATGCTGCAGCAGATGGACCGTCTGCGGGTTGAACAGATGCTCTTCCCCGCCGCTTCTCCACTGGTATTCACCGCCGGAGTCCAGCACATTGTCACGGCCGTTTTGATCCGTAAACGCACGGAAATGCATGGCGAGCGTCTCCATGGCTACTTCTTCAAGACCGATGCCTCCGATCCGCGAAGGCGTCCAGGTGAAGTAGCGGTCGACGAACTCATTTTTCAGGCCGACAGCTTCAAAGATTTGGGCGCCGCGGTAAGACTGGATCGTGGAAATCCCCATTTTGGACAGGGTTTTGACGACACCTTTCGTAGCGGCTTTAATAAAGTTTTTGATCGCTTTTTCCAGGGACAAGCCTCTCAGCATACCTTGACCAATCATATCGCGAATCGTTTCAAAGGCCAGATAAGGATTCACCGCACTGACGCCGTAGCCGAGCAGAAGGGCAAAATGATGCACCTCGCGCGGTTCGCCCGATTCCAGCAAAATGCTTACCTTCGTACGGGTCTCCTGGCGGATCAGATGGTGGTGCAGACTGGAAACCGCGAGCAGTGAAGGGATCGCCGCGTTTTCGGCATCGACGCCGCGGTCGGACAGAATCAGCACATTATGTCCCTTTTCAATGACACGGTCCGCAGCTTCGCACAGCATATCGACTGCCTTGCGGAGTCCTTCCGCTCCTTCCGCCGCCGGGAACAGGATCGGAATGGTCATGGAACGGAACCCTGGACGATGGACATGGCGAATCTTCGCGAAATCCTCGTTCGAAAGAATCGGCGATACCAGCCGAATCTGGCGGCAGCTCTCCGGCTCAGGGTCCAGCAGGTTGCGTTCCGGGCCGATCGTGGTCCAGGTGGAGGTCACCAGTTCTTCCCGAATTGCATCAATCGGCGGATTCGTTACCTGGGCAAACATTTGCTTGAAGTAGTTGAACAGCCGCTGCGGCCGGTCCGACAGCACCGCGATCGGGGAATCATAGCCCATTGACCCGAGCGCTTCAGCCCCTGTTGAAGCCATAGGCTCCAGGACTTTGCGCAGTTCTTCGAATGTATATCCGAACGCCTGCTGCTGCTGGGTTACATTTTCATGATCCGGTTCAGGAAGCTCCGGAGCATCAGGCAGTTCCTCCAGCGTGATCAGATGCTCGTTCAGCCAATCCCGGTACGGGCGCTCCGCTGCAATCTGGCTCTTGACTTCCTCGTCCGAAATAATCCGCCCTTCTTTGGTATCCACCAGAAGCATGCGTCCTGGACGCAGTCGGTCTTTATACTGGACATTCTCCGGTGGGATATCCAGTACGCCAGCCTCGGAGGAAAGAACAATCAGGTCGTCCTTCGTTACATAATAACGGGACGGGCGGAGTCCGTTCCGGTCCAGTATCGCGCCGATTTGAATACCGTCCGTAAAGCCCATGGCAGCCGGTCCGTCCCAAGGCTCCATCAGCGTGCTGTGATATTCGTAAAAGGCCTTCTTGTCGTCCGTCATGCTCTCATGGTTGTTCCAAGGCTCGGGAACCATCATCATGGCTACGTGAGGAAGCGAACGGCCGCACAGATACAGGAACTCGAAAGTATTGTCAAACATGCCGGTATCAGACCCGTCCGGGTTGATTACAGGCTTGATCTTCTTCAGATCATCGCCAAACACGTCGCTTTTGAACAGCGACTGGCGGGCACGCATCCAATTCACATTGCCGCGCAGCGTGTTGATCTCGCCGTTGTGAATCATAAAACGGTACGGATGCGCTCTTTCCCAGCTTGGGAAGGTGTTGGTGCTGAAACGCGAGTGAACCATGGCAATGGAGGATTCCATTCTTTCATCCTGGAGATCAGGATAGAACTGTCCTACCTGTTCCGTTGTCAGCATGCCTTTATATACGATTTTGCGGCAGGATAAGCTTGACATGTAAAATTGATCGCCATTCTCCGCGCCGCCATAGCGAATGCCCAGTTCAGCCCGGCGGCGAATGACATAGAGCTTGCGTTCAAAAGCAAGATCGTCTTTGATGCCTTCACTGCGGGCGATAAATACTTGACGAACAAACGGCTTTGCCTGCTTCGCCGTATTGCCGAGCATATCATCACGGGTCGGAACCGTCCGGAAGCCGAGCAGCTTCTGGCCTTCCTCTTCAATAATTTCGGCCAGCCGGGCTTCCTGCGCGCCGCGCACTTCTTCGTCATGCGGCAGGAAAATCATCCCGACGCCGTATTGCCCCGGTTCCGGTAGGCTGAATCCTAAGCTTTCGCACTCTTCAGCGAGGAAATGGTGCGGAATTTGAAGCAGGATCCCTGCGCCGTCACCGGAGTTAGGCTCGCTGCCTTGTCCGCCGCGATGCTCCATGTTACTCAGCATGGTCAAAGCCTGGCTGATAATGGAGTGGGAGACGCGGCCTTTAATATGGGCTACGAAGCCCATACCGCAGGCGTCTTTTTCAAAAACCGGATCGTACAGACCCTGTTTGGCGGGAATGTCTGTGTGTTTCATTCTCATGCAACCTTTCTGTACGTAGATTACTTCTTGCAGGCTGAATCTATAAGAAGATAGGAGGGTTTACCGGCAGAATATCGAACATTTATATAGTGCATAATTATTCAATGCAGGTACTCTATTAGTTTTATCATTTTAGCACTGCAAAGCTTAAGAGGGAAATACAAACTTTTTATGATCCTAATAAGTTTTTTTATGACCGACCATGGAAGTTTTATATTTGGCGTCTTCCTTGTGTGATGTTAATTAACATATACAAAAATGAAATCCTGTCTTTTTATGCATATATCATGAATATTTATGCGATGTGATTAATATTTTGTTATAAACGGTCAATATGTGACGCGTATATAACACAACCTCCCTGAGAACGTTATCCATAATTTCAACCCGCACATTAATATGTTAGTTTTTATGACGTGTAAATAACGTTATATTTTTCCGCAGCTTTCCACTATTTGATTATTTTAACCGGCCCGATAAATTATTTATAATCATAACCACCCGTCAAACGGGTGGTTTGCTCTAAGGCTATAAGCCTTTATTACCGGCTCGCGTCTAAAGGCGCTAGCTTTCACTACGTTCAAGCTACTATGCCATTGTCGCTTTTGCCTACCCC
>NZ_JAIOGQ010000016.1 GCF_019904135.1 Paenibacillus caui | reverse complement strand
GCATCTGTTTATTCCTTCTTCGATGGATTGGTCGCACAACCATCTTACGGGATATGCAGATGTTTTTTCTATATGTTCCCTAGCATAACGTTCTATGGGGTTCAAGCACTACGTTTTGTGTAGAGCCTTATTTTATTTGGGATATTTTATTACAATGTTAATAGCTTACGGCGTATATATCAATTATGAACTTTCACACATGAAGAAGTCGCTGCAGTGGCAACAGAAAAGTTTTTTAACCCGAGATGATTTTCAAGCTATTGCTCATGCAGGGCAATATCAAACTAGACTTGAACAAACATTTATAATTATTTTTTTAATTTTACTGTGCATTATTCTTGTTCATTACCGCCAAAACAGGAAGAAACAATTTATTTTCTTATTCGCCAATATCCTCTTATTTATTATGTTTTTTACAATTGGATATGTAATTTCACTGAATTCGGAATCAGCAGTAGGTAATTTAACGCAACCTTTAGTGTGGCCTTCATTTATACTCATTTGTCTATTTTTCTTTCTTTTACTAAAACGCAGGAGCAATCATAGTCTTTAATAAAAAACGATTTTCCCACTAAAAACGACCAAAACAGTGTTTATTTTTACAATTAATTGTGAAAGATATTAATTACGAATATACATCAGTTAAGGTTAGCGGACATTTTTTATTCACTAAAAAAGATCATTTCTAAAAATTTTTACGAGTTGTAGAAACCTTATAACCTAAACATTTGTACACAAGTTCAAGAAAATGCGATCCAGTCACCCTCCAACGATTATATTTCTCTCCAAGGTATTCAAGTTCAGTAGCCTGGACCTCCTTACCTTCGGTATCCTGACAGTGAACGTAGATTGGTCTCGTCCTCAGGCGGGATTGACCTGGCGTTTTGAAGCCTTCCTGATGGAATTGATGAAAGAGATGCCAGTCGCAGCAGCAGCCAGACAAGTGAACGAACACGATATGCGGTTATGGAGAGTACTCCGCTATTACGTGAATCGAGCCATGGTAGAGATGGATGTAACGGGAGTCAAACGGATCGCCATTGATGAAACATCAAGTCGGCGCGGACATCAATACATTACCCTGTTTGTGGATGCAGACACGAAACGATTATTGTTTGCAACCCCACCCAAGTGTTGTGCAGGGAGTCGGCGGAATCCGACTTCTTTTTCTATTGTTATCTTAGCATTTTGTATTGTATACCTCTTTAATAGACTAAAGGTTAGAACAATGTTGGAAATTCACCAAAAGCAACAAAAAACGCGACCCTCCGAAACCTCGGAAAGCCGCGCCCTGCTTGACTATGAAGGGATGCTGGTGAAGGGAATTGAACCCCCGACCTACGCATTACGAGTGCGTTTAGTCCTCGCTATTGCTTCGTTTCCTTGCCGTAGCCTAATACGATCATTCAGCCGATAACCTACGGATTCTACGAAGCCCTACGTATCACCCATTATAACGGATGACCCCGCGCGTTTCAACCGGATAAACATTTCGACCGTCGAAACAAAAAAAGCGCCCATCTACGAATTTTTCTCCGTAAATGGACGCTAATATAAATCGGACTCTACCTCCGCAAAATTGACCCCCGCTTAAAAATTTGATTCGCGGAATGTATGTGCGCTTGCCGTAGGGGATCGCGCATACCCCTTGGGGGCAACGCTTCACCATGATAAAGCGCTATGCATCGTTATGCAATGCGACGACCAACGCACTGGTAATACGTAGGCCCTCCAATCGGCCGCAAACCCGCGCCACTACGCCATTATTTCGAGTGTATACGAAAATAGCGTCTATGCACTGTTTATGCAACCGTCAGAAACCGCGCTGTTATGCGATTCTTGCTAGATCGTAATTCTTACATTATACAAACGTTTATGCATCGGCAACCCCCGAGTTTTACGGTAGGCGGACGCCGGGAGCGCGCAGTAGGTAAATCGCGCTCTTAGTCCGAAAGAATCCGAAATAAATGCGCCTGCAATCCGCAAGGTTACACGTTATCACAGGCGCAAGCATACCGGACTATTCCTCGCTTTGCCGGTTAATCATCGCATCCAACTCGCTAATCTCTGCTTGAATCTCTTCGTCGGACTTACGCCGTGTCTCTATGGTTTCGCGCGTATCCTCAACGACAGTTCGATCAGTGAGCAGTCCGTATCTGCGGAAGTATAGATCTAGAGCCTTAACGGAAGGCACACCGTTCGCACCTCCGCGAATCGCCTTCATGAGCTGAACGTTAACCTCTGATCTCATTGCACTGAGTTGTAAGTCCGTAAGGTAGTTAACGTATGCCCCGAATACCTCTTGACTCTTCCATTCAAAGAAGGTACTACGCGCGATTCCAATCTCATCCGCCAACTCTTGCGCCGTCTTCTTCTTGCCGTCCTCATTCAGTAGCTCAGCCCACTCGTTATTAACGATAAGTTGCGCTGCCTTTCGTTGTTGCGGTGTTAGCTGCGATTCAAGCACTCTGCGTTGTCTCGCATTACTCATAGTTTACCGCCTCCCCTTTCGTTGGTATTTGTGTCAGGGCTTCGTCATATGCTGCCTGGAACGCAGCCGGATCGGATGTTAGGCGCTTCATCTCCGCCTCTGCTGCCCGTAGTTCCTCCGTATATCCGACGTGTACCTCGTACATGTCCCAACCTACACCGTGCTCTTTATTCAAAAACGTGCTTATAGCGAAGTGTATGCGGCGCATAGTACCGTTAACGTCAAAATCTGCGGTCTTCCCCTCGTCGATTGCGCAATTAATCCGCTTAATCTCACCGAACACTATGCGGACTCCGGTTGCGTAATGTGCGCCCCGCAAACCGTGAGAATAGTAAAGCAAGCGCTCGTACTCGCGGTATTGTTCAAGTTTGCTAACGTCAACCCTCGTGACATGCCCCTGCGCTAGAATAGATGCAAGCTTAACCGCAATAGCCTTAAAGGGTTCTAAACGCTTGATTAGTGCGCCGGCAAGCGGAAGCTCTACGATTTGAGGACGCGGTAACGGCTCCGGCGGCAGTCCCTGCTCAATACGTATCTGGCGCAACCTCTCCGTAAGCTGTGCGATGTCGCTGCGAAGTTGATCGTTAGTCATGTGCGACCTCTCCTTCCGATTCTAGTTGTAATAGAGCTCCGGTTATTTCGTCGTCAATGGCGCGAAGGATACTCTCCGCGTTGTCCCGATGTACGGACAAAACTGCCGTAATGACCGCGATAAGCTCCGGAATTGGTTTAGATAAATCAAGCGTACATCGTAGTAAATTGGCGTGCTCCATTACGTTCCCTCCCGTTATTTATGCCGGTATATTAACCGTAGCCAAAAGCGAACCGGTCGCGCTGTACATCTTAAGATTCCGAGTCGCGGTATCAAACGCGAGGTTGTAGCCGGCCTCGCTGCGGTCTGCCTTAGCGGCCAGGTCCGCTATATCCGCTTTCGACGCTAGGTCGGCCGCTACCGCGATCTTATTAGATGATGCAGAGGACCCGAGATAAGCGTCGTACGGCAACGTTGCCCTCATCGCTGATATCGTTACGTCAAGGCCGCTCGTTATCCGCAAGTCGTTAGCAGCGTAAACTTCGAGCTGCTTCGTCGCATCGGTGAACGCGATATAAGAATGATAAGGTCCGCTATCTACGAACTCGATGCGTCGGTCATTCGTCTGACCGGTTAATCCGAGATATATATTGTTTCCGACGCGAATGTCACGTGTAATATTAATGTCAGTGTCCGAGGTTATCCTCCCCCCAGTTATTAGCGCGCCGGTAATCGTACTACCCGACGTAATACTCCCGCGAAACGTGCCGTTTCCTGCGTACATATTGCCGGCAGTGTCTACGGTAAATTGGCCGTTTCCTACGTTGATCGAAGAGCCAATAATCGCACCGTCTTTGAAATTGGATTCAGAAATATTTGCCGTTTTCGCGGTTAATTTACTGGCGTAGATGCTTCCGTCCATTGTCGCCGTGTAAGGAAATGATAAGTCATGTACTTTAGTTACCGGCTTACGGTCTTTTATGGCGGATCGATTACATGTGATACCGTCCTGCCCGATTGCAAACATCGTTAAGTAGCCTCCGACAACCTCGTCGGCTACGGATTCAAATGTCCGGAGGGCTGCGAGCTCGATCGGTATTCCGGAGTTAATTTTGCGTACAAATAACGGCAACGCTATGTCTGAGTGCGCGGCTACACCGAAGACATCCGCTTCTCCCGGGTCTTGCTGATTGATTTCGAAGTGATCTCGGTAGCCAAACTGCACGTAAACGGGCACTCCGTCCTTAATCTCGTGGAGGTAGATTCCGAACTCAATTCCGTACCTGGAATCCGCATAACCTGGCGTATCTTTGTGGGCAGCGGAAAAGTCGGCAAAGACCTCTCTCGCCTCACGCTGAATATCCTCGTATGTGCTATCGGGAAGGATGCGGCTAAACACCTCCTCCACTATCTCGCTCATCCCGGACATGAAGATAACACGATTCCCAATCTGGAGGATCTTTTTGTACTCGTCGGTCACAACGTAACTCTTGCCGCCTACCTCGACGCTTACGCGACTGTCGGCCCAAACGAAAATCATATTATCGTGGTATAAAGACAGGCATAAACTCATTCCGTTTCCCCCTTAAAATAGAAAGAGCCCGCGTTTTGGCGCGAGCCCCTTAGATAGTGCGTATTTATTAGACTTTCCGACCGGCTGCAACGCTGGTTTTTAGGATCTGTCCGTGCTTGTATGCGCGCATAATCTCCGTCTCACTGATGCCGTGTACCTGCCGTGCGCCACCTCGATAGAATAGTGCGGTATCCTCAAAGTAAGGTTTAGATAAATACTCCGCCCTGTTTGCGTTGGTTTGGCTAACTGCATCATTGTATATATCGCGCGCATTCTTTCGCATATTATGCAAATCGACTAGCGCTGACAGATACGCATACTTTGCGTCCTCAATTGTCGCAAGCTTAGCGTCTCTATTCTCGATAAAATACCGGTGGGCCTCAGCGCGGCCGGCGTTAATAGCAGCGTCTGCTAACTGTGTGAGCTGACTTGATTGGCTCGTTAATGCCACGGATAACCGCCCTTGCTGCGCAGTGATACCCTCGTCGATCTCCTTTACCTTCCGGGCTAGCTGCACCTCGGCTTCGATACTCGCGGGCGTTGGCTTTGTAAGTGTAGCAGCAGAAGCAGCCGCAAGTTCTGCTTTTGCAGCCGCAAGGTCTCCGTTAAGCTTGTCTAAGGCTCCTCGGTGCGCTGCGGCTAGTTCATCAAATTTGATGTGTTCCGCCCGATACGCGTCTACCGCTGTTTGGACGTTTTGAGGTAATTTCGTCATGCTATCTTCTCCCCTTATTTTTTATTGTTACTCGCCGTGTGCCTGAAGATATCCCTCGTGATCAGATAGGGCCGCTGTAGCCGCGTCACCTAGTGCGGACGAAGCGCCCAGCGTAACCATTGAGTTAATCGGCTTCACCCTGCGGCATGACTCGATTTCGGCGAGCGCTTGTCTTGCCTGCGCCCGGCTATCTGTGAGCGCGACGGATTTAACGTTGTCATACATCGTCCGCAAACTCAGTTGGTTGGCGTGCTTACGGAGTTCTGAGCCCGTTGTAGCAAACTCGTCCAGGATCGTACGCGCTAGATATGGGTCCTTGACGCCCTTCATAAACTCAATCAGCTTTGCCGCAGCCTGCCCGCTGCCAAATACGGTTAGTTCCGTTTTGAGCGCGCCGTATTTCTCGTTAAACTCACGGAGTGCCTCTGCGTCAGGCTTAGCATCTGGCTGCGCGAGAGCTGCGCGGGCACTCTTTTCAGCCGCAGCAAGTTCCGCGTCAATCACAGACTTATTAGCTCGCATAATCTTAGCAAGTTCGACCGCGCCTCTCTCGCGGGCTTCGCGTTGCTTTTGAGCGACTCCGATCGCTGATAGCGTAGCGTCCGTTTGGATTTCACTCACCTCCGCTTTAACTCGGGCAAAAATCCCCTTTGCAGCAGTGATAGACTCCGGGCCATAAATCAATTTTTTTACTTTTGCGATACTTTCAGCGTAATTTCCCATTTTTTAATTCCCCTTTATTATTGGTTTTTGGTTTGTTGTAACTGAGCAGCCGCGCTCGATGGCGGCATTAGCAAGTTTCATTAATTCCGGGATGCTTCGGTCAATCCCCGGCTTATACGCCACGTTAACGTAAACCTGCGTCCATATACTCGCTTCCTGTCCGATGCTGGCGGACTTCATAAATTGTGGCACGTTACCTTTGACGCTCAGCAGGCGCGTACCAGGCCGGACCGTCCGCAGAATATCACGGATTATGACCGGGATTGCCTGGCGCGTTGACGCGTTCCGGATATCGCCCGGGCCATAGTACAACGAACAGACCGCATAAGGCTCGTACCAAACCCGGTCGTCCTTCGCTATGCTGCGCGTAGACAGCCGAGCGCCGGCAGCAATGCGTCCATCACGGAGGTTGATTATTGCCAGATGCGCGTATGTTATTTGCTCCGGATCATAACGCTCCTCCATACGCTTAAACCCGCTTTACATTAATTGCGACATTGCGGCCGGTTCGGTCTTCCGAAATCAAGAACGTGACGCGTATCCCCGACGTAGGACGTCCGGGTCGAAATCGGGCGAGCTGCCGATGTGGAAGAAGATGTCGCCGTGTTCCTGGCTGCGGACGAAGCCGAAACCGCGATCTCCGTTGTAATTGATGAAGCGACCGGCGATTGCATCGGGGTCCGCCAGGCTCTCCGGTTTCTTTGCCGTCGGTGACTTGCCGAGTGACGGGCCTATCAATGCGTTAATTTCGTCCATACTTTCGTTTTTGATGCCGTCCCAAACTTCCGATTCAATAACTCTGCTCATCGTCGCTACTATCTCCCTCTTCGTCTTGTTCTTTTTGCTGTTCATGCCAAACTACTCGCTTATTTAGGTTAGCGGCTCCAAATCGAGGGTGATTAATTAACTCGAAGTCCCATCCTCCGCCCTTCGGCGTGAACTCTACACGGCCCAGAACGTTGCAGTCGTAAATAATCTTGTCAACGTTTAAGCTGCGCTGGAGGGCTTTAATTGTCAATTCCCGGTGCTCTCGGGCGACGCTGTAAAGCGGATAAGGTTCGTAGTTACTAAACCGACGTTCAAGCACGACGCCGGTTCCGTCTACGATCGTTATGTGCGCCCGCGTGCTGGCACCTTGAACGAATACTTGCTGATAGACCGTTAATACCATTCCGACCACACCTCCCGCAGTAGGTCCGCCCTTTCAACTTCGAGCCAAACCGTGCCGTCATATTTTTTCTGTACCTCTCTTACTCCGCGCGCGACCGACTCTTTGACCGCCGCGCCCTCCGACATGTAAGAGCAATCGCGAACAAACTCGTCCAATATCTCACCCGTGTCCGGATCAACAATGGTAAAGAGTGCCGCGCAAGCCCCTCCGTACCCCTTACTCAATTTGAACCGAGAAATTACGTCCACCCCTGCGGGCCCCCTTCGTGTTCAGTACGACAAGTTCTAAGTACCGGCACCTCGTACGCCGTTCCGGCGGCCTAAAGCACTTACATGTCGAGTCGCTCTCCGTGGACAACGCGTCCATTATGTAGCAGGTACGATCCGGCTTCATATACTCGCACCACATCGCGGCCTTCGATTGAATATCGTCCATACTGCAATCACCTTCTTCAATTTAACGCGTTCAATTATTAAAGTATTTGAGCAAAAATAAGACGCTTATTACAGCGCCAGTTTTCCGGACTCCTTCGCCCGCGCAATCGCCGTCATGATGTCATCACCGGTCCCGAACGTCTGCGCGATCTTAATCCGCAGGTCGCGAGATACGGCCCGGCGGCCGTTTTCGACGTCTGACACCAACGACTGGCTAACGCCGAGCGCGTCTGCAAACTCGGCCTGCGTCATGCCGGCCATAATCCGGATTCCACGGACTCCCATCCCGTCCATATCACAAACCCCCTTCGTATATTTGAAATAACGCACATTCCATAAATAAAATAGGAGAGAACATCCGTTCCCTTCCCTCCTTAAGCCGAAATGTCCGAAGTATCACGGGGCCACTCGCAGACACGATTGGCAATTCCTTGGCAGTCTGTAAACGACGGAGTAAGCGGATTTTCATTGGTATTGTACGTAACAATATCTGCAGGTTCTGGTGCTCGATGCCGCGATAATGGTCGGCCATCGTTACGGTTGCTCGTCCACATCCAGTCATCGATCCGTATCGTTGTCTTCTTGCCCCCGCGCTCCAGTTTCGTCGCCTTGGCCGCTATCGCCCGGGACATGTAATCGGAATCTCCCTTCGATTTCTCTGACCGCTGCGAGATGCTTCGCATTTCATTCGGCGCGTAAAAAGGGTATTCGATATCCATCCGGGTCCGTTCGCCCTCCAACTCCGTAGTTCCGTAACGCTCGATTCGCTTACGCATCTTGTCCCGATGCTGGGCGCAGGACTTTCCGCAAACTTTACTATTGCCTGCGCGTGACTTGTCCTCGAACGGATATCCGCAGCATTCGCATAGCTTCACTCCTTCGCCGGTGATTGCCCGAACGTCCGGCATGTATGAGCGGACTATTCCGCTCTCCTGCATCACGGCGGAAACCTCTCCTCCTGACTCAATCGCGGCCTCCACGTCGAGGATGCCTTCAATACACGAAATATCGCCGTTAAAATAGGCGTCATGTTTCCACGCGGCTAGATTATCGAGAACCTGCGCAAAGGCGCTCTCCTGCGCTAATTTTGTGCGTAAAAACGCCCGCGCGCCCGCGCCCATCGGGACTCCGAGCTCCTTTTCGCTAGGCTTGTCGTAAGGATCGCGGATAATGAGAAGACCGCGAGCGTGGTCCTCGGCGAGAATATAGTCGGCCAAGCGTTCGAGACGCGCCTTATCTTCTTCGGCGGGATGTCGGCCGTCTCCGCCTACGTGGTGAGCGTTATAATAAGCAATAGCTGTTTCCGCCATCTCTCCGGCCACTTTCAGGCGCGTTTCAAGAGAATGCGCGGCATGGCGCTCGTAATCCGCTTTCGCGCGGTTCGGGAACATTTCACACGCGGACAGGGCGGAATGACGAGGCAATGGCGCCGACCGTTCGTTATTCTCGATTATGTAGTCGAGGCGTTGGCCCATCTTAGTCAAAGCGTCCCAAAAGGGCGAATAGTTAACGCGGATGGCTCGATTGCCTTCTGTCGTTTCAGGGTTCGTCCCCCAAACAACGAGGTCGCGCCGATCTATGGTAACGAGGTATTCTTCTATTGCCTCCGTATATTCTTCTATAAGCGGCGCGGCGTTGAGGACGTCTGCCCGCACGGTCTCCTTCGCCTTAGCGAAAAGACGAGAAAGCGGAGGCGTAGTAATAACGGTTAGTTCTGGCGTCTGTTTCAGTTCTTCCTCCAACTGACGTGCTGTACCCATGCCACTCCTCCTAACGGAAATTAAATAATTCAATGTCGGGGTATCTTTTATTCTGTCTCCTTTTCTTTTACGCGCACTCAATCCCTAATAAGTACATCTTTTTCCGCGCGGTCCGTGAGTCACGAAGTGGCTCGCGGTATTATTTATTACTCTTACTACTTAGTCTTACTCTTTAATCTTTCTCTAGTTAAATGGATTAACTACGGTTACTAAATAATTCAATAACGGTAGTAAAACTGTTTAATATCCGCTAGAAATCGACCGGTATTCCGTTGTGATCCTGCTCCGGAGGCATTGGCGGTGGGACCTGCGGTTGCTGTTTTTCCAGTAACCGCTGCTTATCGGCGCTTAGCTCCGCCTCAATCTCGGATAATAACCGCCCAAACTCTGCAACCGCCTCCGGATATTGGGCGCGGAACTCCGCTTCGGTCATCGGCTCCAGGCACTCGTATATTCTCTTGTTCGGTACTCGGGAGGATCTTAGTAACGCGGAGCAGTCCGTACATTTCCAGTGTTTTCACGTGCTTGCGGATTTTGTGCGGAGAAAGACCGCTTTGGACCGCCATTTCCTGCTGATTCAGCCACGTTTTGCCGAACATCGCGTGATCCTTGTTACTCTGCCGCCACGAACGGAGATACCCGTAGAAACCAGCGGTCTCTACGGTAAATCCGTCAAGCAGCGGGTACATTCGGTACATGATGTTCGGGACGCGTGGGAACCCTTCGTCGTAGGCGAGCGGCTTAGATACGTCAATCATGGCGTGCCTCCTTTCAGTACGTGCAGTAAAACGGCTCACCGAGCTTCTTGCACATTTCTTCTGCAACTTCGTAATTCGTCTCCACGCTACCGGTATCCACTTTCGCAACCACTGTGCCGTCTGGTCGCGTTATACTAACCGGCGCGCCGTCTTCGGAAAGATCGCAGTCTACGATTAACCGGGCCTTTAAAAAGGCTGCCATGTCCAAGTCCATGTGGTCGAGAAGTCCTCTTCGCGTGGCATTGTGCACAACGAGGTACAAACCGTAAGCATTCTCGATCAAGCGCGAGGCTCTCACGGGGACTCCCTTCTCAAATCGCGCAAGTGTACTGCTGCTCACTCCGATTTCAGTTGCGACCTTCTGTATCGTCAGGTTAAGACCTTTGCGAGCTTCGCGGTAGGCCGCCCCTACCGACGCCCATTCCGGCGCTTTTGCCTTTGTGTATTCTTCTCGTGGTACAAATCCGATAACTGCTCCCATGTTCAATCGTCTCCTTTAGTTTTGGTGTTATAGCGTAACCGATCACTCCGTCTTGCTTTCGTATATTGTCGGCGCTTGTTCCAAGCCACGCCCTCTTTTTCAACGGACGTAGCTTGGCTCTATAACTCGTTCGTCAAATGCAGTAGCACCTTCTAACGTTGAAACAACAAATACGTCCGTATAACATTGAACATCCCCTATAAATTCATTAACGTAAATAAAATATTCGAGGTCTTCCGCCTCTTCTTGACTAACACCGTTAATTCGCAGAAGTTCCTTGTAGACATCCTCCCTAACTTCGTCCTCCAGCCAATGTGAAGCATAGCAACCCTTAATGTCGTTTCCTTGAACGATTTCTTCTTCTAACCAAGCCCTCAATGTAGTGTGCTTCCACAACATGTACGCAGCAGGCGCGCTAAAATTATTTAGATAGGTTCGATTTCTACCGCATTCATTTACTGTCTCGTAATAAAAAATCCTACCTTCGCGGAGCCATTGCTTGTACAATTCCAAGGCTTTGCACGCCATCTGGTATTTGAAAGTTTCGCTAGGCATTTTAACCTTAATACTCATAATCAATCGTCTCCTTTGATTTGGTTTTATAGTCAAGCGGAAACCTCCGCCGGCCTACCTACTCTTTTTGTTGCCTGTCGATCGGGTTCTGTACACTTTTCGCGAAAGTTTTCTGCGTTGGTACTGTATTATCTACACGGAATCATCCATCAGCACACATTTTCGGAATATTCTTGCGCCCTCCGACCTATTAACATCCGAAATGACCAAAGCCGGCCGCACGTTTCCGTTACCCAGCTCCTTATGTTTATATTGACGACGTCCGCGCAGAATATCGGGCGTATTACACGTAGGGACAATATAAGCTTCGTGCCCATACTAATAGATTGCCGGCGCTTCTCAATTCCCTCACACTTTCGCTCCTTTCACATACTTCAACGGACGACTTTTTCGTTTCGCACACTTTTATTACCGTTATTTCTCCAAAGCCGGGGACTTTTGCCTCCCCTTTCTTTCTTATTTAGTCTTTGTCACAGGTGCTCGACTGTCAATCTTGCTGCTCATATTGTCTGTAAAAAATTATTAGAAAAATTTGAAACATAGAGAACACTCGTTCCGTATAACACAATATAAGCAACGGACGATACGGTGCCTGACCGGAGCTACCGGACGTATCGCCCGCTTAGTTGAGGATACGGGCAGAAGCTGCCTGAATAGCGGAGCACCCCCTGCACCTGTCCGTTAGCATCTATGTTAAACGCGCCTGCATTTCGGAGCCCGTGAAGCTCCGGACGCGGTAATAAGCGATCGCCGGCCGGGTGTTGGCGCACCTGACCGGATTTGCCGAGTATTTACTACTCAAAACGTGTCACGTAGCACGATATACTCGCATGGCGATGCCTGACGTTAGCGGTCGTCAGACTACGAGCTTAATTTGTCCGCATGGCGATCCGCGCTGCAACGCGGTACGGACATACTTTTAGCGCGAGCAGCACGTCTCCTCCGCTTATCGGCCGTTGGCGCGGCCGGCATCATCGGGGAACAGTATGCCGGTCATGATAGTAACTCCTTTGCGACGATAATCAGAGCGTAGATTAAACGGATTAAGTCGCGGCGCGGCCTTTTGTTAAGCGTATAGCGCCGTGGAAACTCTAGCATCATGCCCACTCACCCCTTCCACACGGGAAATCACGAATCCACATTCGGCAGCCTGCTTGTCCGTTAACGTCACGGAGCCTAACACAGCCCTCTCGGACACGCCCGCTACTTTCCGGAAGAATCGAGCTGATGCCGAAATCTCCTGCTTTGTACCGAGTAGGCGCGCGATATAACGGTTAAGGCCCGGGACGTATACATAACGTACCTGGTGCGGTATGTCCGCTAATTTCACGTCAATTTTCGGATAAACGACGTTGAATCCTAGCGCAGCAAGTTCGTCCGGTGCGGCATCGATGGTGTCCCCTAGCCAACGGCGGTCGATCGCGGGAAATACTGCGAGAAATAGCGTCGGAGATACGGTGATGTGCTGCGCCTTATTGCCCATTTTGAGCGTCGCGTGGATAAGGCCAGTCCGGTGACTGCGGTAGTAGCCGAGTGTTTGCGTTGGGATAATCGTGTATTTTTGCATAAATGAAACCTCCGTTTATTTGATTTTTACCTTTGTTGCATCCATGAACGCGCGGCTCATTTCACGGATCTCCGAGATTATTTCCGCATCCGACCGCCAGGTCTCCGCTAACTTCGATTCGATCATCCTAGCATGAGCTCTTGCGCATACTCCATAGCCGTCCTCATCGAGTATCTGACGAATCCACGCGCTATAATTTTCGTGCGTCAGCATGCGGGCTTTCTCGTAAGTAGACCGATCGCGGTATCGATGGCGGTAACGTAAGCGTCTGTGAGCTCGTGGAAAACACCTTCCGCGATCTCCACAAACTGCGGGAATGATCGAAACGAGTGACCGGAAAGTGCGGCAGAAGCTCCGGATGCGCGCGCCTGCAGGACGATCTCAGCAGCGACGGCAGCTACTAAAAGTAAATTCATACAAACAACCCCTTTTCAATTGATAAAGTCGGAACCATTTGGTACGATGAACGTAAATAGTCTTGTTAGTTAACATTTCGATATGTCAACATGTTGTGTAATATATGACTACATATTACACCCGCTTTTTCAACATGTCAACATTTTGTGCATAAAATTTTTTGGAGGAGTTTTTATGGAGGAAATCAATATCCGCTGTCGCCTTGGAGATATAATGAAAGAGCGCGGCCTAACTAATAAGAATGTCGTTGAAATGACTGGCGTGAGTCGTAATACGATTACATCACTGGCTGGAAACGCAACGAAAAGGATAGACTATGAAACACTCGGCGCTTTATGCCGTGGGCTCGGGCTTAAGCCTGGGGATTTGCTAGAGTACATTGAGGAGTGACGTGCCATGCCAAAAAGAAAGATAATAACTCCAGACCTTGATTTAGACTGGATCGACGATCGGCCCGTAATACGCTTCCTTAAAGACGGTCGTACCGTTAATTATGTGTATGGGCCTAACGGAGAGGTCACGGAAATCATAATAGACGACTTGGAGGAAGAAAACGAAGAGGAATAACCGGCCGCCCGGCGTTAAAGGGCGGTCTTTTTGTTAAACAAAAGAATAGCGCCCCCGAGTACGAGAGCGCTGATTAGTTCAATTCAGTTATTTCAATCACATCCTGCATGTCGATTTCTGCAAATCCTCCGCCGAAGTAATCTTTGTTACCAGTGTAAAGGTAAACCAAAAACCTGTAGGGGATATCGTCGTCGAGGTCCACCAACGTCTGCTGTGGCATCGCTTCGACGCTTGAACCGTCCGATAGCTTTATCTCTACCCGCTTGTCTATTAATCTCTCAAATTCGTTTCGTACGCTCACTACGGCCTACCTCCCTTTATGATATCTTAACATACTATAGATTTCGGATGAATCGTAAAAGCGCCCTGCCTATTTCGCGGACTGAGCGCTTATTTATCTTCTAGCGCGCGACGTCGAGCGGTTTGTGGCAGCGTACGAGAATTCGGAGAGGCGACGACGTCGTCGCTACCTGTCGGAAAAATCTTCGAAATGCTCACGCCGCACCCTATTCCGTCATCAAGACGTGCATATAGCGAATCTGAGCGTGAAATTAGGCGTTCTGGACACGTGGAGATAGGTTGGTAAAGGTACGGAAATTGATCGTTAATATGTAGGCGTCGGCAAGCTTAGAAATAGGAATGGACTGCGGACTGGTTTATGTACGATTTGACGTAATGGGTTTGTTTTCTTGTTCTTGAATGTTCGAAAGTAGTTTTAAGGGCATTTGTGACCAAGAAAGAAATGAAAAACTCTCAAAATTTAGGACTAAAGAATCAATTAATTATATCAAATTGACTATTTTCAGGTTATAATTGGTAATAATACATAACGGAGGAGGAAATAGATTGAAACGAAGTATAATAACGGTTTTGTTTTTATGTCTTGCACTGACTACAGCTTGTAGTAATAATCCAGAAGCTGATACGCCCCTATCCGTGTCAACCTCTGCGACGCCTGATCCGGCTCTCGTCAAAGAAAACCAGGAACTCAAAGAGAAAGTAGAGGCACTCACCAAAGAGTTGGAAGAAGTGAAAAACGAACCCGGCAATCTCTTAAAACTGGCCCAAGACAACGCTAAAGAATATCCGAATACTGCAAAGGACAAGATCAAGACCTTACTAGAAAAATACCCAGCGTCGGCCGAGGCCGTGACCGCTAAAGAGCTATTAGCTGAAATTGAAAAGAAAGAGAAAGAAGAAGCCGCGATCAAAGTTGCTGAAGAGGCGCAAGCTAAAGCAGAGGAAGCCAGAAAATTAAAGGCAGCCCTTTCTAACACACGAAAACAAAGAGATAGTGTACGAGAGATCGACTGGTATTATGCTAAGACATCAACGGAATATGCTGATGTTAACGAGGCGTATATATACATCGGCAAACAAGAAGGCTCTGACCCTTGGATTCGTTTCCGAATACAGTACGAAGGTGATGACTGGTTATTTATTAACAACTACATATTTAAGGTTGACGGAAAAACATATACGGTAACCCCCGGCCTCACTGACGTGCAACGCGATAACGATGTTAACGTATGGGAATGGTACGATTACGGCGTAACTGATTCTGATATCGATATGCTTCGCGCGATAGCTTCATCTAAGAAAACGGTACTCCGCTATGAAGGCGATCAATATTACAAAGATCGAACGATTACATCCGCTGAAAAGAAAGCAATCCAAACGGCACTTGACGCGTACACCGCACTTGGCGATAAATAACCATTATTGGCGCTTGTTCCCTTCCGGAGCGAGCGCTCTTGTATTTTCGTGCATATATAATTAGGCGCTTTAACCACGCGGAAGGGTAATCGTTAGGGGACGTAGTAGGCGCAGTTATTTCACGGTGAAAATGCCAAAAAGGACTCCCACGGGGATGCTGCGGAGTCCGGTATTTGAGAGGTTTATTCTGTAAAGTTGTATTTTAAGAATTCCATTTTAGATAAAAAGCGAAGAAGGGGTCAGCTATATACAAAACGTCATCCTTGACCCACTCAATGACGGGCTCTCCCTGGTCTCTCTGCTCAAAGGCGATGTCAGACATTTTTTTTAATACTCTTGTTACCTCATTAGCATTAGGTACTTGGCCTATAAGAAGGCTTCTTAGTGCGCTCCTAACTTCTTCGTACTGTATCTCTGTTTTGGGACCCGTTAAAGCAAGAGCTTTTAATACTGCAATATATATGTCACCTTTCGAACCGTCGGTGAACTCTCTTACTACGCGGTCTGTTCGCTGTCTAGGGCCCTTAGCTAGCCTCTCAAAAGCAATCTTGGAAGCCGATTGAGCTATAAGTTTGAAAAAGTTTGTGTAATCCCCTGGCTCCATTATAAATACTGGGGAATCGGAAGCTTCCCGTAGATTATTATTGAAGCATAGATTCAAACAAAAATCCTGAATTAAATGGGGACTGCCAAAGCTCTCCTCTACGAACTGTACTATTGTTTCGTTGGGGCAGTGGGCGTTTAATTCAGGAAATCCCCTCATAGGTATTTCTTTTAGTTCTTCATCCGTCCACAAAGGGATTTGTAATTGAGAGACCCTTCCAGTCATCTCACTTTCTACTCTAACTGCGTCATACGCGCGATGGGGAACTGCAATTATTATGACTCTCAGGCCTTCAAATATAGGGTCCTTTAAGGCCCTTACTATTTTGGACTGAATATCCCGATGAATGTAATGAAAATCATCAACAATTAAGGGCATTTTTGACTCGATTAATGCATCTATTGCAGTAGTTCTTGGGCTTCTCAAATATTGATGAACTACCTTATTTGAGGACGTAGAATTTCTGGAAGCCTTGAACTGACCTTTTGCCTTAGCCACTAAAGCACTAACCTCTCCATCAACACTAACATCAGTTCCATACGATTGCCCAGTTTGGTTCTCCTCGGTGTAATTCCATGGAATTCCTAATCTGTCTAATATAATTGTCCAAAAATCGTCTTCTACTTGTACCTGTCCTCCAGAAACCCATATCCCCTTCTTTAAAGGAATAACTTTTCTACTCAAGACAGTTTTTCCACTCTTAGTAGAACCAGTGACTGATAGTAGCTTATAGCCTGTGTCTAAGTAATCTAAAAGTTGTTCTTCTAATCTATGAGTTTTTCTAGGATTATAGGTTATGTTTGGCTGCCCGCCTGCTATAAAGATTTCTCCAACTTTTTTAGTTGTCACTACGTGCCCCTCTTTCGGATTGTTAATCACTTACTTAAACGTACAAACTGCGCGAAGATAGCGCCCATCCCCGATCTTTACGCTATCTTTCGTAATCTCCGCAATCCTTCCGTGCCAACGAGTTCTCCCGCGACTAAGACAGCGCCGGAGTGCCGTCCATTTGCGCGGTGTAAAAGTGTATATGCGTAGTCCTTTCGTCATAGTATCTAATACTTATTTCGACAAATTACCACCTATTTCCTCCTGCCCGATGATATAATTCCGTTAAAAAAGGAGTAGTTTAATGCAGCAGATAAGACGCACTATTCAAAAAACAAATCGACATTGGAGCGAACTTTTAGACGAATACCTAAGAATGAAGTTGCTCAACGGAATAAGCCAGAACACTCATAAGGATTACATACGGACAGTTAACCTGCTGTTCAAACGTTTCCCGAATGCTTGGGATTCATACTTTAGTCTTGAAGAAGCTGTTATCGCGCACTTAGGGCAGGAAGGAATAGCACCATCAACCTTTAACAGCCGCTTGACTTATCTCCGAACATTCTTTAAGTGGTGTGTTGAAGAAGGCCACCTCAAAAAGAATCCCCTTGCCAATATAAAGAAACGAAAAGAAGGATCGCGCGTTGTCGCGATTGATATTGAAATCCTGCAGAAATTACTTCAAGTTCCCGATCGTAATACATTCGTTGGAATGCGCGATTACTGTCTGATACTTTTAACCCTGGACACTGGCATCCGCCCGTCGGAGGCTCTTTCGCTGCAGCCAAACGATTTTAACTTGCTATCCGGATGGGTTCGCATACCGGCCGGAGTAGCGAAAACGCGCGTTTCCCGTACACTTAATCTGTCTCCGTTCACTGTTGACGCGCTCAAACGTTTTCTTAAGATGCGGCCGCGCTCCTGGGCGAATAAGGTTACGGTATTCTGTGCGGAGTCCGGAAACAAGCTAAATCGTCACGTATGGGGCGATCGGCTCGAACGTCACAGCAAGAAAGTCGGGTTCCACATCCGCCCATATGACCTCCGTCACGCGTTCAGTCTGGAATTTATTCGTAATGGAGCGAGCGCATTTAGCCTCCAAAAGACGTTAGGCCACGTGGACATTACAATGACAAAGCGTTATGTCGCGCTCGTTGATGACGACTTAAAAGCGGATCACGCGAAGGCAAGTCCGTTGTTGAAACTTTTAAATCCGGATAAATAACGAATAAAAGCGCCCGATCCGCGTAGGACCGAGCGCTATTTTTATCGTTTCTTCCTTCCGCGTGATAGACGTATTTTAGACATTGGCGAATACTGGGCGTGGCTGTCGCGGATCGCCGTTTCGTTCAACTTAACGTAGCCCTGCGTTGTCTTAATGTCGGCGTGCGCAACGATTCTTTGTAATGTGAATAAGTCGCCCCCATTGAGAAGGTAATTCGTGCAGAAATAGTCGCGGAATCGGTGCGGAGATACCTTCGTTTTCTTCTGGTCAATTCCGGCATCAATCGCGTACTGGCGCAGCCGCTTACGGAAATGATCCGCCTGTAACCGATCACCGTAGTTTGATACGAAGATAAACGGCGTATCGAAGTAGCCTTGCGTCTCTTCCATTAACCGGATTAGCTCGCGCAGTACCGAAACGGAGACAGGGACAACGCGCGGCTTGCGGTTCTTATTCAGCGGCCCCGGCAACCGTATGCAGCGCGCCTGAATATCGAGGAACGCGGGCTCTAATTGGAGCGCCTCATTGATCCGTAGGCCAGAATCCGCGAGCAAAAGCATAAGTGTGCGGTCCCGATAGCCGGCGTATGTACTTGTGTCTGGCGCGGCCAACAATGCTGCAAGCTGCTCGTCAGTGAATACGCTTTTCTCCGGCATGTCCATGCGCGGTGCCTTTATCTTCTCCGCCGCGTTTTTCTCCGTAAGCCCTTCCGATTCCCAAAACTTGCAGATCGTTTGGAGCGCGCGAAGCCTGGAGGACACGGTCGCCGGTGAGAGTGTTTTCCCATCCTTCTTGCGACATTCTACGCCCTCGTAACGCTTGTGCTCATACGACATATACTCGATGTACTCGCGCAGGGTAACGGTCGTAATTTGACCGACGGAGACCGTTTCCGGATGACTCTCCGATAACCATTCGCGGAAATAACGCCAATAACTCTTATAATCGGCGAGGGTACGCTGCCGCACCCCCTCCGTCCTCTTCGCGCTGTAAAACAAGTCGAATCCGATATCTAACGCCGTTGACCCGATATCCTTGCCGCGCATCGTTCGTTTATTGATTACTGCCGTTTTTCCCGAACGTGGATCTTTCGACATATCAAAAAACCTCCTACAAAAATTATCGTAGGAGGCTCCGTATTCACCGCGTATCTGAACCAACGTTCTTACGAATTATCGCGCGGAATGCGTTGGCCTTTCGTCAGCCTAACCGTGACATTCAACGGCTAACAAACGTTGATCTGGCGGGAAATATTAGCAAGGGATGCTGGTGAAGGGAATTGAACCCCCGACCTACGCATTACGAGTGCGTTGCTCTACCCCTGAGCTACACCAGCAAGTTATTTTGGCGTCAAACAAAATATATTATAAACTCGTCCCGTACATTTTTCAACCCCAAAATAACTGGAATTTTTCCGTCCCCGCAGATCAGAAACAACAAACACTACATCTTCTCGCGCACAGAGCGAAGCTTCTGTTCCGAAGAAGAGGGCTTGTCGCGGCGG
This sequence comes from Paenibacillus caui, assembly GCF_019904135.1. GTDB lineage: Bacteria > Bacillota > Bacilli > Paenibacillales > Paenibacillaceae > Fontibacillus > Fontibacillus caui. The sequence continues at coordinate 89,540 of NZ_JAIOGQ010000016.1, read as the reverse complement.
TCATCAATCTTGACCGAAGTCGATACACGCTTCGCTCCCTGGTTGAACGGAGCTTCGTGCAGGGCTGCAATCGCGGCGAACACGTTGTCCAGCGGACCTTCAATAATGGTGCTCATCGAGGTCAGCTGGTACTGAATCCCTTCCAGTTTCTCAAGCACGTGCTGCATTTCGGCTACATAAGAGCTTAAGCTCGTCGATCCTGTGCCGACCGGAAGCACCGTTACCTCTGCAATGGCCATTTCATTCACTCCTCGCCTTATGGATGCTTTCATTGTACCAGCACCCGGCCGGTTTGCCAAAATTGCCCTCATTCAAATTTGCAAAAAATTCACAAACACCCGGGAGCCCAATAGGGACAGGCCATACGGGCTTCCGGCGCAGCGCTGTGTGTCTGTTACCTCATTGCGAATCACTATATGTTGGTGTATGATCTTCAAAACACAACGATATATAGTGTATCGTTTAGGGTCATACGAATGTATGTGCATATACTTTACATAGCAATTAACTGCTTATTTGGGAAAGGAGTTTCGGGTCATATGGCACTGCTGAATCCAACTAATAACGTTCGCGAGCAAATGCTGCTGCATGAAATCATTTCACTGGGTGAGGACATTATCGAAAGCAAGGATCTGGAGCTGCTGCGGGAGAATGCCAATCTCAACGGGGAGAGTTTTTCGGGAAAAATGAGTAAATTCGGGAGCGAATATGCCAAATGGTATGCCAAGAACTTTATTATGCCAAAATCCGTCGTTCAGGCGATTGAGGAAAATTACGTTTACGTCCATGATCTGGATCAATACGCGATCGGCACCACAAACTGCATCTTCATTCCGTTCGACAAGCTGCTGCATGAAGGGTTTAATACCGGCAACGGCAGCGTCCGGCCACCGAATTCGATCATGACGGCCATGGCTCTTGTAGCTATTATTTTTCAATCTCAGCAAAATTCCCAGTACGGCGGGGTGTCTGCCAACAAGATCGATTTTGACCTGGCGCCTTTTGTCGCAAAATCTTTCTCCAAATATTTTCGCAAAGGCCTCGAATATTTTGAAGAACAGGACGGGGCGGATCTCGGGGAAATTACGCTGTCCCGGTTCGATCTGAAGCTTCGCTATCCGAAATCGTTCCGATATGCGCTTAAGGAAACGGAAAGCGAGACGCTGCAGGGCGCCGAAAGCCTGATCCATAATCTGAACACGATGTCGAGCCGGGCCGGCGGACAAATTCCGTTCACAAGCATCAACTACGGGACCTGCACTTCACCGGAAGGGCAAATGGTGATCGGTGCGCTGCTGACCTCAACGATCCGCGGGCTGGGCAGCGGGGAAACGCCGATTTTTCCGATCCAGATTTTCAAATGCAAGCAGGGCGTGAACCAGTCGCCCAAAGACCCGAACTATGCGCTGTTCCTGAAAGCGGCCGAATGCTCGGCCAGACGGCTGTATCCGAACTTTGCCAACCTCGATGCGCCGCTGAATCTGCAATATTACGATCCGGCCGATCCGAATACGGAATTTGCCACCATGGGCTGCCGGACACGCGTGCTCAGCGACCGGTTCGGGCGAAACCATCTGTCCGGCAAAGGCAATCTGTCGTTTAATACGATCAACCTCGTTAAGCTGGGCATTGAACACGGAATCGTGCTGGGCCGCAAAAAAACGGCTGACGAACCAGGCTTTTACCACGCTTTGGACCGCTATCTGGACATTGCGCTGGAAGGGCTGCTCCACCGGTTCAGCATCCAGCGCAAACAGAAAGCCAAAGCTTCCGACTTTATGATGCGTGAAGGGGTATGGGAAGGCGGAGAGACGCTGGCTCCTGACGAGCCCGTAGGCGATTTGCTGAAGCACGGCAGCCTGTCCATTGGATTCATCGGACTGGCCGAGTGCATGAAGGCCATGTACGGCAAGCACCACGGAGAAGACGAGCACGTATACAGCAAGGCGCTTGACTTGATCCGGTACATGCGGGAGTACTGCGACCGCAAAAGCGACGAGTTGGATCTCAACATCACGCTCTTCGCCACACCCGCGGAAGGCTTGGCCGGAAAATTTACGAAGCGTGACCGCCACACCTACGGCTCTCTTACAGGGGTAACGGACCGGGAATACTACACCAACTCGTTCCATATTCCGGTATATTATCCGATTCAGGCGGCGAACAAGATCAAGCTGGAAGCGCGTTTTCATGACCTTTGCAACGCCGGCGCCATCTCGTATATCGAGCTCAACGGAAATGCCCGCAGCAACCCGGAAGCTTTTCTGAAAATCGTTCAATATGCGCTTAAGCAGCAGGTCAGCTACTTCAGCATTAACCACCCGATCGACCGCTGCTCAGCCTGCGGATTTGAGGGCATTATCGGGGCCGTCTGCCCTTCCTGCGGCAGCCATGAGGAAGATGTACATATCCGCCGTCTGCGCCGGGTTACCGGTTACTTGACCGGGGATTTCCAAACCCGCTTCAACAGCGCCAAGCAGGCGGAAGTGCGTGACCGGGTGAAGCATACCCCATGAATCTATGCGGCTACTATCCCGAAAGTATTAACGAAGGCGAAGGACTCAGGGCGGTCGTGTTCATCAGCGGCTGCCGCCACCGCTGCAAAGGCTGCTTCAGTCCGGCGACATGGAATTTCGGGTACGGAGAACCTTTTACGATAGAGAAACAGGAGGAGATCATTGCCGATATCGCAGGCAACCCGCTGCTCAGCGGACTTAGCCTGCTTGGAGGCGATCCCTTCTTCTCTGCGGCTGAGGTGAGCGCGTTCATTGACCGGCTTCAGGCAAGGACAGGTCCTATCAATATTTGGATCTACACCGGTTATACCTATGAGCAATTGATCGCCGACCCCTCGTCTCCGGAGTACGGGCTGCTCCGCCGCTGCAGCGTCGTGGTGGACGGGCGCTTTGAAGAGAGCTTGCGCGATCCTTCCCTCCGCTACTGCGGCAGCTCCAACCAAATGCTGATCGACATTCCGGCAAGCCTGGCTGCGAACGAGATCGTGCTTTGGCAGCCGACCTATACCTTTTAATAAGGCATCTCGCAAAGATAAAAACCTGCTCCCGGCAAATAAAGCGGAGCAGGTTTTTTATCGGCTTACACGTTATCGCTGATGAACGATTAAATAAATCCGCCGTTGACCCGAATCGTCTGGCCTGTCACCCACTGGGACTTGTCGCTGGCGAGAAATTCAATGACACTCGCAATATCTTCGGTTTCCCCGAGCCGGCCGAAGGCGTTCATCTTTTTCATGCCCTCGATTTGCTGCTCGGTCTTGCCCACATTGAACAATTCGGTATTCACAGGTCCAGGCGCAATGGCGTTGATCGTAATCTGTTTCGGACCAAATTCCTTGGCAAGCTGCCGGGTAAACTGCTCCACAGCGCCTTTTGTGCCTGCATAAATGCTGTAAGCCGGGAACATTTGGCCCACGACGGACGTGGACAGATTGATAATCCGGCCGCGTTCCTCCATATGCCGCAGGGCCTCCTGGCAGGCAAAATAAGTACCTTTGACATTGATGGCAAACTGCTTGTCAAACTCCTCTTCCGTTACTTCCCCAAGCCGCTTGGTAATCATGATTCCGGCATTATTGACCAGAATATCGATTTGGCCAAAAGCCTGGATCGTCTGCTCAAACAGCGTGGCAATCTCGGATACCTGGCTGATGTCGGCCCGAATGGCCTTCGCTTCTCCGCCCTTGTCCTTGATCTCCTGCACTGCGGCTTCTGCGTGCTCCGGGCTGCTGGAATAATTGATGACCACCTTAGCGCCCAAATCCGCAAGCCGGCTTGCGATCGTGCGTCCAATTCCTCTCGATGCGCCGGTAACAAGCGCCACCTTGCCATTCAAATATTGTTCCATGTTCATCCTTCTTCCTTAGGGTTATAAAATAAAACCTCGGGCCAGCAAATCCCACACCTGTTCGAACTGCCCGTCAATCTCCGGAGCACTCCATTCATACGCATGGGAGGGATGATGAAACCGGGACGTCGCATGAAAAATCGCCTGCGCCAATGCGCCCGCATCGCCGCTTCTGATCTGCCCGTTCTCCATTCCGGCGGCAATCAGAGACTCCAGCTGTCCCGTAATGACAGACAAATGCTGATAGATCAGGTCCGCAGCGGCTTCCGTGACCTCCGCATACATCCTGAACATCTCCGGATCATTCCGGGAAAACTCCCTTTTCAACTCGATGAGGCCGCGAATATACCTTTTCAGATGCTCGGCTTTATTCTCTTCCTGCATGCTGCTCACTTCGGTTAAAGGCGCCACAATTTTCTGCTCCAGCCAGCGCTCCGTTACGGCTTCTTTCAGCGCCGATTTGCTCTCATAATGCCGGTACAGCGTTCCATGGCTTACCTTGAGCATCTTCGCCACATCGGTGACAGAGGTTTTATCGGGACCGTACTTCCGCAAAGCGGCTTCAGCGGCGTCCAAAATTTCGGCTTTGGTTAAAACCGTTGATTTCTTGTTCATGAAAGAAACGGATCACCTCCTAGTTCCTCATTATAGCACACATAATATCAAATGACAAATTTTATTATTTGTCATTTTGGGAATGTTCAACATTTTGCCATAAACTCCCCCATTTTCTTGTACTTTTATCCAAATGAAGTTAGAAACCTAACATTCTTCCGCAGTCTTTTCTTTCTATAATGTTCACATCATTCCAAGGGGTTAAATGGTATATCCGAATTCCTTGGTGCAATCCAACCGACTACCTGGAGGAATTTCAATTTGAACAAGAAAAACATGTTTTTTGCTCTGGTCGCCCTGTTCGTCGTGCTGTTCGGTGCGCTTGTCTTTATGAATAGACAAGAGCGCGCTTCCGAGCTTGAGGGTCTCCCGAATTACACGGATGACAAGGAAAAGATTGTGGTAAACGGCTTCAAGTACGAAGAGCAGCCGCATCTCGGCGATCCCGCAGCCAAGGTGAAAGTGATCGAATTTGGCGATTTCAAATGTCCGGTCTGCCGAAAATGGACCCTGCAAAACTTCGCGAAATTCAAAACGGAATTTGTTGATACCGGCAAAGTGGAATTCTTTTTCATGAATTATGCATTTATTGACCGCGATTCTTATCTAGCCGCCGTAGCCGGAGAAGCTGTGTACCGCCAGAGCAACGACAAGTTCTGGGAGTTCTACGAGAAGATGTACGAGCATCAAGGGAAGGAGACCGAAATCTGGGCGACTCCGAAGTATTTGATCCGGTTCGCCAAGGACAACCTGTCCGGCATTGACCAGGCCCGGTATGAAAAGGACGTGAAGGAGCACACCTACCTGCATCAGGCGAAGGAGGATTTTAAAATCGGGGGATATTACGGGGTTAACGGAACTCCAACCTTTGTCGTTAACGGCAAAGTGCTGCGCACCATGGCTTATGAGGATATTAAAGCCGCGATTGAGCAGGAGCTGGCGGGCGAATGAGATTTCTATGGATGTGCCGAGCCGTGCATGGGAGAAGAACAGGTAGGTCAGCCCGCGATTTAATGGCAAAAAAAGAGGGCTGACCCTGGAAGGCAGCCTGCGGGAGGCTTGCATAACAAGCCTCTCCATCAACCTCCCTGGCCAAAGCGCCCGCGATTCCCGAATTGCCTTTTCTATTTGCCGTCCAGCAAATTGCCGAGCCCGCCGAGCAGGCTGCCTTCTTCCTTTCTGCCGAAGCCGGCGGAAGCGGCCAGAATGCGGTCGGCCATCCGGTTGAACGGAAGCGACTGTACCCATACTTTGCCGGGACCGCGCAGGGTGGCGAAGAACAAGCCTTCGCCGCCAAACAGGGCGGATTTAATCCCTTTGACGAACTCGATATCGTAATCAACGGAAGACGTGAAGGCCACCAGACAGCCGGTATCCAGACGGAGCACCTCACCCGGCGCAAGTTCCTTCTCCATGACATGGCCCCCGGCGTGGACGAAGCCGAGTCCGTCTCCCTCCAGCTTTTGCATGATGAAGCCTTCGCCGCCGAAGAAGCCGGCTCCGAGCTTTCGCTGGAATTCAATTCCGATGGAGACGCCTTTGGCGGCACATAAGAACGAATCCTTCTGACAGATGATCTTGCCGCCGTACTGCAAAAGATCAAGGGGAATAATTTTGCCCGGATATGGCGATGCAAAAGTTACGCTCTGGCGTCCATAGTGACCGGCATGCGTAAATACGGTCATGAACAGACTCTCTCCGGTCAGCAGCCTGCGGCCCGCGCCCATCAGCTTGCCAAGCATGCCGCCACCGCCGCCCCTGCCGTCGCCAAACACGGTCTCCATCCGGATATCCGGATCCATCATCATAAAGCTGCCCGCTTCCGCTATCACGCTTTCGCCCGGATCAAGCTGAACCTCCACGCATTGCATTTCATTACCATGAATCATGTAATCAATTTCGTGAGCACTCATTTTCGAATTCTCCTCCCATTCTAGGACTGATGTTTATTCAAAAATTCCAGCATGCGGCGATAGACGACGACTTCATTGTTGCGCTTGGAAAAGCCGTGGCCTTCATCGTCCAGTACGATGTACTCAACCTCAGTCCCCTGTTCCTTCAGAGCGGCCACGATTTGATCGGATTCCGCCTTGACGACGCGCGGATCATTGGCGCCCTGGATGACCAGCATCGGCCCCCCCATATCCTTCAGATAGGTAATCGGCGAATCCTTGATCAGCCGTTCCTTGTCCCGCTCCGGATGGCCGAGCCACCGTTCCATGATCGGCTTCCAGTCTTCCGGGACGGACTCGATGAACGTGAACAGGTTGCTCGGCCCGAAAATATCGACCGCAGCCCGGAAATACTCCGGATGGCGTCCGGCGAGCAGCAGTGTCATGTAGCCGCCGAAGCTTCCGCCGACGACAAACAGCTTGTCGCGGCTCGAAATGCCCTGCTCGAACAGCCATTCTATCCCGGCAACGCAGTCCAGGCGCGGCCCTTCGCCCCAGTCGCCTTCGACCATTTTCACAAATTCCGAGCCATAGCCCGTACTGCCCCGGAAATTTGGAGCAAAGATGTTGTATCCGTAGGCCAGCATAAACTGGAACATCGCGCGGAAGAACTTGCCCTCAGCCGCCTGCGGCCCGCCGTGCGGCCAGAAGATTGTGTAGCCGTTGGCCGCTTCCGGCTTCGCCTTGAAGAGAAGCGCTTCGATTTCCAGACCGTCAAAAGATGGGTACCGGACTACATCCGGATAAACCAGATCATCCTTCGCAAGGCCCGTTACCCGGTTTTGGGTCAGCGCGGTCCATTTCCCGTCTTCGAGACGGTAGATGTTGAACGGCTGAACAGCGCCCCGCCCCAAGATATACACATTGCCGGAATCCGCGATATGGGTCTGTTCCACGACATCCACCGGAAGGTCGATCGGCTTCGCCTCGCCTGTGCCTGAAGGCTTCACATACATCCGCTGCTCCGTCCCTTTTTCAGTCCAGAAATAAAGGGTTCCGGGCTCCTTGTGCCATTCCAGGGGCCCCACCACTTCACCGGCAATTTGGCAAACAATCGAAAATTCGCGGCTCGCCAGGCTGTACTGCATCACATAAGCATATTCGCTGTCAAAATCCGTGGTAAAGATAATCGTATCGTTATCTGTAAAAATAAAATTCTGGTTCACCTGCACCCGCTCCGGATCGGGAGACAAGGCGATCTGCTCGTCACCAGCCTGGACAAAGGCGATCTGGTGGGTATTCGCATACATTTTCACCAGGATAAACCGGTCTTCATCCGGACTGACCGCTGCCAAAGACGTCGGAGCTTCCTTTCCCGAATAAATCAGCTTGTCTTCGCCGGTAGACAGATTGCGAACCCGGGAGTTCAAATAATTCGGATTCTCTTGGGAGGTCACGTAATAGAGTCTCTGGCCGTCTTTCGACAAATGGCTGAAATAAAACTTGTCCTCCGCCTTTGCCTCGATGAGCTTGAGCGGACTTCCGCCTTCGGGAGGCAAAGCGTACAAATGATAGTTCTCGTCCCCGTCCCGGTCAAACCCTGCGAGAATAAACCGTCCGTCTGGATCCGGCTTTATAAAATTCGCATTTTGATTGTTATATGTAAGCGGGATTGGATACGTATCCGGCAAGTTCATCGCCCACAAATTGGGATGGCCGTTCAGATTGCTGCTGAAAATCAGCCGCTTCTCGTCTTTGGTCACAGCGAAGCTGCGAATGACATACGTTTGAAAAAATTGCTCGACATCCGGTTTCGGAAATTGAATCATTGCAAGGCCTCCTAAGGTTAGATTGCCAAGGCAGCGCTCCCCTTGAACTGAATCACAAAGTCAAAAATTGATACAGTCCTTCCACCTTCTCGTCCGTCAATTCCCCGCTGTTGTCAAAAATCCGGATGGAGGACTCGGGAATATCCCAATTGATTGTCGGCACGAAGTCCACCCGCTGCTTGAAGTCGTCCCAGTGCTCAAGCTTCCACGTATCGCGGTCGGTCTTTCGCTCGATAATCCGCTGCTTCTGAACGTCCATATCCTGCAGCGTCACCACGATGACCTTCACGTCCACATCCGCCTTGCTGCGTCCTGCCGCTGCCAGCACCTCTTCAATCCACGCCTTGTTCTTGAGCTCCGCCGTAAACGGGGAGATCATGAACACGCTCTGGCCTGCCGCGAGATTATCGATACAGATGTCTTTGGTCGTGTCGTACTCCAGATCGCGCAGATGCTTCTTGTAAAACTCCGAATCGCGGTCGTTCTTGTCCAGCCCGTTTGATTCGAGAACCTTCTCAACGAACCGGCCGCCAACCGTATCGCGATCCAAAAATGCCGCAGGCATGCGCTCCGCAAGCTTACGGGCAACCGTGGTTTTGCCTGTTCCGGCTACTCCGACAAAGAATACTAGCTTTTGCAATATCATTCCCTCATTTCTCGTGTTGTTGTGTTGTTGTACAGGGTCACCTGCAAACTTCCGGCGAAGCGCCGTTTCCTAAAGCCAGCTCGGCAATGCCGGCCTGCAGGCGGAGCTTCTTTCTTGCTGTTAATCTCTATTTTAGACGATCGCCTGGGGAAAGTCGAAGATAACCTGTGCGCTGTCCGTAACGTCCCATAGGCGAATGCATATAGCTAGTGCATACGATTTTTTTCAGCAGAAAGGAGTCTTTGCGCTATGAACCCGGTATATCCGTACTATGAAAAAGAAACGGTATGCGAGGAGAAGATCCTTACGTTTCCTCCGCAGCATCAGGACCGTCAGCGGCGAAGTGGTGCATGTGAGGCGGCGGGCAAATGGTGACGACATAATTCGCTTTAATCGCGTCACGGAAGCAATCACAAAAACAGGTGCCGCCTGTCCCGGCTGGAGCAATTGAACCACGGGAGAGGCGGCACCTGTTTTTTTTCACATCAAATCCTTATAGAAGTTGCACAATGTTATCCCTTAACCCTTAACGAATGAAACTGCCTCAGCCAGCACCTTCTCCGCGCTGTATACTTCGCTCACGTCCTCGGCGCGGTTTTTGAACTCGACCAAGCCTTCTGCCGCCTGCTTTCCGACGGTGATCCGCAGCGGAATGCCCATCAGGTCGGCATCCTTGAACTTAACGCCCGCCCGCTCGTCGCGGTCGTCGAGGAGCACTTCAATACCGGCGGCTTGCAGCTGCGCATACAGCTCCTCCGCCAGCTTGCGCTGCGCTTCGTCCTTGGCCGAAATCTGAATCAGATGCACATGGAACGGCGCGATGCCGACAGGCCATACCATGCTGCTTCCGTCACTGCGCTGTTCTGTCACGGCGGACAGGATACGCGAAATGCCGATGCCATAGCAACCCATAATCATGGTCTGCGTCTTGCCCGCCTGATCCAGGTAAGTAGCGCCAAGCGCTTCGCTGTACTTCGTTCCCAGCTTGAACACATGACCCACTTCGATGCCTCTGTGGAACTGCAGCGGCTGGCCGCAGTGCGGACAAACGTCGCCTTCGGCCGCGTTGCGCAGGTCGCCGATCTTCTCCAGCTTGAAGTCGCGGCCGGGAACCACCTGCTTCAAATGGTAATCCCGTTCGTTCGCGCCCACGATCCAGGCTGCCAAATTGGCGGCATCGCGGTCTGCAACTACAGGCAGATCCAGCCCTACAGGTCCGGCAAAGCCAACGACGACACCGGCAGCTACAGCTTCTTCATTCTCGGCAAGGCGTACTTCCTCCGCTTCCAGCAGCGCCATGAGCTTGAGCTCGTTGACCTCGTGGTCGCCCCGGATCAAGACCGCCACCGGCTTGCCGTCAGCGATATAGATCATCGTCTTCACAAATTGGTCGGCAGGAATCCCCAGCGACTCCACCAACTGGCTGATGGAAGATGTTCCCGGCGTATAAATTTTCTCGATTCCTGCAAGCTGATCCACGTTGCGCGGCGGCGCCTCCGCAAACCCGGCTTCCGCCTTCTCCAGGTTGGCCGCATAATCGCAGGCGGTACAGCTTACGATTGTGTCTTCGCCAATCTCGGCTAGCGCCATGAATTCATGGGTTTCTCCCTCGCCCCCGATGGAACCGGAATCCGCTTCTACAGCCCGGAAATCAAGGCCGCAGCGGGTAAAAATACGTTCATAGGCCGCGTACATTTCCCGGTAAACTTTGTCCAAGCTTTCCCAATCCGTGTCAAACGAATAGGCGTCCTTCATCAAAAATTCGCGGCCCCGCAGCAGCCCGAAGCGCGGACGGCGCTCATCGCGGTACTTCGTCTGAATTTGGTACAAATTCATCGGCAGCTTGCGGTACGAAGTGACATCATTGCGAACGAGTGTCGTAATAACTTCCTCATGGGTTGGTCCAAGGGCAAATTCCCGATCATGACGGTCCTTGAGCCGGATCAGCTCAGGCCCGTATACATGGTAGCGGCCGGACTCCTGCCACAGCTCTGCAGGCTGCATCGCGGGCATGAGCAGCTCCTGCGCTCCGGCGCGGTTCATTTCCTCGCGCACAATGTCGGATGCTTTCTTCAGCACCCGCCAGCCCAGCGGCAAATACGTATACACGCCCGCCGCCAGCTGCCGGATATAGCCTCCACGCACCAGCAGCTTGTGGCTGTTCGCCTCAGCGTCGCCAGGCGCCTCTCTCAGTGTAGGAATTAACAATTTGTCCTGCCTCATCTTTTCGTTTCCTCCTTTGGAAAATAAAAAAGAACGCATCTCCGTAGGGACGAATGCGTTCGTGGTACCACCCTAATTTATACGCTGCCCTTCGCTCGTCATTAGAAAAGCTCCGGCTCTTAGGACGGAAGGGACGTATTCTCTGATCTGATAACGGAGATGAACCCGGTACCTGACGGCAAATTCCCGCCGGTACAGCTCGCAAGTAGGGAGCATTTAAGCGTACCGTAAAGCCTCTCAGCGTGTTGCCTGGCTTATTCTCTGAACGGCCGTATTTAAAGCTCATAGCTTGGTCGCAGCTGATTGCATGTTAACCCGTATAACTTCATTTCGTTATTAAGCCTAATTTAACGCGAATCGGTCCGTCCGTCAATGGGAAACATTCGCCCCCGGTTCAAGAAGGCTTCTCCGGCGGCCGGGAACCATTATCCATGATAGGAAGGACTGATCAAGTTCGCTCTGATTCCTTTAAGCTCCTTATTTCCAAGTTGGCCCATTTACGCAGCTTTTATTCCTGCAGGCAGCGCTTGGGCAAGAGGCGAGGCCAGCACGGAAGCCAAATGCTAAAGCGCTTCAATCAGGTCGCCGGCCAGCACGGAAGCGGCATGGCCCCGCCGGGCCGCTGCCTTGTCGCCGGCGGCGCCGTGCAGGTAGACGCCGAGCGCTGCGGCCGCGACGGCGTCGTACCCTTGGGCGAGCAGGCTGGCGATGATGCCTGTGAGCACATCGCCCGAGCCGCCGGTCGCCATGCCGGGATTGCCGGTCGCGTTCACAAAGACGCGGCCGTCCGGCACCGCAACGACGGTGCGGGCCCCCTTGAGCACGAGCGTCACACCGTGCTCCTCCGCAAAGCGGCGGGCGAGGCCGAGGCGGTCGCGCTGCACCTCGGCCGTGGTGACGCCGGCCAGGCGCGCCATCTCGCCGGGATGCGGCGTCAGCACCGTGTCCGCCGCTGTCCGCCGCGGCCAGGCGCCAAGGCCGCCGGCCGCGGCGAGAATGTTCAGCGCGTCCGCATCAAGGACGAGCGGCGTCCGCGCGCCTTCCCAGAGGGCGCGCAGCCAGGCGGCCTCGCCGTCGAAGCGGCCGAGCCCCGGCCCGGCGGCGAGCACGTCGCGCGCGCTCAGCAGCCGCAGCACATCCGCGGCGGCTGCCTCGGACCAGCCCGCCGCGCCGCTTGGGCCGGCCGGGGCGAGCATCAGCTCCGGCACAGCGCCGCACACATGCGGCAGGACGCCGGGCGGCAGCGCCCATGTCGCCAGGCCGCAGCCGGCGCGGAGTGCGGCCCGCCCCGCGAGCAGGCAAGCCCCGGTCATGGCCAGGCTGCCTCCGGCCAGCAGCACATGGCCGTAGGTACCCTTGTGCGCGTCGGGCTGCCGCGGAGCGGCGGGGTCTGCGCCCAGCGCGCTGCGCAGCGATTCCTCCGTCAGCAGAAAGCAGTTATAGCCGGCCTGCTCCGCAAGCGTGTCCGGAATGCCAATGTGGCGGACAACGACTTCTCCCGCTGCCGAAGCCGCCGGATACTGCGTTAAGCCTGCCTTAAGATAAGCGAGGGATACCGTCAGGGATGCCCGGATGCAGGCGCCCGGGATTTCGCCCGTGTCGCTGTCCGCCCCGCTCGGAATGTCCACCGCTATAATCGGCAGCCCGCTGCCGTTGGCTTCGCCAATCAAATCGGCATAGGACCCGCGAGGGGCTCCCTTGCTGCCCGTGCCCAGCAGCGCGTCGACAATGCCGGTATAGGCATCGAACCGGGTTTCACCCGGCTGATACACCTCAAAGGGAATTTTCAGCCTTTCCGCGATGCCGCGCTGCACCTCCGCTTCCCCCGAGAGCGAATCGGGAGAATCCGCATACAGAAGCGTCGCCGGAATCCCAGCACCCAGCAAATGACGGGCGCAAACGATGCCGTCGCCCCCATTGTTGCCTTTGCCGACCAGAATCAGCCATCGTTCGGCTGCGGCAAAACGGGCCTTGTCTTTTTCATGAAAAAGGCTTGGCCCTGGTCCCGTACCGTGAGAAGCCGGCTGAAGCTGTACAGCTCTGCGGCCTGCTTTCCCTTCTATTCCAGTTGCCTCCAAGTTACCCCTAGAGAGTTCAGCATGTCTCTCGCACCAGCTTGCTACTTCCTCCGCCACAGCCCGTCCCGCATTTTCCATCAGCACCAGCGCGGGAATGCCGAGGCCCTCTATCGTTTCCTTGTCGAGCGCGCGCATCTGCTCCTTGTTCACGATCCGCATGACAGACGTTCTCCCCCTTGTTCTCCTGTACTCCCCTTAGTAAGCTGCTGTAAACCGCTCCCGCAAAAATTGCGGGTCCTCGATCTCGTCCAGCAAAGCCACGGCATAATCCTCGGCCGAAATGCGGCTGTTGTCCAGTTCATCCACAATGAGCCGTGTCGTTCCGATCCGGAAGCTCCCGGTCCGCTCTCCCGGCTCGATCACAGCCGGCGGACTGAAGTAGGTCCAATCTACATCCGATTTGCGAAAAATATTATAGGCCTCGGCATGCGCCCGGGCCAGCGGCCTAAGCTCCTCCGGGAATTCCGGCGTGTCCATCAGGACGACGCCCGGGGAGGCCTCCAGTGTTCCGGCTCCCCCAACGACAATGAGACGACTGGCCCCGGAGCGCCTTACCCCCTCTACCAGCGCACGCGCGGCTTCGGACAGTTCATCCTCTGAACCAAACTTCGGGCCGAACGCGCTGACGACAACTTCGTGGCCCGAAGCTGTTTCGGTCACCGAATCCGGCTCAAGGATGTCGCCGGTCACAATATGCAGACGCTGCTCCGAATCCAAATCGTGAAGCCGGGAGCGATCGCGTACGACAGTCGTCACCTCGTGTTCCCGGCGCAGAGCTTCCTCCAAAATCCGGCGGCCAATCGTGCCGGTTGCCCCGTATAATACTATTTTCATATACGCATCCTTCTTTCCTTATCATCCATTTTAACCCATGTATGTTGCACGGCAAGATTTGTCTATTTATCATTATCACCCAAGTGTGCTTTTCAAACACGGCCCCTGCTGGATAAAAGTTGGTCTGCACCGACAGACAATCGGTAAATACCGACTGACATCAGCCTCAACCCTTATTATGACTTCGCTTTTTCTTCTTTTTCTTTTTCTTTTGGATAAAGGACAAATTCGTATTGCTTCCCCTTTAACTGATCTTCATAGAATACAATCTTACGATTCAAGATATCCAGGTTTTGCTCTAACGCTTGAATCTCCAGTTCCACGAGACGTTTGCGCTCTTCAAGTAAATCAAGCCTTTCAGGAATCGTTTTATCCCCCATTGCACGCCACTCGGTATATCGTTTTAGTTCTGTCATTGACATTCCTGAATTTTTCAAATGGAGCAAAAATTGAACCAATCCAATATCGCGTTCCGTATATTCGCGAACATTATTTTCATTTCGATAAGGAGTAAGCAAACCTTCCGCTTCATAGAATCTGAGCGTACTCGATGGTACACCGACAATTTTTCCGAATTCTCCAATTGAATAAGTCATTGTCTCCACCTCGGTTTATGATTTTTTGCTTCTCTACTCATAAGATACACTTAAAGTGAACTTTAAGCGAAGACTAATAAAAAACCAAATAGAGTTTCCCATCATGTGACATTGATGAAAGAATTCTATTTGGCCCTTTTCTTGGTAGCTAATAGTACACCAACAAATGACTAGATGACTTGTTTCGTTGGACGAATCATGATTTCACTTACCGCAACAGTTTCAGGCGTGCTAATTGCATATGCTACTGCATCTGCGATATCGCTTGATTTTAACCCGAAACCTTCTGTACTTTGATTATTTTTCAACCATTCTTGTGTTTCAGGGAAGCGTGTTTCTGAAAGGGGGGCAGTTGGCATGACTCCTGCATTATTGTAGAGTACATCTACACGGCCATATTGTTCGACTGCCAGATCTATCACTGCTTGAACTTCCTCTTTGTTCGATACATCTGCAACAGCGTATGAAATTTCAGCATTGGGTAATGATTCAACAAGAGCTTTCAAGCGATCTTCACGACGAGCAGCAATTACTAATTTTGCTCCATCTTGTGCAAGTTTCTTGGCAGTTGCTTCGCCAATCCCACTTGATGCACCCATAATAATGACAACTTTCCCTTCAATATTTGCCATGGTCATTTCCTCCCTGATTATTAATACAGCTAGACTTTACAACTTAAAGTTAACTTTAAGTCAAGGCAACACCATTCCCAAGTTGTAACTTTATTCGATGTTTTATTTCTTGCGTTAAAGTTTACTTTAAGGCCTATACTTAATCGCGAACAAAAGAAAAATAGGATGGAGGAAAGGACTTATATGGCAGAAAAACAAACAGCGGGACGAGATTTACTAGGAGAATTCGCGCCAAAATTTGCTGAACTTAACGATGATGTCTTATTCGGTGAAGTTTGGTCAAGAGAGAAAGAATTATCTCCTCGCGATCGCAGTATGATCACAGTTTCTGCATTAATCGCTGGAGGAAACTTTGAGCAATTAACACCACATCTTCAAAAAGCGAAGGCAAACGGAATAACAAAAGATGAAATTGCCGAAATCATTACTCATCTTTCGTTCTATGCAGGATGGCCCAAAGCTTGGTCAGCATTTAACATTGCCAAAGAAATCTATAAAAATTAAAAGAAAGCAGGAATTAAAATATGGCATATGAAGAATTAAGCAATAGCACAATCTTTCCATTGGGACAAAAAGTTGAAGCAAACTTTATCGGGGATGCTTACTTACAAATGGTGTTTACCGATGCGACACCCCTCAATGCACCCATCGGGAATGTAACCTTTGCTCCAGGAGCTCGAAATAACTGGCACTCTCATAAAATTGGACAAGTTTTATTAGTTACAGGGGGTGAGGGTTGGTATCAAGAAGAAGGAAAACCAGCTCAACTTCTCAAAAAGGGGGATGTGGTGAATATTCCTCCGCATGTAAAACATTGGCATGGCGCTACAAAAAACAGTTGGTTTGTGCACTTAGCAATTACGCCGGGAGAAACGGATTGGTTAGAACCTGTCGATGATGAAACCTATAAAAAATTATAAAAATTAACGCATCGAGTCAATTGATTCGATGCGTTATTCTTTCTATGTGATAGTGGAAGTACCCAAATTCAATACTTCGGTGTTTTCTAATGCCATCAAATTTGGAGAAAGCAAGACCAGGTTAAGGGTTTTATATCTGGACCAGACGAGTCACCTTCTCCTTTTTGGACATTATGTACTTATCGGCTTAATTGGCTGCTGTATTTACCCAAGTTAGGCCTGCCGCTGCTTGAATTTATATCCTCTTGTGTGCAATAGTGGAAGAAGTAAAATCAAGAGGAGTGAGCTTGGTGTTCCTTACGGATTGGCTTAGTTGGATGGATCATTATCCGCTGCGGGCCGCTGCGGCGCTTACGGCCGCTGTGCTGTTCGCGTGGCTGTACTTGGCTTCACAGCGTTCATGGAGGAAGGCGGACGAGGCCAGGGCGGCAAGGCTGCTGGAAAGCTTGCGTCTGTACGGAGCTGCGGAACATGCGCTGCGGATTCTGCCCTCGGATGATGAAGGCATGCAGAATGAACCGCTGCCGGAGGATGAACGGACAGGCAGTCTTCTGTCCTGTCTTGCAGCCCCTTACATAACGCCCGATTTGCGTTCCCAAATCGGCGCCTACTTGCAGGATTTCGACGCCGCACGCCTTGCGCTGCTGCGCCGGACCTTAAGCCGCGAAGCTTCGCGCCTTGCGGCCGAGCACCTGAAGCTGCTGAACGCCTGCGAGCAGCCCGGCTGGGGCCGCACGCTCTGGCGGCAGCTTCGCCCCGCCCTGCCGTTCGCCTTCCTCACGGCAGGAATCCTGCTCTGCGCCTGGCTGGCGCAGGCGCTGTACGAGCTGCCGGCGCCAGCCAGCGCCGGCTACGGATGGGACCTCGCCTGCACGCTGGCTCGCTTTGTTTCGGGCCTGTTCTCGCTTCTTATGTTCGGACAGGCCCTCCTGGTAAACCGCAGGCCGGCCCCGGGCAGCGGCCTGCTCCGCGGGCTGGCGGCTGTAATCGCCGCCCTGTTCCTGGTCCATCTCGCCGGCGCGGAAGCCGCGCCTTATACGCTCGCCGCACAGCTGCTGCTGTTCTTGCTCGGATTTCGCTGGACCGACGGCAAGCCGCGCAAAGCGCGGCCCTTCCCCGGCCATTATGACCCGGCAGGGTCAGAGGAAGCTCCCGCTTCTGCGGAGGAGCCCCCTCCTTCGAAGCCAACTCCTTGATGCGCGGGAGACGGGCCGAAGGAGAAGGGGAGCTCCCTCGCACAGCCAAAAAAACGGATTCAGCAGCCCGCCCGGGATGGAGCGGCTTGCCGAATCCGTTTTTCATAATTTGGACGAAATTAATGGGCATGCTTTCGGGTGAACCACGCCTTCAGCACAAGGGTGACGAGCGCAAGCAGAAGCAGCAGGGACGCCACCGCAAATGACGCGGAAAACTGATACTCGTTGTACAAGATTTCAACATGCAGCGGCAGCGTGTTCGTTTCGCCGCGGATATGTCCGGAGACAACCGACACCGCCCCGAATTCTCCCATCGCTCTCGCATTGCAGAGAATAATGCCATAGAGCAAACCCCACTTGATATTCGGCAGCGTAATGTGCCAGAATACCTTCCAGCCTTTGGCGCCAAGCGTCACCGCAGCCTCTTCCTCCTGCTGTCCCTGGTCTTCCATCAGCGGAATGAGCTCACGGGCCACAAACGGAAAAGTTATAAACAGCGTGGCCAGAATAATGCCGGGCAGGGCGAACACAATTTGAATATTATGGTCATCAAGCCAGGTGCCGAACCACCCTCTTTTGCCGTAAACGAGCACGTACATCAAGCCGCCGATCACCGGTGATACGGAAAAAGGCAGATCAATCAGCGTAACGAGCAGCTGCTTGCCGCGGAATCTGAACTTGGTGATCGCCCAGGCGGCGGCAATGCCGAACAAGGTGTTCAGAGGTACGGTTATGAAAGCCACCAGCAGAGTAAGGCGCAGGGCCGATAATGCATCCGGATCGGTGATGCTTGCAGCGTAGACCTCCCAGCCTTTCTTAAACGCTTCGGCTATAACAACCAGCAACGGAAGAACTACCAGCCATAGCATAACCAGTCCGGCAAGGGTGATCAGGGTCCATTTCACCCAGGTGGACTCGGACAGCGCCTGATTGCGGGAAACCTGCCGGGCTTTGGCCTGAACAGCCGGAACAGTGCCTGCCATCAATGATTACCTCCTAAAAGTTTTGTATAGCATCAGCTTCCTTGTTCTAACTTCGTTCTAACTTCATCAAAACTGGCTTCGAAAGCATAAGCTTAGCAGTTTAACCATCTCATGCAACCTTGCCTGTAAGCATACTAGCGTGCGCTTTTGCGCATCCAGCGCTGCAGCAGGTTTGTCGCCAGCAGCAGCAGGAAGGAAATGAGCAGCAGAATGATCGCGACTGCCGTAGCTCCCGCATAATCGAACCTTTCCAGCTTGGACATAATCAGAAGCGGAGCGATTTCCGTCTTCATGGGCATGTTGCCGGATATGAATACGACGGACCCGTATTCGCCGATCCCCCGGGCAAATGCCAGAGCGAAGCCGGTCAGGAGCGGGGGAGCCAACTGCGGAAGAATGACGGAGCCAAACGTCCGCAGACGGCTGGAACCGAGCGTTGCCGCAGCCTCCTCCACATCCGCTTCCAGCTCCTGAAGCACCGGTTGAACCGTTCTGACTACAAACGGAATCCCGATAAACATCAAGGCGATAATGATGCCGAGCGGCGTAAAAGCCACCTTGATGCCGAGCGGCTCGAGCAAAGAGCCGATCCAGCCGTTATTCGCATAAATCGCCGTCAGGGAAACTCCGGCAACTGCCGTCGGCAGGGCGAACGGAAGATCCACCAGCGCGTCGAATATGCTTTTGCCGGGAAATGTATACCGGACCAGCACCCAAGCCAGCAGCAATCCGAGTACGGTATCAACCAGCGCTGCCGCGGCTGCGGTTAAAAAGCTGACCCTGTAGGAAGCGATAACCCTCGGGTCGGTAGCCACGCCCCAAAATTTCTCCCAGGTCAGGCCCGTTGAATTGAATAACAGAGCTGATAGTGGAATAAGTACGACGAGGCTCAAATAGAGTATCGTGTAGCCCAGCGTTAACCCAAAGCCGGGCAGTACCCCCCTATTTGATGCTGTTGCTGTCTTCATCTTAGGCACCCTTTCTGTTGAGGTTGAGAATTTGGAGCGGGCTCCTTACTTACTGGCCGGGCGTGTAGATCTGGTCAAAGATTCCGCCTTCACTGAAATGTTCCTTCTGAGCTTTGGCCCAGCCGCCAAATTCATCGTCTATCGTGTACAGCTTGATATCTTGAAACTCGTCTTTGTACTTTTCTTTCACGCTTTCGAGGGTAGGGCGATAGAAGTTCTCGGCTGCGATCGTCTGCCCCTCTTCGGAATACAGGTATTGCAGGTAAGCTTCTGCAGCCTCCCGGGTACCCTTCTTGTCGACATTTTTGTCCACGACCGCTACCGGAGGCTCAGCCAAAATGCTTTCCGAAGGATATACGATTTCGAATTTATCCGGTCCAAGCTCTTTGAGGGACAGCAGCGCTTCATTCTCCCACGCGATCAGAACATCGCCGATTCCGCGCTCCACAAAAGTAGTGGTCGCTCCCCGGGCACCGGTATCCAGAACGGGAACATGCTCGAACAGCTTCTTGACAAACTCCTTGGCTTTATCCTGGTCGCCGTTGTTTTGATGCAGCGCGTAATCCCAGGCGGCGAGATAATTCCAGCGTGCGCCTCCAGAAGTTTCCGGATTCGGGGTAATGACCTCTACACCGTCCTTGATCAGGTCATTCCAGTCTTTAATGCCTTTCGGATTTCCCTTTCTGACCAGCAGTACAATCGTAGATGTATAGGGCGAACTGTTATGTTCAAATTTGCTCTGCCAGCCCTCATTGATCTGGCCTTCCTTTTGGATCGCGTCAATATCATAGCCCAGAGCCAGTGTAACTACGTCGGCATTCAGGCCGTCAATCACCGCACGGCTTTGCTTGCCCGAGCCGCCATGGGACTGCTTGATGGTCACTTCCTGACCGGTCTTGTTCTTCCAGTAAGCGGCAAATGCCTTATTGTAATTCTCGTATAATTCCCTTGTCGGATCGTAGGAAACGTTTAGCAGTTCAATCTTCTTGCTGTCTGACCCCGCCTCTTTGTCTCCGGAGCCGCAAGCCGTAACCGCCACGGCCAAACTAAAAACCAGACTAATCAGAATTCCCTTTCTTAACCCTTTCTTCACAGTATCACCCCTCTAAAGCAATAAATTGGTTTTGAAAAAAGAGATGAAGGTTCGCGTCTTCCAGGGTCAAACCAGGCTGCGCCCGTGTCTGCCAGGCAAGATGCTTACCTCCATCTTGATTGAAAAACTTTCCTGTATTAATCCTACCTGTTTAGTATGTTATATCTGACATTTTATAGTTGTATTTGTCTCGTGTCAAACCTTTTCTATCTGAAATGTATGATTTTTTTATATGGTTTATGAACCTAATACCAAAAAGCCGCTCTGCCAGGCAGAAGCGGCTCTATTATGGCTTCGGGTTTAACGCAAGCCTTCCCAGCCCGCAATGCAGACCGGTTTGGGTACAGGCAGCGTGAATCCGGTTTCGCTTAGCGCTCCGGTTTCCGGATCGACGAAGAACGAAACGATCACATCGCTGTCCTGGTTCGCGGCAAGCAGCAGGCCATTCGGAGTAAGCGCAAAGTTCCGCGGTCCGGCTCCTCCGCTGCGAAACCATTCCGGCTCGGACAGCTCGCCCGTGGCGGAATCGATTCTGAAGCGTACAATGCTGTCAAATCCGCGGTTCGATCCGTACAGAAAACGCCCGCATAAAGAGACGTGAATGTCTGCCGCCGTGCATTCCCGGTTAATGTGTTCCGGCAGCGCGGAAATATGCTGCAGAGGCGTTAAATCGCCTTCCTGCCCATGATAGGCATAGAGCGTAACCGTGTTGTTCAGCTCATTGATGCCGTAGGCCCATTTTTCCGATGGATGAATGACAAAATGGCGCGGTCCCGCTCCGGGCGGAAGGGAAACCTCCTTATGGATTACAAGCCGCCCTTCCTCCAGCCGGTAGATCACGATCCGATCCAACCCCAAATCCGAGACGTACACATATTTCCCTTGCCGATCCGGTATAGCGGAATGGGGATGCGCCTTCTCCTGCCGTCTTGGATTCGGTCCGCTGCCGGTATGCTGAATGCGCGAAGCGGTTTTGCCGATTGCCCCTTCGGCGTCCGGCAAATAACTGCTCACCTGCCCTCCCGTATAGTTGACGGTCACCAGGACATTTGCGGGCGAATAGGCGATGTGGCACGGATGCTCGCCGCCGGTGTTTTCCCGGCTTAACTCCTTGAGCTGCCCCTCCGGAGAAATCCGGTAGCTGACCGCTTCGCCCTCGTCAGTTTCCGTCACGGCATAAAGCGTCCGGCCGTCCTGATGAAGAGCCAGAAACGACGGATTTTCGATTCCGGACGTACTGCTGATTAGTTTCATTTCTCCGCTCTCCGGGTTTACCCCGGCCAAATGAATGCCCGGCTTATCAGCCGGCGAGTAAGAGCCTATGTAGAATAACCAATCCTGACTATTTTTCACATTCGAATCCATGGTACTGCACCCCTTCTCCTTGTGTTCTGCGACGAACCTATGAACCTATATAAGCCTGCACAAATGATTGAATCATGTGTCACTGCGAAGATGGATAGTTCCTTAAGGTCGCTGTTCCCCCCGGATTTCTTTGAATAAGCCTCTTTTACATATTATATTATATTCTGAAACAGGAAGTCCCAAGGCAGGATATGCTATAATGGTTGCATTCGAAATCCATGTATAGAGAGGAAGACCCCAGGTGGATGTCAATAATCTGATGACTCCCGCAACCTTAAGAATAGTGGTTACGCTCTGCACCGTGGCGTTCGCGTTAACCGTTATTTTTGTACGCCTTAAAGCCAGCAGCCGGCCTGTTACCGTGAAAAAAATAGTCATGCCGCCGATCGGCATGGCGACAGGTGCGCTGATGTTTGTATATCCTCCCACGCATATTCCGTTCTGGTGGGGGCTGGCAGCTTTTGCTGCGGGCTGGCTGTTCTTTTCTTATCCGCTGATCCGGACCACAAAATTCGAAGTCAAAGGCGGCGAAGTATTCGCCCAGCGGTCTCCCGGATTTGCCTTTATTCTGCTCGGCCTGCTTGCTGTACGGCTAATCCTGCATGAGTTCATCCAGGAATATGTCAGCATTCCGCAAACCGGCGGCCTGTTCTTTCTGCTCGCCTTCGGTATGATTACCCGCTGGAGGTTATTTATGCTGAAGGAATATCATCTGATTACCGGAAAACAGGCTACCCCCGAGTAAAGCCCATTCTTCGAATAAGCAGCCGGCGGGCAAAATATAAGCCGCTTCGCTGTCCAAGCATCCTTGGCGGCAAAGCGGCTTTATTGTTGAGGCAGTCCGCCAGGGACTGCCCTCTTTCATTTTTATCTAATCTGGTCGAAGGCATCGCTGAACCAGGCCATACGCCTGACGTCAAGCTGTTATGGCGTTTCGAAAGACGGCGAAGCCTCCCGGTTTTCCGGTTCTACGCTTTCTTGTCCCTGCGCAGGAACGAAAAAGCGAGCGCCAGCACCAGAATGGACCCTTTCACGATATCCTGGGCGAAATACGGAACGTTCATCATCGTAAGCCCGTTCAACAGCACGCCGATGAGTATGGAGCCCAGCAGCGTACCGATAACGCTCGGTTTCTTCTCGCCGAACAAGGCGTAGCCAATATACGCCGCCGCTACCGCGTCCATTAGAAGCGGGGCTCCGGCCGATACCTGGCCCGTTCCGATCCGGCTCGTCAGGACGATTCCGCCGACGGCTGCAAGGAGTCCGCTGAGTACGTATGCGAGCACCCGGTAACGGTTGACCGGAATGCCGAACAAATTGGCGGCCTCCGGATTGCCGCCGACCATGTACATATGGCGCCCTATCGTTGTTCTTTCCAGAAACAAGTGCGCAAGGAGCACGATCAGCAGCATCAGAATGACCGCTACCGGAATGCCGAGCAGTTCTCCCTGGCCGATGAACAGGAAAGACGGAATGAAGCGCCCCGTTGCCGCGCCGTTATCCAGCGCCATTCCTTCGTAAATGGTGTATCCTTTGGTATATGTCAGCTGAATGCCGTTCACAATGTACATCACGGCCAGCGTTGCGAGCAAGTCCGGCAGTTTGACTTTCACAACCAGGAAGGCGTTGAACAAGCCTACCGCCACCCCGCATAGCAGCGGAACAAGCAGCGTCACGAACAGCTCCTGGCGATGAAGGACCAAGGCCGAAGCCGCCGCAATCGTGGCCAGGCTGGTGGTCGATCCGACCGATACATCAAATCCGTCCACAACAAGACTGAACGTTACGCCGAGAGCAAGAAAAGTCGTCACCGATATAGCCTTCAAAATATCCTTCAGGTTGTTGTAAGTCAAGAAGTGCTCATTCACAATGGAGAAAAATACGACAACGCCGATTACCGTAATGACGGCTCCATAGCGGAACAAATAGGCGCCAAGCGGCTTTCCGCCCCTCAGGGGGCGCGCTATCTCAATCGTTTCCAACAAATTCAACCTCCTTATCCGCTGCCAGCAGCAGCTCTTCCAGGGTAAGCTCGTGCGCTTCCCGTTCCTCTACGATCTCTCCGCCGGACAAAATGACTATCCGGTCCGATATCCGCAGCGCCTCATCCGGCTCCGCCGTCAAATACAGCACCGAGGTTCCCTGCTCGGCGAGCGATTCAATCATTTGAAATATGGTCTCTTTGGCAGCCACATCGATGCCTTTCATCGGCTCATCAAATAGCGCCAGCTCCCTGCCCTGGGCAAACCACTTCGCGATCGCCACCTTTTGCTGATTGCCGCCGCTCAGTCTGCCGACTTTGTATTCCGGCGATTCGGGTCGAATGGCGAAGGAAGAGATTAAATTCCGGCTGTAATCCGTCTCCTTGCGTTTTGAAATCCAGCCTTGGAAAGAAAGCGCCAGATGAGTCCGGATATCCTCCTTCTTCCAGATCCCCTGCCTGCCCCGTTCCTCCGGAATAAAGGCTAGCCCCGCCTTCACCGCCTGAAGCGAGCTTCCGATCCGCCGAGTCGTCCCTTTCACCTGAGCCTGATAAGGGCGGCGCAAGCCGAACAGTGTCTCGGCAAGCGAAGTTTTGCCGCTGCCCAGCAGGCCGAACACCGTAACAATTTCGCCTTTCCCGATCCGCAGTGACACAGGCTTCGCGTCCCGATGAAGCCGAAGACCGTTCACCGCAAATTGCACTTCGTCAAACGCCTTGTCCTTCCGCTCTTTCCGGATGACGGCAGATTCGCCGTTCGTCATTTTCTCAACTATGTTCTCCAGGGTTACTTTGGACGCCTCCTCCTCAAGAACGGCAGAGCCGCCCCGCAGCACGGTGATCCGGTCCGACAGCGCCATCACCTCGTGCAGCTTATGGGAGACAAAGACGATCCCTATTCCTTGCTCCCGAAGCTTGCGCACCGTTGCGTAGAAGCGCTCCGCTTCGCGCGGATCGAAGGAAGCCGTAGGCTCGTCCAGCAGCAGATACTTGGCCTCATTCGTGACCGCCCGGATGAGGGAGAGCATCTGCTTCTCATAAAGGGACAACAGACGGACCGGTTTGTCGACATCAAGTTCAAGTCCGTACTCGGCAAGAAGCTGACGGGCCCGCAGCCGGTTCGCTTTCTTGGGAAACAGAACCGCTTTCTCTTTCTTGAGCAGCGCGACAGTCAAATTTTCGTGAACGGACAATTGCGGTACAAGCCCGCGGTCCACTTCCTGTGTCAGGAAGACGACCCCATGAGCTGCCGCGTCTGCCGGACTTTTGAAGACGACAGGCTTTCCGTCAATGACTACGTTCCCTTCCTTGGGCGAAAAAACGCCGGCGGCGATATGAAGCAGCGTGCTTTTCCCGGCTCCATTCATGCCGAGGAGGGCATGCACCTCCCCTTTTCGAACGGTAAATGACACATTATGAAGCACAGGTCCGGCTCCGAAATCCTGTCCGATGCCACCCAGCTCCAGCATCACTTTTTCGCACCCTTCTCAAGCTCCGTCATCCATGGAGAGCGGGCTTCGTTGGAATCACCCCAACCCGGTACGTATTTTCCCAGATCGGCAAAAGAAATTTTCTCTTTGGGAAGCGCGGCCCGCTCAACCAGGTGCGGTTCAATAGATACATCCTCCGGCACCTTCTCGCCGGCTATTTTCTGGTAAGCAAGTCTTGCCTGGATTTCTCCTACATTCCCCGGGTTCGTTGCGGAAGCCGCCACCCAAGGGCTGTTCGCTTCCTTAAGCAATGGAAGCTCCTCGTCAGTGAGGTCGATTCCGTACACCTTAATATCCGTGCGTCCGGCCTGCTTCAAGGCTTGAAGCGCCCCGCGTGTGAATTCGTTCCAGTTGGAGTAGATCGCCTGAAGCTCTCCCTCTTTAGGGAACTTCTTAAGCAAAGCCTCTACCTGAGCCTGCGTATCGAGCGATGTATTGGACGTAACGCTGCCAAAGCGCGCCACCTCCTTGATTCCCGGATACCGCTTGTAGAATGCATCGATCATCACCTGTCTCCGCTCCATTGGCAGATAGCCCGCAACCCACAGCACAGCAATGTTGCCTTTCCCGTTCAAATCGCCGGCCATTTTCTTCAGCGACTGCCAGGCAAGCAGGTAATCGTCCTGGTTGATGGAAGACACTCCGGGCAAGCTGAGATCCGTATCATAGGCCACCACGGGAATTCCGGCAGCTACAGCCTTTTTCACGGCAGGCTCGAGCGCCTGTGCCGTACCGTTGTTCACCAGAATCGCGTCGACCTTCTCATTGATGGCCGTTTCGATATTGGAAGCCATTTTGGACAGATCGTTGCCCGAATCATAAATTTTCAATTCGCCGCCGAAGGCGTCTACCTGCTTCTGAACCCCTTTGTTATAAGCATTGAAGAACGAACCCGAAGTAATGCGGGTAACCAGCGCGATCTTAACCGGGTTCTTCAGCTTGTCCGGCAGCTCTGTACTGGAACCGGTACCGGATTGTCCTGTTTCCGCCGGTGAGGACGCTGGCTGTGCGGATGCATCCGCTGAAGCACCCGTACCGGAATTCGAAGCACTCTGATTCGCTGCGGACGATGCAGCGGGGCTTCCTTGCTCATTCGAGCAGGCAGAAAGCAGCACAAATACTAAAATCAAAACAACACTAAACCATTTTTTCATGTTTCTCCCCCGTTCATAATTACCGATTATTCCAAGCACGTTAGTTTGAAATTGATTACCATTTTAGGAGCCTTGGATATGTCTGTCAACACAAAATTTTAACAATTTAAATCGATAAACTCATAAATCCTACTTGACAAATCAGTTTATATGTTTTTATGATCATTTCAACTCATTCAACATTTCATTTTAAGGAGCGCGGTTTAGTTATGGGATTTAAAAAAGTTGACCACGTCGGCGTTGTCGTACGCGATCTTGAAGCAACCCTAACGTTTTATACGGAAGTGCTTGGCTTGGAATTGAAGGAACGGTTCACGCATACGAACGGGGTATTTGAGCTCGCTCTTCTCGGGTTTGGCGGCAGTGACGAAACCGAAATCGAGCTGATTCAGGGGTATAGCGACAAGCTTCCGTCAGAAGCCACAGTCCACCATTTCGCAATTACTGTGGACGACATTGAGCAGGAGTTCAGCCGTCTCAAATCTATAGATCACGTGGAATTTGTTGATCAGGAGATTACGACTCTGCCGAACGGATATAAATACTTCTTCATTTATGGACCTGAGAAGGAATGGATTGAACTGTTTCAAAGATAATTTTTATAAATACGGGTGTAAATGAAAAAAACCGCAGTGAGCCACATCATACGTGACCCCTGCGGTTGTTGTTAAAGCTGCAGAAACTTAAGACTGCTGAATGGAAACACCCTTTTTGAGGGCCTTCATTTCGGTGTTGTTATTGACCAGAAGGGGAAGCACCTTGGTTCCCTTTTCCATTGATGCGGAGCATAAAGGACAAACGGGAGTGTAGTCAAACGTAAAGTTATCCCGCATCCAGCCATTGCAGCTTTCATTGGTGCATGACCAAATGGGCGTAGGCTCCTCGGGTATTTCCTCGAACGTTTTTTTACGGTAATTCATGATATCCCTCCTAGTTCAGAATAAAAGAAAACTGCCCTTAACCTTTCATGTTAAGGGCAGAATCCAAGCACACCATTACAGTTTTACAACGTTGTCCGCTTGCGGGCCGCGGTTGCCTTGTACGATGTTGAATTGAACGCGTTGACCTTCGTCCAACGTTTTGAAGCCTTCGCCGGTGATAGCGCTGAAATGTACGAATACATCGCTTCCGCCTTCAACTTCGATGAAACCGAAGCCTTTTTCCGCGTTAAACCATTTCACTGTACCAGTTTCCATGGGTAAGTTCCTCCTAATGTAAATTAACATGTTCCTTTTCAATTTCCCGCAGTGAACCTTAGCATCTCCCAAAGAGAGCGATTAAGATTTCATCTGACGATGCAAAAAAAAATTCACACATTGAAAAAAGCTCCATCTTCAAAGTGACACTCTTTTCAATATGTGAATATCGCTTCAAAACAGAAATGAATTAATCTCATTATAGCGCCTTTCCCAGAAAAAAGCAAATTCGGCGAAAACGACCAAGCCTTCCCAATGCTTGACGGGACGGGACACGATCCCGCTTCAAATAAGCCGCGTTTGCTTTCGCTTTGTTTCTTATTGTTTAATAAACAAGTGAAGGAGTTGATACGAAAGATGACATTCCCCAATGAAACGTTAAACGTGATCATGAATCATCGTTCTATTCGCAAATTCAGTGACCGGCCGGTCGACACGGCCACGCTGGAACAGATTGTCTCGGCCGGTCAAATGGCTTCAAGCTCAAGCCACGTTCAGGCTTACAGCGTAATTGCCGTTACCGATCCGGAGCGGAAGGCAGCTCTAGCGGAGATGTGCGGCGGACAGGCTTATGTACGGGAGTGCCCCGTCTTCCTTGTCTGGTGCGGTGATTTGCACCGGTTGAAAGACGCTGCAGCCCGTTATACGCCGGAGCTCGCTTCCTACGAGGGCTCGGCAGAGAACTTCATTATTGCAACGGT
The DNA here is from genome assembly GCF_019904135.1 of Paenibacillus caui. Lineage (GTDB taxonomy): Bacteria > Bacillota > Bacilli > Paenibacillales > Paenibacillaceae > Fontibacillus > Fontibacillus caui. The sequence continues at coordinate 61,284 of NZ_JAIOGQ010000016.1, read as the reverse complement.
CGATACAGCGCTGGCTGCCCAAACCGCAGCGATCGCCGCGGAATCGCTCGGGCTCGGCATCGTATATATCGGCGGCATCCGCAACCGGATCGCCGAGGTTTCGCAGCTGCTGGAGCTTCCCGATCTGGTCTATCCGGTATTCGGCATGTGCCTGGGCTATCCGGACCAGTCGCCGATGAGCCGTCCGCGCCTGCCGGTACGGGCAGTGCTGCACATGAACCGTTTTGATGCGGCCACAGCGGACCGGGAGCTTGAGCCATATGACGAAACGATGGTTCAATATTTGTCCGAGCGGACAAACGGCACGAAGGATACTCCCTGGACCCGGTTAATGGCCGATAAATTAACACAGCCTGCCCGGCCCCATATGCGCGAGTATTTGCGAAGCCGCGGATTCAAGCTGGAGTAAGCACCCGGTAACCTCCCGGCTCCGGCTTATGATATAATCATATTTAAGATGAAAGCCTAAGTTGTTTCTTTGGACAGGAGCCTTAAACGTGAGAAAAAAAACAAGTTTTCCAAACCGATTATACAGAGCGTTCAAACTGAATTTTCTGCGTCTCTTCCGGACCCCCGGGGGCGTGAAGAAGATTTCGCTTGGATTCTCCATTGGCTTCGGCCTTGAAATGATCGTCATATCGACCGCCTGCCTCGTCTACCTGATTTTCTATCCGGTAGTCAAGCTTTCCGGCGGCTCCATGCCGGCAGCTATCATCGGCAATGTCGTCGGGAAGCTTACCTTCCTGCCGATCCTGTTGATGCCCTTGGCCAAAATGCTGGGGGAATGGATTTATCCCGCCGCTTCCGGATCCAGCAAAGTGAGGGAAGCCCGGATTCTGGATATTCTTCAGGGAGATTTCTCCGCTGTACAAGCTATTCTCCACGGCGGGCTGCACATCCTGATCGGGATGAGCATATTCGGCATCTTGTCTTCGGTCATTTCCTATTATGTAATCCAGTACTTCCATAACCGGAACGCGAAGAGACGGCTCGCCAAGCGCAGAAGAAGAATGATCGTATCCGAGTCAGCCTGACATAGAGGCTACAGCAATTTGCCTGGACGAAGACGCATCTATTTCACCTCGAATTGACCGGAAGCCATTTGCATTCGAGCGGCATTCTTGGGCGTCACATGCACGATAACATAATAAGAGCCCTTCTCCGCAAATGTTCCCCTTAAGACGTAGCTGTCCTTCTTGTCAAAGCTGGCAGCGGCTTGTAGGTGTTCGTCCGGATTTCCACCTGCTTTCCATATTTCAAATTGAACGGTGGCGTCCGTTACCGGCTGACTCTCTTTCGACACTTTGGCTGTGAGATTCACAGGACTATTGACAGTCACGTTGTCCGGACTAGTCGAAACCACGATTTGCAGCTGATCCCCTTCTTCCGCTTTCGCTGCATCCGCCGCAGCTGTCTTGGCACCAGGCTGTTCAGACGGATTCGCGGCGCTGCAGGCAGAGATCATGAGCAGAACCACCACTAACAGCAGCGCATGTATCCAAGATGGAAGTTTCAATTTGAAAGCTCCTTTCCCCCCTGCGGAACCAATTGAAAGGATTCCATAATTTGCGAGCGGTAACGGAAAAACGGCTGACTGTTTCGGGCTCGCGGTCTCGGCAAATCGATCGTCCATATTTCTTTGATTTGCGCAGGTCGAGGTGTCATTACGATAACTCTGTCGCTCAAATAGATGGCTTCATCAATATCATGGGTAACAAAGACGATCGTCGTGCCGCGATCTTGCCATATCCTTAGCAGTTCATCCTGCAAATTCATCCGGGTAAAAGCGTCCAGGGCTCCTAACGGCTCATCCAGAAGCAGAACTTTCGGATGATTTACCAAAGCTCGGGCAAGCGCTGCGCGTTGGGCCATCCCCCCTGAGAGGGCATGGGGATAGGCTTTCTCAAAGCCTTTCAGGCCGACGAGTTCAATAAAGGCGCTAACCTCCTCCGATTTGTGCTTGAGGATGCCGCGTGCATCGAGTCCGCTCGCCACGTTGTCCCATAAATTTTTCCATGGAAATAAAGTAGGGTCCTGAAAGACCAGTCCCCTCGTGTGATGGGTGCCCGTAATCGTTTCGCCGTCGACGGCAATGGTTCCCTCGGTTGCCTGATCAAGACCGGCGATCAGCCGAAGCAGCGTGGACTTGCCGCAGCCGCTCGGACCGATCAAGGAGATGAATTCTCCCGGCTCGATCCGGAGGTTCACATGATCCAGGGCGACCACGCTATCTCCTTCGCTGGTTTGAAAAGTTCGTCCGACTTGCTTGATATCTATTCTTCCGGATGAAGCGGCCCCTACCATTTGATCAACCCCTTTTGCCATACCAATACTTTATCCCTAGCCTTAAACAACAGCGTAATGATGCCTGAGAACAGCAGCGCCATGATGAAGAGAGCCGCGTATACCTTATAATATTCTCCCCAACCTTGCGCCCACGTAATGTAAAAGCCGAGTCCGGCTTTGACTCCCAGCATTTCAGCTACAATTAGCGTTACGAAGGAGGTCCCGGTGCCCATGAACAAGCCCGTGAAGATGCTCGGGAACGCCGCCGGAATGGCCACTTTGGCAATCAAGTATTTCTCATTGGCGCCGAGAGTTTTGGCCACCTCGAAATAGGATTTGTTCACGTTCGCGATTCCGGTCCATGTCATGACCGTAACCGGAAACCAGGAAGCGAGCACGAGCAAGAAGATGCTGGCCGTGAAGCTCGTTGGAAATATGACAAGCACGATTGGAATCCAAGCCGTTGATGGAATAGGACCTAGTATGCGAAGGACCGGATTTGCCCAATAGCGGAACCGCTGATTCCATCCCATCAAAATCCCCGTAATCAAGCCGAGAACAGTTCCGAGCGCAAAGCCGATAACCAACAATCGGAAGGAATAGACGGCGCTGATAGACAAATTGAAGAAATCGTTAATCAGCCCATCGAGCACTTTAACCTGTGAAGGAAAATACGGCATCGGGAAGAGAGCGAGCTTTTGCGTACACAATTCCCATAAGGCCGACAGCAAAAAGACAGCGCTGATCAATGGAGCCTGCTCACCCAATTTGTTGTCCCATCTGGTGCCAGGGCGAACGGAACCGATGGCAAAGCGGATGAAGTAATACACAAGGAAAATGGTCAGCACAATGCTGTAAACCTGATTCGAAGCTACCTTTTGTTGATCGGGGACAAACAGGTGCAGGAAAAGCGACAAGGCCACCGAGAGAGTCGGCAGCAGTTTTTTTAATCTGATTGCTTCCGCATTGAATATCCCTGCGCGTAAACGCTTATTCAATACGATGTTCTTGGCATTATCCATGATTAGCAGTGCCTCCTTCTTAAACTCAATAATATACATTAAATTCCCATCGGTTAAGTAAGATATTAGTATAGGATGAGCCGGCGGTCTAATCAATATTATTAATATCCTTATAGATAATCCCTGTATTGACTGGAAGTTTATGAGAGCCTATCCTATAATCAATTCCAAGAAATTCAGGAAATACATATTGGAATTATCGGATTAGTTGCCCGGATTTCGGGAGACGGTCCGAATGGACAAATTCATGAAAGGATGTGGAGTAGAACATGAAATCACGTTGGGTAAACCGGAAAGCCATTTTAGGCGCAGGTTCCATGATTATGGCTTTCCAAGTATTGGCGGCTTGCTCGAACATACAGAAGGAAGCGGCTAATCGGCCGCAGTCTGGCGTTACGGCGTCTGCTGCCACAGGGACAACAGTCTCGTTTAAAACCGGGAATAAAATTACGATTGCTTACTCCAGCGGGACTTGTGAAGCGCCCACCTTCGTAGCGTGGAAGAAAGGATTTTTTGAAGCGGAGGGCTTGCAGCCCGAAATGCAAAAAATGGATTTCAACACGCTCAAGAACGGAATTGCGACCGGGAAGGTAGACGCGACTCAGGGCAACTTCTCCTGGTTTAAGCCGGCCGAGCAGGGGCTTGACGTCAAGCTTACCGGTGGTCTTCATGCCGGTTGCATCCAGGCGGTCGCCCCCAGCAACTCGGACATTAAGTCGGTGAAAGATTTGAAAGGCAAAACGATAGGCGTCGACGTCATTGGCGGCGGTCCAATGATTACGCTCTCGATCGAGCTGAAGAACCAAGGCATCGATCCGAAGCAGGATGTACAGTGGAGAGCGTATCCATCCGATCAACTCGTTACCGCCGCCGAAAAGAAAGAAATTGACGCCTTTATCGTCTGGGATCCCGTCGCGCAAAAAGCGATAGATGAGAACAAATATACACTGCTGCTCAGCAATGCCAAAGACGAGCCATACAAATCCGGTTATTGCTGCTACTCTTTCGTCAGCGGCGATCTGGCGAAGAAGGATCCGGAGAAAGCAGCTGCCTTTACGCGGGCGATCCTGAAAGCAGCCGAGTGGGTCGGGACTCATCCAACCGAGGCGGCTCAGCTTGAGGTCGACAATCATTTTGTCGGAGCGGATCTGGCTACCAACGAGAAACTGCTGAAAAACTATTACTGGAGACCGAGTGTCAACGGCGCCGTGGAAAATGCTAAATTTTTCCTTAATGAACAGAAAGAGCAAGGAATACTGGACGAATCCACGGATATCGAGGCTCTCGGGGAGCGTCTGATCTTCAAAGCCATTCCGGATTTCAACGGCAGATAGGCGCAAGGAGTGAAAGCGAATGAAGAGATATATCAAACTGACGGCTTTATCTGTTCTTCTATTATTGGCGTCGACTATTGGCCTGAAACCATTATCCACGTCTGCGAATCAAACCACAATAAAGCTTCCGTCGTGCCATACCGGAGCGGAGGACGATGGCAGCCCCATTCAAGTGCCCGAGCAGACGAATAAAGCGCCCGGAGCGCAGCAATAGAACGGGTGAAGCCGGTGTTTCGCATGATCGTTATTTTAAAGTTTACTAGAAAGAAGGGAACGCAATGGGCAACAGAGAGAAGCTGGCAGATAATATCCTCGATTTGATCGGCCAAACCCCTATCGTTCGCATTAACAAGCTGGTGAACGAAGAAGCAGCCGAGCTTTATTTGAAGCTGGAATCATTCAATCCGAACGGCAGCGTAAAGGATCGTACGGCACTCGGCATCATCCGGCAAGCTGAAAAAGAGGGACTATTGCGGCCTGGCGGCACGATTATCGAGTTAACCAGCGGCAATACGGGGATCGGACTCGCTTCGATCGCGGCTGTGCTTGGCTACAAGTCGATCATCTTTATCAGTGAAAAATACAACAGAGAGCGGTTTGAGCTTCTGCGCGCTTTCGGGGCAAGCATCGTCACCTTCAAAGCGGATGAAGATATCGATGCGGTTAAGGAACGAATTGAGCTGTTGCATAAAGAAACGCCCAACAGCTTTATCGCCAAACAGTTGCAAAATCCGGCCAATCCTGCCATACACCGGATCACAACCGCGGAGGAGATATTGGATCAAACAGACCGCAATCTGGATGCGTTTGTGGCGACCTCCGGCACCGGAGGGACGATCACAGGAGTCGGAGAGCGGCTAAAGGAAATATTGCCTGATGTCAAGGTGTATCTAGTGGAATCGGCCCATTCCAAAGTTCTGGAGGGCGAAGAGCCCGGCGAGCATAAAATATATGGCATTAGCCCGCCGGAAATTCCAGACGTGATTAATTTGGAAATTGTGGACGACATCATCCATGTTACTGACGAAGACGCATGGCAAACGTCGAGGGAATTGGCTAGACGAGAAGGCATTCTGGCTGGCCCCTCGACAGGTGCCGCCGTATGGGCTGCGATCCGGGTCGCCCGCAAGCTCGGCAAAGGCAAGCGCGTTGTAGCGCTGGGACCGGATACCGGGGAGCGGTATTTAAGTGCAGGTCTGTATGAGGAACAGCCTTCCAGCCTGGAGGCAGTCATTCAATGATCGGCCGGCATTCGGGGAGGATGGCCAACCCATTGCAGAAAGCCTCGTTTCTCCCCTGGCCATAATGAAGCCAGCCGTCCCCCTGTCTTTTAAATGGTGCAGGAAATGCTGCATCCGTCTATAGTTCGTGTCTGAACACCGATTACGACAAAGCAGTAATCGGTGTTCAGACACGGATCGTTGTTCCGGATCGTCTCTGCCCCCAAGCGTTGATCCGTGCATGAGCACATTTATTTGGTTCAGAATAAGGAACGAATCGTTCCTGCCCGAACGGTGTACATAGCGAGAAATGGATTGTTCTTCCCTTCTGATTTCTTCTGATGAACAATTGCAAAAGGAGACTGCTTCTCATCCCGCTTCCATGGTACAATGGCTAACATCTAAATCATCTCTTTCGGCCTTCAATCTGCTATAAGGCTGGCTTTACAGACAATGACAAACGTCGCCCGCAGGGTACGAAGAACTGGGAGGTACAACACTTTGAAACGAATTTGGATGATAGCTATCGTACTCCTATGGTCGCTACCCGGCCTCGCCTCGGCGCACTCCCACCTGGAAGACTCGGCCCCAGCCAAAGACGGAACGGTTACGGAGTCGCCGGCGCAAATCGAGATGACCTTCAACACCGCTATCGAGAAGCTCAGCAGCTTCAAGCTCTATAATGAAGCCGGCGAAGAAATCGACATTGGAGATACCTCTGTCAATGGCGCCGTGCTAAGCGGGCCTGTGCAGGAGACGCTGCCGAACGGCAAGTATACAGTGAAGTGGACGATCGTCGGAGAGGACGGCCATTCCGTGAAAGGGGAATACGCTTTCGCCGTCGAGGCGGCCGCGCAGGCTTCTCCTTCCCCGCCGGCCGCGTCTCCTGAAATTTCGCCGGAAGCCTCGCCGCAGCCGGCGGACAATAGCGGAGAGGACGGCACCGCACCGGCCGATAACGGCGAAGCGGATTCGGCTTCCGAGCCTGATGGCGGCCCTTACATGACCGCCGCCATCGCAATCGGCGTCATCATAATCGTGGCAGCCGTTATTCTGATCGCGCGGAACCGCAAAAGATGATCTATATCAGCGAGGGATTATTGTATATTTGCTTCGCCATGTTAATGGGGACTTTCCTTCTGCGATTCGTTCCGGAGCAGATCAGGCCGCAGGTGCATGTCGGCAACGGCCTGCTGCTTGCCTGTGCTATCGCGGTACCTGTTCTTTCCTTTATGCCCGTTCATCGTACGGCTCTGCTGTTTGCGAGCGACTTTGGCATATCCTACGGGGCTACTCTAAAGAGTATTCTGACCGAAATTAATGCCGGCAAGGCATGGCTGTGGACGCTCATCGGGTCAGCCGGGCTCGTCGCGCTGCTCGCCCTGAAGCCGTTCCGGGAAGACAGGCATATGGCGAAAGTAGGTGTGTTCATTACGGCGCTGCTGGCCATTGGGCGCGGATACAACAGTCACGCTGCTTCGCTCTATTCCATGAAGGGACTTGCCGTGCAATCCGCGCACTTCCTCGCTGTGACGGTGTGGATCGGCACTTTGTTCGTGGTAGGCTGGTTCTCGCGCAGCGACGAGAACTGGTCCAGGTTCCTAGGGTGGTTTTCCCCCGTCGCCATCGTCTCCGTTCTTGTTACGCTCCTCTCGGGACTCGCGCTCATGAGCTTCACCACACCGGAATACGTGAACGCATGGATGCTGCCTTACGGACAGTTGCTGCTTATCAAGCATCTTCTCATCGCGCCGCTGTTGCTGTTCGCTTACACGAACGGCTTCGGGTACCGGTCGACGATCAGACGTAACCCATCGTTCATGCCTCGACCGTGGCTCCGTGCAGAGAGCGTCATTGCCCTTATCCTGTTCATCGTAACCGGATTTCTCGGATGGCAGACGCCTCCGCATAATGTGAGGGAGACGCTGCAGTCCGTACCGCCCTCGCCGCTCTTTACGGGCTTGTACCGCGGAAGCTTCAGCCCGGACATGAAGCTGACTTTCACCCTGTCGCTCGAGAGTATCCTCATGCTCGCGGCGGCTCTCATTTTGGCTGCCGGAATGATCTGGATGTACAGGAGCAACCGCCTCATACTGGCCTTCGCCATAGGGCTGCTTATCCCGGTGTTCGGCTATTTCGGGCTAATGTTCGCTCTTGCATGACGAAAAGGAAGGTATCGATATTCCTCATGGGGAATGATACCTTCCATTTTTTATTCATTTGAGTTATCGCTTGATGTCCCCTGGAGCGCGCAGAATAATGAAATAACAAATGAATCCATAAATAAGAATTGGATACATAAAACTTATATATATAAAGCCACCCGTGAACGTATCCAATAGAAACGTATACCCAATAGCCAAGTATAAGAATACTACATTCCCAATAAGAATCAAATGTTTAAATTTTGAGGTAATAGAAAGTACATACATCGTGGTGACAGATAATAAAATCAGGACGAGCGGGATATTAACAACAAATAAAAATAAATTCATAGCGCCTTCCATCCAGCCAACATTCACTATTACTCTTATAAACAACACCCAAATAACTACCCCAACCACATACAACAGAGTCAAAGCAGCAAGTATAGTGACAAGCAGATTCTTCCCGTTGACCAGTTCCTTCAAAAAATGCTTCATACAAACATCTTCGCTCCCTCTATTCGAACAAGCAGACATTTCAGGAAAGCATCGACTCAATTTTTCTATATTGTTGTTCGGCATATTTCAGGGAATTGACTTTTCTTTGCAGCTCTTCGGCAACCCGTCTGCCGTACTGATTCACGCGGTCGCAGGCTCTCTGAATCTGATGAATTTGCCTTTGCACATTCGGCTCGCTGTACGATCGTCCCACACTGGATGTGATCCGCTGCGCGTCGCTGATGATTTTCCGGACGGATGACCCGAAGTCGTCCTCCAGATGCTTCACCTTTGCCCGCAGATCTGCCAGCCGGCTGTAATCGACCGCCAAGCTGCCCGATGCATATGATCGATAGCCCCGGGCGATTTTTTTGATATAACCGCTGTTTCCATGTTTATCCTTTGTCTTGCGCAAGGAATGCTCTGCTGATTTTCTCGCAAGTTTGGTCATCAGTTCGATGCCCGTTTTAAATGATTCGAATTTCTTTGCAATACCGTTCTTGGTGCGATTCACGATGCTGCGCGCCGTTTCTTTGACCTTGTCAACCGTTTTATTCCACAGTTTGGAAACCCCCTGACCAAACTTCTTCGCACCTGTGGCAACACTCTTGAAGAAGTTATTCACCAAACTCACGACCTTGTCTTTAAACCGCTCCATTGCCTGAACCGCCTGCAGGGCCCCATCTTTCACGTCTTTGGCAAAGTCCGTGACGCGTCCTTTCAATTTAATCCATCCTGATTGCACGGCCCGGGCAAACTTCGTCATGGCTTCGGCTGCGCGGTTCCCGAACTGTTTTATTTTGTCCGCCGCAGCCACCAGGTGATTCACCATCCAGTCGCCAAATTGCTCGAGCTTATCGGTGGCAAAAATCAACGCCTTGTGAATATTCTCCTTATTCTTCAACAGTGCTTTCACGAAATCGTCCATGAATAACTCGGGAAACAGGATCGCTGCGGTATACGTGGTCATTAGTCCCGCCGCATCTAAAGTCCCCTTCGCAATGTTATCAAATGCGTTTCTGAACGCCTTGAATTTCTCAGCAATTGCGGACTTGGCGCGATCCACGATGCTGCTCGCCGTTTCTTTGACATTGTCGACCGCTTTATGCAACTTCTGGTCAATCACATCGATAAATTTCTTCGTCCCTTCGGCAACGCTTTGGAAGAAATCCGTCACCGAACGCGTGATCTTATCTTTAAACCGGTCTACTGCCTCGACTGCCGACACGGCCTTGTCTTTTACGTCTTTGACAAAGTTCATAGCTCCTTCTTTTAATAGGTTCCATCCTGCCTGCATAATGCGGAGAAACCTCGTGAAGGCTTCATACGTTTGAATTCCGAACTGTATCATCTTAGCCGCTACGGAAGTTAGCCGATCCACCATCCAGTCGCCAAATTGCTTTAACTTTTCGACGGAATACTCGAACGTATTGCGAATAATCTTTCCTTGCGAGTTCAGATAATCGTCCATGAATAGCAACGGAAAGAACCTAGCCGCAATATACGTGACCACTAATTCCGCCGCATCCCCATACTTCTTCGAAATTTTATTAAACACAAAGTCATCCAAATGACTGGCGATCATCAAAGACCCATTTATTTTTTGTTCTAGACTTATTAATTCAAATCCATCATCGGGTTCTGTCTGCAGCCAGCCCAGCGCCCCGTCGATCGCATAGCTCCGATAGGGCTCTTTCATATTCTCGTTGATATAGATGCTGAATTCATTGATAAACTTGGGAATCTCCCCCTGTTGTGCTGGTCCGCGAAGCTGCCCGTTCTCATCCAGCATAATGTTGGGCTTGTGATTATCACCGAATTTTTGAATGAATTTGAGAGGACTAAGGTCTTCCGTATCGATATACTTAATCGTAGCGGCGATCGGGTTAAGCAGGCAGTTGACATAATCGTTCTCGGCCGAAATCGATGTGATTTTATAAGCGTTCGCCTTGATCCGGTCCTTGTATTTATCGTCCTCCAGAAACTCTCTCGAGAAGCCTTGCCCGTCAAAGGAAACCGCCCGGTCGACTTTATCGGACATGATCGCGACAAATTGCGTCTTGTTCCCGCCTTTGGAGTGTCCCGTCACCGTGATATTGTTGTATTTCTGCTTTTCGATATATTCGAGCGCAGCCTTTTGCTGCGTCGTTTCCGGCAAATATCCGCCCTGACCGTTGTCGTACCACTCGAAGTCTCCGCTCGTTCCCCGGAAAACCACCGTTGCCTCGCCTTCCGGATCCACAAAAGTAGCCACACGCATCCCGTACTCAGCTGGATTGCTGTCGGTGATCCTTAAAGCCTTTAATTGGGGGTCTCTATTGATGACATGCAAAATATCCAGCCATTCGGCCCTAGACATTTGGCCGGGATATTTGCCATCTTTTCGGCTTAAGTCGAGTTTTTCGGCATCCTCATCCAATAATTCCCCTACAATATCGCCAACAGTTTCATTTGTTTTATTTGCAACTTCATTGAGGTAGATTAAATTATCCAGCAACAATAACTGACTCTCACTCAACTCAGCCATTTGAATAGGCCTCCTCTCCATATTTCTTGATCTCCAGTTTATGAGTTACCTTTATCCTTTTGCGATAATAGGGGAAGTAATTTTTATCTTCGGTTGGGGATAAACCCTTTAATGTCTCCAATCCGATGGATTCATACTTATCATCAAAAACGATATAGATACGCACACTGCCAACCATTTTCTTGGCCTGCATCTTCTCTGCGATTGTTCGCAAGCTTTCTTCATCATCAATTCCTTTCGCAGAGGATTCTTTCACAAAAATCACCGTATCTGAAAAGAAGAGCTCGTCTTTGTTATAGATCTCTTCAATTTTGGTATTCTTGTTTAACCTGTCAGGCATAATCCCCTCGTTAAAATCCGTGTACAGTTTGAAATCCTTGTAAATCTCGCTGACAAAACCGGACATCACCGTTTCATATTCCGGCCTGATATATTTTGCAAAATACCCGTCGCTCATGCTGTAGGAACCGTCATCCTTCCTCGTCCCCCACACCTCGAAAGCATCTTTTTCCGTCCCTTTTTTCGGATACGCGTACAACCGGTCATAGCTGTATGCAAAATCGCTGAAGCTTAAAGACAGGGGGACAAACTCCTCTCCATACTTCTTCTCCAAATAGGCCATCATTTCATCCTTGATTACTTCCGGGTCCTGCTTCTTGTTCATGCATCCGCTCACTCCCAACGCTATGATGATCATGCACATCACTAATAAAGTCTGTATGGCCATCCGCTTCATTCATACAATCCCCCTTTCATGGGTTGATTGCCATCACCATTTTAACGCTTACCAATCCAGCGATATTTCCGGAAATTTGAACATCTCGTCCATATAGTGCTGCAGTTCTTTCTCGACGGCTTCTGTGATCAGCACAAGCTCCCTGTCCAACAATTCACCGACGCGTCTGCTAAAATCTCCCATCCATGATATAACAGGATAGGTTGCCTGTTCCAGAGTAATCAGACCTACGCCCATTATAATCGTCTCTACGCTGCGATAAACATCATAGACCAGGTCCACCGCCTGATTCGCCAGCCTGTCGCCGATCTCGCCGACGCAAACCTTCACATCTTCGATTTCTATATGCTCCAGCTCGTTTTTGATCCGGTTTCGGCTTTGTTCAAGTTCATGCTCTGCGTAACCGAGAACCGCATCCATCGAGCGGTTTATTTTCTCCTCATTCAATTCATCCGCCTGTAAAAATAATCCGTACAAACCGTAGTCCTGCAGCAGTTCCCCACTCTCATTCTTCCCGAAAAAGAGTTCCCAAACTTCAGGACGTATCGTGCTTGCCGTATTGTAAAACCAGCTCACAAATTTGGAATAATCGCTTTGATCGGCAACAACCGCGCTCCCCTGCTCATCAAATACGAGCGTCTGAATATAGGACTCCGCGACATTTTCCGCCGGGGATTTTTGCTTCACAAATATGACTTTCGAGGTAGAGTCTCCAACCGGATCATCTTCACCGACAAAATTTCTCACCTTTCCGGGCAGTTCCTCTGTACTGGGTGCGCCGAACACCAGAGCTTCGGCATCAAGCCGGGCGGCAAGACGGGACGCATAGTAGCCCCCAAGCCCAAGGCCCGTGAACATCAAATTGCCTTTCCTTCCGAGCGGCTCCAAACGTTGTGCCGTTTCCTCCAGCCCGCTATCGCTTTGTATATTCATCATATTCATCTCTGCGTCTTCAGGGGCCTGGACGACGACATGCCCTACCTCTTCATCTCCCGCAAAAAAGCACAAACCCATCTTCTCCAGCATCCAATAATCCCGAAAATGGAGACGAGGCATATTGGGACTGGCGAGGATCTCCAGGGCCAACATCCTTGCGGCAGATGACGGGTCGGAATTTCCGTCTAGCGACTGGGCGATCTCCGCGATACTACGATCAACCTGATGTTTGGCGAGTCCGGAATTCACCAGTTCGCATAATAATAAGCTTTCTTTATCCGTCAGCACGGTTTCATTACACTCCTTACTATGCGAATGAATAGAGCCGGGAAGATCACGTCAGCTCTATCTCTTCGCTTTCTTTTGTCGCTCCAGCAGCGCTTTTTGCTGTTCTTTCATCCGCTTTTGCTCGTCGGCGTTCCGGACCTCAGTGGCGAGCCTCTCCAAGCCGGATTGCACGCTCTCCATCTCCGAATACAGACGGTCCATCGCCTGCCTGGTTTGCCGTTTATAATCATCGATAAAGGCTTTTCCCGCCTGGCCCTTCCACCATGTATCAATACTGCCAAGATTGCCGGCAAAACGGCGTTCCGTATTTTGCAAATCCGCTTTCTCGTTATGTATTTTTCTGGCTGCGCTGCTGATTTCACCCGGCGAATACATGAATATCCCTCCCTTGGGTAATCGTTAAATTTTGAAAAGGCGTGAAGCACAGCAGAGTGTACTGTTCTTCACGCCTATTCTCCTTATTTACGCAGTGAGCTTGCGATGTCTCTTTCACTTTGTTCCTTGATTTCAGCGATTTTAGTCAGATTATTGCTAATGTTGTGTACGCATTCTACCAGCTTATCCAGATTCGGCTTCAGTTGATGGAATTCATCAACAAAAGCTTTCGCGGATTCCCCTTGCCACCAGCCTTCCACAGATTTGATTTCTCTGTCGAGTTGGTTGATAAGGTCGCGCGCATTGTTCCCTTTGCTCATGATGGACTTGGCCACACCGCGAGCCTGTTCGGGGCTAAATGTCAAATTTGCCATTGATATCACCTCCTTTCAGTAACCATTTCGGACTTATTCGTGTAAACGGCAGTTCGAAGACCGGTAAATTTGTTCTTCACGATAAAATACCCGTCTCCCGGCTCCAGCTCTTTCTCCTGAGTTCCGTAAGGAAGCCTTGCATTAAACAGGTTCTGCTCTTTCAAACTCCCTAGAAGCAGCCCGCACTGCTCTTCCCGGATCGCTTTGCCCAAGCTGTCCCAGTTGTTCGCGAGCTCTGCCGTCAGATCAGCAGCAAGAACGGCCACCTTCATGCCGCGTTCCTGCTTCACGATCCGTTCAAGCAATTCTTTCAAAGAATATAGATCACTCTCCGTGAGCTCACTGAGCTTGTCGATCACGAAAATGATCTGTTTCCAGGAGCGGGTGATCGCATTCACATCACCGCCCGCTTTTCTCGTTTCCAGCAGTTTGGAGCGGCGTCCATCGAGCTCTTCCTTGATGCTCTCTACGAACGAATACATATCTTCAATCTGCGATAGATCCGTGACGTTGGAATATTGCATCATAGAATACAGTCCCATGGCGCTGGAATCCAGCGCATAGACATCGAAGCGCTCCGCTCCCCACTTCTCATTGAGCGCACCGATCCAGGAAACGAGCTGCGTACTCTTGCCCGCGAGAGGATCTCCGGCAATCATCAGGACCGGGGTGGCGGCCAAATCGACGTAGACCGGCTGCAGATCCTGATCGCCGAGACCGATGGCAAGTTGGCTGCCCTCGCGGTTAATTTCGGCCAGATCAATTTTGGCCGGCATGACCGGAATCGGCGTGGCAACGGGAATCACTCCGGACTGAACGAATGCTTCAAACCGCCCAAGGATTGGTTCGGTATCCAGTCCCCTGAATTCCGGAACCGCAGTTTGGAATTCCAGCGGCGGCTTTCCTCTCACGAGCGCCCGTCCGGCTACTTTGGCCGGTTCCAGTCCTTCCGTCCGTCCTACGATACTGTCATATTCCCCTTTGTCTGTAAGCTGAAGCGTTACGGCCACTTTGAAGTTCACGGCAAATTTGTATCGGACGAGCGAAGCGTTGGTTGCCGATACAACCATGTAGATGCCGTATTTCGAGCCTTCCCGGGCCAGCATCACCATCTTCTCGTCGATCTGTTCATACGTTTCCGACAAGGCAAAATAATTGTCTATGACGAGCACAATAGCCGGAAGCCCGCTTCCGCCGTCCTTTCTGAAATCGTTGAACCCGTCGCTCCGGCTGTCTTCGAACACCCTTTTCCGTTCCTCCATGATCCGGAACAGGAAGAGCACGAATTGCTGAATTCTCGATTCCTGCTCCAGCGTCATCACGCCGCCGCAATGCGGAAGCCGTTCCAGCACCTTGAAAGAAGCCCCTCCGAAGTCCATGATGTACAAATGGGCATCCGCCGGAGAGTATTTGTGGGCAAGCGACATGCACAGCGTTCTCAGCAGGTACGTCTTCCCCGTCCCGGGAGATCCGTACACAAACAGGTTGCCGTCGCTCGCAAAATCAAGGACCAGCGGCTCCTGACGCTGGTTCCGCGGATCGTCCAGCAGACCGATCGGCACGCTTAATATGTCCCCGCTTGCCGTCCAGCGGCCATATTCTTCATGGAACCCCGACTCCGGCCCGTGAATGTCATCCAGAAACACAGTCTCCGGCAGCGGGGGCATCCAGGGACCCTTGAGCGGCTTGATTCCGCTCTGACCGGAAAGAGAGATGATGTGCCGCACCATCGCCTTGAGCTGGGTCGGCAACTCTTTCTTCGCTATCTTCTCTTCTTCCAGCGGATAAATCTGTTCGGCGCGGCCATGGAGCGAGATTTCGTAAATGCGTTTCACCCGGTTCTCCCGTTTCTGCATCTCCCCTTCCGGATCGTAATCGGCGCCGGAGTACGCCGACTGGAACAGCTCGAAGATTTCGTCGTTGCCCACCTGGATGTAGGCGCGGCCCGGTTCCTTGATCATGGCTGCATCCGGCCGTTTGATCACGTCCTGACTGTCGGTTTCATCCTGCACTTTAAGGCAGATTTTGAACTTGGAATTGCTCCAGATCTGATCGTCCACAACGCCCGCGGGCTTCTGCGTGGCCAGAATCAAATGCACGCCCAGGCTGCGCCCAACCCGGGCCGTACTGACCAGCTCCTTCATGAAATCCGGCTGATCCTGCTTCAGCTCGGCAAATTCATCGGCGATCATAACCAGATGCGGAACCGCCGGCATGCGGTCTGCCTCTTGCCGGCTATGATGGCTGTAGTACAGCTTCTGATACCGGTCGATGTTGTTCACGCCATACTCCGAGAAGACACGCTGCCTGCGCATCAATTCACTCTTGATGGACAGCAGGGCCCGCGTAGTCTGATTCCCGCCCAGGTTCGTGATCGTCCCGACGAGATGGGGCATGCCTCTGAAAATATCCGCCATCCCGCCGCCCTTATAGTCAATCAGGACAAACGAGACGTCGTGCGGATGATAGTTGATGGCCAGTGAAACGATGATGCTCTGGAGCAGTTCACTCTTCCCGGAGCCTGTCGTCCCGGCGACCAGTCCGTGCGGACCATGTCCGGTCTCGTGCATATCCAGATGAAAGAGGCTGCCCCCGGCCTTGACGCCGATCGGGACGCTCATCCCTTTAAAGGGCTTGTTCCTTTCCCAGCGGGATAACAAATCAACGTCGTCCGCCGTTTTCGCGCGCAGCATCTCCATGAGCGTAAGCGCTGAAGGCAGCGAGAACTGGGCGGCCGTATTTTTAATGCGCAGCGGCGCAAGCTTGCGGGCAGCTTGCTCAAGCTGCCGCAAATCCGCCTTGTCGGGAACAAACGCCGATTTCTCGCCGGTTTCCCTGCCCGTAAGCTCCCCGATTTTGCCCTGCAGCATCACGACCTGCTTGCAGTTCATCGGGAGGTAGGCCTGGTTCTGGGCGATGAACACCGCAGATACGCCAAGAAATCCGGACTTGTTGTACAAATACTTGTTGATCGGCTCGTTCTCGAGCAGAGACGGGTCTTCCACTATAAACACATAGTGCGGAAGTATGCCGCCTCCCACGGTCTTCAGCTCCCGATCCTTGATAATGGCGTACAGCTCTCCGAGAATCGGGTGGGTGATCGCTTTGCCGCAGAGCAGATACCTGGAATCGAAACCGTCACTCCACATATGCGGCAGAACCTTAAGCCAGTTCCACCTGAGGGCGGCTTCCTCCGAAGTCAGAACGACAACCCTGACATCGTCATATCCGTGATGCGTGACTAACTGGAGCAGCATCTGCGTCACGACCGCATAAGCACTTTCCTTGTCTCCGGCAATGCCGCAAATCTCCGAATCCAGCAGATTGACGGCTACCGGGACCTCTTGAACCCGGTCGAACTCCATCGCCAGCCTATGCGGTTCCATCAGGAGAGGATCGCTTTCCATCATGACCGCCTGCTTCGCATAATTGATCCGCAGCGCGGCAGGAACGCTGCCCACCCCGACGCGAAGCGAGAGGAAATCCGGGTAAGAAGGCGTTCTTTCCCACAGCCTGTTGTCCAGCTGCCGGATTCTTTGCAGGCAGGAAGCAGGCTCCGGGTTCATCTCATTCATGGCTCTAACCTGCTGTTCTCTGGCCAGCGTCAGCCCGCTTCGGCAATCGACGATAAATTGCAGGTACTTCTTCTCGCGTTCCTTCTTCTTGTCCTTGTACTTCTTGATCTGAGAAGTGGCGCTGGCCAGGGAGACGACAAGCGTCATCACTGTCATGGCCATCGACAGCATCATGAACATAGACTGGGAAGTTAAAGCCAGCAGCAAGGTGATCACGAGCATGACGACAGGCGGCGCCAGCAGGGTGAACCAGGAAATCTCCGGCTTCTCGTAGGCACGGGGCGGATCCGGAATTTCCAGTTCCCCGCCTGGCATTTCCGGGAGAAAACGGGGCTGGCGGGTGAACTCATACTTTTCATTAATCATATTGGCCTCACCATCACGTTATGACTTTTGCTGCCTGTCCGCCGGATAAGGACATTCCGTACCATTCATACCGGCTGCTAAAAACCATTTCGTCGCCTACGATGTGCAGGTGATCCGCCCTCTCCCCGCAAATCCGGATCTGGCTTCCCGACTCCGGATCGACCCGGTAAATCGTTCCGTCATGCTTGCGGTTCGTACAGTACAGGAAGCGTCCGTCGCTATTCATGCTGCCGGGGACGAGATCTTCATATGAATCGATGCTGCCTGTCCGCAAATCCAGGACCGACAAGAGATACCGGTTCTTCTTGTCGGCAAAAACCAGCTTCTCTCCCAGCAGGAGCAGTCCGGCGGCAACCGCATCCGAAACGACCTCTCTGCCTCCCCCTGTGATCCGGCATGTCCTGATGCCTTGTCCCGTGGCATAGTAGACTTGCTCCTCCTCTACGATAAAGGATTCTACCGGTTCATCCGCAATCCGGGTTTCATTCTTCCCGCTCATGAGGCAGCGGTACAGCTTCCTGTCCGTCTCGTTGATATAATAGAGCCATTCTCCGTGCCGGATCAGTCCGTAACACGGGCTGTCCGACAGCGGCTCTGCCGTCATCAGAGCGGTGTCGAACCTGAAGAGGCGATGGCCGCGCTGCTGATCGCTGTAATAGATGCCGTCTTCGGCTTGATTCATAAACCAGAAGATACCATCCAGGAGCACCGTTTCCCCGGAAGCCGCGTCACGCATATAGGTGCCTGAATAACTGCAGATATCGCCGAGAAGCAGCTTTCCGTCTGTTTTCAGGACAAGCCCGCCGCTGTTTACGTTATAATCCACGGTGATCCATCTCCTTTCTAAATAAGAGTGAGCAGCGCTCCGTCGGCCACGCCTTCCTCCTGCAGCGTCCGAACCGGATCGAGTATTCTTCCCAGCGGCTCGGCTTGCAGCCGTTGGTTGGGAGCAGCGGAGAAATCAAGCGCTTCGGCCAGCATGGCAAGCAGCTCTCGCGAGGTTACAAATGCAGGAATCTTTAATTCTCTGCGGGTCTCCGGATCCTCCTGAAAGGTCACCATGATATAATCCACCCGCCGATCCTCCCCTTCGTCAGTTTTTAATGGACAGTACGAGCACCCGCCGCTCCGTGAGCATGTAATCCACATCCTCGCCTGCGTCTTCCGCAAGCTTCATATATTTGGTCTTGAACTTATAATTCGATTCCGCCTCCATCGTGACGGTAGAGACGATCTGTTCCGTATCCCGATTCTCCTCTTCCTGAAAATCCAGCGTGACCGTGATGTCATTGTACTTCCCGTCGTTGGACCTGAACTCCAGGGAAGTGTCGCTTTCGCCGGAATTCGTCCGGGTCACATTCATCGCCTCCTCGAACGCTTCCGAAAAGTAATCCGCAAATGTCTCCTCATCCACCTGCGCATTCAAATTTCTCTGGGCATCATACTCCAGACTCCGGTCCTTGGCGGATCGGGCCGAATTCGTGATCGCGGTGCCCAGTACAATGTTCTCCCTTCCCAGATTCAGCAGCTCTACCAGCGGTTCGATCAGGATGGAGGCCAAAATGATCACCAAAATGCCGATCGCCACATTTTTCATGGTGCCTCATCCCATTGATCGAGATATTCATAGTACTCCAGATCTTTATAATGCTTGAGCCCCGTCGTTGTTAACGAGAAGGAAACCGGGATCTCCTGCTCGTACTTCTTTCCCCATAGTTCAATACTCAGCGGATACACCGCGCGAATCGTGACCTTGACAGGTTCCCCACGCTGCTTGTAAGGCTTGTCGCCCTCAGGCAGATCCTCGTAGACTGATGCGTCGTCCTCGCCGAGGACGGACTGTCCGCTTTCGTTCTCGGCAACAATTTTGATGTCATCGGCTTTTTGTGAATAGATCGGGCGTTCCTTTAGCCGTTCCATGGCATCGTCATAGTAGGTGCGCTTGAGATAATTGTCGCTCGCCACCACTTGCGAGACATTGAACGTTTCAATGATCATCGTCGTGTACCACGGGAAGAAGAAGACCAGATTCGTAAACAGCAAAATACATATGGCGATAATTATGGAAACGAGAATTGACTTCGCAAACCCACTCATCTTAATTCTCCTGTTTGACCGGGGTTATGATTCTGAATTTGACAGTTTTTCTAGCGTTTCTCTCAAAATTTTCCATATATCATTGAGCCACTCACCAATTATCCTTCCGTCACTTAAAACCGTGACGACGAATCCAACAATGATAATAACCCCAACAGTCCAGGCTATTTGCTTCACCCCGACCTCTCCGGCCTCATCTTTCCAGAACGAACGCTTATCCTTGTTTTCTTTCATGTTTTGTTCCATTTTGATAACTCCTCCCCTATCCTTATTTATTGAAACATTTTGATGGAATCCATAATCATAAATAAGTAGTAGATCGCGATGTAAAGAGCCAAGACCCCGATGAGGACAAACTGAATCCGGACATTGCTCCGCTGGCGCTTCTCCAGTTCTTCCTCCAAAAACCGGATCCGGAAGCTGTCGATTTCGTTCTTGAGATACACCATCTGCGAGATGTTGTCATACCCTTTCAGCCTGGTTTCCATCAGGTCGCAAAACTTGATGACGTAGTGAATCGGCACCCGCCTCTTCAACTGCTTGAGCGCATATTCCTCGCCGTACTCGATGTTATCAATCATGACGCCGAGTTCCTCCGCCATATCTCTATTCGCGTTCGGCAAGTAATCCCGGATCACATCGGCAAGATAAATGTTGATCGACTTCGAATACTGGTAATACACCATGCTGTAAAACGCCGGGAAATCGCGCGCAATATTGCGGTTCTTCCTCTCGATTTTTTTCTCCATTTCCGACACCGGGTACAGCCACCCCAGGAGAATGAAGATTGCCGCAATGCAGCCCAGCAGCTGATTCGCGCTCATCGTCACGGCTGTAATCAGCACGGCGCCCGCAGCATACAGGAACTGCTCCGCCCGAAGTTCTTCGGGCCTCATCGCCAGATCGAGCCGGTCGATCATTTTCTGAAAGCGAAGCCGCTCCGCGCCGCCCAGCAATCGGTATACATATTTGAGCGCGAATATTGTTTTCAGGCTTTGCAGTTTCTGCTTAAACCGGGCATGCTTTCGTTCCTTCAAATACCGGCGGTTCCTTTTCTTCTGCTTGCCGTGAACCGGCTTGAAGATCGGGTAGACAAACACTTTGAGCAGATAAATAATCGAGACGATGGCGCCAAGCTTCACGAGAAGCGTCATTTCGCATCACTTCCCGCGCCCAGGTCGCCCTGCAAAGCCTGCGTGCGGGCAAAGCTGAGACAGATAATGCTGATCAAGACCGTATTGATCACCTTGCCGTAGGTGTTGAACAGCATGAACTCCCTGAAATCGGCGACGGATAACGCGTAAAGAAAGAACAATACGATGATGGCGGTCTTCAGCAGAAAATCGCGGTTCATCTTGCGGAAGATCCGATCCTTTTTCGCGTTGATCTCTCTTAACACCGCATTTTCATCCACGATATCCAGAAAAATATCAGCCATTCCTTTGCGCTCGTTATACTCGAAGACAATGGCCTTCTTGGTGAAATTGTCGAATTTCGGACCAAGCTGCCGGTTCAGCAAGGTAATCGCCTGTTTAAAGGAGTATCCGTTGTTCTCGCAGTTATCGATAAATTGCTGAAAATACGGGCGTATGCCGGGTTTGATATATTCATCACTCTCCAGCACTTTTTTGATCGCTACCAGCACCCCTTCCCTGGCGAGAGGGCAGATGATGTCTTCGGCATCCATAATGCTCTCCAGTTTTTCCGCTTTAAGGGCTTTCGATTGCATGACGAAATAGGTGAGCAAGCCGACAAAAACAGCGATCGTGATGACGACTGACAGGGTGACACTTTCCATGAAGATAACGATAATGAGCACCATAACGGCGAACGCGATGCAGAGCAGCGAGGTGAAGCTTTCCAGGGTCAGCGGCAGATTGAAATCGAGAATCAGCCCCTCGACCAGCCGGTTGTACTTCGCGTACACATTTTCTTTCCGCTTGACGATCCGCTCTTTCTTAACCCGTTCGATATAGCGCTTGGTGTTGTATTTGCCCAAATATTCCGAAAGCGTGTCTATCATCCCGAGCACAAAACGGCCGGTCCCTTCAAAGAAACGCACCTCGAACACCGCGTTAAACACGATAAATGCCGCTACTCCCAACAACAGACTAATGGCTGAAGTCGTATCCATCGAACGCGTACTCCTCTGTTTCGTCTTGCTCAGGCGGCCGGATCAAATACTCGAATCGGCTTCGCTTGATGCCGGCTTTAATCATCGTCTGCTGCACTTTTTCCGACAGTTTTCCTACACGCTTGTGTCTGCCGACAATTTTCAGAACCCGGCCCGTTCCTTCCTCTTCAAGCACGTCCTCGGAAATAAATTTGTAGATCGGATTCACGATCGGCTCCAGTCCGTCGGAACCGAGCACTTCCGAGATCGAGATCACCTTCCTTGTCCCGTCGGCCAGCTTTTCCTGATACACGATGAACTTCACCGCACTGCAAATGTTTCGCAGGGCCAGCTCGGCCGGCTCATTCGATGCCATCAGATAAGCGGTGAGAAACCGGTAAATCGCTTCCCTGTCCCCTTCCGCGTGGAGGGTCGTGAAGAAGAAGTGACCGGTCTGGGCCGCCCTCAGCGCAGTAGCGAATTCACCGGGCGTTCGCAGCTCGCCGGGTCCGATCCAGTGCGGCGATTGACGCATCGCATTGATCAGCAGATTCTCCATGGTCGCCGGGCTTGCGTCGTCATCATCCGGGACGGATTCGTACTGAAGAACATCGTTGATAATTCTGCCGTGTTCCTGGTTTCCTTCCCGCCGCAGCAATCTCATTTCCGAAGGATTCTCGATCGTAATGATCCGGGACAGCGGATTGATCTCTTTCACCAGAATTTCATTGAGAGTCGTCTTGCCGCTTCCGGTAGGACCTACCGTAATCCACGATAAATCGGCTTTCGGCAGAAGTGACAGCAGCTTGAACATGTTGACGGAGAACGACTCGTTCTTGATCATCATCTCCGGTGTAATGCTCTTCTTGCTGAACTTCCGGATCACGACCGCAGGCGTGTCGTACGGGGAAATATCCGCATGCGTCGCATTGACCCGGTAGCCTTCGATCGTTCTGGCGTTCACCATCGGAACCTTGGGAGTGAGCCGGACCTTGGACACGCCGAGCAGTTTGGAGATGATCCGTTCCAGATGCTCCCGGTCGATAAAAGGCTGGTCCCAGGGCAACGTCTTCCCGCCGCTTTCGACGAAAATCTGATCCGGTCCGTTGATGCGGATTTCATCGATCGCCAGATCCTCCATCGCCTTCGTGATCGGTCCGTAGTGGGTGATCTCATCGCTCAGCGCGTGCTTCAATTCAGCCAGCTCGTAATACCCTTCCACCGTCGGTTTTTGCGAATCGACAAATTCATTAATGAAGGCTTCGGTCATTTCCCGCTTTCTGGACGGGTCCGGCTCCCGCCGGAAGGCATGCGTTGCAACCTTCGTAATATATTTCTGGCACAACTGGAGAGCTTCTTCGAATTGAATCGTGGTGTATTTGTTCTTGAGCTCTTCCATATCTTCTTTCTTGCCGATCTGCTGCGATGCTTTTTGCTGCATATCGCTGATCTTCGCACGGGTAAGCATCCTGTTCCCCTCCTTTACTGGTTGCCAAGGATATCCGCCAATCGCCGCACTTCTTTCATGAAATATTTGTTCACAAGAGCATTGTCCTTCACATACAGCTTGCCTTCGAGGGATGCGGCATAAGCCGCTTTAACCAGCGGAATCGCCGCCGCAATGTTGAAGCCGTACTCCCCGAGTCCTTTGTAGTCATATTTCAGATCCTGCAGGTTCATAAGGACGACGCTCGTAAACTTTGCGGTGCTGATGCCGACCGAAGCAGCGAAGTCCAGCATCCTTACCATATTGCTTAAGGCTTCGAGCCTCTCCGCTAACGTAAAGAATCCGATATGGGAGCATTTCATCGCCCCCAGGCAGAATTCCAGCGGCGGGTTGTTCGGGATGTCCAGCAGGATGATGTCAAACATCCCCTTTAAGGTGTTCACCACCCGCTCCAGTTGCTCGAATTCAAAATCCAGATACTCTTCCATCAGATCGTGGGGGCTTGGCGCCAGCAAATACAGCCGTTCGTATTTCGTAGCCGTGATCTCTTCCCGGAAATCCACCTTGTCGCTCTTTAGCAGGCTGATGAGTCCTTTTGCTTTCTTGCCCGGCGCCACATCCAGAAAGTGATACAAATTCGGCCCGAATACTTTCAAGTCCACGATGCAGGTGTTCAGCCCCTTCTGAGCGAGCAAATAGCCCAAATTGCTAATCAGCAGCGCGTTGTCCGCCATATCGCAGGCCGGGATAAAACCGATCACGCTGTAAATCAGCTTGCTTTCCTGCAGCTCCGCCCCGAGTAAATCTTTCGGCGAGATCTTGTTCAGAATATGCCCGAGCTTTATTTTTTCTCTTCGATCCATGATTCCACCTCTCTTTGCAAAGTAGGCAGCTCATCGAGGATCACTTCGCTATTTTTGCGGCTCAGAATCGTAATCAGATACTTCTTCCCGTCGATTCCGTTATATTTGGCAAAGTTGTTAATCTGCTCTCTCGAGCCTTCCAGCAAGAGCGCGCGCGGTTGAATGCTCTTCATAAATTTATCGCTCTTCATCACTTCCTGCCGCTTATCCTCGCCAAGCTTGAGCACCTCTTTGTACACTTCATAGATGGAATGGCTGCTCGAATTGAGCATGTCTTTGACCACGATGCTGTCAAACAACACTTCGGTTTGCCTGTTCGACCCCGGTGACACAATACCGCCGTTTGGATTGCCTACTGCGGCATCCTCTTCCTTCTCATACGACACGCGAATTCTTACGTTATCACCCGGCATGAGAATATCGCCGCCAGCCTCGAGGAAATTGTAGGGCAAGGTCAGAACCTCCTGATCTTCCTCCAATCCGTAAAGCCATTCATTCTTGAGCGGCTTCTCCTCGTGGAATTGATCCTTATACAAGATACTGTTATCCCGCAAATAATATTTCGTATATTTGTCGACCACGGAAGGCAAATCCTCCGCCAGCACCATATCCTCGGTATATTCCTTCCGGATAATGGAATACTTCTTGATCATATTCCCGGTAAGCACCACATCCGCCGAAATTCCGTCTTTCTTGTCCACCTTGAGGATTTCCACCGTATCCTTGGCAGCCTCGTTAGCATTGTTTAGTACGATAAACGAGACTACGATCACCGTTACGCTAAACACGAGCGCCAATATTTTCTTGAATAACTTCTTGTTCGGGGAAACGCTTTTGATCGTACTTAAATCCATAAGCTTACGCACCTTCCATCAATCTTAGAAGCATATTCCCGAAAGCCTGCTCGTACTCCGCCGCTGAATTCGTCAAAGCAATTTCTGTCTCGATCTGGGAATCAAACCCGCTGCTGTAGGGGACATACCCTGCCATGCTCATGTCGTAACGGAAAATGTCGCTTAATCCGCTTGTCAGTACCTCGCTCACCTTGTCCGGTGTAAACAAAGCGTCCTGGAACCGTGACCTGTCGTTATATTTCGTGACGATCACTTTCGACTTCGCAT
This sequence comes from Paenibacillus caui, assembly GCF_019904135.1. Taxonomy (GTDB): domain Bacteria; phylum Bacillota; class Bacilli; order Paenibacillales; family Paenibacillaceae; genus Fontibacillus; species Fontibacillus caui. The sequence goes on along the minus strand of NZ_JAIOGQ010000016.1, from coordinate 35,962 downwards.
TCAAGTACGCGGCTTTCTCCTGATCCAGAACCACCTCCACATTTCGTATGGTGCTAAGAACTGCATACAGATTATTTGGAACACACAAGCCGAAGGAGTCGATATGGATCATCGTCTCTTTGAAGGCTTTGAACAAATCCAGCGGCAGATCAAGCAGAACCAGGTTGAATTTGGTCCTTAACAAGGAAATTAACCCTACCAGCTTGTCGCTTGTATAGAATTGTTCCATCAGCTTGCGATCCTGGAACGAATAACCGAGTGCCGTAAGCCACAGGTTGTCTTTGATACTGAACGCTGTCGTCATGTAATCCTGCGGTCTGGCCAGGGTGCGAATGAGCGAGGCGCTCATCTCGTCATATTTATTGCTTTGCTCGTGAAAACGGCCAAAGTACATGTTCGTACTGCGGTATTCCGCATCCATATCGATAATCATCGTACTCAGACCGCGCTTGCTTGCTTCATTCGCTAGATTCACGACCGTACTGGTCAGTCCGCTGCCGCGATGTCCTGTGATGGCGACGACCCGGCTGATTCCCCGGCTGATATTAGCAAGCTCTTTCGTCAACCGATCGGTGGCCGAGTCCTGCGCTTCATTTGGCGGCCTGGACCGGAACCGGTCGAAAAAGGACCTCCTTTTCTCCCCCTTGCTGTCATCGTTCCGCTGCTCTCTTGCTCTTTGTTGCTGCTGCTTATGTATCCTATTGCCCTTTGACCCAAGCGCGTCAAACGCTTCCTGAAAAACATGGACCGGGACTCTGACTGCATCGCTGACGAGAATCTTGAAATTCTCGTATTGTTGCGTTAAAGCTTCCAGCTCCTGCGGCTTCATCGGGTCTCTGGTAATCAAATAAACCGGAACTCCCGGCCCCCGGTTTGTACTCAGCCACTTCAGCCCCATGCTTAAATGGTCCCGATCCTGTTCCTGCTGCTGCGAAAATGCCCCATCGGTAACGACAACGCCTTCCACAGCGGGGTTAGCTTCATGAAGGTAATCCAGAAGATCCCGCAGCGCCAGGGCGTTTGGATTTACAACTTCCAGCTTCTTCGTCAAATAATCTAACATCATCCTGTGAAACCCGCCGGAAACAATGAGTATTCTCATGAACTAGTAATATTTTCCTCCCCTTTTTTGGTTCATATTTTATCAACGTTATGTATTGCATACAATCCCTTTGATGGGTATATATTCTATTTTTAGACCTTTTTCCTATCAAATAGAGTCTTAAGACACCCTTAAGTTTGTGCCGTTTTTCACTAGAAGTTACTGGTACAAAAGTCCTACTTGCCCTTTCTTGACGGCTCTCCATCGGTATGAGGAGAATATCCATCCACCAACTTAAGCTACTCATAGCAACAAATGAAATTAAATAGCGGTTAATATCTCGTCACCATGACAGATATTAACCGCTAACAGTACAACTTATAGTTCGTTAAGTTATGAGTCAGACTTCTTTTTATAAATAGATGGATCAAATTTGGATGGATCGTAATTCCAATCTTCTAAGATGCTTCCTTTTTGGTGTAGCTGAATAAATTAACCATCAAAAATAAAGAACCCGATCTCATTTGCAAACGAGATCGGATTCTTTTCATAAGTTTTATTTGTATTTATAAACTAATTTACGGAGATCCTCGATATTAAAATTATCACTTTGTATAAGCCAGGTGTCGTTAACCTTTGTAAAGGTTAATATACCTTCTATGTTGATATTCTTAGTTTCTTGACCTTGTTTATTCAGCAACATTAGTTTTAAGGTATAGTTTAAGCTAATTGAATTTTCATTCTTCTCTTTCAGCTTAAATTGTTGATTTTCTGGTTTTAATATTGACTTTTCTTTGGATGCAATTTGTAATGGTAAAATAATATTTCGATTTTTATATTGTTTCTCATAAAATGTTTCCGTTAGAAATGGTTTAATAAGTTCATTTTGTTTTTCTACGGATTCGGGTTTTAGTTCTTCTTCGTAGTTGCTTATTCCATATTCTACATTTTTGTATTTGCTTGCTAATTCGATAACTTCACTTTCATCTGAAGAAGTTGATGCACTTACACTTACATTTACATTTACATTTACATTTTCATCGGATGAACTGATGGTAGACGGACCGGCTTCATTTTTAGAATTTGAATCAGTACAGCCTGTAATTAAAATTACGGAAATAAAAACAGCTCCCAATAAAGATACAATTCTATTCATGGATGTCCTCCCTGTAAATTTTTGTAACTAGATTTCACCACATTGAGGAAATGAAAACTGACTGGTTTTTATTTCCTCAATGTTTTTTACTTTTTTATTAAAAAAAGTTTCAAATTGTTCATATTTCCCATCATCTTCTTTAAGAACATGTCCAGGTCTGGCGTCCTCAGGCAAAAGGTCACGCTTAATCTCGATCATTTCAAGTACTACTTCAGACTCGCTTTTTTCAACGATAGCATACTCAATATCATCGCCTTCAAATCTGTCAATGATTAACATAAGTCTTCCTCCTAATCATTCTATAAATAGAGCCTTCAGACATCCTTGAAGATCACCAAGATGTACCAAGGATGACTATTACAAAAGTCCTATTCACCTTTTCTTGACTCTTCTCCATCCGGTATGAGAAGATAATCCGCGAAAATATTAGAAACAGAACAAGCTAGGCGGTGCTCTCTATGAAAATAATGCTGATTTCGGTGCTACTATTGCTCCTGCTCCTATGCAGCGTTAGCGATATAAAAAAAAGAACGATCCCCAACGCGGCCGTTGCCGCGATTCTGATTCTGGGGATCGTCTACAGTGTGATGTACCATTCTCTTCTTACAGCTTTGACGGGAATCGTCATCCCTTCCGCTCCTTTATATTTTGCCAAATTCAGATTGGGCTTCGCGGTCGGATCGGGAGACATCAAGCTGCTTGCCGCCACCGGCGCATGGCTTGGCTGGTTGATGAACGTCTATGTTCTCTTGCTCGGATCCATCCTCGCTTTGATATGGGTAGTTGGGAAGAGGCATTTTGGAGGCCATCACCTGGCCTCCGTTCCCTTCGCCCCTTTTCTGTCCACCGCGGTGTTATGCTTGATCTTACTGATTTAAATCATCGAACATGGAGCCGACAACGGTGATCTCGATGTTGTCCAGCGTATCAATCCCTCGCAATGTGCCCAGCTTCTTATAGGTATGATCGCCTCTGTCAAGCGCGGCATCGTCGATCCATGTTTTTACGTAATACTTCCCGTTTTGCATGTTCGCGTGCGTGTAGACCGGGATATTGTCCGGGTTCAGCTCAAACGTCACTTTCGTCGTTTCCGTAATTTTATACAGCTTCTCCTGGCCATTACGCACGTATTCACGGTATTTGTAGAAGTTATTGCTGCTCTCGGTATAGGATTCACTATACCCTTCCAACACCTTCTTCCAGAATGGATGGGTTCTTCTTCCATCCGGGTCCTGCGAAGCATAGATTTCTTCCACTTTCTTGGTGTAGCGCTTCTCATCGCTGCTGCGGTCCAATACTTTAAGCAAAACTGCGCCACTGACCCCTTCCGGGTGCTCTGCCGTCAAGATTCCCGGAACAGCTCTAAATCCTCCGCCCTTGCGATCAAGCGGCTGATTCGCGATGTTCACGGCTTCCTTGTCGTCATTGATATAGATCAGATTCGTTTCATAGCGGAAAGAGTTGGTCAGTGTATCGACCAGATCCTTGTGATCCTCCGTGTCCTGATCCGACTGCTTGTAAGTAACCGTCTTCACCGTAAATGTATACTTGCCGGCCGGATTGAAATAATACCCCGATTTGATCGGATAAGCATATTTCTGCAGCTGCCGGTCGGTGGCAAAAACGGCTTTGTCGTACAGTGATTTCTTGTTCTTGCCGTCTCTGGCCGCCTTTCTGGCCGTATGGTATTGCTCCGCCATCGTACTTTCGTTCTTCCAGGCGGTTTGGGCGCTGGCCTGTTGGGTGAATACCCGCTCATACTGTCCGGGTACAGCGGTCGGATTGTAGGGATTGCCATGCTCATTCACATGGTGCATCCACCGGATCACATCATACGTATACGGCTCATTTTCCCAGTACAGATCTTTGTTCTTCGCGTCCCTTGTATTGTGCTCGATCTCGTCTTTATAGGTCGGTTTTGGCAGCTTATCGAGCCCGTTGTACACGTATACGTCATAGATCTTCCTGTCTTGTCCCGAGTTAAAATCCGTGTATGCCGTTCCTTCTTCGGTATGATTGGTGCAGACTTCCTTGCCTTTGTCGTTGGTGTCGCAGGTCGTATAAATATACCGGTAATCCCTGTTGACGTATCCGTCATAGGATACGGTGCCGCTTCGCCGTATCGGTTTATTCAGGTTATTCAGCCAACGGCCGTTTAACGGATCATCCCCGAAATCCTCCCGATTAATCGTGGTATGAACAACCGGATTACGCGTAATCGTCTCACGGGCTTCATTCACCGGCGGATTGTTCTCCACCTTAAAGTCCCTGAACAAATCCGAGGTATCGTTCATCACTTGAAGCAGCCCTTTCGCATTGCCGACCCACCAGCCTTCCGGCAGCCTAAGCGTTGCCTTGATCGGGCGGCCGGAATTCAGCGGAAACTTCACTCGGGTAGAGAGGACATCGAAGGGCAGCTTTATCGGCCTGATCAGCTTGACCGCCACCGGATCCGAATCCAGCACGTTGTTGCTGAGCAGAGCCTCTTCAGGAGCTTTGCCGTCTTTGTTGATGCTGAACTGAATCCGAACATCGCTGTCCGGCATGATGAAGGTCGCATACAGCACCCGGCTCTCATTTTTGGCCACCCTTAAGGATCCGGATTCCGCCGCCGCATGACCGGAGAACGCCAATCGGTCGCCCTGAGCGGTGAGCCTTGCGCCATTGCTCTTTCGGGTAATCCTCCATTCAAAATGTGAGGTTACCGGATCGACGAAGGTCGAATTCACCTTGACGCTGACCCGCACTTGATCGCCTGCGGCCGCTGCGGTCGGCAGCGCTTCAAACTGCGCGGACAGATCGGTCAGATTCTGCAATTTGAAAGGCGCAAGCGGAATATCCAGATAGGTAATGCCGATCGAACTGTTAATATAGATCGTCCCGAACCCCCAGGATAGCTCTGTAGGCGGCTGCAGGATATGCACATATTCGACCCAGTCTCTGCCGCCCTTCGGCTTGGCATTCTTATCATAGACGGTCCTTTCCTTGTACCCGGCGTCTTTATTTTGATACATGAATTCCTCGTATTTCTTCCCGCCATAAACGATATTTAACCCACTGATGATCGATTTCTCAAACGTGCCTTTTTCGAGATATTTGTTGTTTGGATCTTTGTAATTGTCAAACAATTTTTTTCTAATTTGGTATTTGTTCATAACCGCCCTATTGGCCCAAGGTTGACGAATCATATCGAAATTCTGGATTTTAGTGCCGCTCCACCCGGAGAACCAGGGTACCCCCTCGGCGGGGACGGAATGTCCGTCTCTGGAGTATCCGCTGTACTCCATGATCGTCTGCCCTTTATGGAACAACTGTTGCCCGTGGTCTCCACCGTAGACGATTTCAAACGTATTGCTTTTAAAATTGGACTGCCCTCCGCCTTGCCCAGCTGCCTGGTTCAGCCGTTTTTGGATGAGATCCGTTCGCAGCCCCAGAGTTCTGCCGTCCTTCGTAATCGAGGATTTGTAATAATTATCCTCCAGACCATAAAGCACATGCATGTCTCGATTAATCCGATCAAGCACCTCTTGAGCTGTTGCCGGATTCGTACTGTCTGCCGCATGGATTGGATGGTACGGAAACATGACGCTCAACAACGACACCGTCAATAACACTTTCATCAATTTTATGCTGTTTTTCATACCGCTCTGTACCTACTTTTCAAAAACGGTAACATCGATAGGTGAATTAATGTCTGCGCCAACCATGATTTCATAGTTTTTATCTGTAAATGTTTTCATCGGTAATTCCGGCTCCGATGTCGTCTTCTTTCTGATATAGTTAATGACCGCCTGGACCGTTTCCTTCTCTACCTTCTGCGAGAGAATCTCCTCCACTTCCTGCACCTGCATCTCATAGTCCGCCCCTCTTATAATATCTGGGAAAATAATTAAAAATTGCAAAATACCATAACCTTCAAGTCCCAGACCTTTGTCAATATCCAAGTGCGAACCCGTATTTCGTTTGACTATAAATCCGTAGATATTTTCCTCCACTACCTTATTCTGATCCGGCTCCTTCTGGCTATTTTCGGATTCAAACGGAGTCATGCTGATGTAGACCGTCCTGACCTTCGAATCCCACTTGACGTAGGCGCCCAAGGCCTCGCTTACAAAACGAAGCGGCACGAAGGTTCGCCCCCCAACCCGGTGTGCGGCCGTATCCATCTGCTGCTTTTGTCCGTTAGTGTCATATTCTTTTTGGCCTAAAACGAGAGTAATGACGTTATCGTCCAGTTTTACCGTCACCGTCTTCGTAGCTCCAGTCCAACCAACGTCAGCTCCCAGCGCTTCACTTACAAAGCGAACCGGCACCTGCACCCTTTGCGCCTTGTCCGCAAACGGCTGTTCATCCGGAAAATAGATCCGAACCCCATTCAGCTCAACCCGCAGCGGCAGCGGCGCCGCCGAAGCCGCACCAGGCATCCATGTCATGGCAAATAATAACAGCGCTAATAGTAAGCCTGCTCTTCTCATCCCAAATCCCTCCTCAACCAAAATATGTACTTTGACCTATTGCAAACATGTCTTTCATCTCCTAAAATATGCCAAATAGAAGATACCAAAATTATACACTTCATACAGACCTTGAGGCAGGTCTGCAAGTCTTGATTTCGTGGTACTTTTGCTCTATCGCCGTATATTGCGTATTTCGAGGAACACTTTCCGGCCCGCCTTAAGTTCTATTTCCCGTATGTAAAAAGAACGCCTGATGGCGTCCTTTACCCGTGCTATGTGGTACGTTTGAGTTTTGGGGAGGGACTGGGTATGGGGTTCCACCGCTGCCCAAAGCCATGTTCTTCTTGAACTTTCTATAGGGTTAGAACCTGACTCTAAAGGCGGCCGCTACGCACTCTACCCCACACAATCCCTCTTTTGATCTACTTCGAGCTCTCTTCCACTTCTCTTTTTCCTATCCGGTCTTCGGGTACGGTATTCATAACCTTCCTTACAGCGGTAAGGTACTTTTCTCATATCATGGCGCAAAGCCCTCCTTTAAAAGACGGCATCCGTTTTTCGCGAAAACTGTAAAAAAGACAGTTCCTAAAACCACCCCACGAGGTTGGTCAAAGAACTGTCTTCACAAATCTAATCGTCTATATTCCGTAGAATCGCCGGGTATTGGCCGTAAGCTTCGCGGCGGCGTCCGCGAAAGACAAGCCGTGGAGCTTGCCCCAGGCTGCGGCGACGTCCGCGATCATCCGGGGATCGGTGGTCCGGCCCGCAAACGGCCCTTCAAACGGCCAAGGGCCATCCGTTTCGGCCATCACAAGCTCCGGCGGATAAAGCGCCGCAAGCTCGCGGATTTCTTCCTCGTATACGATATCCGGCGTAAAGGAGATATAATAGCCGCGTTCCGCCATCCGGCGCACGGTGTGCTCCGCCCCCTTGAACCAGTGAAAATGCGCCCTTGTAACACCGTGCCGCTCCAGCAGATCGCAGGCGATATCCGCATCTTCATAGACAGCGTGGAGAATGACAGGCTTGTCCAGCTCAGCGGCCAGGTCCAGAAACCGGCCAAGCACTTTCACATAAGGCTCCAGCTCAAATGGCTCGCCGGCTGCCTCCTTCTCGCTGCGCAAATAATACGGAAGGCCGATTTCGCCTACGGCCACCAGCTCGCCCGCCCGAAGCCTGATCCAATCCAGCAGCCGGTCCATCTCTTGCTCAGACGGGATCGGCTGCTCGGGGTGAAGTCCGTAGGCCGGCATGACGACCCGCGGATATTCCGCCGCAAGATCCGCCGTCCGCTTGCAGGATGCAAGGTCCATCGAAACCGCAATAAGAGCCTCTATTCCGTCCTGTTCAAGACCCGCCATGATACCCGCTTGTTCCTCCGCGGCGTACCGCTCCAGATGAATATGAGCATCGATCATAGAGCATTCTCTCCTCTGCCTTCGCGCATTTTGCGCTGCTCGCCTCGCATAAGCTCCGTCATTTCACGGCGCAGGCGCAAAAACTCCGAATCCTCCGCGATCTCCGCGCGCCGTGGACGCGGAAACGGAACCCGGATCTCATGCAGCACTGCGGCGGGGCGTCCGGACAGCAGGATCACCCGGTCTGACAGCAGCAGGGCCTCTTCAATGCTGTGCGTGATGAACAATACGGAGCGCCGGTTCTTCTCCCACAGGTCAAGCAGCCACTGCTGCATATCGCCTCGGGTCAAGGCGTCCAGCGCACTGAACGGCTCGTCGAGCGCCATCAGCTCCTGCGGGCTGAGGAGCCCGCGGAGAAAAGCCACCCGCTGCTGCATGCCCCCTGACAGCATATGTGGATAGGCTTTTTCGTAGCCTCCAAGTCCGGCTCTGGCCAGCCACTCCCCAGCTTTCAGGCGCGCCTCCTTGACGGGAATGCCGGCGATTTCCTGCGCCAGCACGACGTTGTCCAGGGTCGTGCGCCAGGGGAACAGCGCCGGCTGCTGCGGTACGTAGGCGATATGTCCGCGCGCCCCGGTAATATCCTCGCCCCGCAGCAGAATCCGGCCTCCGCCATCCGGCTTCGCCAGCCCGCCAATCAGATGAAACAAAGTGCTTTTGCCGCAGCCCGACGGCCCGACAATGGATACAAATTCGCCTTCAGCAACGGTCAGCGATACTCCGTTTAGAACAGGAATCGTTTTGCCGCCTTCGGTATAACTTTTGCTGACACTGCACACTTCCAGAACCTGTGGCTGCTGTCCAGCGTGTTTATCCGAACCCGTTATTCCGTCCGTGCCCCTGCTATGCCCGGAAACACTCATCAAGACTCCTCCTTCCTGCTTTAATCGATTCGACCGAATTCAACCGTGAATATAAAACGGTTCAGACTCTATTTGCCCGCCTTGCGCGGCGGACTGTACCGTGACAGCGTGCGCTCAACCAGCGCGACGCAGATAAACATCGCCAGGCTGATGGCCACGATAATCAGAATGGCGACAAACACCCGGTCGGTGCGGAACGTGGCTTTCTGCATTTGCATATAGTAGCCGATTCCTTTGTCGGCGCCCAGCCATTCGGAAATGACGGCGCCCATGACGCTGTAAGTCGCCGAAATCTTGAGCCCGGACAGGATCGACGGAATGGCAAAGGGGAACTCCAGTTTGCGAAAAATCTGCCGTTTTGAAGCTCCCGCCATCTCCATATAGCCCCGCATGACATGATCGGTTCTCGCCAGGCCATCCATGGCGGCTACGGCGACCGGGAAAAAGCAGACGAGCGTGATGAGTATGATCTTGGGCAAGATGCCGAAGCCGAACCAGATCATAAGGAGTGGCCCCAGTGCGATTGTCGGCACGTTCTGACTCAGAATCAGCAGCGGGTACAGAGCCGACTTGACGATCGGAAGGAAGTGAAGCAGCACGGCGACGAACAGCCCCACGGAAGAGCCGACAGCGAAGCCAATCAGCGTCAGCCGGAGGGTTGCCTTCGTGTGGCTCCACAACCCGGCCGCGCCTGCCGATGCCTCGTGACCGATATCGGCGGGACTCGGGAGAATCCACTTATCAACATGAAATAAATCGACAGACAGCTCCCAGCAGCCCAAAAACAAGAGGACCGCCACAAGGGGCGGCCACACGCTTCTCCAGATTCCTCTAACAATCGTCATGGACGGTATTTCTCGGTAAGCTTATCCATGCTTACGCCTTCCGGTGCATATAAAATCTTCACCTGCGAGATGATGCTTCGGCTGCCGAATTCGTTCACCGCTTCATTCATCCGGCGGACGATATCAAGCAGCTCCGTCAGCTCGCCTTCCATGGTCGTCTCCAGCGCGTTTACCTGATGCTTGACGCCTGAAGCCTGAATGACCTCAATCGCCCGATCGACATACGGGATCAAATCTTCGCCGTTCGGCGTTTTGGGGATGATCTGTATGCTCAATAGTGCATTTGCCATGACCTAAACCCTCGCTTTTTCGTAAAAATATCGCAGCCTAAAGGGGCGCTTCCTGAACCTTTCGGCCGTTTAACTGCCGGACGGCAGGAAGTCATTCGTATAGGCTTTGTCTACTTCCAAAGGCTTATCGAGCAGCTTGCGCGTGTACATCCAGTCCGCGTAGCCTTTCCAAACCGACTCCTTCTGCTCGCCCCATCTTGCCGCGTCGTCCTGATAGCGGGGGCTCAGCCATTTCTGGCTCGCTTTGACCAGCTTCGGATCGAGATCGGGAGCCGCCTTGATCAGAACGTCCGCAGCTTCATCCGGATGCGCGATCGCATATTCATATCCTTTGGATGTCGCTTTCATAAAAGCTTTAACCAGATCGGGGTCTTCCTTGATCGTCTTCTCGTTCGTCGCTATAACCGGCGTATAGTAATCGAGATCCTTCGAATAATCCTTCACGTAGAGCATATCCAGCTTTTCTCCGCGCAGCTCGGCCTCAATGCCGGTCCAGGCGTAGTAGATCCAGGCAAAATCAATATCGCGCTTCACGGCTGTAAAATAATCCGCATCCCCCATATTGATATTCTTGACCTTTTTCACGTCTGCGCCCTGCAGATCCATGATGGATTTCATGACGGCCTCTTCCACTGGCGAGCCCCATCCGCCGTACGTTTTGCCTTCAAAATCCTTCGGCGACTTGATATTGCGGTCCGCCGGAGCCGCAAAGCCGGACGTATTGTGCTGAATGACGGCCGCGATGGAGACAAGCGGCACTCCCTGGGTCCGGGCCTGGGTCACACTTTCCTGATAGCTGATGCCAAACGGAACGGCATTCGAGGCAACCATCGTATCCGCGCCGCCCTCGCCCGGCTGAACGATTTCAACATTCAGTCCCTCCTCGGCGTAATAGCCGAGATCACGGGCCACGTAAAGACCGGTATGGTTCGTGTTAGGCGTCCAGTCGAGCACAACCTTCACATCCCGGAGTTCCTTCCCGGTGCCGGAAGGTGCCGCGCTTGCAGCATTGCTTGGAGCATTGCTGCTTGGAGCACTGCTTTCCGCGCCTGATTTCGATTCGCCTGTTCCGCCGGATCCGCAGCCCGCCATGACAAGCAGCAGAATAACGGACAGCATGAGCATTCCTAGCTTTCTTGATTTCACCTTTCATTCTCCCCTTAAATCATCATCAATTTCCCGCTCCCGAAAGGAAAGCCAGCCTATACCCAAGATAAAAAGGCGCCCCAAATCGGGCGCCTGCGATGTCAAATGAATATAAATTCATACGCATTCATGACAACTGCTCATTCCTACGCTGGCATTATCCAGATCAGGTACAAGGGTCTGCGTCTCTTCGGGACGCACTCTCAGCCGGCCTTATTCCAGCTCCCCGGTTTCATATATTTGCGGGTTGTTACCTAGATGTATTATAGTCTTTCAAATACTAAAATGTCTAGCGTTCAAAGGTTACAAGACGTCCTAAACGACATCGTATCCCTGATCCTCAATCGCTTCCTTGATTGCGTCCAGCCCCAGCTTGCTTTCATCGAAGGTAACTTCTACCATCTTGGCTTGAAGATTAACCTTCCCGGTGCCTCCCGCTTCCTGAACCGCACCTTCTACCGCTTTTACGCAATGGTTGCACGACATGCCTTCGACTTGCAGCGTAACTGTCTTCATGCTCGATCTCTCCCTGAAATCTGTTCGTTATTTCATCAGCTTATGGACGGTGACAAGCAGTTCATCAACCACTTCGGTTTCACCAGCCTGAATTCTCTCCACAATACAGCTCTTCATATGGCCTTCCAGCAACAGCTTGCCCACTCCGTTAAGCGCGGATTGAATCGCGGCAATCTGGTTCAGTACATCATCACAGTAGGTATCCTTCTCAATCATGCCTTTGACACCGCGAATTTGTCCTTCGATCCGGTTCAGACGGGCAATCAGCTTGCCTTTCGTCTCTTCCGAGTGATGGCTGTGCCGTTTATGGTCGCCGCATTCGCAGGCGTCTTGCCCTACGGGCGGGTTAAGCTCACTCGTATCCGCCATAAGCTTCACTTCCCTTTATTGATGTTGTTTTGCAAACCTATTATATCATACCCCCTAAGGGTATGCAATTGCTACGAAATGAGAATCCATAACGGGCTTTATGGCCTGCAACGGCCGAAATCTTTCATAGCCCTTTTATGTAAAATGTGCCTGTCCATGTGTTCTTATCCATTGCATTTCGATCCGGCCAGGCGATCCTTTGGAGAACAGCCCCCCCTCGGTCGCATTCCCCCTGAAAAAAATAAGGCAGGCCGCAAGAAACGGACTGTGAACACGCACGTGATCACATCACAGTGCAGAGCATCGCATCTCAGTCCGCTTCTCAGCCTGCTTTTTTTCCTAATTATCCGTTAGCTCCCGCCCTTTAACTGAGCGTTCAGCCACTCCGCTTCCTTCAGCGCCCTCGTATCCTGCACAATCTCTCCTGGCTTTGATGCCTTGCCTATAATGTAGCCTTCGAGCGGCATGCCCACAAATTCGAAGGTGTACTTCAGCTGCTGAATGATCGGCAACGCCTTGATCCTTGGATTGTCTCCTCCAACAATAATCGCATAAGCTTTCTTCGCGGCCAGCAGCTCTTTAAGATCAAACCGCGAATCGCGCAGGCTCTGCGACCATCGGTCAATGAAATTTTTCAGAAGTCCCGAGATCCCGTACCAATAAACGGGCGAAGCAAAGATCAGCGTATCATGGCGCAGCACATCCAGAATGACAGCGTCATAATCGTCATCCACCGGCTGAAATCCTCCTTCCGAATGGCGCTGATCAACTATAGGCAAAATCTTTTTCTCCCTTAATACGATGTCTGTATATGGAATCCCCTCAAGCACCACCCCGGTCAGCTGCTCCGTATTTCCTCCCGCCCGCGCACTGCCGTTTAAAACCGCTATGCTCATTATCAGTCACTCCTCCATTTTTTATTGATCCAAAAATACCTTTTTTACTGTTATACTGCGGCTATTTCGGTTTCATACTTTCTTTTTGCAGGTCGCAAAGCATGACAAACGCCCTCTTCCCCGCCTTGAAGACGATCCCATTCCCCGACCAAGGTCCAGCCAACAAACCGCCTTCGGGCCGTTTTAGCGCCCCATGAACGCGGGGTACAATAAGTACATCACAAAACGAACGAAGAAAGAGAGTGACTGCCGCATGAACAAATTATTCCGTTCCAGAAGAGATAAAAAGATCAGCGGGCTGTGCGGAGGCTTGGCCCAGTGGCTCGGGTTTGACGCCACGATACTCCGCCTGATCGCCGTGATTGCCGCATTCTGCAGCTTCGGCATGATCGTCGCGCTGTATCTGATCGCAAGTCTGGTCGTTCCCGAGGAGCCGACCGGCTACTATGATTTCGAAGACTCTTATTATTCCAAATATTAATCCAAAGGAGAGTTCAACATGAATTTATTCGATCGTATTGCTAATTTAACCAAAGCCACCCTGCACGAAGCGTTAAACAAGCTGGAAGACCCCATCCTGATGACAGGACAATATCTGCGCAACCTGGAGGAAGATCTCGAGCAGGCCAAGTCGCAGCTTGGCCGGACACAAGCTTCCGTGAGAATGCTGCAGCGCCAGCGGGAAGAGGCGGTTTACCAAGCCTCTGAACAAGAGCGCCTTGCGCTGGAAGCCATTGCGGCCGGCGATGAAATCGCAGCCCGCCGGGCCGTGGAAGCAAAGCTTCGCTACACGGAGCAAGCGGACCGGTTCGCGGCGGATGAAGAAGCGGCCAAACAGCGCATAACCGAGCTTGAGCTGCAGATCGATGCAGCCAAGGAAGAATTCGAGCGCCTGAAGAAGAAACGCGAAGAGCTCGCAGAGCGCGCCCGCAAGGCCGCCGAACAGAAAGAAAGCATTCGGCCGAACTTCAGCCATGGATTGGATACAGGGTCCGCCGCAAGAGGCTTCGAGCGTATGGAGGAGAAGATCAGCGGCTGGGAAGCTTCCGCGGCTGCCGCAGGCGCGTTCCCAGGTCCTTACGGGAACCCCGCCAATCGTTCACGGATCGACGAGGAGCTGCAGCGCCTGCAAAGCAAGGTGAACGCGGACAGCAAACAGGAATAGCAGATAAACAACCCCGAAAGGGCGAACCGGCCGCCCCAAAGCTAATCTTATGCCGGTTCCCTTAATGGGGTTCCAAAACTTTTGACATCTCATTTCTAATAAAAGACCCGCCGGATAGACGCCCTGGATATACCAAAGGCGCCTAAACTCCGCGGGTCTTTAATAAGTTATTATGCTTGCTTCTTGTTCTTGAACAGCTCGCCGACAGCGCCCAGGCTGCCCAGCGTTTCAACGGCATTCGAAGGAATGAACACTTTGTTTGCCGGTCCCTTCGCCACTTCCTCAAGCGCCTCGAACGAGCGGTAAGCCAGAACCGATTCGTCCAGCCCCGCGCTGCGGAGCAGCTCGATCCGCTGCTTCTCGGCTTCCGCCACGGCTTCGATAGCCTTGGCCTGACCAAGCGCCTCCAACTCCTGAGCCTGGCGCAAACCTTCCGCTTCGCGAATCCGCGCTTCCTTGTCGCCTTCCGCTTTCAGAATCTTGCTCTGCTTATCCCCTTCCGCGCGAAGGATCATATCCTGCTTCGCCGCTTCGGCTTCCAGCACAATCGCGCGTTTATTCCGTTCAGCCTTCATTTGTTTGTCCATCGCTTCCTGGATGTCCGCCGGAGGCTGGATGTCGATAACCTCAACCCGTTCAATGCGGACGCCCCATTTCTCGGTAGCTTCGTCAAGCGCGATCCGGATTTCGTTCGAAATCTTTTCCCGTCCGGACAAGGTTTCATCCAGCTCCAGCTTGCCGATAATTTGGCGCATCGTAGCCGTGGAAATGTTCCGTACCCCGTAGACATAATCGGAAATGCCGTAAGTCGCCTGTTCCGGATCGACAACCTGATAGAAAATAATGGAGTCGATTTGAACCTGAACGTTATCCTTCGTAATGACTGTTTGCGGCGGCACATTGGCTTGTTGAATCCGCAAATCGTGATAAATACGCACCTGGTCGATAATCGGAATCAGAATATTCAGGCCGGGATTCAGCAGCCGATGAAATTTACCGAGACGTTCGACAACCCCCACCCTTTGCTGAGGTACAACCTTTACGGTCAGCGCAATGAAAGCGACCACGACTACCACTATGACGCCAATAACGATCCATTCCATTTAAATAATCTCCTCCCACTTCTCAACTTCGATTCTTGTACTGCTCCTGTTAATGACCCTCACCCGTTCGTCCTTGCCCAAATACACGGAGGAAGTAGCGCTCCATGTATCGCCGCCAAGCTTGACAATGCCATATTGCCCCGGCTCAATGGGTTCAATCACAATACCCTGTCTGCCTATCAGCTCCGTTCCGGCATCGCGATACCCTCTCGCTGCGCGCATCTTCCGCGAAAGCGGCTTGGTAAAAACCGTCAGCAGAAGAGCTACGATACATCCTGTCAGCACCTGCAGCAAAATGTTCCCCGGCGCGATCAGCGATACAAGCAGAGCGGCACCGGCGCCAATGCTGAACCACAGCAGATAGAACGTAAGTGTAAACATTTCCAGAACGAGCAGAATGCCGGCCACAATCAGCCATATGATCCATGCATGCATAGGGCAGCTTCACCACCTTTTTCACCATTATATCAAGTATATACGCAACAAACCTTGTTAGGTATCAAATTTTCGTGCACGCGATTGAAACGGACCCGGAGTGTCCCGCGGCATGCTGCGGTGACAGTGGGATCCCGCTTCGGTCTCTTTCTTTTCAAAGGAGCACCGTGCTATAATCAAATCATAATTTAAAGGCAATGCTTACCTTTTAAAAGGTACAACCTCGGAACAAGCAAGATGAGGGAGTGCCTTTTTTTTATTTATCTGCCGAGGAGGAATTTTCATGCAGTTGGAAGCTGTCTATCACCGTCCCAAACAAAACTGGTCCTTCGCCTATGACCGCAACACCGTCTATTTACGTCTGCGTACCAAACGGAACGATGTGGACCGCGTCAAAGTCCTGGCCGCGGACAAGTGTGACTTCGAGCGTACCAAAACCGAAATCGATATGGTGAAATTGGCGTCGAACGAGCTCTTCGACTTTTGGGAAGCCCCGGTAATCCCTCCGTATCGGCGTTTGCAATATGCGTTTCAACTGCAATCCGGCGGTGTAAGCACCTATATGACTGAACGCGGCTTTCAAGCGGAAGCGCCTTCAGAGCCGACAGGTTTATTTGAATTTCCGTATGTTAACCCCGCGGATGTTTTTACGCCGCCAGAGTGGGTGAAGGATGCCATATTTTATCAAATCTTTCCCGAACGTTTTGCCAACGGTGATCCGACGATCGATCCCGCAGAGACGGAACCGTGGGGAGGAAAGCCGACTGGCGGCAATTTCTTCGGCGGCGATCTTCAGGGCGTGATCGATCATCTGGACCATCTGGAGGAGTTGGGCGTGACTGCTATTTATTTTACGCCGGTATTTGAGGCGCCGACCAATCATAAGTACGATACCCGCGATTATAAAAAGGTAGACCCTCATTTCGGAACCAACGAAACGCTCAAAAAGCTCGTGCAGGCTTGCCATGACCGGGGAATCCGGGTCCTGCTCGACGCGGTCTTCAATCATAGCGGAGGTACGTTCGAGCCATTCCTCGATGTGAAGAAAAACGGGGCGAGATCGCGCTATGCCGACTGGTTTAGCGTTCGTGAGTTTCCGCTGGAAGTAAAGGAAGGAATTCCAACCTACGAAACGTTCGCTTTCGTGCCCTCCATGCCGAAGCTGAACACCGGAAATCCGGAAGTGAAGGCCTATTTGCTGGACGTGGCCCGGTACTGGATCGAGGAGGTCGGGATCGACGGCTGGCGTCTGGATGTGGCCAATGAAGTTGATCACGCTTTCTGGCGGGAATTCCGCAAGGTAGTCAAGCAAGCCAATCCCGATGCCTATATCCTTGGTGAAATTTGGCATGATTCTATCATGTGGCTGCAAGGCGATCAGTTCGACGCAGTCATGAACTATCCGTTCACCAATGCCGTACTGGACTTCTTCACGAAAGGAAAAATGGACGGCGCCCAGTTCGCAAGCGCGATCGGGACTTTACTCACAAGTTACCAGCGCCAGGTGCAGGAGGTTGCCTTCAATCTGCTCGACAGCCATGATACGCCGCGTCTGCTTACGTTGTGCGCAGGAGACAAATCCCGCATGAAACTGTCCGCGATGTTCCAATTCACTTTCCCTGGAACTCCATGCATCTACTATGGTGATGAGGTGGGCATTGCCGGCGGGGGCGACCCGGATTGCCGCAGATGTATGGAATGGGACCCGTCCAAACAGGATCGCGAACTGCTCGCTTTTTATCGGGAGCTGATCGCCCTTCGCCGTCTCCATCCGGCGCTGCGCACAGGTGAATTCCGCTTTCTTCACGCCGAGCCCGGCGACATGAGAATCGCCTATGAGCGTAAAGACGATCAGGCCCGGTTCGTCATTCTCATGAACGCGAACGAAACGGCACGTACGCTTCCTCTGGCTCTGCAAGAAGGAGTTTGGACCGATGCCTTCACCGGCGAAGATGTCCTTGCGGACGGCGAGGTGCAAAGCTTCAAACTGCCGGCGTTCGGCTACCGGGTGTTGAAACGGACAGAGCGTCCGCTTTAGCGCAGCCTTTTCTGAACATTGAAGCGCGAAAACAGAATCGATCCCCTTGCAACAAGGCTGTTTTTCAGAACTATTCCAAAGGAATCCTTACATTACAAAAATTTCAATCCTATATTTACACCTTGTTCGTCTGATGGTAACATGAATTTGACATTGTGAAAGGGCTTTCATTAATGCGCTCCCTTTCATTTCATCATTGTCAGAGAGGAGGGATGATTAAAGCGAAGGGCTTATAATCTGCCGGTGTCTTGTTATCCCTTATTATTTTGAAACAAGGAGAGATGAGGATGCGTTTTGCCAAGATTATCAAGCAATTGTCTGTCGTTGCTTTAACCGTTTGTATCGCGTTCTCAGGGCTGACATCGATTCCGACTGAAACAAAAGCGCTGACATCATCGGGAGCCTTGGGTCCTGTCACCCCCAAAGATACGGTTTATCAAATTATTACCGATCGTTTTTTCGATGGAGATACGGCCAACAACATCCCGGCCGGAACAAGTTCTTCTTTGTTTAACGACGCGAGCGGCGACGGCAAGGGAGACGGAACCGATTTGAACAAGTATCAGGGCGGAGACTGGGATGGGATTATCAATAAAATCCCATATCTGAAAAATATGGGGATTACCGCTGTTTGGATTTCCGCTCCTTATGAAAACAGGGAAGATTTGATCGACGGGATCTATGCGTCGTACCACGGGTATCATGCGAGAAACTTTTTTGCGGCCAACCCGCACTTCGGCCAAATGCAGGATTTTATCGCTTTGAGAGATGCCTTGCACGAAAACGGCATCAAACTGGTCATCGATTTCGTTTCCAACCATTCGGGGCCCAGACCGAACGGCGACGGTGTGATCTACGAGCCGGACAAGGATGGAAGCGGGAATTATACATTCGATGCGAACGGGAATCCCGCCGATTATAATGGGGATGGGAAAAAAGAGAACTTGCTCGCCGACGTCAATAATGATACTAGCGGTTTTTTTCATCATGAAGGGAACCGTCCGGACAGCGATACTTCCAAATTCGGATACAGGCATAAAGAGCTCGCCTATTTGGCGGATTTCTCGCAAGAAAGCAGCGCAGTCATCGGCCATGTCGAGAAGGCGGCGAAATTCTGGAAATCGAAAGGCGTCGACGGCTTCCGCCACGATGCGACGCTGCATATGAATCCGGCCTTTGTCAAAGGATTCAGGGATGCGATCGATTCGGAGACAGGCGGGCCGCTCACTCATTTCGGCGAGTTTTTCATCGGACGCCCCGACTTCAAATACGAGGAGTACCGAACTTTTCCCGATCGAACCGGCGTGAACGACCTGGACTTCGAATATTATAATTCCAACAGACAGACTTTTGGGGACTTCAGTAAAACGATGCAGGATTTCGGCAATATGATGATGTATACAAGCAGCGACTATACTTACGAACATCAGGCGGTAACGTTTATCGATAACCACGATGTGTCAAGGTTCCGGTATATTCAGCCGAACAACAAGCCCTTTCACGCCTCTCTGGCCACTTTGATGACGGCTCGCGGAACACCGAACATTTATTATGGAACGGAACAGTATTTGAATCCCGGTAACGGCGGCTCCGATGCCGGGCGGATGTTCATGGAGACCGCCGCTCCATCGTTTAGCGAAACGACTACTGCTTTTCAAGTGATCAAGAAGCTGTCCGCTCTGCGCCAAACGAATGAGGCCCTCGCCTACGGCACAACGGAAATCCTCTACAGTACAACCGATGTACTGGTATTTAAACGCCAATTTTACGATAAACAAGTGATTGTCGCGGTAAACCGGCAACCGGATGTCTCCGCTACGGTACCCGCACTGAATACGACATTGCCGGCCGGTACGTATGGGGATTCCCTAAACGGACTGCTTTTCGGGGAAACGGCGACTGTTGCCAGTGTGTCCGGGCAAAACAAAGTCAACAGTTTTACTTTATCGGGAGGAGAAGTCAACGTTTGGTCCTATAACCCTTCACTTGGAACGGCGATTCCCAGAATCGGAGATATCGTTTCTACGATGGGCCGGCCCGGGAACAAGATATACATCTATGGGACCGGTTTAGGCGGAACGCCAACGGTTAAATTCGGATCGACCGTCGCGACGGTCACGTCGGCAACGGACACCATGATTGAAGCGACGGTTCCGAATGTTTCTGCAGGAATTCAAAACATCACGGTCACCAAAGGATCAAATACGAGCAACGCTTTCGCATATACCGTTCTTGGAGGCGATCAGGTTCAAGTGATCTTCCATATCAATAAAACCACTACAACCGGTCAAAACGTTCACGTCGTCGGCAACATACCGGAACTGGGCGCCTGGGATCCGGCAAAAGCTTCCGAAGCGTTCATGAATCCGGGTTATCCCGAATGGTTCCTACCTGTCACTGTTCCTGCAGGGGCGACCTTCCAGTTCAAGTTTATCGTCACAGACAGTGCCGGAAACGTAACGTGGGAAGGCGGAAGCAACCGTACGTATACCGCTCCTTCATCTCCGACGGGCACACTGGATACTCCTGTTTATACGTGGCAGCCGTAACATATTGAATGGAGCGGGGTGTAACCCCCGCTCCATTCTCTCTTAAGGTGAGCATTATTTCACGATGGCCGAACTGTACGGCGGCAGCACAAGCTGTCCGTCCTGGAGATGGACCCCGTCCTTGCTGGACAGAACCACTTTGGAAAAGGAAATATTCTCGTATACGCTTATATCGACTTTCTGGGGCTCGCCCGATAAATTGTGGGCGGCCAGAACTTTCGTCTCGTTCCGAACCCTCAGGAACGTCAATACACTGTCGTTTCCGGTTTGAAACGGAAGCATGCCGCCGTCTCCCAGAACGGGCTCCTCGTTTCTCCAGGAGATCATTTTTTTATAATGGTTCAGCAGCGATTCCGCATCTTTGATTTGTTCGTCCACGGAAACGACTCCATCTTTGTGCAGGGAAGGCTCCCAATTCGTCTGTCCATCACTTTTCCCGCCGGCAGTCCAGATCATCGGTTCCCGGATGTGTTCGTCGGGTTTTGTGCCCTTCATCCCAATCTCTTCCCCGTAGTAGATGAACGGATTCCCCGGCATGGTGAGCAGCAAAGAGGCCGCCATTTTCGCCCGGTTGACATTGCCGTTCAGTTCGCTCATTACCCGATTCTGATCATGGTTTGTCAAGAATGGAGCATCAACAAAAGTCCCCTGCGATTGTTTGCTGAAAAATTCATACATTTTATTCAAACTGGAGGCGAGCGTCGAAGCCCGCTCCGCTCTGGCGGAGCCGACCAGAAGCTTGGCGAGATCGAAATTGAAGCCCGAATTCAGGGCATTATCCAAATAGGGACCGACCACAGCCGGAGAATCCCATACCTCGCCGACGAGAAAAGCGTCTTTGCTTACTTCGTCGAGTTCTTTCCGGAACTCCTGCCACCACGCCTGGTTTTTGTCGGCCACGTCCTTGTTATTGACGGAAGATTTGAAATCTTCATACACATGCTTGGCCGCATCGAGGCGAAATCCGTCGACGCCCTGCTTTAACCAAAACTGGCCGATCCGGATCAACTCCTCGCGCACCTTGGGGTTATCCATATTCAGATCGGGCATGCCTTCCCAGAAGACGCCCAGATATTCGGAATCGCCCATACGATGCCATGCCTGCTGTCCCCATGCTCCGGGTTCATCGGTGCTCATGCCCGTGTCTCCGGCCCAGATATACCAGTCCCGGTATTTACTGTCTTTTCCTTTGGCGGAATCGATGAACCATGGATGCTGATTGCTCGTATGGTTGAACACCAGGTCGATAATCACTTTGATTCCCCGTTCGTGGGCTTCATCCAGCAGCTTGCGCATGTCGTCCATCGAACCGTACTGCGGATTGACGCTGTAGTAATCCGTTACATCATATCCATGATAACTCGGCGACGGATGGATTGGCATCAGCCATATGCCCTTGATGCCCAGATCCTGCAAATAATCGAGCTTGTTCGTAACCCCCTGCAAATCCCCGACGCCGTCTCCATCGGAATCGCTGAACGAACGGACGAAGATTTCATAGTATACGCCGGAACTTTTCCCCATCGGCGCGACAGCGGTGTCAAGATTGAGAGATGCTCTTGTCGGCGCCCCTGCCGGCAAGCCGGACAGTATGGCCGGGGCAGCCGGGGAAGAAGACGGATTCGATGAATCCGATAGATTCGTTGAACCTGACGAATCGGTCCCCGCGTCTAAGCAACCTGGAAGAGAAACCATTATAATGGCCATTAGCGAAAACAGCGCTACTTTTCTCCATCTTCCCCGGAAGATCCTCATCCTTTATCCGCTCCAGCAGTTAAACCTTCAACCAGGAAACGCTGGAAGATCATGAACAGAACCGTGATCGGCAATGCGATAAGGACACAGCCTGCGGCAAATATCGTAAACTGGGTGGCGAACTGGCCGCTGACCATGTTGTACAGACCGACTGCAAGCGTCTTTTGTTCATTCGTACGCAGCACCATCTGGGCGAATATGAAATCATTGAACGCCCCGGCAAAGCTGGTGACCGAAAGAAACACGATCAGCGGTCTGGACAGCGGCAGAAAGATGCGGAAGAAGATCGTCCAGTGACTGGCTCCGTCGATGCGGGCGGCTTCCTCCAGGCTTTTCGGAATCGTATCGAAGTAGCCCTTGACCAGAAGGTAACCCATAGCCGCTCCTGCCGAGTATACCAGCATTAAGGCAGAGTGCTTGTTCAGCAAATTCATATTCAGCAGCAAAATGTATACGGCAATCATGCTCATGAAAGAGGGAAACATGCCAAGGACAAACAAACCGCTCATGAGTTTCTTCTTGCCGTTAAACTTGAAGCGCGAAAAGGCGTATCCCGTCAACAGGACTAACAAGGTGCTAAACACCATGGAAACAATGGCAATCTTTAGAGTGCTCACGTACCAACGGGCGAACGGAAACATTTCAAACAGCTCCCGGTAATGGATCAATGTAAACCGGGTTGGAACCAACTGATCACTGAACAAAGCCGTACCGGGTCTGAACGAAGCCAAAATGACCCATAATGCCGGATATAGGACGTATAAAGCAATCAGTATCAACAAGAGATAGCTGATTGAAAGCCAGATCGTCCTGCGCATTTTGTATCCAAGTGTGATCTTCGCCCTGTTTTTTAAAGGCGTATTGAGGTGCGTCTGCAAGTTGTTCATCTGTACAACTCCTCCTCTTTGAACATACGGGTACGGCGGAAATTCCAAATCGAGAAGCTGGCTAAAATAATGAAGATGATAATGCCGATGACGGAAGCAAAATCATACTTCCCGTTGTTGATCGAAAGGTTGTAGAGCCAGGTAATCAAAATATCGGTATGGCCGGCAAACTGATATTCGCTGTTGGCCGGATTTCCGCCCGTCATTAAATAAATGACGTTGAAATTGTTCACATTCCCCGCGAACTGGCCGATCAGAATGGGCGACAGGGCGAACATGACACTGGGAAACGTGATTTTGCGAAATTTCTGGAACGCCGAGGCTCCGTCGACTTCGGCCGCCTCGTACAAGTCGCGCGGAATCGTCGTCAAGATGCCGATGATCAGAAGCATCGATACCGGAAAACCTAGCCAGAGGTTCACCATGAGAATCGTGGCTTTCGCCCATGTCGGATCCGACAGCCACTCCGGACCGGGGATCCCGAACCAACGCAAATATTGATTGATGGGGCCAAACTGGGAGTTGAACATATTTCTCATAATCAAAAGCGATACGAATCCCGGAATGGCGAAGGGGAGCATATAGATAGAGCGCCAAAACGCTTTGAAGCGAATGCCCGGCTGTTGAACGAGGAGGGCAACGGCAAAGCCGCCGAAAAACGTGGTTACCGTAGACAAAACAGCCCATATGATCGTCCAGGTGAAGACACCGTAAAAGGTTTTGGCCCAGGCGCTTAACGTAAACAAAT
The DNA here is from genome assembly GCF_019904135.1 of Paenibacillus caui. Taxonomy (GTDB): domain Bacteria; phylum Bacillota; class Bacilli; order Paenibacillales; family Paenibacillaceae; genus Fontibacillus; species Fontibacillus caui. The sequence continues at coordinate 12,284 of NZ_JAIOGQ010000016.1, read as the reverse complement.
CCTTAAACGCCGAAAATCCGACCCAGTCGACCAGGTTGGCCGGCGGCAAATGCTTCGGCGACGAGTAGTTGGTAAAAGCGAGCAAGATCGAAAAAACAAGCGGCAGGACGCTGAAAAAAAAGGCAAACAACAGCGGAGGGGACAGGATAATATGCGGGAATTTCTGGTCGTTGATATACAGAAGCGTTTGCGTAAAATTATTCGGCTTTCCCCCTTGATCACGCAGCCTGCCGTTAACGAATGCGTCTTTAATATTGAGAATATAGGCGATTAACAGTAGGATGAGCGCAAAAAGGACGATGAGTCCTTCAACCAGGAGAAAGATGGAATGGTCTCCAGGCACCATTTTATATATTTTGCCGACGAGTTCCAGATGCTGTTTCTTTTCTCCAAGCGTCATCAATCCCCAGAGAGCATGGCCTGAGTTTTGTATGGCGAAGTATATTCCCGCAATGTACAAAAGAAACAGAAGGATGCCTTTCGCAAATTGCCGATTATATATTTGTCCCAGTCCCATGCCGATTGCCGACAGTACGGCGGCATTTATCCGATACTTTCTCATCTTATTCACTCCTAAAATTTAGTAGAGTCACCCGCTGGGCAGGCGGGTGACTTATCGGATGCGGCCGGTTATTTACTGCCCTGCTGGGCGATGCCGGTTTTAACGTCGGCGACAGCCTTATCCATCGCCTTCTGTACATCTTCGCCGTTCCAGATCGGTTCCAGTGCCGCCGTGACCGGACCCCATACCTGTCTCATCTCAAGGATGGAAGGCATCGGATCAACCGATTTGAATTGCTCCAGGAACGCCTGAGCCCGTTCATCATCTTTCAAAGCAGGATCGTTCTCCATGCCCTTGCGTGCGGGGATGATGCCTGTCAGCTTATAATTCTTGACCATCGATTCCTGGGACGTTACATAATGAATGAACAATTTGGCCGCATTCGGATATTTGCTGAAAGAGCTTACAAAATAGGACTTGATACCGGCGAAAGGAATCGGTTTCTTGCCGTTCGGCATTGGAGGCAGCGGAACTGCGCCGACCTCAAACCCGAGCTTCTCCGGGGTAAAGTTGCCCAGCTGCCAAACTCCGTCCATGTTGATCGGAAGTTTTCCGGTCTGGAACAGATTCGTTTTTACATCGGCGGTGGCGTCGGCCACTTTAATCGGCAAGGCTTCATGCAGAGATTGATAGAACTTGATGGCTTCGATTGCTTCCGGGGTATTCAAACCGATGTCCGCCGGATCAGTACCGTTCTTCCCAAAAATATACCCTCCGTTACCGGCGATAAATGCGTAATTGTAATAGAAGTTGCCGGCTTCATACATGAAACCGAATTTGTTGCTCGCAGGGTCGTTATAGCTTTTCGCGAATTTAATAATGCTGTCCCAGGATGCAAGGTCTTCTTTCTTGACCAAATTTTTGTTGTAAAATAATAGATATGTTTCCATGTTGCGCGGGTAACCGTACAAGACTCCATCTACTGTCAGCGCCTCCACAGCCGATGGCAAGAAATTCGCTTTCGTATCTTCCGCATAGAAATCGTTCGGCAGGATCAAACCGGCGGCGATCAATTCCCCAAGGTGATCGTGAGGAGTGACGATGACGTCCGCGCCCAAGCCGGCAGGGCCGTCCGTTTTCAGTTTTGCCATTTGATCCCCGGAATTGACTTCCTGGAATTCAACGGGAATGTTGTATTTGGCCTCAAATTCCTTGGCTATCTCAACAAGAAATGGCTGCTCTTCTTTGCCTTCCCATACGATCAGTTTCGCGCCCGGCTCAGGCTGAATCTCTTCCGTACCGGTTCCCGACGGCTGGTTGTTCGTTTGCTCCGAGGCCGGTTCCGATGCTGTGGTCGGCGCATTTCCGGAACTGCCGCAGGCAGACAAGGCGAAGGCCATAACGGCCGCGAGGAAAACGGTTGCAATCTTTTTCATAATAGATGTAACCTCCCTTTTAAATGTGACGTAAATCCTTTTCAAACCAGAACGTTATTAAATCCTCCCTGTATCATGTGTTAGCTTACATCACCTCCTTTTCGAATAATGATTTGGACATGATGCATGACCTCAAGGGAGAGCAAACGTTTGCGCTTCACTGACAGCTTGAAAGGCTTGCTCACACTAAATATCTCCCCTGCAGATTGGGAAGAAAGGTGAAACGCCAAATTGTAAGCGGTTTATTTCAATCCAAACATCGCATACTTTTGGGGAAATGTAAAACGTTTGCATTGATAAAATTTTCCATGAATTATAATCTTTCCACTTGTTTTCTTCCGATATCTCCCGAATTCTAAAAATATGGAGATCTTAGATCTCGCAAGTGCGATTGTTCGCAATGTCCTTCATAGAGATTTCCGTGCCAGATTCCCATCCCCGGTTATAGTTTGATGCGAGTGAGCCAGGTTCCTTTAAGTCAGATTATAACTGAGTTAATATGCCGCCATTGTACAATCGTTTGCTCAAGTGGTATAATTTGCTTGAATGAATGCGGTTACTAACTATTTGATTCCCCATCCATTCGCTTAAATCTTGAAGGCCCTGTTACCCCAAAAGGTACATCCTCGGTATCTGTATTACCTGGGTGTGCCTTTTATCTATATACAAGGAGGAATCACGCATGCTATTGGAAGCGGTTTATCATCGTCCGAAAATAAACTGGGCATACCCCTATGACAAGGACACCATCCACTTAAGACTTCGCACCAAGAAGGATGACGTGCCCGAAGTTTACGCCTGGACCGGCGACAAGTATGCCTGGGATAACACCAAGGAGCTGATCCCGATGGAGAAGGCCTTCAGCGACAAGATGTTCGATTATTGGGAATGCGAAGTGCACCCGCCTTACCGCCGCCTGAAGTACGGCTTTCTGCTCAAGGGCGAGCAGGAAGCCTGGTGGATGACGGAGAACGACTTTCATAAAGAACGCCCAAAGGTTCCGGACCGGCTCTTCGAGTTTCCATTTATCAACCCGGTGGATATTTTCAAAACTCCCGATTGGGTCAAGGATGCCGTGTTCTATCAGATTTTCCCGGAACGTTTTGCGAACGGAGATCCTTCGCTGAATCCGGAAGGCGTTCTTCCGTGGGGAGGCAAGCCTGAACGCGGCAATTTCTTTGGGGGCGATCTGCAAGGCGTCATCGACCACCTGGACCATCTTTCCGAGCTTGGCGTCACAGGCGTCTATTTCACTCCTGTATTTGCGGCGACAACGAACCATAAATACGATACCGAGGATTATATGAAGGTGGACCCGCATTTCGGGGATACCAAAACCTTGAAGAAGCTGGTCCAATTGTGCCATGAACGCGGGATCCGGGTCCTGCTTGACGCCGTGTTCAACCACTCCGGACGAACCTTTGCTCCCTTTGTGGACGTCCGTGAAAAGGGAGAGAAGTCGAAATACAAAGACTGGTTCCATGTCCGCGAGTTTCCGCTTGCGGTCAAGGACGGAAAGCCTACGTACGACGCATTCGGCTTCGAACCGCTCATGCCCAAGCTGAATACCGAGCATCCCGAGGTCAAGGAATATCTCCTGAACGTCGCCGAGTACTGGATCAAGGAGGTGGGTATTGACGGCTGGCGGCTGGATGTGGCCAATGAAGTGGACCATCACTTTTGGCGGGATTTCCGCAAACGGGTCAAAGCCATCAATCCCGACGCCTATATTCTCGGCGAGATCTGGCATGAATCCTCCCCGTGGCTGCAGGGTGACCAGTTCGATGCCGTCATGAACTATCCGTTCACCGATGCGGTAATGGATTTTGTCGTTCACGGCACGCTTGATGCCCAGGGCTTTGCGCAGGCGATCGGCAAGCAGCTCTCCCGCTATCCGCGCCAGGCGAGCGAGGTCGCCTTCAATCTGCTGGACAGCCACGACACGCCGCGCCTGCTTACGCAGTGCGAAGGCAACAAAAGCAAGATGAAGCTCGCCGCCCTGTTCCAGTTTACATACACCGGCACGCCGTGCATCTATTACGGCGATGAAATCGGACTGGACGGAGAACAGGATCCGGACTGCCGAAAATGCATGGAGTGGGACAAGGAGAAGCAGGACCGGGAGCTGTTCGAATTTTACAAAAAGTTGATCTCCGTCCGCTCTGCTCATCCGGCCCTGCGTACAGGCTCTATTCATTTCCTGACCGCAGAACGCGATGGCAGCAGGCTCGCCTATGAGCGCCGCCTTGGCCATGACACCGTGCTTGTCCTCCTGAATAATGATGCCACGATCCAGACTGTTACAGTGGATGTTCCGGAGAACGGGTCGTGGAAGGATGCCTTTACCGGCTCCATTTGGGAAGCGCAGCGCGGCCGCCTTAGCGTGAAGCTGCCGGCTTACGGCTATGCCGTATTGACGGTGGAAAAGTAATTGTTTCAAAGCTGCCTCGGGCACTGTGCCCTGCGGGCAGCTTTGTTTATGTATGCTGATGTTATTTTTTTGATAATATCGCTTTGATGAAAGTTGTAAAATCGTTTGCATTTCCGTAATAACGACTACCGCTGATAGTATCTTTTCGGTGCTGGTTTAAACATGTGTTTGCTCGTAATTTCGCAATATTTTTCCTAATTATGGATTGAATTTGGGTAATTCCAATCAGTTTATGAACATTCTTTATGTCAACAGGCCATTTAAAACAATATCTATTTACAATAATCAGCCTATCCATTAAGATAAAAGCAAACGGTTCCACAAGGAGGTTCCCTATGGCTGTAACCATTAAGGATGTCGCCAAAAAGGCCGGTGTGTCGCCTTCCACCGTGTCCAGGGTACTGTCCAATCATCCCAGAATTAGTACCGAAACCTCCCAAAGAGTCAAAGCCGTCATGGAACAGCTAGGTTACCATCCGAACATTATGGCCAAAAGCCTCGTTTCCAAAACGACGAACAGCATTTGCGTCCTCCTGCCGAAACCGGCTGAGGAATTGTTCTCAAACCTGTTCTTTATGGAATTGATTCGGGGGATTGTAACCCAGGCGAACCGGTCCGGATACGACGTGTTGCTAAGTTCCGGCGTCAATGAGAAAGAAGAGCTGGAAGCCGTTTCCCGGCTGCTCAATGGCCGGCGTGTCGATGGCGCTATTCTTTTGTATTCGCGGAAAGATGATCCCGTTGTTGACTTCCTGTATGAACATAAATACCCGTTCACCCTGATCGGGCGAAGCGAAAATCATCATGACATTCTCACCGTAGATACGGATAATGTTCAAGCTTCCTACGATGCTACCAAGCACCTTATCTCCATGGGGCATGAGCGGATCGGTTTCGTAAGCGGGCCGCCTAATCTGGTGGTATCGCAAGACCGGTTGACCGGGTACCGTAATGCTATGTCCGATTCGGGGCTTCAGGTGCGTTCCGAATGGATCGTAGAAGGCGAATTCCTGCAGGAAAGCGGATACAGGGCGATGTCCTTTTTCATGAATCTTCCGCAGCGGCCGACCGCTCTGGTCGTCGTGGATGACATGGTATCGTTCGGGGTGCTGAGAGGGCTTCACGAGCTCAAGTTCAAGGTACCCGAGGACCTTTGTCTGGTCAGCTTCAACAATATTCCTTTGTCCGAGCTGTCCACCCCGCCGATCAGCAGCATTGATATCGGTATTTATCATTTGGGATACACGGCCTCCCAGGTGCTTATTCAATCGATCCAGAATGACAGCGTCACCGGTCCAATGCCGAAGCGCCACATCATTCCCCATCGCCTGATGGTACGGGAATCTTCGACGTTCGCTGTCTCGAACAAGTAAGACCGGTCTTGCCGCCCTTGGTTAAAATATGTGAAGCAGATGTGCTTCATATATTTTTTTCAAAGTTTGTTCAAACGTTTGCGCTATAAGGAGAAGGAGGAATTGCGATGACAGACATTCAAGCCTGCCTGTTCGACCTGGATGGCGTGCTGGTCGATACGGCCAAATATCATTACCTGGCTTGGAAGCGCTTAGCTGAAGAGCTGGGCTTCGTATTTACGGAGAAGGACAACGAACGCCTCAAAGGGGTCAGCCGGACTGCGTCGCTGCAAATTCTGCTGGAAGTCGGCGGCGTTACGGTGGATGAAGAAGCAAGGCAGCAGTTAGCGGAGCGCAAAAATACCTGGTATGTCGAATCCATCTCAGGGATGGATCATTCCGAAATTTTGCCCGGCGCTCTGGAATTTCTGAAGGAGTGCCGCACGCGGGGAATCAAAACCGCCCTTGGCTCGGCCAGCAAGAACGCCATGCTCATCCTGAACAATACGGGCCTCACTCCCTGCTTCGACGCCATCATTGACGGCACCAAAACATCCAGCGCCAAACCGGACCCCGAAGTGTTCCTGCTGGGCGCAAGCGAGCTTGGCATCTCCCCTTCGGCTTGCATAGTGTTCGAGGATGCCGAAGCTGGAATCGAGGCGGCCATCCGGGCCGGAATGCGCAGTGTCGGCATCGGCTCGCCGGACATGTTAGGACGCGCCGACATTGTCGTCCCTTCCCTTGCCGGTTTCTCGGTTAGCCGCCTGAACCGGCTGATGGATGAAACAGCGGCGTTATGAAACCGCTTTTATAACAGGAAGCCTTGCATGTCCTGCATGCAATTTCCAAATATTCGATCCTGAGAAACCAAAGGAGACGGTAAGCATGAAGCAGTATTTAAAAATAGACGAATGGTCCATCATCGAGGACTCCTTCGATCCCTCCACCCAGGAAATCTCTGAAAGCATTTTCAGCATCGGCAACGGCTATATGGGACTGCGCGCCAATTTCGAAGAGCGGTACAGCGGCCGTTCCCTCCAGGGCAGCTATATGGCCGGAGTCTACTATCCCGACAAAACGCGCGTCGGCTGGTGGAAGAACGGGTATCCCGAATATTTTGCCAAAGTGCTCAATTCCACCAACTGGATCGGCATCGACGTCGAAATCGACGGAACGCCGCTTGACCTGGCTGCCTGCCAGGTGAAGGATTTCCTCCGCGTATTGAACATGAAAGAGGGTCTTCTCTCCCGAAGCTTTACCGCTGTGCTTGAAGGCGGCCAAGAGGTGAAGGTCGAATCGGTTCGACTGGTCAGCGCGAAGCGCCATGAAATCGGGGCGATCCGCTATGCGGTAACGCCGCTTAACTTCACGGGAACCGTCAAATTTATTCCCTATCTCGACGGGGATATTCAGAACAAGGATGCCAACTACGAGGAAAAGTTCTGGAACGAAGTAGCCAAACATGCCGGAGAAGGCAACGGTTATGTCACGCTGAAAACGAAAAAGCTCGATTTCCATGTCACCTCTGTGATGTCTTGCACGGTTACCAAGAACGGCCAGCCGCTTAAGCCGAGCATCCGGCCTACCCAGAAGGAGAAATATATCGGCAGCGAGTTCACAATAGAAGCCGCCCAAGGCGACACGATCGTTCTTTATAAATATGTGGCGAATGTAACGTCACGCAATTACGGGCTTGGCCAGCTGGCCGAAGCGGGGGAAGCGGCGCTGAACAGCGCAGTGGAAGCCGGTTTTGATACGCTCGTAGAGGAGCAGGCTGAAGCCTGGGCCGCAAAATGGAAGGAAAGCGACATTATCATCGAAGGCGACGCAGCCGCGCAGCAGGCGATCCGGTTTAATATTTTTCAGCTGAATCAAACTTACAACGGAGAAGACGACCGCCTGAACATCGGCCCCAAAGGCTTTACAGGTGAAAAATACGGCGGCAGTACCTACTGGGATACCGAGGCGTATTGCGTGCCTTTCTATCTCAGCACCGCGGACTCTCGTATCGCCCGCAATCTGCTGATCTACCGCTACAAGCATTTGCAGAAAGCCCGGGAAAACGCCCGCAAGCTCGGCTTCACGAAAGGCGCGCTCTATCCGATGGTGACGATGAACGGCGAGGAATGCCACAATGAATGGGAAATTACATTTGAGGAAATCCACCGCAACGGGGCTATCGCCTATGCGATTTACAACTATGTCAACTATACGGGAGACAAGGCGTACCTCGGCCAATATGGCCTGGAGGTGCTGGTGGAAATCTCACGGTTCTGGGAACAGCGCGTCAGCTACTCCCCGGCCAAAGGCAAGTATGTGATGCTTGGCGTAACCGGCCCGAACGAATACGAGAACAACGTGAACAACAACTGGTACACGAACCGGATTGCGTCCTGGACGATGGAGTATACGCTTGAAGCGCTTGAACTTGTGGAGTTGGAGGAGCCGTCCCGGTACGCCGAGCTGGTTGAAACGCTCAAGCTGGAAGCCGAAGAGCGCAGCGCCTGGAAAGCAATCATCGCGAACATGTATTATCCGTATGATGAAGGACGGGACGTTTTCCTGCAGCAGGACGGATTCCTCGATAAAGAACTCATTCCCGTCAAGGAACTTGCGCGGGAACATTTGCCGCTGAACCAGAACTGGTCCTGGGACCGCATCCTGCGCTCCTGCTACATCAAGCAGGCCGACGTGCTGCAGGGGCTGTACTTTCTGGGTGACCGCTACGACCTGGAGACGAAGAAACGGAACTTCGATTTCTATGAGCCATTGACGGTACACGAGTCTTCCCTGTCCCCCTGCCTCCACTGCATTATGGCCTGCGAACTGGGCTACCAGGACAAGGCCTATGAAATGTATCTCCGCACGGCGCGCCTGGACCTCGACAACTACAACAACGACACCGAGGACGGCTGCCACATCACGAGCATGGCCGGCACCTGGATGTCCGTGGTGCAGGGCTTCGGCGGTCTCCGTGTCCACAATGGCGAGCTTGTCCTGAAGCCGTTCATTCCGGGACATTGGACCTCCTTCTCGTTCAAGGTCATGTTCCGGGGCGCCCGCCTGAACGTGAATGTATCGGGCAGCGAAGTGACAGTTGTCAATGAAACGGAGACTCCTGCCGCCATCCGCATCTACGACCAAAGCTTTGCATTGGATGGTCTTGGGGAGATCAAAGCCGAAAGCGCCAAGATTGGCGAAGTGAACGTATAAGCTGTAAGCCCGATTGGCGAACCGCCCGTAAGCGCTATTCTTAAGGCCCAAGGAGAATCCGGCAAAAGAGAGTCAGGCCCTCAGTCCGCTTTTCTGTACACCAAGAGTTTGGTAAAATGGCTGATATGAAACATTTCACACAGCAGTTTCGTTAACTAATACGGAGGCGAAACATATGAAGATAAATTCGAAGCTACTGTCCGCGCTTGCAGCGGCAATGATCGGGATAACAGCGCTTGGAGCGACGGCCGGAGCAGCAGCGGCCGGAACGTCGGCTCCGTCAGGGGACAAGGCCGCTGTAGCACCTTCGGCCAAGCAGCCGGAGACGGAAACCGTCAAGGTGACTGATCCTACAGCCATTACCAGACTGAATCATACGAGCGTTCCTCCGCTGATGGCGGAAGCCGGGAAACGGTATCTCTACGCTCTTTCGGGCGGCAACGGTGCAAAGGAAACCTTTGAGTTGAACGGCAAAACGTACCGATATCTGTCTGAAGACATAGGAACCCGCTCCAAGCTGCTCGAATACCTGAAGAAAAGCTACACTAACCAAGCGGCCGAATATTTTATAAACAAATTCTTTATCGTGCATAATGGCCTTATGGCCCAGCTTGATGCCGACGGCAGCTATATTCTGGACCTTGGCAAGACAACCGCCAAAATGCTCAGCATGACGTCAACCCAGCGGGTATACAAGCTGAGCGTTCCTGATCCGGAACATAAGCAAGGACCGAAATACATCATCGTAAAATTTGAGAAAGTGGACGACTACTGGAGAGTCGGAACGGCGCCGCATGCTATTTTTTAACATCATGCATTCATTCGGGAAACTGTCAGGCTGTTCTTGCTAAAGACGAGCTTGCCTGCTACAGCTCCTGCTCCTGCTCCAGATGAACCTTAAGCTTAAGCCTTGCCTTGATGATCTCTTGTAAAGAGAACCGGGGTGAGGCTTTGTTTTTTAATGATCCCTTCCGCTTCCTTTACGCAGCGCAGTTTTCAAGATATCATGGCGGTAGAAGCCATCTCCACGAAAGGAATCGGTTCTAAGTATGCTAAGAATCAGCGTCTTTTCCAAACTAACCGGGGTCTCTGTCAAGACGCTGCGGTATTACGATCAGCTCGGGCTGCTCAAGCCGGCGTTCACAGATCCGCACACGGGATACAGGCATTATTCCGAAGAACAGCTCTTGACCATGAAGCGCATCGCATGTTTTAAGGAACAGGGCTTCACTTTGGAAGAAATCAAAACTTTTTTGGCGGAAAATACCCCGTTAAACGTTATCAAGAACCAACTTGCGGATAAAGAGCTGGAGCTCCAAAACATCATTCAGCAAGCGAAGCAGCAGCTGGGTGAAGTCAAGGAGAGGCTGAATCAGGTTGAGCTGCTTGACCGCTTTGACATCTCAAAGCCTATAGCGATCAAGTATGTCCCTCCGAAGCTCGCGGCTGCTATTCGCGACGTTGTTCCGCGTTCCCAGCTTTGCCTGCTGCTGGACGAGATCACGAGATACGTCCGTTTGCACGGAGCAGAAAGTGACGGGACGCTCATGATTCTGCGGCATGATCCCGGCCACTTCGGCGAGAGCGTAAACCCGGCCGATCCGGCCGATCTTGAGGTCGCCTTGCCCCTTACCCGGGATATTCCAGGCAGTGACCGGGTGAAGGTGCGCCTCCTGCCGGAGATAAATCAAGCCGCTTCCCTGCTGCACTACTGCAATCCTTACGCCAGCGGTTGTTCGGCCACCTCCGAGGTTATGTCCTGGATCAGATCGAACGGATATTTCCCGACCAGCTCAGAGCCGATCCGTGAAATCTATTTAACTGGGGACAACGAGATGTACGGCAACCTGCGGCTGTCTGAGTTGCTTGTCCCCGTTACAAAGATCAATTAAATACGCCTCGTTATTTCCATGTTCGGTCCGTATTCTTCGCGGGTTAACATGGATTTTTTATCGGGATAACGAGGACTCCCCCTTGACTCTCCCCCTAACTGGAGGGTGTAAGCTTTGATTGCACCTATCACAATATGTCTGGGAGTGAGAGAAATGAAACGTTTGGATGGCAAAATAGCATTCGTTACAGGAGCGAGCAGAGGCATCGGAAAAGGAATCGCGCTCAGGCTGGCCGAAGACGGGGCTCTTGTGGCGGTTCATTATGGCAGCAGCCGCGAGGCGGCGGATGAGGTTGTGCAGACCATTACGGAGCGGGGTGGCCAGGCTTTTGCAATTGGGGCAAAGCTTGAATCCATGCCCGAGATCATGCAGTTAATAGAGTCCTTGCAAGCCGAGCTTGTCCGGCTAACCGGAGAGAGCCGGTTTGATATTCTGGTCAATAATGCCGGCATCGGAACATCGCAGACGTTGGAGGAGACAACAGAGGAGAATTTTGACCATATTTTCGCCGTGAACGTTAAAGCTCCGTTCTTTCTCGTCCAGCAGTCGCTGCAGCTGCTGCGCAATGAAGGAAGGATTATCAACATTTCTTCCGGCGTAACGCGAATCGCATATCCTCATATTATGGCTTACAATTTAACCAAAGGAGCCCTCAATACCTTCACCCTGCATCTTGCGCAAATGCTCGGACCACGTGGAATTACAGTGAACGCGGTGCTACCCGGTATCGTGGATACGGACGTGAACGCTTCCTGGCTGCACACGCCCGAGGGTCACAAGCATGCGGCAGAAATGTCCGCGTTTGGCCGGGTGGGCGAAACTTCAGATATCGCAGACGTCGTATCTTTCCTTGCGTCCCCGGACAGCCGCTGGGTCACAGCACAGCTGCTCGACGCCACCGGGGGATCGCATTTGTAGGGAAGACAGGTAATAATAGCGGCAAAACAAATTGTAAATAATCATGGTATGATTTTAGCTTAGTGGCGCCAAGCTTGAGGGCATCCTTTGGGTGCCCTTTAGTGATTAGCCCATAGGAAGGCATAGACTAATTCTTGTCTAATAACAGATCGAATTTAACTGACGAGTCGTGAATTTCAAATGGATTTGAACGTGATAATATTTCAACAGTTAAGTTTAAGGAATCAGTTGAGACTCCCACGACTAAAGTCGCAAGCCCTACACCTTACGGTGTGACGGGTGGGATTCTTGAATGACTAAACGTTCGCAGTCCATTTCTGTTTTGAACAGCCTTCAAGATGAGGGCATCTCATTGCCCCTCCTAAGACAGTGCATATAGCATCTTAGGCTGATTGACTGTTACCATCAATCACAGGTGCATATCGAATATTCATAGCACCGACTAAATCTCTATGTTTTTCGAATCCGCATTTACACTTATATTTTCTATCTTGTGCCTTGTTCTTTTCTGAACACTTCGGACATGTTTGACTTGTGTAC
>NZ_JAIOGQ010000015.1 GCF_019904135.1 Paenibacillus caui | reverse complement strand
TATTTTTCACCTGTTTGCTCGCAACCCGCATCTATCCATAACGAGAATAATCCGCTCCAAGCAAGAGCAGCTTGATTTTGACAGCGATTCTCTGGCTTCTTAACCCTTAGAACTTTTCACTGTCCAGCCTTTCACTTTTTCGAAAAATTTCTCTTGTAAAACGAGACTCTTACATTGTTCGACAAGATCCTTGTCAACAAGTTCACGCTCAGTGAATCGCTTGTTTTGAAGTTCTTCCCCATGAAGGTCTGGAACGAGCTTTATTTTTGCTATTTCCCCCTATGTCTCTATAATTATTTACCTGTATTTTCCGTACAAAAGTAGGTAATCTACCAAAAAAACGCAGAATTGTTGATTTCAACTCTGCGTTTTAGGTTATTCGGTCATCCTTTTTTCAACTTTTCGAGCTAGTTTTAATGCACCTTGATCGATATATTTCATATAATAATGCGATAAAATAAATAAGGGCACCATGGAAACCAGAAACGTAATTGCATAGGCAAGATTATAACTAAAATAATGAATTACTTTACTAAACAGGAACGCGGAGAACGTATTTAGGATAGTGAAATGAATGAGGTAAAGGGAGAATGAAATCTGTCCTAAATAAACAAAAGGTTTCCATCCAAACACATGTTGCAGCACTTTTGAACGAAGCAGAGCAAACAAAATCATAGCAGCACCTAGGGTTCGTGCAAGAAGTCGTGGGTCGATGTCAAAATTTTTTGTCCACACTTCTAAAGGTTCGTACATAGTCCCCATTAATGAAGTATAAGGCGCCGAACCTAAGTAAATCCCCATTAAAAGCACAAGTACTTTCATTAGTATACTTTGGACCCATTTGTGCTTGAGCAAATCGGCAAGCAGCATTCCCCACAAAAAAGCGACAAAATAGGTTTGAATAAAAGCAAAGGATAAGACCACATACACAATCCATCTTTTCTTTACTCGTCCAAATAAAGCAAGAAAACCAAAAATCAAAAAAGAACCTAATAGCTCATAGCTCATTGTCCAAAGAACTGGATTGTATGGATGTGCTTCAAAACGGAAAAACGGATCAAAAATAGCAGCCTTGATAACGGTATATATATTTGTATCTAAAGCGTAGTAGTTCTTTTTCATATCCGTCCATGTTGTTCCCCATATATCTTGGAGATAAAAGGCATTCGTAATAATAGCTAGATACACAAGCAATACGGATACCGCTGCCGGCACGGCAAGCCGAATGTACCTTCGTAGGGCGCTGGAATGCAACAATTTTAGAAAGGTCTCACTATCGAGCTCATTTTCAAACATTTTGACACTGAGCACATAACCACTTAGCACAAAAAACAAACAAACGGCAAATTGTCCATTATAAAATAAATTAATCGGAGAATGTCCGTACCAGATATCCCATTTAAAATGAGCTTGTTGCGGTCTTCCATTTAACGCAGCTGGATAAAATACTTGTATGTAGTGCGAAATAACCACGGCAAATGCCGCGAGGCCCCTAACGCCATCCAAATAGAATAGCTTTTTTTCAAATGTCTCTTTATTCATTTTTTCCCTCTTATTCCATTAATGAGGATATTATAACATGCGATGCTGCGCGATTAAATATACATCCTGAACCATTTTTTATTAGAGAATAACGAGAATTTGAAATAGATGTCAGTAAAAAATAAAGTATTAGACTGGATATCTAGGAGAAGGTGTCCGTACTGCAAACTGGGATTATTCTAAAAAATAAAGTTGTAGACTCCCGCCAGAGGTGCGTCCATTGCGGAAGATTTTTTGTTGTTTGCATAGAGCGATTTCTTAAGTGTAACGGGCGTTGTGTAAAAGACCCAAGATGTTCTGAAACGGCTTTATTTAATGGTTAGTCTAACACTTTATTTTTCAGTCTAATACTTTATTTTCTTATGACACCAGGAAAAAACTACTCTCATTTGAATATATATCGTGCGATTTTAGGAAAAATATGTTCTCGTCGTTCTTATATATCATTCTATGGTTAGCGGGGCACAAATCGGCAATTACCCAATGTTATCCAGCGTTCTTCGGTTAATATTCATTCCGGATATCCGAACTCTCCCGTCCGGTTGACACACCCGGAGAATTTTCTTTCTGCGAGAGGTTTCCAAGTTCTTGTCTCATTTGCTCATTTTGCGCCTTCAGTTCCCTAAGCTCACCTTGAATCGCTGCATCGGTTGATTTGTGATGCGTGTGGGAACCTGATTTGTGCATTCCTCCCATGCCGAACATCATAAATACCATCATCAGCGGACAAGCCAGAAACAGTAGCCAGGACCAATCCATAACTCATTTCTCCTTTTAAGATGCTTTTTTTCTTGATGCTTTAATTGTAGAGAAAGATTATGTGGAAATCATGGAGAATCATTGCGGAATGTGTGGGCAAAAAGAAGACACGGTTCAAAAGAACCGCGCCTTTAAAAAAAGTAGGGGTGCCGCTGATTAAACGGCTTGACGAATCTTATTCCGTTAATGACGCAGCACATCCCTCATGTGGCGGTACTCTTCTTCCGTGATTTCACCTCTCGCATACCGTTCAGCGAGTATGGTTTCAGCCGTTTTCTCACTTGTTCCCTGAATTCCGCTTCCCTTTACTAATCTGACAACCAGAAGAACAATTCCGATAATAATGAGCAGATTCAGCAGAACGCCTAAAATTCCGAAAATCCCGATACCGTAACCAAAACCCATCATCATGACTTCCTACTCCTTTCTACTTTTGGGAAAATGAACACTGAACTCGGTTCCCTCATCCAATTTGCTTTGCACCGTAATATTCCCGCCGTGCGCTTCAACGATGACTTTCACTACCGCAAGACCGATCCCAGCCCCGCCGGTTTTTCGGTTGCGGGATTTCTCGCCACGGTAAAATCGCTCGAAGATGAACGGGAGTTCATCGGAAGCAATCCCCATTCCTGTATCCTTAATCGCGACTCGCGCTTCCGTTCGATCTTCCGAGACCACTACATCAATACTACCTTTATTGGTATATTTATAGGCGTTATTCAGCAAATTGACAAAAACTTGCACCAGACGCGCATAATCACCGGTCATGTACACCTTTTTATTTTCAACTACATTTAGCGAGATCTGTTTATCTTTAAACTGTCCCGCCACTGTGCTGAAAGAATCATGAATCACTTCGTTAAGGCAAATGGCTTCTTTCTGAAGCTGAAGCATGGGATTTTCTGCGGCCGTCAGTTTCTCCAAATCGCTGATGAGCTGCACCAGTCTGATAACCTGGTCGTGGCAAACCTGCAGTTTATCCGTTGTCGCTTCCCAAACCCCGTCTTGAAAAGCCTCAATATGACTTTGGATCTTGGCAAGCGGTGTTCGCAATTCGTGAGCAATATCCGCCGTTAAATTTTTGCGCAGCTTATCCTGCTTCTCCAAAGCTTCCGCCAGATGATTAAGCGCAAGGCCGACCTCTTCTATTTCTGTAGTTTGATTGGCAAGCGTAACCCGCGAAGACAAGTCCCCTTCCCTCATCCTGAGGGCAATCTTCTTAATTTGCACCAGAGGGTGACTAATGCCGTTTGATATATATACGCTAAAAAGATAGACCCCAACGATCACCAGAACCAGAGCCGCCCATATTAACGTGGTAAACGTCGATAAAAATCGTTGATTTTGGACTTGAAAGGGCCCTGCAATTCCTTGAATCTCTAGCAAGCCGATCTGTTGCCCATCTCTCATGATTGCTTTTTGCATAGATGGCTGGTCATCTGCCGACTGAGCACCCTTGCCCTTTGCTTCATTTGAATGCATAGACATGCCCATTTTATTGGAATCCCAGATCATATTTTTCCGGCTATCATATATCCTCACGATATAGTCGCGAAGCATGGCTTGATGCGAAATACGCATCAGTGTTTCTGTTGTCCATTGGCCTGTTGAATGATTGTAGGATGCTTCCAAGTCTTCAATTAAAGCAGCTGCTTCTGCCTCCTGCTGATTTTCAGTATACTTTTCGAAAGAATAGGTCATGACCAAATGGACAAGAAGCACGATCAACAACAATGAACTGATGGCCACACCCAGATGCGATAAAAGCAGTTTTCGTCGAAGTCCCCCGCTATTCATCCGGATTCACCTGAAATTTATACCCGACTCCAAAAACAGTGCCAATAAATGTAGGGTGTCTGGGATCATCCCCGATTTTTTGCCTGATATTTTTGACATGAACATCAATGGTGCGTTCAAAGCCTTCAAATGAGTCCCCCTGGATTAGATTCACCAATTCCAAACGGCTGAATGCCCTTTTCGGATGCCTTGCCAAAAGTTCAAGCAGTTTAAATTCAATAGGCGTCAATGAGACGGGTTTTCCCATAACGCTGACTTCATGCCGTTCCTGATCGATAGATAGGCGATTGCCAGCAAAAGCGAGCGATTTTTCTTGATCTGATACGGCCTTGATCCGGGATCTTCTTAATAAACTGATGACCCGTACCAACAGTTCTCTAGGGCTGAACGGTTTGGTAATATAATCGTCGGCGCCGATGAGCAGCCCGTTGACCATGTCATCCTCGCTGCTTTTGGCCGTTAACATGAGAATCGGAATGTTGGATTCTCTGCGGATCGTTCTGCAGACCTCTTCTCCAGTCATGTCCGGCAGCATTAAATCCAGAACAATTAAATCGGGCCTTAGATTTTCAAATAATTGCAGCGCACTTTTCCCAGTATCCGCCTCAAAAACGATATAATTATTTTTCTCAAGATAGGCCTTTATCACTTTGAGGATATCTGTCTCATCATCGATAATTAAAATTTTCTCCCGCTCCATACCCATCATCCTTTTCCCTGTATAAAAAAAGATAGACCTCACGACAGTTGCGAGGTCTATCTTATCACGGCAGATTTAGAAATTCACGTTACGGCCGCGCAACCTGTGAATGGTTCATCATTTGCCGCATACCCGTGCCATTGCTATCGTGACAAATGTTGTGCATCTTCTTAATTTGCTCATCGGTAAGATTGGGATGCATTTGCTTCCCATAAGGCAGCATCTGTTCAAAAAAGTCCTTGCTGTTGTCAGCACTAGTCCCGTTATTGTTGCCGGTAGACGCAGCATAAGCACCAGCCGTTCCAATCCCCATCAGCAATACCGATGCCGTTATTCCAATCCATATTTTTTTCATTGTTCTCGCCTCCTTATGGTTACAAATATAAACCATAGATATGAAGAACTAATTTGCATCTTGTGAAGAAGTTATTAAGAAAGAAAAGATTCAATGGATCGGCAATGTTCTATTCGTGGAAAAGTGGAAATATTTATAAAACAAGCCGGTGATATCTCACCGGCTTGTCCTTTTGCTATTTATGGTCTTCACTGATCATTTGCTCATATTCTTCCTGGGTTACCACACGCCGCGCTGTGACGAAACGGGTTTTGTAATAAGAATCGCTCAAATTGCTGATTCTTACGCCCTTACTGCTTGAAGAATGGGCAAATTCATTGTCTCCAAGATAAATGCCCGCATGGGATATCCCTTTACCGGTTGTATTAAAAAACACCAAATCGCCTGGCTCCAAATCCTCTTTATCTACTTCGACCCCTTCTTCCGATTGAGATACCGAGGTGCGGGGCAGATCCAAATTAAATTTATCAAATATGTATAGAATAAATCCGGAACAATCGAAACCGTTCACTGTGGTCCCTCCCCATTTGTAAGGAGTTCCGACCACCTGACTCACTTCATTTCGAAGGTTCGATTCATTTGCAAATGCGCTGGTAGCACCGAACGAGAAGAGTAAAGCTGCACCAACTACAGATAGGATCAATTTCTTCAAAAAAATACTTCTCCCTTCGATGCCTACGGAGTTAGCTGCGGGTTCGGTTGAAGGTATGTTCCCTATACTCTCCTATGTGAAAGAGTAATTCACCCAAGTTTGGATCCCCCGTTTTCAAAACGAAATTCGGCGAATTTATTAATATTTTGTAACCTGTTATTAGGTTATTGCATTTCTATTAGATTTGCAATACAAAATGTTGGAAAATGCCGTGTAAATTACGAAATTACCAAAAAAAAAAGGAGCCCTTGTCGAGGTGTTATATGTTCCTGTATGAATAAGAGCTCATTCGTCGATATAAGAAATGACAAATTATTAATCTGCTGCGCGACCATGCTGAAATATATTTCCTCAATTTCAGATTACTTAATGCTTCTTCTTTCTCATCATGACTGGCATCAAAATCAGATGCGATAAAGGACAAATCAGTAATAAGAGGTACGGAATTATATTTGTGCCCGTTCCTTTAAATCCATTTACTAGAAAAATAACAACAAATAATGCAATGGGCAGTACGCAGCATAACAGCATCATCAAGTTATGTTTTTTCGGATTATGGGTGTGTTGCTCGCCGTGATCTTTGCTGTCATGATTGTGGCCTCCGCAGCAATTCATTTTTCTACTTCCTCCCTTAATTTTTCGTTTGTCTTGATGTCTTTATTCTATCCGGGGATTGTGTGGAATTCATGTAGAAACATTGCGGATTACATGGACTTTTAAATTCAAAATATAGGAATGGGTCCCTACAAACTTGTCTATTTTAAATGCCAATTTTATGAGATGTAATTATTTCTATATTTAATTTCCATATATTAAGCCTCTACAGGCACTGAAACTCTATGTTAGGATGTCGTCATGTCTACAAAACACTTTTAGGAGGAATGAGCATGAAGAAAAGGATTGCTTTCTTATTGGTTTCTGCAGCACTGTTCATGAGCCCGCTCGGGATAAATGCTACTCATGCAGCTAGCGATGTCCCTGCTCAATCTGATGCCTCAGCAAGTACTGTTCGGGAAAATATAATCGCTATGGGAAAGAAATATTTAGGTACGCCTTACGAATTTGGCTCAAGCCGCAGGGATACCACAACATTCGATTGCTCAGATTTTGTGAAACAAGCTTATCTGGAAGGGGCAGGCATTACACTGCCGGCAAACTCTAGAACTCAAGGGGCCCATGTTAAAGAGAATGGTACGTATAGTACGAACTGGAAAGACCTCAAACCAGGAGATATCATGTTCTTTATGTCATACCGAGGCAGCAAAGAATCAAATTACGTTGGGATAGATAAAAATACAGCTCGAATCACTCATACCGGAATCTACCTTGGAAACGGGGAAATACTGCACACCTACTCGAAAGAGTCTGGCGGTGTCCGAATTGACAAAATAGAGGGTACCCACTGGGAGAAACGCTTCCTATTTGGAGGAAGTACCCTAAAATAGAATAAGTACAAGCCAGCGAGGGATAGTCTCGCTGGCTTCTTCTTTTATTGTTTTTGCCAAGCTACTTCAAACCGAAAAGCTCCTTCACCCGATCCTTGATCCGGATATCCGCCTGATCATCATGGGCATGCAGTTTTTTTAAAATTTGAATATCTAATATTTCTCCATAAATTCTACACAAATTTCTTTTATTGTTTGTTACATAAGCAGCTAATCAATAACAGGAGGACAGTTTAATGAAAAGTAATTTACTAAAAGTTCTAATTATTGCAGGATCTATAGCAGTCATCACCTACACAAGATGCGGTCGTTCCCGACAAAACGTTTACTTACAAATTTAAAGCGACTGTACCAGGAACCTATTGGTACCACTCGCACCAAGACAGTGTGAACCAACTGGATAAGGGGTTATACGGCTCTCTGATTGTCGAAGATCCAAAGGAAAAATATGATCGGGATTATACGCTTATGCTGGACGAATGGATGAGTTCCGGTGATATGGACATGGGTAACACAAATGCCGATGATCACAGTACCATGAATATGGAAGGAATGGATCATAGGCATATGAACTTGTCCGGATCCGATATGAGCGGGCATGATATGAGTAAGTACGATATTTACACGATCAACGGAAAATCCAATGACTCGATTGAGAAGCTATCCGTAAAGGAAGGCGATAAAGTTAGAATTCGCTTGATCAACGCCGGGTATCTTTCGCATCAAATGCACTTGCACGGCATGATTTCAAAGTCATTGCCACAGATGGACAACCGATCAACAATCCGGCACGAATTAAAGATCAGGTGCTAGCTATCGCTCCCGGAGAGCGTTACGATATTGAATTTACAGCAAACCATCCTGGGTCCTGGCTCCTTGAAGAGCACGGTAAAGAACAAAGAGTAAATAACATGAAAGCCGTTATTCAGTATGAAGGCTCTGATGTGAAGAACGATACTTCGTCTTCATCCGAGGAGCTTTCCAAATTTGATCTTGCTCACTATGGTAAACAGACTCAAGGTAAATTTTCACTGACTCAAAAATTCAATCAAGAAGTGAGCATGAATTTGAATACGGAAATGAAAGATGGCGAGATGGTATATACCATAAATGGAAAGGTGTTTCCGGATACTGAAAAAATCAAAGTACAAAAAGGCGACAAAGTCAAGGTGACTTTCGTGAATCAATCCATGTCCGACGATCATCCGATGCATTTGCACGGTCACTTCTTCCAAGTGTTAAGTAAGAACGGACAGCCGCTTCAAGGATCCCCGGTTATGAAAGATACACTGAATATAAAACCAGGCGAACAATATGTGATCGCTTTTGAAGCAGATAATCCCGGGGACTGGATGTTCCATTGTCATGACCTGCACCATGCATCAGCAGGAATGGTAACCGATGTTATGTATACGGATTACCATAGCAACTACACCCCGGATCCAAATGTAAATAATAAGCCGGAATAGACTCCTTTCGTCTGGATAAGCGTTGCTGCTCTCCCGCTGGCCCTGGTTATTTAGTTCCTTATTGACATCTCTCGACCCACGAGGCTCCTCCTTTATTTATGGCTTTTCATGATCATTATTGCAGTATCAATCGGGTTAATTGCATACCATGGTTGATATTAAGCCACGTTACGAGACGCTCGGATTGAACCAAATGTTATGGAAATCTACCCACCCGTAGGAGTTGATTCCAACCCCCCGGACGGATTGATGGAAGGCCGTGTTCGTTGTCTTATGAACGAGGAACAGGACGGCGTGCGCCTGTCTTATCCATTGCTCGAGCTCCGCCAATCTCGCCCTCCGTTCTGTCTCTTCGGCTTCCCGGAGAATCGCAGCTGCTTCTTGTTCCACGACCTCTGCCGTCCGGCTATCCCATAAAGAGGAGAAATAATTGTTCTGCAGGTACACCTCCAACTCGCGCACCTCGTCTCCGCCCAGAACGACGCCGTACAATTGGCAGTCAGATTGCTGCAGCGAAGCGTGATCCGTCCATTCTGCCGTGCTTAGGATTCGGATTTCCAGGGTCACGCCGAAGGAGGCGGCGCGCTCTCGAATCCAACGGGCATCCGCCTCGAGATACGAGTTGGTAACAAGCTCCAGGGTCTCCTCCCGGTATCCGCTTCTCTCCAGAAGCGCCAGGATTTCAGATCGGCTTCTCTTGGGGAGGCAGGCGCTCTCCTTCTCCGACAGGGCCGCACCTGGACGGAATCCTCGTGCTGAGCATATCCGGTCACCTCCCAGCTCGGCAATTAGCGCATCGCGGTCCAGTATATGGTGAAGCGCTTCGCGAAATAAGGGATGGTTGTGCGGCCCGCTCTTCTTCTGGTTGAAAACGAGCAGACTGCAGCAGGTGAACTGCGCCTCCAGATTGTGCCATTCTTCGCCCCCGTTCAGCAGAGCCTTCCGGCTTGCACTGGATGTCTCCCCGTGAGACATCATGAGAGACGTCCAATCCGGTTCTTTCAACCGGCCGGCTTCTACTTGGGGGAGGATCAGCACCTCCACGCGGTCCAGGTGAGCCCGTCCTCGGAAGTGTGCCGGGAAGGCCTCCAAGACGCATTTTCCCTCATTGTGGGAAACCAGTTGAAAGGGACCTGTGCCTACAGGCGCTTTTGCAAAGCCTGATTCGTCCCGGCGAACCACATCTTCCGGAACGATAGCGGTCGTAATCGAGCACAGATATCTCAAGAACAAGTAATTCGGTTCCTTAAGACGGATCCGGACGGTTTTTCGATCCGGAGCTTCCATCTGATCGATGCCTCTGAACATCCAGCCGCCTTGGAATCGGTCGGGTTGGAACCTGATCCTGTTCAAGGTAAACATCACATCCTCTGCCGTTAGCTCCCTTCCGTGATGGAACAGGATGCCTTTCTTCAGATGGAACGTCCATTCCCTGGCCCCGAAACGGCCTTAAGCTGGGCATCGGGGGGACTTCGTCCCTGCTTCTCTTTCTCGTTAGCGCTATTATTTTTGCAGTCTATGCCGTGCTGCTCGTCATATTCATGTTCTCCTATCGGCTTTTGCGCCAGAGTAAAGGGACATCCAACGTGACGGTGAACCAGATGGTAAGGATCGTGTTTACCGATAAGGTGTTTCTCTACCTTCTGCTCGGCAATTTTTTCGTCGCCGGTGCCTATTCGCATCTGGACACAACCTTGTCGCAGTATTTCGGCCATGACCGGGTCGCGCTCTATTCGAGCCTATTTGTCGTCAACAGTCTTTCTGTGCTGGCGCTTCAATATCCCCTGACGAAATTCATGAAGCGTTTCACTTCCCTGACGGCTCTGAAAGTAGGCTGCCTCTTGTTTGGGATCGGGCTCTTCGGGTTTGGCATCTTTGAGAATATCATCCTGCTGTACCTATCGATGGTCTTGTTTACCATGGGAGAGATCTTGTGTTTTGTCCTTGGGGATGTGCTAATCGGCGAAATAGCTCCAGAGCGTCTTCGGGGAGCTTACTATGGCGCAAGCGGCTTTGCATTTCTTGGACAGAGTATCTGCGCCTGGACCGGCGGGCTGCTGCTTCAAGGCCTTGGATTCGAGCAGGGACCGGTCATTTTCGGCATCCTCACGCTGCTGACATTCACCGCCTTCCCCTTCTTTCACAGGGGCCAGCAATTACGGGAAAATCCTGCAGGATCACAGAGCACGGAGACGTCCAAATCATGCTAATACAAAAACGAGAAGAGAGTATCCAGTCATGAGGTACGCTCTTCTCTTATACCCACTTCAAACATCGTGGAAGCTAGTATTCGAATTCATTAACCTTCATGGATTCAACCAATCTTTCTTGCTCTTTAAGCTCTTTATCCGACTTTATGTCCATCTCGTTGTTAACAACAACTGTTTCTTTGTTTTGCATTTGAGCCTCTTCGCGCTCTAAAGGTTTGTCCGAATTTCCCATATTTACTGCTCCTTTCTGGTTACAGAACAAGAATTGTTTACTCTTCTGAGTAACGCTGAATGAACTTATTATAGCCAGGCAGCTTATTTTTATAATCAGATGAAGGGAAAGAGCAAAGAAAAAATCCGTGCACGGCACTGACTTTAGAACTTTAATGCATCTATCTTTCCGCTAGAGCAGCCTTGTGATGGGCCTCAATGGGAATTACCCTTATCCGCTCCAGCTGTCAATCCCTCGATGTCCCGATTGAATAAGAAACCGGGTTGCATCGTATGTAGCCTGAAATTCATCGATGTTGATGCTGGCGAATCTGCTATCCTTGTCGGTATGGCTGGCGAAAATAACAGGAACCGAATGACCCTCGAAAAATTCGATTTGCTGTGATTTTGGAGAAGAGGTCAGCAGGATCACCCTATCCATATATTCCTCTTTCAGCAGCTTCAAATAATGAAGTTCTATATCAAATCCCGCTTCGTGTTGCAGAGCTTTCTAACGGACCTTTTGCAAAAAAATCCGGATGATTCATTTTCTCAAAAAGTGATTCCAATCACTAGGTCCCCATATTTTCTAGGTTATACTTCCTACTAATCGGAGGTGTGACCATTTTACTGGTGCAGAGTTAACTCATTTAGTGTGTTAACCTCCCCTCCACTCCTTACTTTCAACTTCTTCCAGGAGGTACTATTTTAATGAATAATAATGCGTCTAGCTCTCTTCCTAAACAGCCTTCCATGTTCTGTTTTCAATGTCAGGAGGCGTCCAAAGGCACAGGCTGCACAATAGCCGGTGTCTGCGGAAAACCGCACGACGTTGCAAACCTGCAGGATTTGCTGGTCTACCTGCTAAAAGGAATTTCTTTTATCAGTCTTGATACGAAATTGCCGGAAGCGCTCAATCAGCGGGTCTCCTTGTTCATTATGGATTCCTTGTTCGCTACGATTACCAATGCCAACTTCGACCGGAGCATCTTCGTTTCAAAGATTTGGGAAGCTTTCGTTCTCCGTAATGAAGTGAGAGGGTACCGGGATGAACAGTTTCCAGACGCGGTAGCAAGTCTTCCTGACGCTGCCGTTTGGCAGGCGGATACCGAGGAAGCTTTTGATGCCAAGGCTCAGCAAGTTGGGGTGCTGTCCACGGTCGATGAGGATATCCGATCGCTCCGCGAGCTGCTGACTTACGGATTGAAAGGCATGGCTGCTTACACGTATCATGCGTACCACCTGGATCATGCGAATACTGCAGTCGACATGTTCATGCGCCGGGGTCTTGCTGCAACACTTGACGATTCACTCGAGGCCCAAGATCTCATCACCCTTAACATGGAGGCAGGCAAGTTCGGCGTGGAGGCGATGTCTCTGCTCGATCAGGCTAACACAAGCACCTACGGAAACCCGGAGATTACGAAGGTCAATATTGGAGTCCGGGAGCGTCCGGGCATTCTGATCAGTGGGCATGATCTGAAGGATTTAGAGGAACTGCTGAAGCAGACCGAGGGAACTGGTGTTGATGTTTACACACATAGCGAAATGCTGCCTGCCCACTATTATCCGGCCTTCAAGAAATACGATCACTTCGTCGGCAATTACGGCAATGCGTGGTGGAAGCAGAATACGGAATTTGAAGCCTTCAATGGTCCTATCCTGATGACCACTAACTGTATAGTGCCGCCGAAGGAAAGTTATATCGACCGCATCTATACCACCGGCAACACGGGCTATCCGGGTGTACACCATATTCCGGACGGTGAGAACGGACAGCCCAAAGATTTCTCTGCTCTTATCGCCCAAGCCAAGGGGTGCCCTCCTCCAACGGAGCTTGAAACCGGTGAAATTGTCGGCGGATTCGCCCATGCAGCAGTCATGAGCGTTGCCGACCAGGTAGTGGATGCGGTCAAGTCGGGCGCCATTCGAAGATTCTTCGTCATGGCCGGCTGCGATGGACGGATGAAATCGCGCAATTACTATACGGATTTCGTCAAGCAGCTCCCCCGGGATACAGTCATCTTGACTGCAGGCTGTGCCAAATACAAATACAACAAGCTCGATCTGGGTGACATCGGCGGCATACCGCGCGTGCTCGACGCCGGTCAGTGCAATGACTCCTATTCTCTTGCCGTCATCGCCTTGAAGCTGAAAGAGGTGTTTGGCCTCGACGACATCAATGAGCTGCCAATCTCTTATAATATTGCCTGGTATGAACAGAAGGCCGTCATTGTCCTGCTTGCACTGCTCTATCTCGGGGTCAAAAATATTCATCTCGGACCAACTCTGCCCGCCTTCCTTTCACCCAATGTTGCCAAAGTATTGGTTGAAAACTTCGGAATCGGCGGCATTACAAATGTGGAAGACGACATGAAGATGTTCCTGGGCGCGTAAGCGTTACTTGTTGAAAATAAAAAGGTTGTCCCGTTACCTTGCCAAGGTTAGGGACAGCCTATTTTATTTAGCGGGAAAGGAGCCAAGTTCGCAGAATATTGGCATGGTTGAGATCTGTATCTTTAGCGGCATAAACCAATGTAACCTTTCGATCAGCAGCTATTTTATAAATCATATTATCTAGTGTACCTCGGGTTGGGTCATTCTCCAGTTCCTGAATGTACCTATCGTTAAAGAAAAACCCGCACTGGGCGCGGATTTAATGAGTGTACTTGTTTTCCAGCTGACATCCTCTTCGACCTATAAATTTTTAATATACCAGGCATCACAAGCGAAATGCTCCGAACCGGCAAGAGGAGCATCCAAAAGCTGAAAGCCGTGCTTCTTATAAAAACGATTGGCAGCATCCATATTCTTTAGTGTCTCCAAATAGCATTTGTTATAATGAAGCTTCGCAAATTCCAAAGCAGTTTGCAAAAGCTTCGAGGCTATGCCTGTTCCTCTGATGCTTTGAGATAAGTACATTTTCTGCAATTCACAAATTTCATTGGATTGAGCAAAAGGGGTAATTCCGGCTCCTCCCATAATCTCCCCTTCACTTTCAATGATCCAGTAGGCTCTCGCATTATGGTCATAGTAACGATATAGATCATGCAGGCTATCATCTTCCCAGGCGAGCCCCGCTCTGTTTCCGCCAAATTCGATCAAGCAATCTCTGATTATTTTCTCTATTGCAGAATTATCATTTGGATGCAGTTCTCTTATGATCATAAAGTATACCTCCAAGCCAGGCGTATTAATCTGATTCCATTATACAATCAACTTGCCTCTATCCGGAATACTCACCTTGGGAGACAAGAAAGTTCATCTCGTATTCACTTGGGAGTCACTGATGAATTCCTCCTGAACAGAGGAATGCTTTTTTGCTACGGATGTTATAGAGAGAAGGCTTACCGCAAAAAGGAAAGCGATGACAAACAGAACAAATGACGTGCCGAAAATGAACCGGGCTCCAGTGTAAGGGTACAACCATCCAAAAAAGGCATATCCGCACAAAGTGGCAGCCAGCGGTCCGCCCTCGAATACGGATCCTACCCGGCCAAGCAGCTTTTCTGGAATAAACATCATGATAATTGTACCCAGCGTAATTCCAAGAATCGATGAACCAATACCTAGCATGAACCGGCTGAGCAGCATGGTAACAGAATGAAATGACAGCGTAAGCAGCAAAAGTCCGCAGGCCATGATCGCTGTCCCCCAAATGTTGACTTTCACATAATTTTTGAGCCTTGATCCAAGGACATTCAGACCGATCGCCCCGGCAAACATGCCAATTCCGCTAGCGGTACTAGCCCAAGCCACATAGTCTTCACTTAAATGGAGCTCATCAATAACGAAGAAAATGTTCAATAAATTAACTGCTCCTACGCTCAGACCCATAATTCCAGACAGAACAAACAGCCGTTTGGTCAGCTGATTGGCTCCAATATATTTAAATCCTTCCAAGAACTCTTTCCAGAAAGCGGAAGCTGGTGTGGAGAGATCCGAGGTATGGGATAAAAGCGCAGGCGATGTGCAGATTCGCAAAATAAGCAGGCTGCCGAGGAAGAAACAAATGCCGTCAACAATCAAAGAAAGAGACGCCCCCCACCATTGAAAGAGAAAAGCTCCGATTGCCGGTCCTGCCAGAGCTAACAAAGTATCCACTGTCCGTACGGAAGAGCTGGCCGTTCCGTAATCCTTGTCTTCTACCGCGGCAACTGTCAATTTACTGATCGCAGGCTGAAAAAACTGCTGAATCGAACAGGTAAAGGCTAGTGCAACTAATAATAAAGGAATTTGCTCAAGCCATATTAAACCTGCCAGTATAAGAGACATCAATGCCCGAATAACCAAGCTGGTTTGCAGAACTTTCTTCGGATTTCGTCGATCGACCCATGTCCCGGCCAGTGGAGCAATAAGAAAGACGGGGAGCATCTCGGCAAATAAAAGTGCCGTACGATAAAAGACCGATTGATCCGCCTCCAGAAATACCCAGAATAAAATAGCCCAATTTCGGATTGCATCGCCTAATGACGATAACGTTTGAGTTAACCATATACGCCGGAAAACTTTGTTCTTTAGCATTGTTAACAAGGAAAGGACTCCTCTCACAGATTTCAGGCTGGGAGACTTCTGGCAGAAATAAGCGATGTTTGAAATGGAGAAGCCGGGCATCCCGATTTCTTCTATCACAGCGGAAAAATTCGCTCGATTTCCCATAAATTCGTCAATAACACTTCTTGTTCCTGCCTTCAGGAATGTCGAACCCTTGAACATTTCAATCCATTCTTGTAAAAAAAACGCGCCGGACCCGATGATGGTCCAGCGCGAATATGCCTTAAAGTTACACTTCGATGCGCCCTTGATGGGTGTAAATATTCAGCGACTGATTGCGAATAAAGCCCACCGTAGTTATACCAAGTTGCTCAGCCAGCTGCAGCGCCAATTCGGTTGGTGCAGATTTTGACAAGACGATGCCGCACCCGATCTTGGCGACCTTCAGCAGCACTTCCGATGAAATCCGCCCGCTAAAGACGATGATCTTGTCTTTCAAATCAATCGCATTTTTCAAACAGTGGCCATATATTTTATCCAGTGCGTTGTGCCGTCCAATATCCATTCTGGACAGGATCATCCCGTTCCGGTCACACAGCGCGGCGTTATGAACGCCCCCTGTATGCATGAACGTGGTAGCCGACTGCTGCATCATTTCCATCAATCGGAAACAATCTTCGGCGGAAATGGTTAAATTTCCGGTATCAATCGTTTTGGCTGTATTCGCATCGCTGTAAAAATAAAAGCTTTGCCGGCTCTTGCCGCAGCAGGATGTCACATATCTTTTGGAATGAAACAGTTGGTTGAATTTATTGACCTTCAAAGTATCGATATAGGCATGGCCGGTTGTTTGGATGATTCTGATCTCTTTGATATCCGCAAAGCTGCCGATGACTCCTTCGGATGCCAGAAAGCCGATTGCCAAATCTTCAAGATATTCCGGAGTACACACCAATGTGGCAAATTCCTCTTGGTTCACCATGAGGGTAAGCGGATATTCGGTTACGATGGTATCCTCAATCGTGCTTAGCGAAGAATTCTGATAATGGAGGATTTGCCGTGAAACTTGTACAGGATTACTCATGCTGCGCTCACTGCTCCCTGGCATGGTTATTTGCTTTAACTTCAATCGTCTTGTCAAATACATACACGGTCATCGCAACATCTTCCTCGATATTGATATCGGTGAATATTCTTACGATTTTGGCTTTCACCAGCTGTTCGAACCGGTCCAGCACCTTGGGATTCTGATAAATCTTTTTCACGAATTTAGTGCGGGCTTCATGCACCATCCGGTTCCCCTCGGGAGATCCGAGCATAAATTTCTCGATATTGGTCAAATTGCCTTTCATTTCGCTGATGGCCCACGAACCTGTAAAGCGGGTAATAATTTCTTTCGGGCCGTTTCCAACATATTCTTTGCGGATTTCCCGCACCAATACGCTGAATTCGTGCTCAAGGTTTTTGGTCATTCGATTCTCTCTCCTCATGAGTCCGTTTCAATCCCGGAGTTAACAGTATATAGCTGATCACAAGCGCTAGAATGGCCAGTGAAAAAATGAAATTGTCTAACGCGTTCTCGTGGTTAACGAGGATAAACCGAATCGAGCCAGTGATCCCGACGTATATCAGGTACCGCAGCGGAAAATGATAATTTTCACAAAAGTACTTTACGATCATAGATATAAACACGAAGTATAAGAAGAATACCAAAACATTTTCCAGAACGCTATGAACATTGTTTCCGAGAATTACCCCTCTAATAATGAAGTAGAGCTCACGAACAAGGCAATAACTCAGGATCAGTCCTAGAATGACAAGGGACACATTAAGCAATGCCTGAGAGAATTTGACGAACCAATTTTTGCTTTTCAGGTCGTTTAAATCAAACATCCGGTCCCCTCCTCAATGGTCACTTTTTTAAGCCTTCTCCAATCCCTTTAAGCAAATTCAGCCCAAAGCCGATGGCTCGGTTAATATCCGGATCCCGCAGTGCCTTCAGCAATTGAAACATTCCCGTCCGCTCATCGTTTTGAAGCCCTTGCTCCGCTTTTTGAAGACCGTTCGCTACGCCTCCGAGCAGCTTTTTCGTCATTTCCGGGTCAAGCTCGGTTAAGGCGCCTGCGGCAGCCATCGCATTGTTGATTGCATTCGTGACAGGCGGCCGTACGAGCTGTCCGACCGCGATTTTCGCCACTTTGTCTTTGGCTTCAACGACGGCGTTCAGCGCGCCAAGAATTCCGCTCTCTTGAAGCTGCTGAAGCAGTTTGATGGCTTCCCGGATTCCCTCCGCATTTTGGGCGAGATCATGAATGACATGCTCAAGCGCTTGATCTTGCTGTTCCTGCTCGGTCGGTTCGGGATTGGAAATATGAGTAATCGGTTTGGCCATTATTCTGTACCTCCAGTAACGTTCACGCTCGCAATTGGCATATAATCTTCCCGTGCCCATTTTCGTTCCACTTGCACACCAAGCTGAGGATTGCGCTTCGCATAACGGGGATTGTACATCGGCAGCGGAGTCGTTCCTTTTATTTTCAAAACTTCCATACGCACCTTCGTCTGCTTGTAGGCCGGTGTTTTCGTTCTAACGTCCCCCGCGCTTCCGGTCAGCATATTGATGGCATTTTCATGACTAACCGAGTGCATCGGAACATACAGCTCTTTCCCGCTTACGCGATCCGTCACTACGGCACGCAGCTTGATGGCCCCGTAAGGCGAAATCAGACGTACCAATGATCCGTCTTGAACGCCCCGCTCACGAGCCAGTTCGGGCGGAATTTCGACGAACACTTCCGGCAGTTTATACTGAATACCCTTCGATTTGTTCGTCATGTTCCCTTCGTGAAAATGCTCCAGCAGACGGCCGTTATTTAGAGTCAGATCAAATTCCTGCGGGAACTCAATCGGCGGAATGAATTCCACAAGCGAAAAATTCGCTTTGCCATCTGGAAAATTGAAATGGTCCGCATACAGAAGCGGCTCATCCGTCCCGTCTTGCTGAACGGGCCAATGCAAGCTGTTCCACCCTTCAAGACGCTCGTAAGAAACTCCGGCGAAGATCGGACTCAAGCTGGAAATTTCGTCCATGATCTCGCTTGGATGACGGTAATTCCAGCCGGCTCCGAGATGGTTGGCTACTTGTTGGATGATCCACCAATCGGGCTTGGAATCGCCAAGCGGTTCCATCGCCTGGTATAAACGCTGAATGCGCCGTTCCGTGTTCGTAAACGTCCCGTCTTTTTCCATAGAAGGGGATGCCGGCAGGACGACATCGGCAAACTGCGCCGTTTTTGTGAAAAAGACATCCTGAACAATAAAGAATTCCAGCTTGCTTAACGTGTCATGCACATGCGTAGAGTTGGAATCCACCCATGCCATGTCTTCTCCCATCAGATACATCGCTTTGAGACGGCCATCCTCCACCGCTTTCAGCATGTCGATATTCGTCAGTCCCGGTTGGCTTGCGATCTTCACGCCATAAGCCTTCTCAAATTTGGCACGGGCAACATCATCCGCTACGTGCTGATAGCCCGGAAGCCATTGCGGCAGCGTGCCCATATCGCAGGCACCCTGTACGTTGTTGTGCCCCCGCAGCGGATAAGCGCCCGCACCGTGACGGCCATAGTTGCCTGAAACGAGCAGAAGATTTGAAATTGCAGCAGACGTATGCGATCCCGCGATATTTTGCGTGACCCCCATTCCCCATAGGATGCAAGTTCCATCCGCTTCATGGATCATCTGGGCGGTCTCGATCAGCTGTTCCTTTGAAAGGCCTGTTGCTTGCTCGGCGTAGTCGAGTGTGTACTTCTCAAGCATCTCGCTGTATTCAGCAAACCCGTTGACACGTGATGCAATGAAGGTTTCATCATGCCAGCCTTGATCAATCATGTACTTTGCAACGGCTGTGATCCACACAAAGTCGGTTCCTTGTTTAGGATGCAAGTACAGATCAGAGCGATCCGCCATTTCGTGTTTGCGAAGATCGGAAACAATCAGCTTTTGGCCGAATAATTTCTTGGCGCGTTTGATTCTGGTTGCCAGCACCGGATGGCCTTCCGTCGGGTTCGCTCCCACGATAATGACTAGCCCCGCACTCGCAATATCTTGAATCGTTCCGGCGTCTCCTCCGTAGCCAACCGTTGCAAGAAGCCCCTCGGTGGCGGGGGATTGACAGTAACGTGAGCAGTTGTCGATATTGTTCGTTTCGAAGACTTGACGCGCCAGTTTCTGCATCAGGTAGGCGTCCTCGTTCGTCGTTTTGGACGAGCTGACAAATCCCAAGGCATCACCGCCATAAGAGTTCTTGATTGCACCCAGCCGCTCCGCGATCAGGGAAAGGGCTTCCTCCCAGCTTGCCGGAACAAACGCATCTCCTTTCCGGATTAAAGGAGTCGTCAGCCGCTGGTCGCTGTTCACGAAATCCCATCCGAACTTCCCTTTCACGCAGGTTGAGACGCTGTTCACCGGCGCATTCTCGGTCGGCTCGATCTTTAAAATGTGGCGGCCCTTTGTCCATACCTCGAACGAACAGCCGACACCGCAGAAGGTGCATACCGTTTTCGTTTTCTTGGTGCGCGTTTCCCGCATGGCAGCTTCAACTTCCGAGACGGCGAATATCCCGCTGTATCCGGGCTCCACTTCTTTCACCAGATCAATCATCGGGTTCAGCAGATCTTTTCCAATGCCGCTCATAAAGCCGGCCTCGCCCAGCATCGATTTCTCCATGAGAGCATTGCACGGGCAGACCGTTACGCATTGGCCGCAGGAAACGCACGATGATTCGTTGATCGATTTGTTGTCATCCCAAATGACCCGCGGGGTGCTCTTCTCCCAGTCAATCGTCAGCGTTTCATTCACCTGCAGATCCTGGCATACTTCAACGCATCTTCCGCACAATATGCATTGATCCGGGTCATATCGATAAAAGGGATGCGACATATCCACCTCATACCCTTTTTCTCGGAACGGACGCGTCTGATGCTCAACCTCAAGCAATTCGGCGGTATTGTGCACCCGGCAATTCCCGTTATTGTTGTCGCACACGGTACAGTACAGCATATGGTTCTCCAAAATGCGGTCCATCGCTTCCGACTGGGCGCCTTTAGCCTCACTGGTTGAAGTCTGAACGTCCATTCCATTCTGCAGAACAGTGGAGCAAGCTCGCATGACCTTCCCGTCTACTTCGCACATGCAGGTGTCGCAAGTTTGCACCGGCCCTAAAATGGGTGAGTAGCAGATATGCGGATGTTCGATTCCCTGCTGTAGAAAATAGTCCAGTATTCGAGTTCCCTCTTCCGCTTCGTGGGCTGCTCCGTTAAGGGTAAACTTTACTTTTTCTTTCACTTTAGATCCTCTCCCTGTGCAAATAAAACAAATAAAAACCCACCAAAAAAACAACTTGTGTACCGAGTACACAAACCATTTTTTTGGTGGGTTAATGACGAGGCATTGATTCACAATACCCGTTATCCTTCCCGCCATCCGTGGACAAGAAAATCAGGATCAAGCAGCAACTTTCCGTTACAACGTGATCAATGATTTTTTTCATAACTAGTATAGCATATGAAAAATAATTTGTGTCAAAATATCATCCGCCGATATGAGACATTTCTATTTTTGGCGATGATTGCGAGTGAAGCATTCTTTCTTCTGAATAACGATCTGTCCTGGCTTTCCATACGCTTTCGATAAACGTTTCGATTTCGCTATCCGTTTGGTCCGACCGAAGCAGCGCACGCAAGTCATGACCTTTGGAAGCGAACAAACAGGTGTACAGCTTCCCTTCGGCTGAAATCCGGGCACGCGAGCAAGCCCCACAAAACGGATCGCTGACCGATGAGATGATTCCGATCTCCTCGTCGCTTCCCTTGTAACGATAGCGAGAAGCCACCTCGCCCGCATAATGGGCGTCTATGGGTTCCAGCGGCACCTTTTCCTGAATGAGGGACAGGATTTGCTGTTTGGGCACCACCTGATCCCACTTCCAGCCATTCGTATTGCCGACATCCATGAATTCGATAAAACGGAGGATCTGCTTCTTCTCCCGAAAATAGTCCGCCATGGGTAAAATATCCGAATCGTTGACCCCTTTTTGGACAACCATGTTTATCTTCACATGCAATCCAGCAAGTGCCGCAGCTTCAATTCCATCCAAAACAGCTTGAACGCCGCTTCTTCCCCCGTTCATCAAACGGAACTGCTGATCATTTAGTGAATCCAGACTTACTGTGACCCGTTTCAAGCCAGCAGCCCGTAGTTCTGCTGCATATTTGGGCAGCAGCACGCCGTTTGTGGTCATGGCAATGTCTTCAACGCCCTCAATTCGATTCAACAAGTGAATGAAGGATGGAAGATCCTTTCTCAGCAGGGGCTCTCCGCCGGTAACCCGTATTTTTTTGACACCCAAGGACACAAAAATCCGGGTCAAACGAGTCAATTCCTCATAGGTCAATATATGGTCTTTCGGCAAAAACTCATAATCCGGGCCAAATATTTCAGCCGGCATACAATAACGGCACCGGAAATTGCACCGATCGGTAACGGATATCCGCAAGTCGCGCAAGGGACGATTCCATTTATCTTCAAGTTGATGTTCCAATATGCTCACCCCGGTCCCATTATAGTACGAAATGTCACACTTTTTCCAAGACTTTTCGAAATGCACAAAAAAACCGTTCGCGTGCATCTTGGTCATATGAGCACGTGCAAACGGTTTAATTCCTTCAGTGATCAAACTAAAAGAAGGAGAGCCCGGTCATGCGCCCTCCCCGGTAAAACGCCCTCAGCCGATCAAGCTAGCTGCAAAAGAGCGTATTAATGCTGGCCGCCTGCTTCCCCGCCTAAAAAGTCATTGTTGGTGAAAAATAGAGTCTGTGGTCCCGCCGCTCCGCCGGTCAGGCTGAGGTTGGCCACAACCGTTTTTCCTTTCTTGTTGACTTTGAATTCGGTGAATTTCCATGCCTGCGTGTAATTCAGGAAACCGGATTGCAAAATATCGCCGCCCCAGCCGATTACATAATGTCCTGCACCTCCGGACGGACTGTTGTAGACGGATATGAGCTTTTGGGCATCGCTCTCGTTATTGACTTCCACCGACAGGTTGTACATCACGCCGTAGTTGCCGCTGTTTACAACAGTCGTCCCGTCAACGGCATTGTACCCGTTCTCGTATTCGCCAGGCATGCTGTCGCTCCATTTCCCGGAAGGAGCAGATGAAATTCGAATGAGAGAATTGCCGGCCGATGTGTTGTAGGTTAGCGTTCCCGTCCGGTCAAAATGCGGAAACGTCCCCCTGACGTGGACATCCCCTGGCAGGATCGGCACTTGCTCCGGATGCTCGGGCGGGTGTACGTAGCCAAGCGTGGTAACGGTCACGGAGGCGTCCGTATTGCCGCGCTGATTAACCGCATGCAGCTGAACAATACCGCTGGCGGTATATGTATCAGGCGTCTCGGCGCTCAGTTCGTACGTTTCGCCGGGCTTAAGCGTGGCGGCTAATTTTTGGCTGGCGTGTGTCTTCATATAATCGTCAAGGGCAGCCTGTCCCGCGACGTCCGGGTAATAATCGACTCCCACCCCTTGTCCTTCGGTGAACAACATGACGCTCTGATCGGAAGTATTGGTTACAGCAACCGAAATGTTTAGCGGGGAACCGGTCATATTTTGATGATGCCAGAACACCCGGAACTGCCCGCTCACATTATCCCTGTAATAGGCGCCTTCCGTCTTCGGGGATTCGGGCGAATCGCTAAGGATCAGCTTCCCGCCTGTTGGTGTCAGAACCGGCTTGGTCATCGGAACGGCAGGCTTCAATGTCGACACCGGAACAACGACTTCCTCTGCGGCCGCAGCGCCGGAAATCAAAAAGAGCATTCGGGGAGTTTAGAGATGAGGGATGCAGGCCTTTCCGGGCTCATGTAAAAAATTGTGAGTCTATCAGTCAATAAAACGGCATATACATGATTCTAAAATTCCTTGTGGAGGTCTGAATGTATGTCTGATGCATTCGTTGCCCGTTCGCTTTATGAAGTACAGTTTTGGTCCCGCATCATGAAAGAACATTCGCTTTTCCTAAGATTAGGATTTCGTTGTGAGGATACTCAGCTTATTGCTGAAGCAAACCATTTTTTTAAAATATTTGAAGCCATCGAACAAAAGTCCCACTCTTTCCAGCCTGATGTTGACCCCGCGCTTATTCGACGGTTCAACGTTGAGGTTCATACCGCTGTATCCCATATTTGGGCATTTAAAAGAAAAATATTAGGCTTAATTCTAACCTGTCAACTTCCCGGGCAGACGAATTTTCCATTGCTCGTAGACCACGTGAGCAGAGAGGCCAATTATTTTAGAAACCGCCTGGAAGAATTAAATCAAGGGAGACTTGAACCGCTTTACGATGCCATTATCGATGAGAACGTATTTTTTCTGAGAATAATGGCGGATCATGCCAAATTTATCGGCCATCTGCTGGATCCCTCTGAACGAAAATTGGTTGACATGGCCCGCGAATTCAGCCACGATTTTGATCAATTGATGCTTCAGGCCAAGGATATAGATTCTATGCGCCCTCAATCCCAGACTGAGCCCTTGTTAAGCCAATTTCTCGACCAAAACAG
Source organism: Paenibacillus caui (assembly GCF_019904135.1). GTDB lineage: Bacteria > Bacillota > Bacilli > Paenibacillales > Paenibacillaceae > Fontibacillus > Fontibacillus caui. The sequence goes on along the minus strand of NZ_JAIOGQ010000015.1, from coordinate 85,914 downwards.
AGTGTCGGTGAAATCGCTTAGGGATTTCAAGCAAACTGCCAAACAATTAATTGAACAATGTAAAATCAAGAGCATTATCCATCCTCTGCTGGCTGATCATGTTTTCCGTGAGGCGGAACGGTTTTTGGAAATTATAGATATGTTTGAAGGCGCATTGACGAACCCGGGAAAACGAGTTCAAATCAGTCATTAGAAAACTTCCAGAAAAGGCGGCCAAACAAGCAGTCAGAAGAATCATTGTACGTCAGCTTGCTCATAAGCCGCCTCATTATTCCTTCCCGAATCCTTATGAAAGCCGCTTCATCTCGTGTAGTTGTTCAAAAATCATTTGGCTGACAGAAGACACACGATCCCGGTCCTGATAGGTTAACCAAACCAATTCCTCGATTTCGGAAGCAGGACTGAGCTCCCCTTCGAAATCCGCAAAATAACAACTCATTTTGACGAGAACACCTTCCGGCTTATCATGGGCCTCGGCTTCAAACGTTCCAAAATGCGAGATCGTTTCAGGCTTGATTCGAACGGATAATTCCTCCTCTATTTCCCGCAGCAGCGTATCGGTATCTGTTTCACCGGGTTCCCTTTTTCCTCCAGGTAAATAACAGATCTCTTTGCCTTTGGAACGGGCGCATAAAATCTGACCTTTTACAACATGTATCCATGCAATCTTATCAATTTTTGTTATCATTCCGGGTTATTCTCCTTCATTTTCTTCATTTTCGCTGAACAACGGATTTCTGGAACTTGCGTCCACCGCCTATTTTAAAGACAATAACACCTCCGACGATCGCCAGCACACCCAGCAGCTTATTGAAAGTAAAAGGGACTTTGTCCAGTCCGAGCAGGCCTAGTGAATCAAATAATAAAGCCAATACGAGCTGTGATGTCAGGACGATCAAGATGGCATACGTTGGGCCGAGCCGCTTTACTCCCTGCACCAGACAAATGACCACTCCTACCCCGATCATACCGCTGATCCAATACCACGGCTGCATATTTTGCAAGGTAAAAATACGTTTCCCTTCAAGAATGAACCCGATCGTGAGCGAAGCCGCGAATCCCATTCCCAGCACTAATGCCGTTGTTGCCCAAGACCCCGCCCGTTCATTCACTTTACTGTTAAAAATATTTTGCAGACCGACCAGCGATCCTGCAGCAATCGCCATTAATAATCCTGGAATCATGACTTTAGGCTCCTCCCATTGTTGACATGATCTTCTATTCATAAATATTATGACCGGCGAGTTCACTTAATCCTTCCCTGTCCTTCACCAGGATGAACCCTTGGTTACGCTCGATCAGCCCCTCTGCGCAGAACTTTTGGATGACCCGATTCAGATGCCTATAGCTGGTTCCAATCAAGTTTGCTGTATCCATTAAGCTGAATGTGCTGAGTTGCCCTTGAAATAGCGAATCGGATTCGTCAAAAGAGACAGACAGCAAATAACTCGCAAGCCGCACTTCCACCGGATGCATCAAATTAAAGCTCAAGTGGTTGGATTTGATATGAAATTTTTGCGTGATAATTTCCAGTAAAAATTGCAGGAACGGCGAATAATCTTTGCCGTATTTTTTCAACCAGCGATGATGAACACCGATCATACAGACTGACGATACCGCCTGGACCGTATTGATAAAGTCAATGCCCTGTATATATTCAATATCCCCGATAACCTCAAGCGGTGTCTTAAAAGAGAGGATTAGCGTCTTCCCTTCTGCCGAGGTGGTATAGATTTTAATCTTTCCCTTTACAAGCAAGTACAGGGCTTGTGAAGGTTCTCCTTGGGAGCAAATAAGCTCCCCTTGATCATAGCTGTACAGGGACAAATACGGGATTAACGGCTCATTAAATATAGATTCGATTTGATGAGCATGCAAATAAGATTTAAGCAGCTCCCGATCGTGAATTTCTTTCATTGCTCGTTCTCACCCCCAGCCTTTTCCCTGCCTTCTTTCATGAACATTCAACCTGTCAAAACCTGAGGATCATCACGCCTGCAATCATCATCCCGATGCCGACAAACTGCGGCAGCCTCATCTTCTGCTTCACCACGCCGAACCAACCGTTTATATCTATGACAAAGGTCAGGCAAAGCTGGGCTATCAGCAGAGCAGAAATCGTATAGGTAACACCGATCTGATGAATAGCCGTGACATTGCTGAAAACAATGACCGCCCCGAAGGCTCCCCCAATCAAATATAAAGGCTTCACTTGCTTAAACTGTTGCCATTCTCCGTCCCGGACGAACAGCAGGATCATAAGGGCCGTTATGAATCCGGTAAACTGCGTAATCATCGCCGCCTGCCAAGTGCCAATGTCCTGACTGATCCGGGCATTGGCCACTCCCTGTAAGGTAATAAATGCCCCGCCAAAGAACGCAAATAAACTCCCCCGCATTTCTTCTCTCTCCTCAAGTTTAGATCTGTCCCTAATTAAATGCTATATCCGGATCATTGGGGAAGGACATATGTCCTAAACTTGCAAAAGATTGCGTTCTTGGTCACAGGTTCAACGACCAGCATCGATTCTCCTAGTATTTTGATTCGCCTTCGACAAGTTTTAACCAAATTTAAACTTTATCCCCCATAGAATTAAACTTGATACGATATGATGATAGCAAATATGAAGAATTGAGGAGATTTATCTATGCGTGTGTTTGAAATAACCCTGACAGCTTTTGATTTTTTGGTTGTGTTGTATTTTGTGTTATGCAAACCATTCTCCCAGAAAAATGTAACAAGACTGCTGCTTGGCGCCGGATTGGCAGCAGTCTCGGCTTTACAACTGTTTCTGGAGGGCTACCGTTGGCAGCTGGTTCCACTTTATGTTGTAACTCTGATCTTATTCGCAAACATTCTGTATAGAATACTCAGACCGGTTCGAACAGTTAAAAAAGGTCGTTTTCTCAAATACATAAACTGCGTTTTGCTGAGTGTCCTGCTTATGATCTCTACCTTTCTGGCTATAAGCTTGCCGGTATTTAATTTGCCAAAGCCGGACGGAGCAGACACGGTTGGAACAGTCACCTTCGATTGGATAGATAAAAACCGTGAGGAGACCCTTACAGCCGATCCGGAAGATAAGCGGGAGTTGGCAGTTCAAGTATGGTATCCGGCGGAAAAGATGGATGGCAAGACAGAGTTCCTGTTCCCGCAGGATCCGAAAATCTTTCACCGTTATATCGCTGCTTTTGCCGATGGGATGCGTCTTCCTGCGTTCGCGTTGGATTACTGGAAGTACTCACGCAGCAATTCATTTCCGAATGCAGCCATCTTGCCTTCTGCCAAACCGTATCCCTTGGTTATTATAAACCATGGAATGGGAACCAGCAGAGTTCTGCATGCTTCGCAAGCCGAAAATCTGGCAAGCCATGGTTTTATCGTAGCTGCTATCGACCATACTTACAGTACGGCGGCAACGGCATTTCCGGATGGCCGTATAACAGGGTTCAAAACGGAATTTTCTGCTGATGATTTCTATGATAAGGTTCCAATCATCGGAGAGATATGGACAAAGGATGTGGAATTTGTAATCAACCAATTAGAATTAATAAATTCAGGACGGATTGAGAGTGATTTTACAGGTAAGATAGATTTGAACAATGTAGGAATTATGGGCCATTCTTTTGGCGGGGCAACTGCATATAACGCAGCCTATTTGATGGACAAGATCAAAGCCGGAATTAATATGGACGGGACATTGTTTGATTTGGACAATCGTGATCAATTGAGCAAGCCGTTTATGTTCTTGCAATCCGATGATTCTGAGAAGATGATTAAAGCCTATCATGACAATATGATTCCTGATGAGCATAGAGGACGGATAACCAAGGAGATGGAGACTATCCGCAGCGTTATTGAACACGGAGGCAAAAGCATTCATATTAAAGGAACCGCCCATTATAATTTTACGGATTTTCAATTCTATTCACCTTTGTTTAAGTATATGGGAATGACCGGGAATATAGAGGGACACAGAGGGGCATACATTGCAAACCAATACGTTTTGGATTTTTTCACCAAATATTTAAAGGGCGACGCAGGCACGCTGATCGGCGGACCTAATGCCAATTATCCGGAGGCGGAATTTCAGACGCTGCTGCCTTAAGGGCAAAGAAACGTACTGGCCGGTTCCCCCTTGATCAAAGGTTACAAGTTCTTGGCCAAACCGAAGGACAAGAACTTGTACCTTCAAAAACTGCGAATGATGCGATTTGTTGTGATATGTTGGTGAAGTTAGCCTTGCTACCCAAACGCTTGGGCTGCAATAGCATATAAATGATTATTTCTTGAGGGAAATAATTCAGCATTCATACCTAATACAGGTGGTTGATTTACGATTTCAAATCCGCAATGTATCAGTTTTTCTATTAATGTATCTTTATTACTGAGGACATCAATTCTTAATTTTCCACTATAGGTTGTCGATAATTTGTTGATCAAGTAATGTGCGATAAAATCATTGTCGGCTATAATTGGGCCAATAAGAAGCATCTCGGGCAATAAAATACTTAGACCAAAACCTGCAATCTTTCCAAACTGATCGGTAACAACTAGCTTATGATTGGCCTGAAATATTCTTTGTCTCAAAAAAGTTTCCCTCTTTGCGCCAAATGCAGCCGCATCAAATCTAACTACCTCATAAAAATCAGTTTCCATATAATCTCTACAATTTAAGTCGTGATTTAACACGAAAGATTCTCTAGATTGATACTCCGATGCAATTAATTTATGTAATGTGCCAACGGGTTGAAAACCTAGTTTAGAATATAAAGGTAACCCTTCAGATGTAGAAACAAGGGTAACAGGTTTGTTTTGAAATGTATTTAAACAGGCTTGTACTACAGCTTTCCCGAGACCATGACCTTGGTATTCCGGATCTACGATTACCATTCCAACAGAAGCAAAGTTCTCATAAGGAAATAATGCCGAACAAGAAATGACTTTGTTCAAACACTTGTGGCCAAATACAGTCCCGCAAGAAAATATTGTATTCAGATCAGACTCCGTGTAATCCCAACCGATTTTTGCAGATAGTTTTACAATGTCCTCAAGATCATTGTGATTTAATTGATGTAACTCTATTTGATGCCGAGTCATGTTTTCTCCTTTCTAGGTTTGTTGTAGACACATCGCTGCACAGGATTCGTGCCGGGGCACGGGCGATGATCGATCTATTTTTTAAAAGAAGTATGGTTATTCCTTCCTGCATAATCATTATACAACAACACCGTAACCGTCGACTTCGTAACCGACGGACCCATTGGTGCAAATACGACGGAAACGGTTGATGCCATAGGGTAGCCATTCAGAGTCCCCGAAACGACGGCGGTGCCGACGGTCTTTGACGACGTCAGCTGCGCCAAGTAGATACCGTCTCCATTTCCAAATGACCAATGCAAAAAGGATGGAACCGTTTTGTTCCACCCTCCGATTTGCTTTTGACTTTATACCATCAGAATATCTTCAATTTCGATACTGCGATTTTTGGATAAATCTCTATAGATGTTAGTATCCACTTTTACCAGCGGTCTGAATACATCCGATATATTGTGCATCACAATCGTGCCTATTTCACCATTGCTGAGGAGCACTCTTTTTCCAATGAAATTGGGGAGAAGATGCTGGATAAGCGTTTGAACCGGTCTTTCGTTTAGTTTCCCGAAGCCTAGCGCATACAGTTCTTTCAAATTGGTGATCAGATTTTTCTTTTGCTTGCCTTGATTCAGGTTTTCCCGCATGCTGACATACACGTCCGCCACGGCAACAATCTGCGCAAAGGGATGAATTTCTTGCTTTTGCAGCTGGTTCGGATAACCTGTTCCGTCTTCCCGCTCATGATGCTGAAGCGCTATAAGAGCTGCCGTTTCATCCTTCATGGAATTCCGAATAATGTCATAACCATAAACCGTGTGATTCTGATATTCCTTCCATTCATCCGGAGTTAAAGCTTCATCTTTGTGGCGAATTCGGAGCGAAACTCTGCATTTCCCTATGTCATGCAAATAGCCGCCCTTGCTAATCTGATAACACTCCTGCTCCGAATACCCCAGCCAACTAGCTATGTAAAAAGATAATAATCCGACCTGGATCGAATGCGTGTAGTTGTTGACGTCGTCGCGTTCCAGCATCATCAACAATCGAACGACATCCTTTTGTTGACTGAGTTCACTAACCATCGGCTGGATTGCATTATTCACCATTGTCGAATTGAAGCGTCCGTTTACCAAAGCTCTCAAAAAAACGGACTGATAATTATGAACCGTGAAATCAAAGCGCGGCTTGATTTTTTGTTCTGCTAGTTTTTCGTTATCTAAAGAACTATTTCTCTTAACGGGAATCTGGTTGTCAACTCGCGGCTCGATTTCGACATAATCAATATGGTGCTGAAGCAGCAGCACGACATCCTCAGGCCTGATGTCAGCCCCCTTACGGAGAATGTGAAGTCCAAAGTCATTAAAGGTGTCCTTTTGAAGACGATCGCCATTTTGGAGATTCATAACTGAGACTTTCAAATAGATTCCCCTCCTGCAAAAAGTGATACTCCCCATCAGGATAGAACCTGCAAAAAAGTATCTCTACATCATTTATCGTTACAATACCGCGAATAATTCATAGTCTATATGGCCTTAAAACTTAATGGCATATATGATTTCGCAGAACTATAATTCGAAACTTTATTCCTATTATTCAGGAAGGTGATTCTATTTACCCACTACTAAACACCTAATTCGAAATAGAACAAATCAGGATTGACTTATTGATTAAATAGATGTTACCCTTTGTGGTATATTCAGGAAAAAATGAGGGGGAGGCGAGCACGCTATGCCAAAATCAACGATGAAAGATATTGCCCGCATCGCCAATGTGTCAGTGGCGACAGTCAGTTATGTCCTGAACAATGTCACGAATCAAAGTATTCCTGAGGCTACACGATGCCATATTCTTCAGATTGCCAAGGACCTCGAATATATTCCGAACCTGGTTGCTCGATCGCTTGCCACGAACAAAACCGGTTTGGCAGGAATACTTATTAATAAAGAACCTAACCCGCCTTATTGGAGACGGCAGCATCACCTGTCTTTTGTAGATGGACTGGAGAGATTGTTGATAAATGCAGGATTTCATACCCTGTTATTTACTTTGGACGCTTCTAACCCGTCTCTGGATGTCATCATCGAGAGAAAACTGGAGGCAGTCTTTCTGATTGATGTTAAGAATGAGCACTTTTATGAAATTTCCTCTAAATTCGTGGAGGGAGTCCCCCTGATTTTGATCGATAGCCTTATCGAGGATAAGCTTTTTAAGCAAATTACTTTTGACTTCGAAACCGCTTTAGAGCTTGCCGCTGCTGCTATTAAGGCCCCCTATTGTTTGATCATGGAGCAATACAACAATTCCTCTTTGGCGCGTTATATTCAAAATAGTGTAAATCTGCCTGCGAGCGCAATCCATACCGTAAACGAACTTTCGGACCTGGACAGCTTTATCGAGCATGCAAGTTATGATCATGCAATTGTGATCAACGAATTTATTGGCAATTATGTTGAGCAATCTAATCGCTTCAAAAGCCTGACGGTTATCTGTACCTGCGACTGTCCGGAAATCTTGGGGTTTCAAGTTCGAAAAATTACGTTTCAAGAGAATAAGTCATTGCTTGCGTTTCAAATGATGGAACAATTATTGAAACATCAGGAGCCTGTGCAGCAAGATAGCAATCAGTTTTTTGCAAAAGTGAAGTTATAATTTTTTTTGCCTATGACTTAAGCGTTTAAGTTAACGGAGGTGGCTATTTTGACAGATTCTCAAATTTCAGTCGGAAAGCAGCTGGATGCAGCAGTCCATCGCCTGCCTGCCCTTTGGAGAAACAAGCAATATATCCTGTTGCTCTTCGCGCATACCTTTTCTATTTTCGGCAATTCTTTTCACAACATCGCCTTGAATTTATGGATCTTAAACAAGACAGGCAGCGCAAGAATGATGACTGTTGTTCTCGTTATGAATCTGGTGCTTGGCTCGGTATTCGGTCCCATTGCAGGAACGCTCGCGGATCGAATGAACCGGCGCCACTTGATGCTGCTTTCCGATTTGAGTCGTTGCGGGCTTGCTTTAATGACTGCCTTCTTTATCACGATTCCCGGTACGTCCTTTATGATGATCGTGTGCCTTACAGGGCTTTCTACGGTATTTGGGCTATTCCATTCCCCGGCTTTTCAGTCCTCTCTCATTACCATCGTCGGAAAAGATCATATTGAGCGCGCTGTAGGGCTCATGAACATTTCGGAAAACATTTCAAGAACCGCCGGATTTACCGTTGGGGGGATTTTCGTAGCAGCTTTTGGCGGTGCTTGGACGATCCTGTTCGATGGATTAACTTTTCTGCTCACCTTCTTTCTGGTTATACTGGCCGGGTCTTTCCCTTCTCCAAGGAAGAGAGAACAGCATAAGAAGAAGTTTAAGGAAGACTTCATTACCGGCCTTAAATTTATATGGAAGGACCCTTTTGCTAAAGCGGTTACAATACTGTCTCCTACGCTAATGCTCTTCTTCATGTCTTCCCTGATGCTGACTCAAGTCATTGCTGTTAAGGTGTGGACTGCAACTCCGTTTCAGTTCGGATTAATGGAGTCCTGCATACCCGCAGGATATATGCTTGGAGCAGGGATGATCGTAGTCCTTGGCCCCAGATTAAAACATAGAGGCAAGCTTGTCGTTCTTAACCTTGTGTTGATTGGTCCCGGGTATATGCTTCTGTCTTATTGCCGCTTTGCTTATATCGCCATTCCGATGATTTTGTTGATCGGTTTCATGTTCTCGCTTTGCACTTTGTTAATCAACATTATTTTAAGGCTAGAGGTTTCGGATGAGCTTCAAGGCAGAGTGTTCGGGACATTAGGCTCCCTGATGAGCATTGCGCCCTCTGTTGGATTAGTTGTTGTCTCTTTTTTTGCTGATCTGTTTGCGCCAAATGCCGTTATGTTCGTCATAGGATGTCTGCTTTTGGTGTTTGGATGCACGGCCGGGGTCCGTTTAAAAACAATTAGGGAATATGATTGAGACTCCCACGACTAAAGTCGCAAGCCCTACACCTTACATGATACGGTTGTGTTTGTTCTTCTATATTCGTTCATATACACATTGTATCAATTTTATTTATAAACTAAAACGGACATGCAAATAAAAAAGAGTGGAATTTTCGGATACTTGAAGCGCCACAAACCTTTCAGTTTTTAGTGGCACTCGTATCCGACCTCACTATCATCCCACCCCTAAAGGGGGTGCTATCGCACCGTAGCGGGCTTCCCCGTTCGGAAAATCTGTAATAGGATGCTGGTGGTTACTCAGGTTCCGCGGCTATCCTTTGGCCAGAGGCAATCTAATCGTAAAAGTAGTTCCGGCTCCTATCTCGCTTTCTACACCTATCGCGCCTTGGTGATCCTCAATAATCTTCTGGCATAATGATAGGCCGAGGCCAGTTCCGTCTTCCTTGGTGGTAAAGAAAGGATCGAAAATTTTAGACAGGTTGTGCTGCTCGATGCCGACTCCTGTGTCCCTCACCTCAATAACAGCCGCTTGTTCTTCCGCTTTGATCCTAAAATATACTTCCCCTGGATGTGCCATCGCCTGAAATGCGTTGCGTATGATATTAATTAATACCTGAATCATTTTGTCACGATCCATATGAATCAGAATAGCCTGGTTAGCGTTTTCAAAAATAAAACTGTGTCCTCGGGACGCTGCTTCGGATTCGCATAATGAGAAGACCCTCGCGGCACAGTCTGTTAAGGACTCGATCTTCATGTTGTTTGCTTGCGGTTTCGAAAATTGCAGGAACTCCGCTGTTAATTCGCCGACTCTGGTGATTTCATTCATGATGACTTCATACCACGGCTCGATATTGAATTGTTTGCTTTTTGACAGCTGAATAAAACCTTTAATCGAAGCCAAAGGGTTTCTGATTTCATGCGCCATTCCTGCCGCCAATTCACCGATCACCTTCATTTTTTCTGAACGCATCAGATCTTGCTGGCTTTTTACCCACAGTTCACGTCTCATATGCAAAATCCGGTCTTCCGCCATGATGACGATCCCCTGCAAAGTATCAGCTTCTGCAGGATAACGTGTAATGCTGAAGGTGATCTGGAGCCCAAGCTTATCAAAATTCAGAACATGATCATTGATATTTTGTTCTAATGGAGCCAGGATGGCAAAACGGTCGCCTGCATACCTCGACAGCCCGTAAGCATCAGGAAAGATGCTTTGGATAACATCCGATAAATGAATCAGAATATCGTTGGCGGAGGAAACGTCTTTCGCGTTTAGAGACTTAAAATTATTAATATCCAGCAGCACCAATTGGAACTCTTGTTTCTTCTCAACCAGGCTGTAAACGGCCTGCATGTAGCCTTCGTAATTGAGAAGTCCTGTTAGAGGGTCGTGAGTGATCAGAAAGTCGTTCTCTGAACATAACTTTTTCTTCTCCGATTCTATCTGGATAATAATTAAAAATCCAAGGATGACGACAATTGACGTAATGAAATCAAAGACGGAGACAAGCAAATTATACATAGTAGCCGGCATATAAGTCAGACGTATCACCGTATATTCCAAAACAATTAAAAACCCCAAAGGCATGATCTCTCTAAACTTTGCTTTATGTTGTATCAAATTGATCAATAGAATGTAATACAGCAAAACGCACCAGTTCAGATGGCTCGTATAATGAAATGCTCCCAAAAAAACAAACTGCAACCCTCTCAGCCATGAAAATTTACGCTCAAGAACAACACTCAATATAAAACAAACATTCCATAAAATGAGCAATGCCAAATGCTTCTGCTGTACTAAAATCAAGGAGGAAATACCAATCAAAGTAGAAATAAAGGGAATACCAAGGACTTTGATTCGATGAATAGACAACCAATACCACTCCCAGCGCCTTAAAAATAAGCTCTATCCCCAATTTGCACAGGAAAAGTCAGCATATGTATATTCGCTAAAAGAGTGGCATCTCCTTTCTCATTCTGCGCAAAAACTCGGGATAAAATAAGCCCGTATCTCATGGCTTAAGACCATAAAAATACAGGCTTTGTTGGCTGAAGAGATGAAGAGATTCCTTGGCAACCTTGTTCAGATCACAATACTATTCGACCAGATAAAAAGTATCGGACCGAAGGCCGAGGCGGAGCGTTTCGAGCGCTAACGAATCGCTGAAGGGAATATTGGCCAGATTCACGTTGGAGCCTGCCATTTTAATGAAACGGGTTTGCAGCTTTTTATTGGGAGCCTCAAACATCATTTTATTCAAAGGGATATCTGATTTCAGAATGTCATCGATAAGATCAAGCCGAAGGTCGCCTTTTCCATTGCAAATTCCGCTAGTTCCGCTCTCCCTTGCCTCTGTAAGGACCAAATGGGCTCCTGACTCCAGATCCTCTTGAATCGATTCAATCCATTCCGCGGAACTTTGATTCACGGAAACTTCCGCGTCCTTATGCCCCACTTCGCTTATAACGTTAAAATTTTTTCCAAACTCATAAATATACTTTGCTTTCTCCCTGTTCGAGATCCCGATTGTTCCATTTGATATTTCTATATAGGATGCGTTATGCCGTTCGCAAAAAAGATGGTACTCATCGAGTTTATTTTGACTTAAATATTTTTCGAATAACGTCCCTCCAAAGTAAAAGTCAACCTGATGTACGCGAAGACAAGATATTTTCTGCTCCAGATAGGGAGTAACGACCGATGTTCCCCATCCGAATTTCACAAAATCGATATAAGGAGCGGCGCTTTCAATGGTATCTCTGAATAAGCTGACTGGAACCCCATTATCAATCAATGCGGTAATGCCATGCTGTCTGGGCTTTGATGGTCTCTCGGGAAGTAGAAGCCCTGAATTCATCATATTCTATCCTCTCCTTATCTTCCTTCCTGGACCATTATATTCGCCTAACAAAATTTGGTGCTGAATGCGGATTGTTGAAAAGAAAAACGACTCGCGTATGATATAAGCTGATCTGGACAATTTATAAATACGAAGAAGGAAACTGCATCAACAATGGATATGGTGGTGAAACATGAAACGCAACATATCTTCCCTTATGCTGCGAGTAATTGCGTTTGTTTTGGGCCTTGTGAGCATAACGGTTCACATCGATTCCGCTCTTGCTTATGCCGAACCATCCCTGCCGATCGTATCTGACCAGGGGATCTTCTCCATTGAAGTGTATCCGCTTTATCATCAGCTTATTGTCCGGGCACAGGGGCAGAAATTCAAGACCTATATTGTCGCGGTTGGAAATCCTACAACCCCTACCCCTGTAGGGGAATATCAAATCGTGTACAAAGGGAAAAATTGGGGGCCATCATATGGCCCTCGTTGGCTTGGGTTAAACGTCCCTTGGGGATATTACGGCATTCATGGCACGAACAAGCCCCACTCTCTCGGCCAGCATCTGAGTCATGGCTGCATCAGAATGCGCAACAAAGATGTTATCGAGTTATTCGACATCATCCCGGTGGGCACAAAAGTGACGATCTACGGTCACGTATTGGGAGATCCCAATCATGAACCGAGAGATTTGGCGGAGGGCGACGTTGGAGGAGATGTTCAGCTGATTCAATCCCGATTGAAGAGCGCGGGATATTTCAATGGGAATTGCAACGGCAGATTCCGCTCGAATACAACCGCCGCCATAAAAAACTATCAACGCAACCACAATTTGACGCCAAACGGAGTTGTTACAACTCGGGTTTATCAGGCGCTCGGACTGCTGGAGTGATTAATGCTTCCTCAAGAAGCTTGTTCAATTTCTCCACTGTTTCTTTCTCATGTAGCGGACGGTACAAGGTTACCTTCAGATCCGGATCGTCGTAAACTTGAAAAGTAATATGCTCCATCACCATACTTCCGGCCTTGGGATGCCGGATTTCTTTTTTCCCGATAGGAATGGGGATGCTCATGATATCATGCAGCGGCCACCATGAACGGAATTCCTTGCTCTGTTCCGATAACTCGTCCACAAGCTCCTTGAACCAGGGTTCCCCTATAAACCTGGTGCAAGAAGCCCGGAAGGAGGCTAGAAGGCGGCGGGCATGGCCTTCCCAATCGGCGAACAGTTCCTTGTAAGAGGCGGACATGAAACACCTCCAAACCGCGTTAAGCTCTTTGGGGCCCATTTGGGCAAAATCCCCGAAAACTACGCACGCCGCACGGTTCCACGCGCAAATATCCCATTTGTAATCCATCATAAAAGCCGGGCAGTCGGCCCAATGCTCCAGAAAATTTTGCAATACGGTGCGAACGTTTCCTTTGTTATCTTCCTCCTGGTTCGTAATGGGGAGCTGATGATGAGCCAATAAAAACAGATGCTTCCTTTCTTCGGCATCCATGCGCATTATACGGGCCAAACTTTCCAGAACTCCGGCGGATACGTTGATATCTCTTCCCTGTTCCAGCCATGTATACCAGGTCTGCCCGATCCCCGCGAGCTGGGCCAGTTCCTCCCGCCGCAGCCCTTTCGCTTTGCGCCTTGGTCCGGCGCTGAGCCCATAATCGGCCGGCTGCATCCGGTTTCGGCGCGACTTTAGAAAGTCTCCTAACTCTTTTCTCCGCTCCATATCGCTCTTCGTCTTATCCAATCCTTATCCACTCCTATAACAGTTACTATTAATACTATGATTAACAGGAACCTATTTCTATTATAAAAACTCATTTATCATTCTATCATAACCGTTCTAACTTATTCTTTTAGGAAGGAGTGAGGCCATGAACCTCAATGATGCGGAGGAAACCTTTCGTCCCAAATTAACGCATGGGCTCGTATTTCTGATGACCCTGACCTGTGGATTCACGGTAGCCAACGTGTATCTGAACCAGACGCTGCTCGCCAGCATGGCTCAAACATTTGGAGTTACGGTTGCGCAAATAGGACTTGTCGCTACTCTGGCCCAGGTAGGCTACGCGCTTGGAAACCTGTTTCTTGTTCCGCTTGGGGACATGATGGAGCGGCGGCGGCTTATCCTGATCCTGCTTGGTCTGGTCAGCCTGTCCCTGGCGGCAGTAGCGTCTTCCATGAGCTTGATCTGGCTGGTCGTCTTTCATTTTACAGTTGGGCTTACTACCGTCATTCCCCAGATTGTCGTGCCTTTGGCTGCGTCGCTTGCGCAGGCCGAGCAGCGCGGCAAAGTGCTTGGCAACGTGGCGATCGGATTAGTCTGCGGAATTTTGGGTGCCAGACTTATAAGCGGCTGGGTGGACGGGTTATTCGGCTGGAGAGCGATGTACTGGATTTCCTTTAGCTGCATGGTTTTGCTGATGGCACTTATCCGTACCCGCTTCCCTCGAAGCCGCAGCAGTACTGCTATGTCTTACCTCGGGCTGATCAAGTCTCTGGGGCCGTTGTTGCGACGAGAGCAAGTGCTTAGACAGGCCTGCGTCAGCCAAGGATTGGTGTTCGGAGCTTTCAGCGTATTTTGGACAACACTAGCCTTCCTGCTCAAGTCCCCTGCCTATTCCTTGGGTACTGAGACCGTAGGCTTGGTGGGCTTGGTCGGCATCGGAGGCGCGTTTGCAACGCCTGTCATCGGAAGACTCGTCGACCGAAAAGGCGCAGTATTTGCCGGCATAGCTTGTACCGCCGTCGCTCTCATGTCCTTCGTCCTGTTCCTGTTCGGCGGTTACTCGCTGCCGGCAGTCGTATTCGCCGCTTTCCTGCTCACGGTCGGTACCCAGGCGAATCAGGTGGCTTGCCAAGCCCGTATCTTCGCGCTATCGGCCGAAATGCGCAGCCGGTTAAACGGATTGTATATGGTATCGACCTTCCTTGGCGGGGCATTGGGCTCCTACTTGGGGGTGCTTGCCTGGAGCCGCTGGCAATGGGCAGGGGTCTGCATAACGGGAATCGCCATGATTCTGGTATCCTTCAGCGGCCTGATCAGATGGAGAAATACATCGGGGAAGAATCAAACTTCCCTCGAATCAAATTGAATAAAAGGAGAGACGCACAAATGGCATTCAGTGATGAAAATTATGAAAAAGGCTTGGAAATTCTGGCCAGGCTTGACAAGGAAAACTACCAGTCTATTGTAGACAGCTTTAAGGAATCCCCAGCCCCTGATCTGGGAAGATTAGCGGTCGAGTTCAACTATGGACTCATCTTCTCCCGTCCTCAGCTGGACTTGAAATCACGCCTGCTTGCAACGGTGGCCGGATTGACTGCGTTAGGCAATACACAGCAGCTCAAATTTTATATCAATGGGGCGCTTAATGTATGTTGGACTGAGGAAGAGATTGTGGAAGTCATGATGCAGATGATCATCTACGCCGGCTTTCCAGTCGCGTTGAACACGATCCTGACCGTGGCGAAAGAGGTGTTTGATAACCGGAAAATGCAAAAATAAATGGCAAACCGGCCTAGCATTAGGCCGGTTTTCTAATACGCTAACCTTCGGGAAATCTCTTTGCCCTCAGGCAGATCTTTACTTTCGGATTCCAGGAAATCCGAATTGGTACTGCTGGGGTTTTTCAGCTTCCTTATTCAGCTGCACCGAAGCTTCCAGGGTCCAATATGGATTTCTCAGCATTCCTCTTCCTACGGCAACAAGATCGGCATCCTCGTTTCCAATAACGGCGTTTGCAAGCACAGGCTCATCCAGTCTGCCTACCGCGATGACCGGAATGTCCAGAGCCTGCTTGATGTCACTTGCTAGAGGCACCTGGTAGGCAGCATGCGTTCCCGGTTTGCCAAAGGCGGCAATAGGACCTTCACCTCCGGAACTGATATGGAACATATCGGCTCCGGCCTGCTGATATTGTTTGGCGAAAGCGATGCTTTCCTGAATTCCATATCCGCCCTCTACGTATTCTTTCGCTGAGATACGCATAATTAGCGGCATATCTGCAGGCATGACACTTTTTGCGGCCTGAATGACCTCTTTGCCGAATTTAGTCAGATCTTGTCCGTATTCGTCTGTTCTTTTATTGGTTAATGGAGAGTGAAATTGGTGAATCAAGTAACCATGAGCGCCGTGCAATTCGATCGCATCTACCCCGGCTTTGACGGCCCGGTCTACAGCCACCCGGAATTTGTCGACCATTTGTTTCACTTCTTCGGTGGAAAGCGCTCTAGGCGTTTTGAATTCCTTATCAAACGGAACGGCGGACGGTGCCACAGGGACAGCCGCGTCTTCCGCCTTGCGGCCTGCATGAGCAATTTGAATACCGACTTTGGCTCCATGCTGGTGACAAGCTTCTATGATGCGGGCCAACGCGGGAATTTGATCATCGGACCACAATCCCAGATCGTAATCCGTAATGCGGCCGTCGGGCTCCACATCCGTCATCTCAATAATAATCAGAGCAGCTCCTCCCACAGCCCGGCTTACATAGTGCTGATAATGCCAGTCCGTGGCAATTCCGTCTTTCTTGGTGACCGAATACTGGCACATCGGAGGCATGACGACCCGATTTTTTAGCTCCAAACCTTTAAATTGGAAAGGGGTGAATAAATCCTTCATTTTTGCATCTCCTTCTCCTTGTCATAATCTAGATTTATTAATTGCATGCGCATGCATATAAATTAACAGACCTCTTTTCTCGCGTCAAGTCATAAAAATAACCCTCTCATGAAGTGAGAGGGCTTGGAATCCGCTGCTTTGCCAGCTATAACGTTAATTTTGCTTAAGTTTGACGGTTTGCTGCAGAATGTATCAACTTTTGAAATTCAGCCTGAATATCGGGTTTGGCAAAAAACTTCTCCAGCACCATTCTGACGGAGACCAGAGCTTTTTCAAGCTTAGCCTCCCCTATTTCTGTTAAAGCCGTATAGACGGCTCTGCGATCTGCTTCGCAAATTTCCCTTTTTAATGCGCCGCAGCCTTTCGCCTCAAATCTGCTTACCAATCTCGACATGGCGCTTTGACTCAAACCCACCATACTTTCCAATTGCTGCAGCCTTAATTTCTGCTCCGGAGCTTCAAATAAAAATAACAGCAAGTAAAACTCTTTTAACGACAATTGATGCTTCTCTTGCAGGACAGATTCCAGCTCGTTTGCAATCGTCATTTGGATCTGGTTCAAAGAGAGCCAGCTCGTCAATAAATTATCCTTTTGTATATTTTTCATTTTTAGGCTTCACCTGTTCAAAATGATATATATGGTTTTCATAATCGTTAACAAATATCCTGTACGATATAAAAAGCATTATATCACAATGGTCAACATTGCGGCGATTGAGGAAAAATTGAATCACGCGCTCGTCTTTGACGACTTAAATTGCCCCTGAGTTCCAAACCACAGACGATAGCTCATCAGGGCAAGCAGTATGCTGGTAAGGGCTGCGGAAGAAGAGAAGGCGAACATGATCAGAATCTGGTATCGCACCGCTTCCAGCGGGCTCGCGCCGGCAACGATCATGCCGGTCATCATGCCCGGCAGCTGAACGAGGCCGACCGTTTTCATCCCGTCGATCGTTGGAATCATGCTGGAGCGCGCCGATCGTTTCAGCAGCTCGTGTATAGCCTGGCGCGGTGTCGCGCCAAGCGACAGCAGCGTCTCGACTTCACCGCGCGACGTTTCAGCTTCTCTTTTCATCTGATTGAGAAACAAGCTGGAGACGACCATGGCGTTCCCGATCGTCATGCCGCTGATCGGAATGATGTAGCGGGTCGAAAAAGGAATAATGCCTAATGCAAGCAGCAAGCCCAGCGTAACAAACTCCGTAATCGAGATGGTGATGCCGATTCGGAGCAGAATTCCCCGAAGACCTTTTCCGCGCTTTCCCGCGTTCCAGGTGGCAACCCCAATCATAATCAGCAGCATCAGCAGCACGATCAGCGGATGGCTCGTACCGAATACATACTGCAGGACAAAGCCGACTGCCAGCAGTTGAGCCGCCGATCGGACAGTTCCGATCAATATGTCCTTCTCAAGCGAAAGTTTCTGCCAGATGGAAATGCCGATCGAAACGGCGACAAATACAAGCGTCATCCCCAGCGCGATTAAAGACATGTGACCGCTCCTTCAGACAGTTCGCTGCCAGATAGCTGCCAACTCCGCTCGGCAATCCGTTTGCCCTGTTCCCGGTCATGCGAAATCCAGACATAACCGGTTCCTTCACTCCGGTTCGTTTCCCTAAGAAGCTGCTCTACGGCTAGTTTGCTTGCTTCATCGAGGGAAGCCGTCACTTCGTCCAGGAGCAGCAGCTTGGGCCGGAGCAGCAAGGAGCGTACTAGAGCGATCCGCTGTTTCTCGCCCCCCGACAGCGACGAGGCTTCTTTCGACCAGCTCATCTCGCCGAGTTCCACATGTGCCATCAGCCTGGATGCATAGGCCGCATCGAATGCGGTTTGGTGCAGCCGGCTGACGGTTTTCAGATTATCTTCAACGGTTCCGTTCAGCATCACCGGAAACTGGCTCACATAACAAACTTCCATTCGCCATAGACGCGGTTCCCACCGGTTCTTCGGCTTTCCCTTTAGAAACAGCTCGCCACTGTCGGGTTCGTCAAGCAGCGCCAAAATGCGCAGCAGCGTACTCTTCCCTTGCCCGGACGGGCCGGTCACGGCGATGCGGTCCCCCTCGTTTATGGTTCCCGACGCTTGCGCGAACAGAGTTTTGGATTCAGGAATAATGATCGTTTTGGTCAGTCCGTTAAATTGCAGTAATGGATCCATGCCGGCAACTCCTCCAGTTCTTACTATACTATATAAGCCCGCACAAATGATTGAATCATGTGTCACTGCGAAGATGGATAGTTCCTACGATCGCTGTTCCCCCCGGATTTCTTTGAATAGGCTTAAGTAGGAGAAATCCGGGGGCAAAGGCGAACGCTTCGCTTCTTCTGAATCTATCCATCTTCTCCGTTCTCTATGCTTTTCTTTAGTTCAACTCATATAGTCTTTGTCCATCATAAACCAAAAAGATCAACGCGCCAAAAAAAACTCCATTTCCCGTTAAAAAACGGGCTGGAGCTTTTTTGGAGATTGCCTCTTATGACATGTTGACAAGAGATTTTTGCTTGCGTCTTTTGACATACCAGCCAGCGGCCGAAAGCAGGAGCAGCATTCCGCAGCCGATGAGCCCCCAAAGGATCGAGCCCCACCGTATGCCTGCGTATAGAGCGCTCATAACGATCGTATAAGGCAGAATGCCAAGTCCTGTTGTCCACAAGAATCCCCATAATTTTACCTGCAGCAGCCCGGCGGCGTAGTTGACAAAATGATAAGGAACAAGCGGAACGAACCGGATGAGCAGCAGTCCCAAACCCCCGTGCTTCCTCATCCATTCATCCACCTTGCTCATATAGGGCTCTACCATTTTGCCGAAGAAAGGCTTGGCAATCCACTTTGACAGATACAAACCGCCGACTGACCCTGCGACTCCCGCAATCCACGAATACAATCCGCCCCAAACCGGTCCGTAAATCTCCAATAATAGAATGGAAGTGAGTTCTCCCGGCAAAGGAAGTATATTCAGAATAGTTTGGATACTTATGCCAATTATGGCTCCGCTGGCGCCATAATGCCGAATGGAGTTCATCAGCTTCTGCGCTTCGCCATTATACAGGAGATACAAGTAATAACCGATAACTCCAACAATAGCAAGCAAGCTAATGATGCTAAAGCAAGTCATTGCCTTTCTTGCATATGGATTCATAGGGCCTTACTCCCTGGTACGATAAGAATATGATCCAGAATATACTGCTTCTCCTTCTCGGACAAGCCGGACCTCACAATCAATTGAGTCACTTTGGCTTCAATCAGATGCACTTCCTCCAAAAACAGCTGTATCTCTAAAGCATGGTTATTTAACATGTTCTTCCCCTCCATCGTTCATACCGTAACACTCAACCGTTCTCCGATTGTTTGCATAATATCGTTCACGATAAGCTCAGCTGCTTCTCCTTTAAACAACGCGGCCATCCGCTTTTTCATTCCATGTGTATCAACCGGATTCGATAATAATCTATCCAATTGCTCCCCCAGCTCTTGGGCGTTATTAGCAATATTGGCGATGCCTTTGTTTGCAAAATACAATGCGTTTTCTTTCTCTTGCCCTGCAAAAGGCTTGAAGATAAAAACGGGCAGCATAAGGCTCAGCGCTTCGGATAAAGTCACTCCGCCGGCTTTGGTTACGATGCAGGATGAGAGGGCCATCAGCTCATGAATCTGCGAGACAAATCCGAAAATATGGACATCCGGCTCGTGTTCAAAAAGTATTCTCAATTTCTGCTCCATCTTTTGATTTCGCCCGCATACAACCGCGAGTTGGCAGTTGCCTTTCGCAAGCAGCGTCCGGGCGATTTCTTCTATGTGATGAAGCACGCCATAAGATCCTGCCGAGATGAGGACCAATTCTTTCGATCGGTCCAGCATGGGCAGGAAACGGTTTCGGACAGCGGTTGCCGCGTAAAAACCGGACCTGACCGGAATCCCGGTCACTTCGATTTGATGAGGCACGGCGGCTTCCCTGGCGACTAATTCCGCTTTCAGCTCCTCCGTGGCCACATAATATTTGTTCATGTAGGGTTGAATCCAGCGGGCATGCAGGGCATAGTCCGTCAGAACCGTACATGTAGGGATCGATAAATCACGGCCAATTTCAGATGCGGCGCCAAATGGAAATGTGTTGACGATCACATCCGGCCGAGCTTTTTTGATCATTTCTTTCAATTTCTTTTTCCCCAGGCTGTTAAAATACTTGCTCAAGGAACCGTCCGGGCTGGCATCCCGGGTCATGTAATAACTCCATCCGTAAAAATCGAGTCCGTACTGGGATGTGCGTGTGCTTTTGAGGTAGAGTCTCGTCGATATGGAGTTTAACAAAGGATGCGCTTCTTTCATCAAGTCGATGATTTGTACCTCCTGGACGTCTTTTGCCAGAAAACAATGCTGCAGCGTCCGGGATACTTGAACATGTCCCTCTCCGTAGCTGGCCGTTAATATCATGATGCGCGGATGATGAATGTACACGGATAATCCCCCTTCCAGTTCTTCGAGAGATACATAATCTTTGCCTTTAACCTCAGTATAGAATGGCAAAATGAAAATTTGATTAGAAAAGTGTTATCTCTGTGTAAGATTAGTTAAGGGATTACAAAAAAAGGGCAATTATTTTGCCTTTGCAGCCTGCCCGGCTTGCGCATAAGCATCCTTATGCATTTTACTTTTAAACCGGAAATATAAGAAAATAGCGCGGACGAATAGATCAAAGGCAATGGAAAGCCAAACTCCGGCGATGCCCATATTAAAATGGATACAAAGCACGTACACCCCAATAACGCGGATCAGCCACATTCCTATCGCCGTGCTGTACATCGGGCTCTTGGTATCTCCCGCCCCTTGCAAAGCTCCCGCCAGCACAAGTCCAATAGCCAGGAAGGGCTGTGCAAAAGCGTCGATCCGAAGCGCGGTCGTAACCATTTCAATGGCGGAAGAGTCACTGGTAAACCATGTCGCGGCTACTGGAGAAAATATAAACAGAAGAACACCAACGCCTGACATAAACAGGACGGCAATTCCCGCCGTAAGCAGCCCAAAACGATATGCATCCTCACGGCGCCCGGCGCCCAAATACTGCCCTACAAGCGTGGTTGCGGCGACAGCCAGTCCATAGCCCGGCATATACGAAAAGATTTCGATATTGCCTGCTATGGTGTGGGCTGCGTAAACTTCGGTTCCGATCCGTACGATAAGTCCAAAATACAGCACTTGGCCAAAGCGCATGATCAGCCGCTCGGCGGCCGCAGGAACCGATAGCTGCAGCAGCGGCAGCGTATATTCGCCGGCCCGTTTCTTGAAAGAAAAAGCCAGTTTGGATTTTCGGATATACATAAATAGCATGACCGAACCGACCAAACGGACCAGAACCGTCGCCCAGGCAGCCCCCGCGATCCCCATCCCGGGAATGCCGGCCGCGCCGAAGATCAGTATGTAATCGAGAACAATGTGCAGCAGGTTGATCCAGAGGCCGACTTTCATAGGCGTTTTGGTATCGCCTGCAGACCTGAGGATGCTCCCGAATATGGTCATAAGCGAAATAAAGATAGATGGCACCGCCACAATCCGGAAATAGATGACTCCGCTCTCTAATACCGCCGGCTCCGCTCCCATGAGCTCAAGGAGGGGTTTGGCGAAGAATAAAGTAATAACGCCAAAAACAAGTCCGAGAAGAGCCGAAATCAGCGTCGATTGCCGGGCGATGGCTTTCGCTTTTTCCAAATCGCCAGCCCCTACGCTTTTGGCAATCAACGAAGAGGTGCCGACGCCCATCGCCAAAAATATGGCCAGATAAACAGCCAGAATGGCATTGGTCACTCCAACAGCCGTAACTTCTGTCAAACCCAATTTGGATACAAAGAGGGTATCTACGAATCCGACGACGGTTTGCAGCAGATTCTCGATCATGGCCGGGATCCCCAGGGCTAAAATGATCTTGATTTTTTCTTTATGAGTCGTATCTTTGATCTCCATCCCTTTTGACACTGCATAGCTCTCCTTTCTTTACCGAATGTAATTGTTGAGCGCCTTGTTCAAGTCCTCGAGTACTTTGTCCTGATTTCCGTGAATGACCGCATCCACGACACAGTTCTCCAAATGGTCCTTGAGCAGAAGCTTTGCTGCTTTATCCAATGCTTTTTGAACGGCTGCAATTTGCAAAAGAACCTCCGAACAATCTCGCCCGCTCTCGGTCATTTCCTTGACCGAACGGATATGGCCTTCAATTCTGGCCAAACGGTTAACGATCTGTTTTCTGTACTTGTGCTCGTGGTTGTGATCATGATCATGATCGGTTGTATTAGGTTTTGCCATACGTACCTCCTTACGAAATATATTCTTATTATATCCCCCTGGGGGGGGTTATTCTCAATGAGCAAGCCAGAAGAATTTCCCGCTCTGTTTAGAACCTGTGGCCGGATCAGCGAAGCGAAGCAGGGAACCCGGGCAGGGCAATAGGCATAACATTACAAAAAAAAACACTCATTACGAGTGTTTAAAGAAGATTACCAGGTCCCAGATGAATCGAACGGTCGCTGATCGCTACTACATCCTGCCGGTCATGAGTTACGAACAAGCAGGTCATTTGCGCTTTCTTTAAAATAGCCAGAAGTTCGGAGCGGATCGTGTCCTTTAGCCCCGCATCCAGATTGCTGAAGGGTTCGTCCATTAGCAGAATCGCCGGCTTTTGCGCCAGCGCCCGGGCCAGCGCAACCCTCTGCTGCTGCCCGCCGCTCAGCTCATGCGGGTAACGTTCCTTATATTCGCCAAGCTGAACAAGGTCAAGCATTTCCTCCAGCTTTTTGGCCCTCTCTTTTCGAGGGAGACGGTGCAGGGCGAATTCAATATTTTTCCGGACAGTCATATGAGGAAACAGGGCGTAATCCTGAAACACCATGCCGACACCCCTCCGCTCGGGCAGGATAAAGTTGCCCTCATTCACAACAGGAGCTCCGTTAATCCGGATTTCCCCTCCTGAAGGAATCTCCAGTCCCGCAATCAGCCGCAGCAGCGTGCTTTTTCCGTTTCCGCTTGCGCCAACAATACCTACAATTTCCCCTTTGTCAATGGAACAGGAGAACCGCTCGATCACCGGGGGCTTTCCCCGTCCATAAGAAAACGATAGATTACGGATGTCTACTATGCTCATTGCTCCCACCTCCTGTCTAAATAATGCATGACATAAACTGAGATCAAGCTGATGCCAATAATAAGCAGAGAAGGGATGGCCGCCTCGAAAATCTGCTCATCGCTGGCATACCGGTAAGCTTTTGTGGCCAAGGTCTCGAAATTAAAGGGTCTGAGGATTAAAGCAAGCGGTAGTTCCTTGCATATTTCCACAAAAGTCAGGATGCTCCCGCTCATCACCGCTCCTTTGATTAAAGGCAGATCCACTTTTAAAAATGTTTTTGTCATTCCGAGCCCCAACATTCGCGAAGCTTCCGTATATTTCCGGCCTATTTTCTCAAACCCGACTTCTACTGCGTTGTATCCTGTAGCCATAAACCGGATTACATATCCCATGACCAGCATCGCGAGAGTCAGGCTTAGTACCAAGGGTGTTCCCATTAACGCAAACTGATGATGAATGGCCGCCCAGCCTTTATCCAATTGCAGAAAAACAACCAAAACACCGATCGCGATGATGGCCCCGGGCACCGAATATCCGGCAGTTACCGCCTTAGAGATAAAGAATGAAGTTGTGGAGCGCGTCCGGTTGGCCGCAGCAACAATGAGTGAAAAAATCATGATCAACAAGGTGGAGACGACTGCCACCGACAAGGTCTGGTATACGAGCCGGATAAATTCACGATTCCACATGCTCTCAAAGGTCCAGCCCGCCCATACGATTAATTGCAGGACCGGGAACAAGAACGCTGCGCACCAAACGAGCATACAGAACAGGGAAGCTGTCCAACCTTGAAGCCCCGTTAGTCGCCGAGGCACAAGCGGTCTCGACTTGCTGGTCGTTGCACTGTAAGCGCGGCGTTTGCGCAGGAGCATTTCGACCAAGAATATGCCGATTACAATCATCATCAGCCAGGAGGCAAGGCGCATGGCCGAATCCGCATCGTACATGCCGAACCAGGTCTGAAAGATCGCCGTAGAGACGGTCTGTATTCCGAAATAGCTCGTCACCCCGTAATCGCTGAGCACCTCAAACATGACCAGACTGACGCTGCCGGCAATGGCCGGCCGGGATAAAGGAAGCGCGATCCTAATAAAAATCGATAGTCCATTCCTTCCTAGCAGCCGGGCATTTTCAATATAAGAAGCGCTCTGTCGTTCCAGAAAGGACTTGGTGATGAGATATACAAAAGGATACAGAAATAAGGTAAATACAATGACCGCGCCCCGCATCGATGAAACCGTAATGAAATCCTGATCGGGAACAATACCGAACCGGTTGCGAAGCGTGGTCTGGACAACGCCGGTATAGCTGAACATCGTGCTGTATGTAAAGGCAGCAATGTATGGAGGAATGGCTAAAGGAAGAACGAGCGACCACCTGAAGAACCGTTTCCCTGGAAAATCAAACGCGGCCACCAGCCAGGCCAGCGTCACACCGAGCAATCCCGTCAGCACGGCGACCATTAACGTCAGCTGAACCGTTTCCGAAATATAATCTTTGATGAGATACTGCTTGATTTGATTCCAGTTATCATTCGGCGGATCAAAGATCGAGAGGAATACAACAAGAATGGGCAGCAAAATGACTGCCGCCCACGTTAAGCTTACGATCCGCCAACCGCCAAGGCTTCTTTTTATCTTTACCTTAACTGTGTTCAAGCGCATATGTTATTTCCAGCCTGTTTTGTTCATGATCTCAATGGCTTTGGCATTGTGAGCGCCCAGTTTGTTGAAATCGATTTGCTGCGCTTTGAACGTACCCCAGGATTTGAGCAGTTCAGGCAGCTCCGCTTTCGCATTTACCGGGAACTCAAAGTTCTCATTGGTCACCATCGTCTGTGCTTCGGCGCCGGTCAGGAATTCGATCAGCTTGACGGCATTTTCCTTATTTTTGCTGTGCTTGGTTACGCCTGCGCCGCTGATATTCACATGAGTACCTGATGTGTCCTGGTTCGGGAAGAAGACGCCGATGCTTTGTCCGACCTTCACTTCTTCCGGATCATCCGAATTCAGCAGGAGGCCGACATAGTAAGTATTCATCAGCGCCACATCGCCTACACCGGCAACAATCGCTTTGGCCTGGTCACGGTCATTTCCTTCCGGAGTACGTGCCAGATTGGCTACAAGCCCTTTAGACCATTCTTCCGCTTTCTCTTCGCCGTTCAGTTCAACGAATGAGGATAGAAGGGACTGATTATACAAGCTTGAGGATGGACGAACAAGCACTTTGCCTTTCCAGGCCGGGCTGGTCAGATCCTCATATGTAGACAGCTGCTCCGGCTTTACGCGTTCCTTGGAGTAGACGATGACGCGGGCACGTGTTGAAAGTCCGGTCCATTCATTGTCGGGATCGCGAAACTTCTTAGGGACATTTTGGTTAATCGTTTCTGAAGTGACCGGCTGAAGCAGCCCGGCCTGCTTGGCATTGTTCAGGACGCCACCATCGACCGTAAGGAATAGGTCAGCCTGCGTACTTTCCCCTTCACGCTTCAGGCGCTCAATCAATTCCTCCGCCTTACCGTCAATCACGTTGACTTTGATTCCGGTTTGCTCCGTGAACTTCTTATAAAGGAGTGCGTCGACATCATAGTTGCGAGCGGAATAAATGTTAACGACTTGCTTTGCTGTCTTTGCAGTCGGCTCGCTCTTCTCTGAATTCGCACCGGATTCATTTGCCTTGTTAGCGCCGCATCCGGCCAACAGACCTACAGCTACCACTCCCGTAAGCAATGGAGCGAATAATTTCCGTTTTATCATTCCAAACATCCCCCTAAGATAATGATTATTATTCTCATTTAGGCATATGATAACCGCTGTGCTTTCCTTATGTCAATAACATTCGCAAAGTTTCATGCCAAAGATGTCCACATCAGCTAGCGTTTGTTATAATTGAGCATACAAGGTGCAAAAACCCCACCATTTTTTGAAAGTCAGGTGAAGAGTATGACAGATCACAGTATTATTTTTTTCGATATTGACGGAACTCTCTACAATCACGATAAGAAGGTGCCCAAATCGACCAAAGATGCGGTATTCTCCTTGAAAGAAC
Source organism: Paenibacillus caui (assembly GCF_019904135.1). Lineage (GTDB taxonomy): Bacteria > Bacillota > Bacilli > Paenibacillales > Paenibacillaceae > Fontibacillus > Fontibacillus caui. The sequence goes on along the minus strand of NZ_JAIOGQ010000015.1, from coordinate 59,234 downwards.
GCGGGCATGACGTAGCGATCGCGACAGGGCGGGCCCCTTTTATGTTCAAGGATCTTCGGGAAGAGCTTGAAATAGACACCTTTGTCAGCTATAACGGGCAGTATGTCGTACTGCGGGGCGAGGTCATTTATACCAATCCGCTGAACAAGGCTGCGCTGCAGTCGCTAACCGATCTGGCGCTTCTCCATGAACACGCGGTGGTGTATATGGATCATGAGGATATGAAGGCAAGTGCACCGAATAACGAAATGATCACAACGAGCATGGGCACTTTGAAATTAAAGCATCTACCCTCCCACGATCCGGTGTACTACAAAGGCAGAGAAATTTATCAGGCTTTGCTTTTTTGCCAGGAGGATGAAGAGCACTATTATGAATCGGTATGCAAAGCGTTCGATCTGATTCGCTGGCATCCGAATTCCGTAGACGTAGTACCGCACGGAGGCTCCAAAGCGAAAGGTATTGCCAAGATCACCGAAAAGCTGCGCGTTCCCCCGGAGCGTCAATATGCCTTTGGCGACGGGCTCAATGATGTCGTCATGCTGAGGACGATCGTGAACAGTGTCTCTATGGGAAATGGCGTGCCTGAAGCGAAAGCGGCTGCGAAATACATAACGAAACCTGTGGATGAAGACGGTATTTTCCACGGGCTTAAAATGGTTGGTTTGCTGTAAAAAGTGAAATTTGAGGATCCTGCCTGCTCTCCGTGAGGTATCGGCAGGATTTTCAAAACCGCGACTTCCGCTGCGGCTTTAGACCCATACATTCTCTAAAATCCCGGCATCCTTCGCTTTGGTTACGGCCTCAATTCTGGATTTTACACCCAGCTTTTGAAACAGATGCGTCAGCTGGTATTCAAGCGATCTTTGACTCATGCACATTTGCTCGGCAATTTGGCGATTGCCCTTTCCCTGGGCGATCTGCTGCAAAATTTCTACATCGCGCTCACGGAGCGCAGGTTTAAAGACGGCCGACAAGGCAGGCAGTGCATCCATTTTATTTTTTCGAAGCGTCCTGAACACGTCAAGCGGAAGGACAACTTCCTGACGGAGAGCACAGCGAATGGAATTGATAAGTTGGTCTCTGGTGGCTGTTTTCGGCACAAAACCGGCCAAACCCATTTCGATCAGTTTGTTCAGATGAGGGCCGATATCGAAACCTGTATAAATCAGAATACAAGCGTTCGGCTGTATATTCAGGACTTCTGCGGCAAGATCAATTCCGTTTACCGATGGCATAAACAAATCAAAAAGCATGATATCAAAGTGCTCGTTTTGGATCAGTTCGAGGAGGCCCGAAACCTGATTTTGAACGGTGACCTTGTACTCCGGATCTTGTTCCAGTATAAATTTCGTACCTTCGGTCACGGCCGGATGATCATCTACCAATAATATCTTCAGCATGTTGTACCTCCACAGTCAGTAATAGGTTTTTAAGGCGTCCGGGATCGTCGTCTGCAGACACGGAAGATAAACATGGATCGTCAATCCTTCCCCTGGTGCCGTAAGTACATGGATCTCGCCTTCCAAACTGCGAACCCTCTCTCTTATGCCATAAAGCCCCATCGTTTTATATGAATTTCTCAATTCTCCTGATTGCAGGCCGATTCCGTTATCCTGATACGTCATCAGAAAGCCGTCTTCATGATCTGCGATCGAAATGAAGACCTCTGTCGCTTGGGAATGTTTATACGCATTGTTCAGGAGCTCCTGATTGATCCGGTAAACGGCGATCATTTGCTCGTCAGGCAAAGGGATACAAAATCTTTCGCTATCGAAGATGATTCTGTAGTCAACCCGCATTTGAACATGTTCATACAGCGCCTCCAGGGCTTGATTAAGCCCCCACTCTTTCAGAAAAGGAGGACGAAGTTCGTTGCAGGTCATCCGGATTTGATGAATGATATCCAGCATTCCCTCTCCGATATCCTGCAGCTCCTGTTTGAGCTCCGCACTGGCCGCCTCCGAATACTGCACTAGTTCAAGCTTTCGGTACAGGATAATTTGTTCCTGCAATACAGAGTCGTGCAAATCCTGGGACAGGTGCTTTCTTTCCTTCTCGGCCATTGCATACTGCAGCCTGGGAAGCCATGCCGGGGTCTTCTGCTCTTTGGTCAACCGTTCCAGTTCATCCGTTAGATCATTTATTTTCAGCATATTGTCATAACAAACGTTCAAGTACCGGGACAACGTTCTAATCCATACCTTGACAGGTGTTTTATACAGTTTTGGCTGACGTCCCTCGATTAAAATCAGGTTGGTCATTCCACGCCAATCGCCGATTAAAAAGATGGCAGCCTCACCGTATGGAAATAGCTGCCCCTCAGGAAGACGGATCCCCTGATACCTGGTCAATCCTGAAAGAACCTCTTCATTCGGCTGGCAGCCGGCCTTGCATGCAAAGTTTCGGAAATTTCCTGTCTCGATCAACGAGACTCGCGAAGTCTCCAGGACCTCCTGCAGTTCATGAACGACTCGTTTTTCCAGTTCCGCAATTTTCATCATCCCTGAGGCGTCCTCGGAAAATCGGTCAAGACTATTCTGGAGTTGAAAATAAAGTTCCTCGTTCCTGTTTATGGCACTTTCGTTTTTTTTATGTTCCGTGATATCTTGTGCTATTAAAAAGGCTCCCTCCTGGTCCGCAGGAAGAAAAGTCAAACGAAAGCTGGCAGCTTCTGATGCACAAAATGGGGAGGCAGTCTCGATGCTCGCAGGTTGTGCCGGGCGGGCTTCCGAAAAAGCGCGTTCGGCCTTTTCCTTGCATATTGGGGAAATGAATTCCGTAAAATGACGATGAACATAAACGGTGCCTGCCTGATTCGCAAGCATCCTGGCGGCCGGATTTTGCCCAATGATATGCCCTGTCCGATTCAGCTCAAAGACGGGATCATTGCTATAATAAAACAAAGGTTTGTAACACTCGCAGGAATGTGCCTTTGCTTTTAAGCGGTTTGTGAATTCCTTCCTGATTATGTATATCTGAATGAGAATAAAAAAAATGGCAAGGCCTACTAATTGTACGCTTTCAAGCAAGCTCATTCTTGATGTCACTCCTTAATAGGCAAATCCATTTTTGGACCGGTTTTTAACCGTGAGCATTTTGGCATCTGCCCGCTGAAGCAGCTCCAGGACGTCGGTTGTCCATTCTTCGGAAAGCGCTATGCCAATACTTGCCGATATATTTCCGCCTGAAGGCAGCGAAGTTCTTCGGATTGCCGCGAGCAGTGCTTGCGCGTGCTTAATCAACCGATTCAGATTAGTCTCATGAAAAATGATCACGAACTGGTCCCCTTGCATCCGGATAATGATTGGATTCTCTCCGCAGACCCGTTCCATGATCCGGGCGCATTGTACGAGCAGTCTGTCTCCGTACGCATGACCAAACTCCCGGTTGATTGCTTTGAAATTATCAATATCGACAAATAGAATACCTAATGCTTTGCTCTTCATGTTAAAAAATTGGCTCATCGTATCCAAAAATATTCGATTGAAAGCCCCGGTTACCGTGTCCTTGAACTGGGCATATTCAAGCCCTACCACGTTCGAGAGCAGTTCCGCCACAGCGAGAAAGAGGCTAATTTCCCGTTCCTTAAAAGTACCAGGCTTCCTGTCAATGGCGCATATCGTTCCGAAGGTTGTCCCATCTTCCAAATGGAGAGGGACGCCAATGAATGAACTTCTGCCCAATAGCTTTGTCATCTGCAACGAAGCGGTCAAAGGGTCCTGTTCCGTATCGGCGATGACCGTCGCCATCCGGCCATTTGCGCAAACGAGCCGGCAGTAGCTCTCTTCAAAAGGCAGCTCCAAGCCTTCTTCGATCCAAACGCCTCCTTGGTTGAAGGCTTTCAGGATCGTATCTTTCACATGATCATTGATGGCAATAAAGATGGTACTGACATCTATGGATTGACGCAAAATTTCAATAATATTTTGGGAGGTAGCCGAGAACGGTTTGCGTTGCAAGATCTCTTGAATCATTACTGGTGTTTCTCCTTGCCCCTATTAATTACTTTTCGAGCCACGTCAGATCATTGACGACCTTATTATAGTATCGGCAATGCTGCGCAATAATTTAACCGGATTGTTAACACCCTTTTACTTGGTAAAATATGAACGTGAATGGCCGCAGGTTTGATATGCCAAAAATGTCAATATCCCGCTTCGGCCGATTCATGCCCGACTTTCTTTTCAAAGAGGCTGATATAAAGATTAGGGACTACCTCCAAATCCTGAATCCAGTTGAACTTGTTTTTTAAATACAGATTCTTTGCAGGAACGTTGTCTTTGCCTGTGGATACTTTGATCAGCGAGGCGTCTGCATTTGATGATTCAACCGCATCCAATAGCTTTTGGGCAATCCCCTTTTTGAAATGTCCGGGATCGACCACCAGTCTGCATATGGTTAATTCATCGCCTTCCAGCTCATACGAAACGGCCCCAGCCAATTCGAGATTCTCGAAATAACCTAAAAACTGCTCCGTGCACTTTTGAAAATCTTCAAATGACTCCATTAATGGAGGGATTTCATAAAAGTTTATCAGTTCAGCCTCTACCACATAAGAATCACGCTGCAAATTGAAGAGTGTTTTCACGAGCTCTACATTTTGGAAATCAATGGTTTGGATCATTTTTTTCTCTCCCTTGGCGTCTAAATTTCTATTCAGTCCCTAGCAACACCTTAAAGTCTACCATGTTTGGTGAGAGCGGGCCTTCCGCTCCTAAAATTAAAAAACGAAGCACACCTTGTCAGATGCGCTCCGCTTTATTTTTCCGAAAAATCAGGAATGAAACTCCTGTCCGTCAGTCACTTCCTTCACATACTCCGCCCGAATGACAAAATCGCCAAAATGTTCGCCTTCAAGCCGTTCCTTCGCGTAACGGTTAATCATGGGCCGAAGAGACGACAGTATTTCGTCCTCGCCGATGTTTTCCTTGTACAGCTTGTTCAGCCGGTTCCCGGCAAAGCCGCCCCCCAAATACATATTGTATTTGCCGGGCGCCTTGCCAATAAAGGCGAGCTCCGCGAGCATCGGTCTGGCGCAGCCGTTCGGGCAGCCGGTCATCCGAATGACGATATCCTCATCGCGCAGGCCGGCCTCTTCCAGCATCGGCTCGATTTTCTCAAGCAGTGTTGGCAGATACCGTTCCGATTCAGCCATCGCCAGCCCGCACGTCGGCAGAGCGACGCAGGCCATGGAGTTTCGCCGCAGCGCGGAATAATGAACTCCGTCCGTAAGAGCATAATGGTCGATCAAGCTCTGAATTTTCTTCTTCTTCTGGCTGCTGACGTTGCCGATGATCAGATTCTGGTTGGCCGTAAGCCGGAAATCCCCGCCATGCACCTTGGCGATTTCACGCAGACCTGTCATCAGGGGGTAGCCGTCCATATCTTTAATCCGTCCATTCTGGATAAAGAGCGTGAAGTGCCATTTGCCGTTGCTGCCCTTCACCCAGCCATAACGATCCCCATTGTTCTCAAAATGGTAAGGACGAGCATCCTGCAGCTTCCATCCCAAACGGGCCGTCAATTCGCCCACGAACCAATCAATACCCCGATCGTCGATCGTGTATTTGAAACGGGCATGCTTGCGGACCGAACGGTCGCCATAGTCCCGCTGAATCGTAACCGTCTTCTCCGCCACGTCGATCATTTGCTCCGTCGTACAGAATCCAATGATTTTGGAGACTTGCGGATACGTCTTCGGATCGCCGTGCGTCATCCCCATGCCTCCGCCTACCGCTATGTTAAAGCCGGCTAGCTTGCCGTTTTCCACGATAGCAATAAAGCCCAGATCCTGGGAAAACACATCCACATCATTCGAAGGCGGAACCGCAATGCCGATTTTAAACTTTCTTGGCAAATAGACCGGTCCATAAATTGGCTCCTGTTCAACGTCCTGATCCCGGCTGTCCACCACTTTCTCTTCATCGAGCCAAATTTCGTGATAGGCTCTCGTCCGCGGATCCAGATGATGGCTCACCTTGCTCGCCCACTCATAAACCTCGGAGTGGATTTCCGATTGATACGGATTCGGGTTGCACATCACGTTGCGGTTGACGTCACCGCAGGCCGCCAGCGTGCTAAGCAGCGACTCGTTCACTTCCCGGATCGTATTCTTCAGATTCCATTTAAGCACGCCGTGCAGCTGGAAAGATTGACGGGTTGTCAGACGAATCGTTCCGTTGCCGTACTTATGCGAGATTCGGTCCATCATGAGCCACTGCGCGGGCGTAACGACCCCGCCGGCCGCGCGCACGCGGAGCATAAATTGATAGGCCGGCTCAAGCTTCTGCTTGGCCCGTTCGTTTCTTAAATCCCGGTCATCCTGCATATAGCTGCCATGGTGCTTCATGAGCCGGTTGTCATCTTCGGGAATGGAACCTGTGATCGGGTCAGCCAGCGTCTCGGTCAGACTGCCCCGCAGGTAATGGCTTCTGCGTTTAATATCTTCAACATCGCTGTGCGGCGCACTGTTTGACGACAGCAAATTATTATCTGACATATGCCTTATCTCCTCTCGTAATCTTAGGGACACCGTGATTTAGTATACGTCCCGCTGATAACGTTTCTGCTGCTGCATGGCGCTCAAATAGTCCGCTGCCTCTTCCGGAGTCAGACCGCCCTCCTGTACGAGGATCGTTTCCAGAGTTGCATGCACGTCATGCGCCATCTGCTTTTCATCGCCGCAGACATATACGCATGCTCCTTCCTGCAGCCACTTGTACAGCTCCGCGCTTTTTTCAAGCATCCGGTGCTGAACGTATACTTTCTTGTCCGAATCGCGGGAAAATGCTACATCCATACGCGTCAGCACGCCCTCTTTGAGCCAGCGCTGCCACTCCACCTGGTACAGGAAATCGGTGGCAAAATGCTGATCGCCGTAGAACAGCCATGTTTTGCCCTGAGCTCCCGTCTCCTCCCGTTCGCCGAGGAAGGCCCGGAACGGAGCGACGCCGGTGCCTGGTCCGACCATGATGACCGGCGTATCCGGATTGTCAGGCAGCTTGAAATTCGGGTTGTGCTGAATGAACACCGGCAGCGTATCGCCAGGCTGTACCCGCTCGGCGAGATGAACGGAGCAGACCCCGTACCGCTTTCGTCCCTGGGACTCGTAGCGTACGGCGCGCGCCGTGATGTGCACCTCGTCCGGGTAAGCTTCTGGGCTGCTTGCGATCGAATACAAGCGGGAGGGCAGCTTCCGCAGAATAGATACGAACTCCCCTGCCGGGATGCCTTTAAGAGAGTAATCCTGCACTAGGTCGAGCAAATCCCGGCCGTGCAGATAAGCGCGAAGCTCCTGCTCGCGTCCCGCTTCCAGCAGTTCCTTGAGACTGCTGCCTGGAGCAAGCTTGGAAGCCTGTTCCAGCAGCGGCTTGGTGAGTACGGTAATTTCGTAATGACGCAGCAGGGCGTCGCGCAATGTCCCTTTGTCGCCGCTCTTGTTAACGGCAACGGGCTCATCCGGCTGCCAGCCCATGACCGCGATCAGCTCGTCCACCAGCCGCGAATGGTTCTCCGGATAGATGCCGAGACTGTCGCCCGGCTCATACTTAAGATTCGACCCCTCCAGGGAAATCTCGAGATGGCGGGTCTCCCTGCTCGATCCGCGTCCGTTCAAATTCAAATTCTCCAGAACTTCCGCACGGAACGGATTCGTTCTGGAATACTCCGATTCCGTGTCAATCGTCGCCGCAGAACCGGCTTCTGCCGGGCTCACTGAAACGGCAGATGCTTCGCCAAGCGCAGCCAAAACCAGGTTCATCCATTCCGCCGCAGGCTCATCGAAATCCACGTCGCAATCGACACGCGGTGCAAGCCGCTTGGCGCCGAGTTGCGCAAGGCGCTCATCAAAATCTTTGCCTGTCTGGCAGAAGAACTCATAGGACGTATCCCCCAGAGCCAGAACGGAGAACTGGAGGTCCGGCAGTTGAGGCGCTCTTTTGCCATGAAGAAATTCGTGGAAAGAAAGGGCGTTATCCGGCGGTTCTCCTTCTCCGTGTGTGCTTGCGACGATAAGCAGGTTTCGCACCTTTTTCAAAGTGTTCGTCTTGAAGTCGCTCATCGGGGAGAGCGTCACCTGAAAGCCTTGCTTTTCGAGCTTCTTGGCCAGCTTCCTGGCCAGCCCCTGGCTGTTTCCGGTCTGCGATCCAAAGAGTACCGTTGCCTCTTTAGGGACCGCCGGACTGCTTGCAATCCCTGCCGGGGAAATTGCCGCAGCCAATGGGACTCCCGCTGCAACCGTCGCTGGTACAGCTGCAGCTCCCTGTAAAGCTGTCAAATATCCGGTCAGCCAGATTCGCTGCGAATCCGTCAGCGTAGGCAGAAGACGGCCCAGCAATTCAACCTGTTCCTGAGTAAAAGGACTGTTCGTTACTTGAAGTTCCAACAATATCCACCTCGCGCTGCATGCATGTTTTAAATTCCTAGTATTTTTATATACTTTATTTATCGCTACTTTTGACCCTATCACATATGGCGGTGACGGTCAATTTGGAACCTCTTATAAGATTTATTAGTAATCATTATATAAGGATAAATCCGGTTATTAGGACGAATACATCACACCTTCAGCCCCATCGCCTTGAGGAAAATTAGATTTTTTGTCTGGAATGTAAGATAATGAATAGAAAGTGTAACAATATGTAGGTAGGGAAAGCCTCGCCTTTCCCGGGATTTGTCTATTCATGAAGGTGAATAGATTCAATATCCGACTGGCGGCAGGTGGCGGCGTATTCGGCATGCTCGCCAAAAATTCGAAAGAACTGCGCCTTCTGATTCGGCTTTACCGGAGTACCCCGGCTCGAAAGGCCCGCTTTATTAAGTATGTTAAGGGAGAGGATTGGATTTTGGTTAAACGTATAGGGTGGAACGGAATTCTTCGGAAACCGTTTGTATTTTTCACCATTCTGATGATTTTGAAAATGCTGCTCGTTTGGAGCGTTGTATTTAAAGAGGATGGGAGCCTGGTGCTGACGCTTTTGTCCGGCATCCCGCCTGTCTGGTTCATCTTCTGCTTGCTTGAAAACTTCGTCTATAAGCGGAAGTTGGGCGCTTATCTGATTGTCGACTTGGTTCTTACGATTATTTATTTTGCCGTAATCATGTACTACAAATATTTTGGCGTCATCGTCACCTATCATGAGCTGCGCCAGGTCAACCAGGTGTCTGAAGTGAACACCAGCGTCATGTCGCTGATGGATCCTTACTATCTGTTCATCTTTACGGATATCGTGGTTCTGTTCGTGCTGCTCTTGTCAAACCGGCGCTTTCGGGCCTTTAGCAAAAGTCTCGCGGTTCGCGAGCGTCGCAGTGTGTTTTGGAGTCTTCAGGCATTAACACTCGTTCTGTGCATTCTGACCATTCTGCCTTACCGCCATGGGATGAATGAATTGCATCAGGCAAGAGATATGGGCGTCATTAATTATGAGGCATACGTCGCCTTCGCATCTTCCAAGGACTTGAAGATCGATCCTAACACAGTAACCGCTGCGAAAATTGCAGAGGTAAAAGGAATTACTGAACCGGCACAGCCGGCTTACTGGGAGGTCGCCAAGGGCAAAAATGTCATCATTATTCAGCTTGAGGCGTTCCAGAATTTCTTAGTCAATCTTAAAATCGACGGCAAAGAAGTTACGCCCAATATGAATGCGCTCGTCCGGGATCATTTCTACTTCCCGCATTTCTTCCAGCAGGTCGGTCAAGGAAATACGGCTGATGCAGAATTTGTAGTGAATACGTCCCTGTATGTTCCGCCGAACGGAGCCGCTTCCGAGGTTTATGCGGATAAAGAGCTGCCCAGTATGCCAAAAGCTTTTGCCGCGAACGGTTATTTGACAGCAACGTTCCATACGAACAACGTCATCTTCTGGAACCGGGATCAGCTTTACAAGGCGCTAGGCTGGGAAAAATACTACGACAACCGCTATTTTGGCGAAAGCGATCCGGTTGCCTTCGGTTCCTCCGACGAGGTTCTGTACGCCAAAACGTCCGAGGAGCTTGCACGCTTCCAGCAAAGCGGGCAACCGTTCTATGCGCAGGTCATTTCGATGTCCGGCCATCACCCTTTTCGTATTCCGGCAGCAAAATACAAGATGCAGCTGCCGAATCGGTATAAAGGAACCTTGGTCGGCAACTATATTCAGGCTCAGAACTACTCGGATTACGCCCTCGGCCAGTTTGTTGACGAACTGAAGAAGAACGGGGTTTGGGACAACAGTGTCGTCATCCTGTACGGCGACCACCAGGGCCTGCCGATTTATTCTTTGAACAAATCCGAAAAGGCGCTGATGAAGGAAATATACGGCCGTGATTACAGCTTGCCGGATATGATGAACATTCCGCTTGTCGTGTCCGTGCCGGGACAAAAAGCCCAGGTTTTTCAGCAGGTTGGCGCACAGTCGGATATTTTTCCAAGCGTGGCCAATTTGATTGGCGTCTCGCTGGGGGATCAGGTGCACTTCGGTCAGGATTTGCTGAATCATACCGATAATGTGCTGCCTGAACGTTATTATTTGCCTTCCGGCTCCTTCATTTCTTCCAAGGGGGCATTCGTACCCGGCAACGGATACACGGATGGGACTACATGGCCGCTGAATGGCGGAAAAGTTGCCAAACCGCTCGTTTCCAAAGACGAGTACAATCGTGCGCACGAGCTGATCAGCATGTCGGACCACTATGTCGAGTCACTGCCGGAGTGGAATAAATAACAGCTTAAGTCTGAGATGAAAAAAACGTACGTCGGCTTATAATCCGGCATACGTTTTTTTGTTCCTATTCTTTTTCAGAAGCGGCATTCCCAATATTCCCCTATCAGACATTGGCGAATTTCAACAAGCCGGCGTATAAGCCTTTTACATCCAGCCCGTCTGCCAAAAAAGCCTTGCGAATCAGCTCAGGTGCGACAAACTCGTCATACTTGCCAAGATAAGGAGCTTCCTCCGGCGCGAGCAGACTGGCCTCATCTTCGAGGCCCGAACATTCCATCAGGATTTGATCCGTCAAAGTCTGCCCATCCGCTTTGCCTGAAACGACGAAATAATACGGCTCCATCGGAACAACAGAGCGCAAAGAGAGCCTGTCCGCCAGTCTGTTTTTAAGCAGACGCTCCAATGTCCGAAACGGCTTGCTCCCTATCCATGGGAGAATGAACAGGGAATCCCCTCCTGCAGGGATCACGAAAGATTTCAGCAGTCCGGTTTCCCGTGCCAGGCGGCGCGCACGTTCCAGCCGGTTCACAGCCTGCGGGGAAAGATACGGATAGATCGCTTGCCCTGAGAGTACTTCTCTCATTTTGCGAAGGACCCGGGTATGAATGTCTCCGCCGGCTCCGAGCCATAGCGTATCGACCTTTCCTTTGGCCGCTTTGACATATACCGCTTTATGCTTCGTATCCACCTCCACAACCTTCCAGAGCTTCCCCGCCAGGGAGAAGCAGTAGCCGGGCGGCGGCACCGTCGTAATGGATCCGATCTCCTCGGATCCGTTATAAACCGCATGCTCCTCGTCATCTTTAAATACAGCCAGGAAACGAAAGTTGTTCACGATCTTTTCCCCGGTCAGACCGATGATGAGCGACTTGTCCTCCGTCCACTGAATATGATCGGTTTGCAGCAGATAATTCAAGAACACCTTGTACTGATCTGGCCTGATCTCTTTAAAAGAGGGCAGCGACAGCACATTCCTAGCTAGCTCCGCAGGTTCTGCTTCGCCCATGCTTTTGAGGATGCTCATCGTTTGATGATACATTAGGCCCATGGGCAGCTTCCGGAGCTCAAGCGGCTCAACCCATTTGGTATGCACGTACAGTTCTATGACAGCAATGGCTCTCAGCAGCGTCCACGGCATCCGTGCAGGAAGCTGGGCTTCCTCATCCTCCTCTTCCGGACAAACGAACAGCATTTCCGATGCTGCATCATCTCTCCTTCCCGATCTTCCCAACCTCTGGACAAAGCTGGACGAGCTGTAAGGCGCACCCAATTGAACAACACGCTCCAGCTCCCCAAGATCGATTCCGAGTTCAAGCGTCATTGTCGCAGCCGCCACGGCTGGTCCGGGGCCGCCCTTCAGGGCGGCTTCCGCTTCTTCCCTCAGCATGGCGGAGATGCTTCCGTGATGCACATGGAACACATCCGGCTGATGGCGTTTTTCAGCTACCCTGCGCAATTCAAGCGTCGTATATTCCGCGTCGGTGCGGCTATTGGTAAAGACCAAGGCTTTCTTCAGATGGGTGCTCTCGTAAATGAAATCGTAATACGCCTTGCGGGCATTTTGCAGATGCTCGGCCTGCTCTTCGTCGCGGGCATCGGGAAACGAAAAGTGATCGACCCTCAGCCGGAGCTTCCTTCCGCCTGGCGAAGACACAACTTCGACCGGCTGGCGGCTTCCAGCGCCAAGCCAGGACTTGGCCTCTTCATAGTCGCTTAATGTGGCGGACAGTCCGACACGCCTTGGCGAGCATCCGGCCATTCTCTCCACCCTGGCGATCTGGCTCAGAACCTGAATGCCCCGGTCCACACCCATGAACGCATGGACTTCATCGATAATAATGGTTCTGAGATCCTTGAACAAAGCAGGTATCGCATTCGGTTTATTCATAAGCAAACCTTCCAGCGATTCGGGAGTGATTTGCAGAATCCCGGACGGCTTTCGCATCAGACGGCTTTTCTCTGACTGCGGCACATCCCCGTGCCAGTGCCAGACCGGAATTCGGGCTTCCTGAAGCAGATCCTTCAGCCGTTCAAACTGGTCGTTGATCAGCGCCTTCAAAGGGCCAATGTACAGAATACCTACCGAAGAGGAAGGCTGCTGCCATAGCTCCGTTAACGCGGGAAAAAATGCCGCCTCCGTCTTCCCCGATGCGGTCCCAGCCGCAATCAGCAAGTGATGGGGCGTACCCATGCATATGTTGCAGGCTTCCACTTGTGCGCTCCGAAGGGTATCCCACTTCTTTTTATATATGAATTCCTGAATAAACGGAGCCAGTCTGTAAAATGGATGATCCTTCATAGTTCAAACTCGGCCAGAAAATCGTCCGCCTCATCCTGCTTCGAATCAGGCGTCTGCTCCGCACGCTCGCCCAGCAGCCCTTCAAACGTAGCGTCCGGATTTTGGTGCAGCGTATGGAGCAGGTCCATAAAATCGCGGATCACCTCACGCGGCGTAAGCAGCACGTCTGCGCCCATTCTGCCGACTTCCGTTTGCATGAAGAGGACAAGATCGCTGTCCGTCAAAGACGGTTCATAGGAAAAGTGAAGGCCGTGTATCTGCAGCAGCTTTTGCAGCAGGATCAGGATTTCCTCATGGGACAGCATATCCAGCTTCAGGATCGGCCCCGTGTAATTCTGGTAACCGCTGCCGGAGAAGCGTCCTTCCACGAGCCGCGACCGCAGCGCTTCATAACTGAACAAGCCGCGCCGCTCATCCTCCACGAACTGGGGCGTTCCGCCCACGAAAATGCCAAGATGGCTTGCCTTTCCCTGCATCGTATCATTAAACATCGTCAGCAGCTTCTCGTAATTGCCTTGACGGGAAATGCTGTTCGTAATTTTGTATAAATTAACGGCTTCATCTATAAAAAGCAACAGCCCCTTGTACCCGATCCGCGCCGCAAACTCCGACCATAATTTGATGTAGTCGTACCAGTTGTCGTCGTCGATAATGACGCCGACGCCAAGCTCTTGCTTGGCTGCGGTTTTGGTCGGGTATTCGCCGCGCAGCCAGCGGAGCGCCGCCTGCTTGCGATCATCGTCGGCCAGCTTGTACCCGGCCCAGTATGCCGAGAGCACCTGGGCGAAGTCAAAGCCGTGCACCATGTTCTGCATTTCGCCCGTTACGGCAAAAATCCGCTGCTCCACCTCTACATGCAGCGCCGGATCGGCCGGGCGAAGCCCATGCTCTTTCATTACATCCTGCTGAATAGATGAAATCCACTTTTGCAGCATGGCTTCGAGCGCTCCACCGTCGGGACGGGTCCGGGTGGACAGGTGAATCATGAGCTCTCTGTATGTAGCCAGTCCCTGCCCCTGGGTTCCGACCAGCCTTCTTTCCGGAGACAGGTCCGCATCCGCCACCACAAAATCCCGATCCATCGCATAGTTGCGAATCGTCTGCAGCAGGAAGCTTTTTCCGCTGCCGTAGCGTCCCGTAATGAATTTAAAGGCCGCTCCTCCCTCGGCAATATTGTCCATATCCCGCAGCAGGGCCTCCACTTCAGGCTTCCGCCCCACCGCTATATATTCAAGCCCGATCCGCGGCACGACGCCTGAAGTTAATGAATGCACAAGGGCTGTCGTAATCCGCTTCGGAATTTTCATTGCGTTCACCATACGTCACCTCTTCAAATGTTCAAACAAATGCTGGTAGTCCTCAGCAATCCGAGCTTCGTCGATGACCAGATCGCCAACGGTCTCCATTGCCGCGTCATTGATTTCGTCGACGAGCAGCGCGGGCATCGTTCCGTATGAATCGGCCACACGCGTCAGCTCCGATTCCGGAAATGAGCTAACCAAGGCTGACAGGGCTTCCATGTGAGCCGGACCCAGCTTTTCGGCAAACAAAGCCCACTCTTCGTCAAGTCCGTCCGTATCCCAAATCAGGGATGCCGACGTCTCATCGGCCCGACTCGGCTTGCTTATGGAGTCAGTCAGCGGACTTTCCCGGTGTACAGTACCGTCTAATACAGTCCCGTCCAGCGCAGTCCGAGCTTCTTCACGCCAGTCAGGCAGATCGCGCTCTTCTTCTTGATCAAGCTCCGTTTCCGGAACATCACCAGATGCTTCTTCGTCCTCAATCGTAAGCATGCTCCGTACATATTCGGTATCCTGCCGGAGCGCCACCAATTTTGCCGTGTCTATGGTAATCTTCGGCCGGACCGGCGCGGCCTGCGGCGAAAATTCCCGCTCGAGATAGCGCTCGATCAGATGTCCGATTTCCGGCTCAAGCGCAATGCCTCTAAGACGTCCTTTGAAGCCTTTAAGCTTTCGCAGCTTGTTCTCGGTAAACCGGATGAGTTCGGTCATGTATTTCCTGAGCGGCGCGTGCTGCGTGATTGGCAGCGTGGAAATCCGAATCGTCCTGCCGTAATAAGAGTCATCATAAACCGCGCTGCGAAACAAGTACCGTTCCACCGTCTGCTCCTGCTCGGGACGGAACATGTCGATGATCCGCAGCTGAGACGTCTTCAGCAAATAGGAATCGACAAGCGCTACGATCTTGGGAAGATAAGCTTCCAGTTCGACAATCCCCCCGGCCGTGCAGAAACTGCTGCGCCTTGTATCGTAGTCGCTCAAACTAAACAGCAGCTGGGGCGGAACTTGAAGGGGCTGCTCCTCCAGCAGCCTCAGGAGCTCGATGTCCGCCAGTTCGCCGGAAACGTTCTGTTCCGATACCGAAAAAATCTCCGTTAGCGGAACGTCCAGCCGATGAACCAGCACAAAATCCGAAACCCACTCCTTCAGGTAGCCGTCCAGCTGAGGATGCCTTGCCCGGTAGGCCATCCACACTTCCGTCAGAAGCTCGTACCCTTTCTCCGGCTTGTCCCAGCCTATGCCGTGAATCAGCTCATAAATGTAAATAAATATATAAGAAAGATCGGTATCCGGGTAATGCTCCTTGCGGACCTCGGATCTCCAGTAAAAATACCATCTGGATTGGGATTCGGCCATTTGCTCATAAGTGGGCCAATAGCTCATGAAAGGAACGAATGGCGCAGCCGGTCCTTCAAGATTGGCGCAGCGCTGTGCTTCTTCCGTAAAGCTGCGCTCCCTGGATACGAGCCGGAACATGCCCGTGTACGCCTCTGCTGTTTCCGCCTCGGTCCCGGAAGATCTTTCGGTTTCACCCTCCGGTCGGGCAATCGCTGCATCACGAAGAGGAATGCGGATTCCCTCATCTTCTTCGCTTAAATCCAATTCGGCAAACTCTACAGGCCTTGATTCGTATTTCATGCTCCATGCATCACCATTCGCTAAATTTCAGGTCATCCCCGGGAAGATTTGGATTTCTTTATTATAGCATGACGAAGAGAAAAAGCGTATATATGTTCCCTTTTTGGGTCATAAAAAAAGAAGCAGCCAGGGAAGAACGTCCTAAAGCCACTTCTCATATTTTTCCTGAATATTTTGACTGGTTACGACTCCCTTTTGCAGTAGAGGATTTGGCACCTGGCGGTTGTATTTGCGGATTTTCTGGTTGAGCTGCTCGATTTGGTCCTCATCGTTTGTCTGTATATTGTCCAGGATCGTCTTCATGTCCCTTACGATTTCCTTTCTCAGCGCAAGCCATGCCGGGATTAAATTCGAGCTTTTCAACGTTCTGGTGTATAAATCATCGCTTTCTTCGATTTGCACAGGCTTCCCTTTTCCCGGAAGATCTTTGAATCCTCCTTTACGGGAATAATTTAAGATAATTTCGGGTGCAATAACCGTCAAATCCTGCCTGAACCTAGAAAAAGACATAGTCAAAACGGAAAGAAAGCCTCCCCTTGGCCGGGAGGCTTCATCCGCGGCTTTCGCCGATTCTGTGATCAATATATTATCCAATTAATATCTTCTCTTCAGGATATTTCAGCTTGGACTTGTTCTTGTCTCTGGTTAGCGCAAGCGCGATTGTTAAAGGCCCAAGCCGGCCGATAAACATGAGAAGCATAATGACGCATTTTCCCGCATCGCTGAGCTGGGTCGTAACCCCAAGCGACAAACCAACGGTGCCGAAAGCGGAAACCGTCTCGAAGGCAAGACTCATCAAGGGGATACCGGTCTCCGTGACTTCGAGCAGGAACGAAGCCGTAAAGATCAGGGCAATCCCGATCATGGCAATGGAGAGCGCCCTGAAAACAAGATCTTTCGGAATTCTTCTTCGCAGAAAAGTAATGTCCTCTCGCTGCTTGATCATCGTCCACACGACCAGCAGCAGAAGGAAGAAGGTCGATATTTTAATCCCTCCCGCTGTAGAGCCTGAAGCTCCCCCGATAAACATGAGACCCATCGTTAGCAGAATGGAATCGCTATTGAGCTGTGTCAAATCCAGCGTGTTAAAGCCTGCGGTCCGGGGAACGGTGCCGTGAAAGTAGGATGCGATGATTTTTTCCTCCGGCGGAAGCGCTCCGAGCGTGTGCGGATTATTGTATTCCAGCAAATAAAACAACACCGATGAAACCAGATTCAAAACCAGAGTGACCCCGATCACCGTTTTCGTGTTCAGCGACCATTTCCGGAAATTGCGTTTTCGCACGACCTCCATGATTACGGTAAAGCCCAGTCCGCCAACTATGTATAAAGTAGATAAAATCAGGTTGACCGGCACGTTGCCTACATATTCGGTCATACTCTTATAGTCTCCCATAATATCGAAACCCGCATTATTAAATGAAGACACCGAATGAAACAGGCCGTAATACAAAGCCTTCCCCCATCCCATATCCTGTGACCATACGATAGCGAGCAGCAATGCGCCCGTTCCTTCGATAATCACGGTTGTCATAATCACCAGTCTGACCAGCTTGACGATACCGGACAAATCATACTGATTCAGTGCATTTTGCGCGATGATTCGTTCCGAGAGGGTAATTTTTTTGCCAAGCAGCAGTGCGACAACGATACCTAAGGTCATAAAACCTAGCCCGCCAACCTGGATAAGGCTCATAATCACTACTTGGCCAAACGGGGTAAAAGTCGTACCGGTATCCGTCACTACCAGGCCTGTCACACAGACGGCCGACGTAGCTTCAAACAAAGCGTCAAGAAAAGAAATGTGCTTGCCCGGTCTGGTTGAAATCGGAAGCGTCAACAACAGCGCGCCGATCACAATCATGATTAAAAAACCGATGGATAAAATCTGGGGCGGACTGAATCTAGTCTGATTGAGCTGTTTAAATGGTTTGGATCGAAACATGCAAAAACTCCTATTTTCTGAATGTTAGTTGAGAAATCTGGATAGCAGCAATAAATTACAGCCATATCCTGAACTTGTATTATACTAGTCCTCACAGGAAAAAACCACTAATTGAAGTCCGATGATTTGGCATCCGATGCCGTTTCGTTCAGTCGCAGCTTCAGCACCAGCGGCTTGATCGTAAGCCCCTGTATGAGGAGTGAGAACAAAACAACGCTGAAGGTGAGCACAAGAACGTCGTCCCTTCCTTCAAAGGACGGTGGGAGACTTAGCGCGAGCGCCAGGGACAAGCTGCCTTTCAGTCCGCCCCAGTTGAGCAAGGCTTTCCAGGAGGCAGGGAGCGTTTTTAGTCCGGCGACGCTTGCATACAGAGCAACTGTTCTTCCAATCAATACAATTAGAATCGCTGCGGCAACGACAAGCCACTTATCATGAAAGCTAATATATTTGATTTCGAGGCCGATCATTAGAAAAATAAGCGAGTTGGCAACCAAGGTGATGACATCCCAGAACGAGTTAATATTCATTTCCGTTTTCTCCGACATTCCGATCCTTGCTCCGTAATTGCCGAAGATCATCCCGGCCATGACCACAGCAATGACTCCCGACACATGGAAGTGCTCGGCTATAAAGTAGCTCCCGAAAAAGAGCAGCATCGAAAAAGCGATCTCCAGCGGGTAATCGTCGTACAACCGGATGAGCTGTGAGAATAGGAAGCCGAGAATTCCGCCAATAGCCGCTCCGCCCAAGCCGAATTGAAAAAAGAGCAGCACGCCTCTGCCCAAGCCTTCCCAGCCCATTTCCATATAAGTGAGCAAATAAACGGAAGAAATTTGAAACAGCACAACCGCGATTCCGTCATTCAGCAGGGATTCCCCTTCGATGATGGTGACAATCCGCTTTGGTACCCCCAAAGATTTAAAGATTGAAATCACGCTTATAGGATCTGTTGCACTCATCAGCGCTGCGAAAGTAAAAGCTACCGTGAGCGGCAATTGAAGCAAATAATACCCCATCAACGCTATGATGAGAAACGATAACAAAGTCCCCCCGAACGCCAAGGCTAACACGGGTTTTGTCTGTTCCCTCAATTGGGAGAAGGGCATCTTGAGCGTCGCGTCTCCGAGCAGAATGGGCAGAAACAAGGAGATAATGATCGCTTGAAATACGTGCGACTGGGTAATGAACGCTTCCGCCTCGTCCAGAAACGGAATATGGCTAATCCCGAGCAGCAGTCCGACGATAACCAGGGCAATGGAGTAAGATAAATTGATTTTTTTGGCGACGGCTATGACCGAAATGGAAATAGCCAGCAGGATAAGCAGCTGTATAAATACGGCGTTAAATGAATGCATAGAACCTCCTGTTTTCTTGGAATGAAAAGGGTAAAAAGCAGAAATTCTTGTCAGCTGTAAAGGATACTGACGGCAGGGAGTTCTTGTCTTTTTAAGCCAGGGAGATCGTCTCTAAAATCTCGTACATGGGCTTATGCCCCATTTTTGTCCGGTAAATGACAATGTCCTGAACCTGCCAGCTCCCGAATACGGACGAAGAAGCAGATAACGGATGGAACACTGCCTCAGGGGCGCATTTACGTGCCAGCGTGACATGCGGGCTATAGGGACGGTCCTCCGGAATAAAACCAAGCGGGCTCATCGCCGACGTGACCGAGCTATGCAGTGCATGTAGCCGGTCTAGTTCTCCTTGTACCCCTGCCCACAGCACCCTCGGCTGTTCCTTGCGGCCGAACGTCCCGATACCCGCAAGCCGCAATTCAAAAGGCTCAAAGCCCTTTACCGATTTCTCCAACGATTGAGCGATCTCCTTTATTTTCTGAACATCTGTATCTCCAAGAAATTGGAGGGTGATGTGATAATCCGCATCGTGAACCCATTTTTGAAAATGGAGTACGTTCCGCTGCTCCCGGCACCATTTCGCCAGCTCAGCCTGAATTGGCTGCGGTATGGGAATGGCAATAAAAATCCGCCAAGCCTCCTGTTCGGTATTCATCGGAAGAATGGCCGCACTCGTGATTGTCTTTTGGATATTAGCTGTTTTCATGATAAATCCGCCCCCTTATGCCAAACATTCTTAATATTCACTTCTTTTTGTCCGATTACACATCGGATGAAATCTCTCCAAGATGCATTAAAACGCTAACTCCAAAAGGAATGACATTAGCTTTCTTCCATTCATTTATTTCATACTCTATGACAAAAATTACGTTATAATAGTAAGTAACTTAAAAAAGGAGAATGTACGTATGAATCAGCTTTCCCGGCGCCGAACGGCGCTCTATTTGACTTTCCTCGTAATCGTGTGGGGGATTAACTGGCCTCTTTCCAAATTGGCTCTCAGCTATACGCCTCCCGTGCTTTTTGCGGCTCTACGCACCCTGATTGGCGGTATTCTGCTGTGCCTGATTGCACTTCCTAACTATCAAAGACTGAATCTCAAACAAAACTGGCCCGCTTATGCCATAGCCGGTGTTCTGAATATCAGTTTATATTACGGTCTTCAGACGATCGGACTGGGATATATGCCCGCCGGCATGTTCTCGGCGATTGTGTTCCTGCAGCCGGTGCTGCTAGGCATTTGCTCCTGGCTATGGCTTGGCGAGTCCATGACGGTTGCCAAAATATGCGGTCTCACGCTTGGCTTCTGCGGAGTGGCGGTGATCAGCGTGAGCGGGCTCAGTACAGGACTTTCCCCCGAAGGGATCGGGCTGGCGCTTGCCTCCGCGCTTAGCTGGTGTTTTGGAACAGTCTTCATGAAGAAAAAAAGTGATTCCGTGGATATAATCTGGATGACGGCCATGCAGCTGATCATCGGAAGCATCCTGCTCTTTATTTCCGGTTTTTGGGCGGAGAAATTTTCGGCTATTGTATGGAATTCGGCTTTTGTCAT
Source organism: Paenibacillus caui (assembly GCF_019904135.1). Lineage (GTDB taxonomy): Bacteria > Bacillota > Bacilli > Paenibacillales > Paenibacillaceae > Fontibacillus > Fontibacillus caui. The sequence continues at coordinate 38,438 of NZ_JAIOGQ010000015.1, read as the reverse complement.
CAACCTGCTGTTCATTTCCGTGTTCGTCATTGCCATCGGCTGGCTTGTTTTTTTCAAACTGGTTCAGTCGGGGGAAGCCAGCAAGGTGGGATCTTTCACGTTCCTTATTCCTCTGCTTGCGCTCGGCTTCAGCGCCCTGTTCACGGGCGAGCATATTACAGTGCGGCTTGCGTTAGGGCTGCTGCTCATTCTGGCCAGCATCCTGCTCGTTAATGTGCAGATCCGTTCCAGAAGCCGGAGCGTCTGAATGATCCTGCTCTTACGGGATAGACAGGAGCCCGAGTGGCAAAAAAGGACAGAGCAAGGAGGTTTCCTGCTCTGCCCTTTTTTTAAATTTCTATGAGAAGAACGGATATAAACCGATCCCATGCTTTGGGAATACATAGGCAGTGAATACAGCCTTTGTTATGACAAGCAGCTCGTTTAAACGGCGCCAAAGCGATCCGGACGGAAAGCGTATGACCATTCCGGCATCTCCTTACCTTCTATACCGTCAGCAACCAGCATCGCGGTAGCCGGACTCAGCAATATGCCGTTACGATAATGTCCAGCCGCCATGACGACGCGGCTGGCAGCATTCAAGCTGCCGATAAGCGGAAATCCGTCCTGTGTGGCAGGTCTCAGACCTGCCCAGCGATGGAAAGGCTCCTTCAGTTCCAGCACCGGAAACACTTTTTTATTCCACTGCTGCAGACGGCGAATCCCCCTGCCTGTAACCGTCCGGTCAAATCCGGCCATATCTTCGGATGCTCCGCAAACAAGCGTAGCGTTAGCCTTCTGAACCAGATAACCTTGGCTGCTGAAAATCATATGATGGGTCTGCCCCAAATCCCCTTGCACCTCATAGGCGCAAATCTGCCCCCGGATCGGACGCACAGGGATTCGGATGCCCAGCTTCTCTGACATATTCTGCGCCCAGGCTCCGGTACAAACAAGGAGCTTATCCCCTTTGAAGACTCGTCCATCTCCCGCTCGCAGGGCAATTCCATCCTGCCATTCGGTTAGATCGAGAGAGCCAAGCTGTTCATCAATCTGGACGCCAATGTTCAGGCAGGCTTCTTCAAGGGCTTTTACATAATCCGGCGCATAAACATGGCTTTCTTCCGGTGTCAAAAGCGCCGCATGGACATCACGGGACAGCTGGGGCTCGGCGGCGAACAGCTCATCACCCTGCAAAATGGTTGCCGAGGACCCATGCTGACGCTGCCACAGCATTCTCCCTTCAAGGGCCAGCATGTCCGCTTCATGATAGACGACATATAAGCTGCCGGACTCGGTATATTCGAAGGATGAACCGGAAATCTCCTTCACCCTTCGCTGCCATTCCGGATACAGCCGCAAGCTTTCCGCACAAAACCGGAAAAACTCATCGGGCGACTCCAGATTTTCCGAATAGGGAGCCAGCATCCCCGCAGCTGCCCCGGAGGCCTGTCCTCCGCAGCGTTCAATTTCCAGAACATGCACCCCGTAACCGCGGCTCTGCAGCTCGAACGCACAGGACAAACCGATAACGCCTCCGCCCATGACAACAATTTGCTCTTTCATTTCATCCGCTCCCTAAGCTGCCTGTTTACTGTATTTTGAACTGTTCATAGCCGCTGCTTGCCGAAGCATAGCGCCTCTTGGCCATTCTGCCTGACAAATAGGCAAGCCTGCCCGCGTCAATCGCGCGTTTCATCGCTTCCGCCATCATGACCGGGTCCTTAGCTTTGGCCACCGGCGTGTTCATAAGAACGCCCGATACGCCAAGCTCCATAGCCCGGGTCACATCGCTGGCGGTGCCAAGTCCTGCGTCCACAATGACCGGAACCGTGGCTTCCTCAACGATTAATCCGATATTGTATGGATTCAGAATGCCCAGTCCGGTGCCAATCGGAGCCGCTCCCGGCATAATAGCGGCAGCTCCGGCTTCCTCCAGCCTTTTGCAGATGATCGGATCATCCGAAATATACGGCAGCACCGTAAATCCTTCTTTGACCAGCGTTTCCGTTGCTTTCAGCGTTTCAATCGGATCCGGCAGCAGCGTCCGTTCATTCGCGCTAATCTCCACCTTCACCCAGTCGCTTAAGCCGGAAGCGCGGGCAAGGCGTGCGATCCGCACGGCCTCTTCCGCTGTTCGGGCTCCCGATGTGTTGGGCAGAAAGATATAGTCGTTGCCCTGAACATGCTGCAGAATGGAATCGTCCTCCGCCGATTCCAAGTTAACCCGCCGGATGGCGAAGGTCAGCACTTCAGCTTCCGAGGCGGCAATGGCCTCCATTTGCACATATGGATTGGGGAAGAGACCCGTCCCTATGAAAAAGCGCGATGTCAGCACCCGGTCCCCGATCCGCCACGTATCCTGCTTCATTCGCTTATCCTCCTCCCACAAAATGGACAAGTTCAATCTTCATGCCCGGAGCAACCTTGGTTCCGGACCACTGCTCCGAAGTCAGAACGACGCCGTCCGCTTCGGCAACAACAGGCTTGCCTGAGAGTCCAAGCCGTTCAATAACGTCGGCAATCGTTTCGGCTTCAAGCTCCCGCTCGCTACCGTTGATGATCAGTTCCACCCCGTTACTTGCTCCCTTCCAGCTTCTCGATAAATGCCCGGCACGTGCCCGCCACATCGCTGCTGCCGACAATTTCACTGATGGCGCAAACACGGGTGGCTCCCGCTATGATCACCTCATCCACATTGCTCAGCTTAATCCCTCCAATAGCCACAAATGGGATCGAAATGCGGCTTGCCACTTCACGTACATAAGAGAGGGAGACCGGAGCGACAGCATCCGGTTTCGTATTCGTCGCGTAAATTGGCCCCACTCCGATATAATCGGCGCCCTGCTCTTCGGCAAGCAGCGCCTCTTCAATAGCGTGGGTGGAGATGCCGATGATTTTGTCGCCGACGATCTGTCTCGCTTCGGACAGCGCCATATCGCCTTGTCCCAGATGGATGCCGTCAGCATCCACCTCCATGGCAATATCGACATGGTCATTGACGATAAAGGTGACATTATATTGGCGGGTCAGTTCTCGCAGCTCTTTCGCCTTGCGAAGCAGCTCTTCCCTGCTGCTTGTTTTGTCCCGCAGCTGAATGATGTCAGCGCCGCCTTGTATCGCTTCCTCCATGACCTCTACAAGCCCTCTGCCCGGGTGAAAGGTTTCACCGGTGATCGCATACAAACGAAAGTCCTTCATTCTAAAGTTATAGCTCCCTTCTTTAGCACTCATTTTAGCTTCCAATATAACGGGCATACAGCGATCTGGCCCTGGCCGGGTCGTCCGTTCCCTGTACCAACACGCGTCCGTCGGCAAACAGGACAAGCCGCTCCCCTTCCCGAAGCTCAGCCCGGAGCAGGTAAGGATTCGATTTTGTTGTCAGGACTGCGGATTCAAGCCTTTGGCGCCACAGCTCCAGATCAAACGGAGCATGACCGGAAATTTGAACCGATTCCCGGCCGCATAAGGAAACCATCGTCTCCTCTTCCTTTTGCAGGGCCGGATACTGCTTCAGCCCGCAGCAGGGGCACTTCTCCCGCGGCTTGCCCAGTTTCATTTCAAAGAATTGATTGTGCCAAATATCAAAAGTAAGCAGGCTGTCTCTTCTCTGCTCCGAGGCGCCGACCAAATATTTCAATGCCTCGGCAGCCTGATAAGAGGCCACGATGTCCACAATCGGCGAAATAACGCCAATCGTATCGCACGTTTGACCGCCGGAATCTGCCGATTGGATGAAGCAGCGCAGGCACGGAGTGACACCGGGTACGAATAAAGCGCTCATCCCGCGTGAACTGACCGCACCGCCGTATATAAAAGGAATTCCTTGTTCATAACAGGCGTCATTCAGCAGAAACCGGGTTTGAAAATTATCCGTTCCGTCGAGCACCAGGTCCATGCCCTCCAGCGCCTCGTGAATGTTACGCGCAGTAACATCCGAAAAAATGGCTTCAATGCGCACGGAGGAATTAATCCGGCCTAGCTTGTTTTTGGCAGCAAAAACCTTTGGCAAGACCTGCTCCGCATCTTCCTCGTCATACAGCATCTGCCTTTGCAGGTTGCTGGGCTCCACATAATCCCGGTCTAGCAGCCGAACATGGCCTACGCCCGATCGGACCATATGACTCGCCAGCACCGTTCCAAGCGCCCCCATGCCAACGATACAAACGGCGCTGTCCATAAGCTTCTTCTGCCCCGCTTCGCCGATCGGGGCGAACAGCATTTGCCTCGAATACCGCTCTTTCACGATTCTCTCACTTCCCGTTTATTAAAGATTACGGTACGCATCCTCTGCCTTAATCTCTTTTTTGATCAGATCATGTTCTTTCAGCCACTGGATCACCGAATTCCAGGACTCGGCGGATTGCGCGCCAAACCCTTCCGAACCGCCATCCATCAACGGAAGCAAAATATTCAGACTCTGCTTCTCGATTTCAGGATCAAGCGGAAAGTCTTTGTTCTCGTGATCCAGCAGCGTTTTCAGCGCTTCGTCAGGATGCTGTACCGTATATTCCTGCCCTTTGGCAGCTGCCTTCATAAATTTTTGAATAATGTCTCCCTTGGTTTTCAGGCCGTCTTCACTAGCTGTCAAAACCAGCTCGTAATAATCCGGAAGTCCATACTTCGAAGGATCAAAGGTCACCATTTTGACGCCTTCTTTGTCAATCAGCAGCTTTTCGTGGTTGATGTATCCGCCGATGATCCCGTCCACTTTGCCTGTGGTCATGGCCGGAATCAGATCCCATCCGATATCGACATATTTCACCTTGGACGGATCGCCGCCATCGCTTTTCACCATCGTGCTCACGATCGCCTCGTCTAGCGGAATGGAAGGATAGCCTACTTTTTTACCTTCCAAATCCTTCGGGCTTTTAACGCCGGACGATTCCAGCACGAACAGCTGATTCAGCGGATGGCGGACCAGAGCCGCAACGGACACAACCGGAATATCCTCGGCACGCGACATTGCCACCTGCATCTGGTAGCTGAGCGCCAAATCCGCCTTGCCGCTGGCCAGCAGCTTGATCGCATCATTCGTATCGGCCGGCGTTTCCAGATTCACCTTAAGGCCTTCTTGCTCGAAATATCCCTGCTGCTGGGCCGCAAACAGAAAGGAATGGACGGCGTTAGGATACCAATCCAACAGAACCGTAACTTCCGTTAAGTCTTTGTTCGCTTGCTTGTCTGATGAGCAGGCCGTGAAGCTCAAGGATAAGCACAACATCGCGATCATAAACAGAAACAGCCTTTTTTTCTTAAGTACGTAAGCCTTCATTGTATTACATTCCCCTTTATGTGTAAGATTCCTTCTCATTCAAGCTTCAAATAAACGTTTGTTACTTACGCCCGTTTCTCCGGGCCAAAACGATCGCCTCCAGCAAGGACGCGAACAGGAACATGAGAATCCCCATGACTGAAAGCAGCAGAACGCCTGAAAATACAGCTTCCCCGCGCAGCATATTGGAGGCTCTTTTGGTGTACATGCCAAGTCCGGATTCGCCGCCGAGCCATTCCCCCAGAGTAGCTCCCCCTACACTGATGGTTGCCGCCATTTTCAGTCCTGTGAAAAAACCGGGCAGTGCCGACGGCAGCTTCCATTTGAGAAAAAGATCCCGTCTTCCCGCCCCCATCGTCCGCATCAATTCCCCGATTCCTTCGTCCGCCGTGCGAAATCCGTCCGCCGTATTCACGGCCAAGGGAAAGAAGGAGAACAGTATGACCACTGCCACCTTGCTCCAGATTTCGTAGCCGAACCACATGACCATGATCGGAGACAAGGCGATGATCGGAACGGTCTGCGAGGCGATGATCAGCGGGTAGATCGTCTTCTTGGCAAGCGAGGAGCTTTCGATCCAGACGGCTGCGAGTGTGCCAAGCACAACCGAGAAACATAAGCCGATCAGCGATTCCTGCAGCGTAACGCCAAAATGCTTGACAAGCAGCGACCGGTTGTCCCACATCGATACAAATACGTCTGACAATTTCGGAATCATATAATGCGGGATTTGGAGCAGGGCTGTCGCGGCTTCCCACAAGGCGGCGAGCAGCAGCAGAAGCAGCAGAACAGGAAGGGCCGACTTCATTCGCTTCATCATGTACGAAAAGCCCCCCCTTCCGTCCCTTCTTCTTCAGCCGCGCCTGTCTTCCGTTCCGTCACATCAAGACGGTAGTGAAGAAGCTCCAGCACCTGCTGTTTCAGGGCAATGAACTCTCCGTTCATCAAATCCTTGTAGGTACGCGGCCTCGGCTGCCGAATTTCTACCTCTGCCAGAGTCGAAACCGGCGCGGCAGATGCCACGAGCAGCCGGTCCGACAGCAGCAGCGCTTCATCCACATCGTGCGTAATGAAGAGGATTGTCTTGCGGTGCTTCTCCCAAATTTGCAGCAGCCATTCCTGCATGCTGATACGTGTCATCGCATCCAGGGCGCTGAAAGGCTCATCAAGGAGCAGGAGGTCCCCTCCGCTTAACATGGAGCGCATGAACGAAACTCTTTGCCGCATTCCGCCGGACAGCTGATGGGGCATGCGGTCAGCCGCCCCTTCGAGCCCGAATTCAGGCAGCATGCCGGTTACGACCCGTTTGGCCTCCCGTCTCGGGATACCGCTGATTTCAAGCCCGAGCGCGGCGTTGTCCACTACATTTCGCCACGGCATCAGGCAGTCGCGCTGGGGCATATAGCCCACCCGTCCGGGCCGGCGAACGGACCCGTTCACGGGTTCTGCTGCCTGATTATCGAAGATGCGGATCGTTCCGCGTTCCGGAGCAAGCAGGCCGGCAATGAGCCGGAACAGCGTTGTTTTTCCGAGTCCGCTCGGCGCAAGCAAAGAGGCGAATTCGCCTTGCCGCAAATCGAAATCCAAATCCTGAAACAGCGGCTGCTCCTTCGTGAAAGAATAGCAGAGGCCGCGAACGGACAAGGATAGGTTCATACCCTCAAGTTCCGCCGCCATTACACCGGCCACTCCTCTTGCCGGTAGGCCATATCCCAGAACATATATTCAAACTTCGATGTGGTTACAAAACGCTCCTCAAGCCTTGCCAGATCCCTTTCCGGCAGGCCTTCCGCGATGCTGTCCATCAAATCGATGCACCAGTCCGTCAGCGTGCCGAACTCCTCCGAGCTGTACATCAGAAACCATTCCTTGTATAGCTCATGATTCAGGCAATGCGGATAATCCCGGACAAAAGAGCTGCCAATCTCGCGGTAGCTCCACATGCAGGGGAGCAGCGAAGCTGCAACATCCCCGAGCGAGCCTTGCAATCCGGCCTCCAGCATATATCTGGTGTAAGCGACTGTGATGGGAGCCGCCTGCGTGTTCTCCAGCTCCTCGCTTGTGATGCCGAACCGCTGCGCATACTGCCGATGCAGCTCCATCTCGACATTCAGCGTCGAATGAAGCAGTTCCGCAAATTTGCCCATAGTCGCAAGATCCTGCGCTTTCAAGCTGCCGAGGGCAAACATCTTGGCATATTCCTTCAAAAAGACATAGTCCTGCTTCATGTAAAAAATAAACCGCTCCTGATCCAGCGTCCCTTCCCTCAGCTCAACCAGAAAAGGATGATTGTGGCAGGCGCGCCACACCTCCCGAACAGAAGTATGTAATCTCTCCGTAAATCGTTCCGCCATCGTATCGTTATCCCTCCTTCATCGAAACAAGCCTTTTTAAAATAAAAAAAGCCATCCGAGAACACACGAATGGCTTTAACAATTCGAAAACGTTTCTCTACGCCAGCATTACCTGGATCAGATTAACGGTCAGGAACATAAGGCTCCAATCTCAGCCGGACTTCATCCAGCCCCCGTGTTCACTATGAAGTTAAAGTTAAATATATCGGATTGGTCTGTTTTTGGCAATAGGGCCTCAAGGCAACCTGGAAGGATGCTCATGGATTTAGCCCGATTAAGCCTTGGATTCCCGTAGCTCTCTCAGTTTCTCGTCTTTGGGCAGCAGAACGGTGAACAATCCAAGCAGCGGCAGGTATGAACTGCATGAAATCACAAAACTGATGCTTGTAGCGTCGGCCAGTTTGCCCATTACTGCCGAGCCGATTCCGCCGAGCCCAAAAGCCAATCCGAAGAAGATGCCCGAGACCAATCCTACCTTCCCAGGCAAAAGCTCATTGGCATACACCATAATAATGGAAAAGGAGGAGGCCATGATAAGGCCGGCAAAGAAAATTAGCGCGATCGAAAAAGCCAGATTCGCATAAGGAAGCGCCAGAGCGAATGGCGCCGTGCCAAGGATTGAGAACCAGATCAGCCCCCTTCGGCTGAACTTGTCGGCAAGCATGCCGCCGATAATCAGGCCAAGCACATTCGCAACGAGGAACACGAACAGCAGCATTTGAGCCCCTCCGGTCGAAAGACCAAAATGCGATATCGCAAAAAACGAATAATAGCTCGTGATAGCGGCCATATAAACGTTTTTCGAGAATACAAGCACCATCAGTACGATGAAAGCAAAAACGACCCGTCCCTTGGGAAGTCCGCCGCCAGCGAGATTGTTCGCTGAAGAAGGCTTCTTGTCCACAGGATTACGGGCTGTGTAACGGCTGTACCAGCCGGATACATAGGTTTGTACGCCGAAGGCGATCACCAGCAGCAGCGAAAACCAGATCACCCCCCGCTGGCCGGTATATACGAAGACAAGTGCCGTCATAACCGGTGCCAGGGACTGGCCGATGTTCCCGCCAAACTGAAAAATCGACTGGGCCACTCCTTTTTTGGCTCCCCCGGCCAGATATGCTACCCGGGACGATTCCGGATGGAATATGGCCGAGCCGATTCCGATGAGCATGACCGCGCACAGAACAAACGTAAAGCCGCTTGCAAAGGCAAGCAGGACTACCCCCGTTAAGGTAAACAGAACTCCGGCGGGAAGCAGTTTAGGCAGCGGTCTTGAATCGGTGTACAGCCCGATCACAGGCTGAAGCACCGCGGCCGTCAAATTGATCATCAGCGAGATCAGGCCAATCTGGGAGTAACTCAGGGCAAGAGATGTTTTCAAGATCGGGAACAGCGCTGGAATAACCGACTGGATCGTGTCATTCAGCAAATGGACAAAACTGATGGCGAACAAAACCGGATACCAGGTGTACAGCTGGGATTGCGATGTTATTGCGGCATTGGGTTTGGCAGACATGTGTTATACTCTCTCTCTTTTTTTATTCTCAATATTTTCATTCTGAAGCGATAATTATCGTAAGATCATTGCCGCTAGTTGTCAATACAAAGAAGCCCTGGACAGACAGTCCAGGGGCTCCCGTTTGTTGTTGCTTTAATGTTCATCCGTTTAAATTTCCAAATATACTTTATCCGGATCCGGACCCGTCCGCATGTCCTGATTTAACCCGTCAATGGCGGCCAGGTCCTCCTCCGTCAGAAGGAAGTTGTACACATCTGCATTCTCCGCAATCCTGCCGGGCGTGCTTGATTTTGGAATAATGATGTTGCCCGACTGAAGATGCCACCGCAAAATAATCTGCGCCACGGATTTATTATAGCGTTTAGCGATTTCCTCCAGTTTAGCATCCTTAAGCACGGCTCCACGGCCAAGCGGACTCCACGCTTCCGAAGCAATTTGATGCTCCTTCATATAGGCAATCAAAGGTTTTTGCGTCAAATAAGGGTGGCACTCGATCTGATTCACCGCCGGAATGACGTTGGCTTTGGCCGCAAGCTTCTCCAGATGGTCAATCTGATAATTGCTTACCCCGATAGCCCTAACTATTTTCTCATCATACAATCTTTCAAAAGCCCGCCATGTATCATAGAAATGAAGATGGCTCGGCCAATGGACTAGGAGCAAATCGAGCTGATCCAGCTGCAGCTCTTTCATCGACTGCTCGAAGGAAGACAAGGTCTGGTCATATCCCTGCTTCTCGTTCGTTATCTTCGTTGTAATAAACAGTTCATCCCGGGGAACTCCGCTGTCTTTCAGAATTTGACCGAGCATGCCTTCATTGTTGTAAAATTGAGCCGTATCGAACGAACGATAGCCGACCTCAATCGCTTTGCGGATCGCGGTCTCCCCTTCGGACAAATTCTCGATCTTGTACACCCCGAAACCGTGCTGAGGCATAAGTACTCCGTTATTGAGCGTGATTGTATCTTTTATAGTTCCGCTCATACTTCTCCTCCTCTCCTAAATCCATCCGTCTATTATTATACGCTTGCCCGGATGAATTTCCCAATTAAAACCTCACACCCCCGCCGAAACAGGCTTATTTCACCAGTCTCCACCATTTTTCTGCCGGAGCATGCGCTTGCCCCAGAACGACTGTCTCTCCGATCAAAGGTGTAGTAATCTGCACGCCTTTTCGCTTGGCTTCCAGGGAAATTCGTTCCGCCGGCTCAGCCCAGCCGTGAAAAGCCAATACAAATACCGCCCAGTGGACCGGTAGCAGCAATTTGCCCCGAACATCCAGATGGGCCTCTACGGCTTGTTCCGGAAACAGATGAATATCGGCCCAGCGCCGGTCATATTGGCCGCAATCCATCAAGGTGACGTCAAAGGGGCCGTAGGTTTCGCCGATCTTTTTGAAGTGAGGGCCATAACCGCTGTCCCCGCTGAAATATACCCTTGTACTCTGGCTGGTGATGACCCATGAGCACCATAAGGTGGAATCCTTGTCCCGGTTAAGCGGATCTCTTCCCGAAAAGTGTCTGGCCGGTGTGCACACCAGCTTCAGTCCCTTCAAGTCGGTATCCTCCCACCAGTCAAATTCCCGAATTTGCTCCTTCTCGACCCCAAAACGGATCAGACGGGTGCCCACCCCGAGCGGAACATAAAAGGTTTCTACGCGGTCTTTTAATTTCCGAATGGATGTATAATCAAGATGATCGCAATGATCGTGGGATATTAGAACCGCATCGATTTTCGGTAGCTCTTCGATAATTAGCGGGACAGGGCTGTATCGCTTGTGACCGATTCCCTGGATAGCCGATGAGTACTTGCCAAACATCGGATCCAGCAGCAGCGTAGCTTCCTCCAGCTTCAGCAGCACAGCGGAGTGACCAAGCCATGTGACTGAGGAACCTGTCTTGTTCTCAAATGCTTCAGCGCTTACCTTATGTACAGGCAGGTCCGATTGCGGCTTCCGTTTCGGATCCTTTTTCAAACGGTCTAAAAAAAGGGTAACGGTGCTTCTAAAGCTGCGATCCCTTGACTCGGTGGGGATCAAGTTTATAAATTTCCCATCCGCGTAATGATCCGAATCCGCTAATTTACGGGTTCTGTCCACCGTACCCCCATACGGCGGGTACAACTGGATGAAGATATAAGCGGCAACCGCAATCAGCAAGAGGACTCCCACAATAATTCCGACAATCATCATAACGTATATTCTCTCCTATACTTTGATCTATTTCCGCCAAATGCGGACATATCAAAAGCATCCCCAGTTTAACGTAGGATCATCCGCGGGGAAGTTTATCCGAGCAAAAGTGACAGATGCTTTAAAAAGGGAGATCAGCGAATGCATGATGTCGCTCGTGAAAAAGAAAAGCCCAGGCCGCATAGGATGCGTCTGGACTGTTCTCTATCTTTTTCTACGATATGTCTGGCTGAGCAAACCATCTTACTCCGCTTCGGAAACTACCGTAAAACGCTGGTTCACGTGCTTCCCGGTCTCAATCTCATCGACAACGGCAATCGCGTAATCCGCATAGCTTACATAGCTGTTGCCTTTGGAGTTCAGGAGCAGATTTTCCTGACCTGCCACATAGGATCCAGTGCGTTTGCCTGCCGGGTCGAAGAAAGCGGATGGGCTGATGAACGTCCATTTGATGCCCTCGCTTTGCTTCAAATCTTGCAGGTTTTGGGCCTGATTTAATGCAGTCTGCTTGTACTGGGGAGGGAAATCGGGGCTGTCTACAACACGCACCGTCTTCTCATCATTCACGTAAAGGCTGCCTGCGCCTCCAACCAGGAGTAACCGGGTATCCGGGGCCTTCTTGAATGCTTTAATCAGGGAGCGGCCCGCTTCCACATGCAAATGCTCGGATCCCAGCGGAGCGCCAAAGGCGTTGACCACTGCGTCAAAAGCACTGACGTCTTCGCCGGTAAGATCAAAAATGTCCTTCTCCAAAATGGAAACCGTATCCTCTTTCACCTTTGTCGCATCGCGAACGATGGCCGTAACCTCATGCCCTCTGCTCAGCGCTTCTTTGACAATCAGGCTGCCTGCTTTGCCGGTTGCTCCAATAACTCCAATTTTCATAATTCCTGCCTCCAATAGGATATATTAAAATATATATAAGATGTAACTGTATTAGTTACATATTGGTTAAAAAAAAGGATCATTGAATCCTTTCTTTTATACCCGAAATGATCTGGTTCAGTCGAACGTTTGCCAAAACCGACTCCATCGCCTCCTGGGCCTCTATCAGAATAATCTCCAGCACAAATTGAATGTTCGCCCCAACAGGGCAATCCGGATTCGGATTCTCGTGGATTTGGAACAATTCGCCCTCATCCACCACATCTACGGCCTGGTAGATATCCAGCAGAGTAATCTCGTCAATGGGCCGTATCAGCGATGCTCCGCCGGTGCCGCGGCGAACCTGGATAAACCCCGCGTTTTTCAGCATGCTCATAATTCTGCGGATGACTACCGGGTTCGTATTGACGCTCCCGGCAATCCATTCCGAAGTGCACCTGTCTTCATTGTTCTCGATTGAAATCAGGGATAAAATATGGACGGCCACAGAAAAACGACTGCTGATCTTCATGATGACCCTCCCTTTAAGAGTTTGATGTAACTATTATAGTTACATTTAGAGTTGCTAGTCAAGCGTTTTTTTCAACGGGCTTTAAACCTTGGCGCATAACGATGCTTCGTTAACTGCTCAAATCCGTAAGCAAGCTTGATCAGGGTCGGTTCGCTGAATGCGGTTCCGACGAACGTTATGCCTTGCGGGCCCTTGGTTATATAACCGCCGGGCACCGTAATGCTTGGATAGCCAGCTCTGGCCGCCAAGTCGGCTCCTCCTTCGTTGCCGAGGAACAGCAGCGCGTCCAGTTCGTGCTGCTCAAGCGCTTGGTCGATTCCCCGGCGCGCCGACTCATTAAGCTTCAGGCTGGCAAAATACTCTTCCTCTGTTAAAGTCCCGCTCGTTTGTTCGGCCCAGATCAGCAAATTTTGCCCATATTTCAGAGCGGCTTCGGCATACTTATTGTTGAAATCGATCACTTCCGCCAAGCTGTGCACAGGTGCGTCTTCACTCAAGCTGCCCAAGTAATCGTTGACGTATTTTTTAAACTCATAGCGCAGCACGTTCCATTCCCATTTGGTCTGTTCGCAGGAAAGCGAAACAGGATCTACAATTGTGGCCCCATGATCACGAAGCGCAGAGATCGCCTGTTCAACTATGGAAAGTCTGGCTTCGTCCAAATTCCGGTAATAATATCTCGGTATCCCGATTCTGGAGCGCTTCAGGAAAGACTTGTCCAGATAAGCCGTGTAGTCCTGTTTCATGCGATTTGTTGCCAGCAAAGTGGCCTCATCCTTCGGATCAGTACCGACTAGTGCGCCCAGCAGAGCAGCTGCATCGGCCACAGTCCTGGCGATGGGACCTGCCGTATCCTGGCTGCGTGTAATAGGGATAATCCCCGTTCTGCTAACAAGTCCGATAGTCGGCTTAATGCCTACGAGATTGTTCTGAGAGGATGGACTTATAATAGAGCCGGAGGTTTCCGTTCCGACAGCGGCAGCTGCGAAATTGGCGGCGACTGCGACTGCAGAACCTGAGCTCGAACCGCCTACAAACAGCTCGCCTGGCCCGTAAGGATTCAATGTTAGCCCACCTCTGGCGCTGTACCCGGCCCACATTGAGCCCGACATGTAATTGGCCCATTCCGTCATATTGGTCTTGCCGAGCAGCACCGCTCCGGCTTCTCGAAGACGCGCTGCCACTGCGGAGTCCTCCCGGGCAACTGTACCTGCCAATGCTAGCGACCCTGCGCTGGTATGCATAGCGTCTTTCGTATCGATATTATCCTTGAGCAGAATAGGAATTCCGTGCAGCAAACCTCGTTTGCCCTTTTCTTTCCGCTCTTCGTCCAGGAAACGTGCGATTTGCGCCGCATCCGGATTCATTTCCAGAACGGAATGTAAAAGAGGATCGAACTTATGTATTCTCTGCAAATAGGCTTCCACCAAATCAACGGAGCATACCTCTCCTTTTTCCATAGCCCTTTGCATGGACTCAATGTCCGACTCTACGATCCAGTCACTTAGATACATGCTTTCTGACTCCTCTACCTATCAATTAAGAACCAAGTTCATACCCGGAGCATCAGCATCTCTCGCTTGGAATCCGAATTTTTCATAGAAACCCTTTTTGCCTTTGGCACTCGCCAATTGAACCCACCGAATTCCTTGAGTTTTGCAATGGTTCAGAAGACGGTCCATAATCCCTCGGCCAATCCCTTTATGCTGATAAGCAGGCAGGACAATCATTTCACAAATAAAACATTGTAGATACCCGTCTGACACTATACGCCCTGAAGCCACTAGTCTATCATTATCATAAACAGTGACTATGTACCAGCTATTTTTGACGGCCTCGTATAAAATGTCTTTAGTCCAAAAACCCTTTGAGTCCCAACCCGTACTCTGGTATAAATGAAAATACTCATCCTTGGCGGGAAGCTCCGTGCGATAGGAAAGATTCAGGGCGCAATACCTCCTCTAATAAAATATAAATAATAATACATCCATACGAATAATAATTCAATCAAGAATTATCCTGCTTTTTCCAGGAAACCCCTGAAGATAGGAGACATAATATCATGATTAACGACGCACTCCAGCAATTGATCCTGCAGATGGATGCCCAAAACAAGCTGCTATATGCCAAAGAACTTACGGGCGGGGTCTCAGCGAACGTCATGTATGTTGAAATTGAACAAAAAGGCGACAGGATTCAAAAAAAGATTGTCCGTGAATACGGTGAAATTGACCGCAAACGGAATCCAAAAGTGGCCAAAGATGAATACGAACTGCTGCATATGCTGCACACGCAAGGTTTTGCCGTACCGAAGCCTTACTACTATGCTCTGCAGTCTTCGGTTGATTGGGATAAACCGTACCTCGTCATCGAATACGTAGAAGGTAGCACAGATTTCCCCGAGGACCCTTCCCCCTCTTATATCTTTCAGCTTGCCGAGCAATTATCCTGCATCCACAAGCTGGATATTTCAAGGGCAGATTTGTCCTTTTTGCCCCGGCTGCACGACGATTATGGCAAGAGGATCGGGAATCGACCTGAAACGCTGGATGAATCACTTCAGGAAGGTGAAATCCGCGATGTTTTGGAGAAGGTCTGGCCGCTGCCGCAGCATAACAACTCCGCTCTTCTGCATGGGGACTTCTGGCCAGGGAACGTATTATGGAAAAACGGCCGGATTGCAGCCGTTATTGACTGGGAGGACGCCCAAACCGGCGACCCGCTTGCCGATTTGGCAAATGTCCGTCTGGAACTGCTGTGGGCTTTCGGGCTAGAGGCTATGCACAGCTTTACGGATCATTATCTAAAACATAACGAAATCGATATTTCGACCCTTCCTTACTGGGATTTGTGCGCCGCATTGCGCCCGGCCTCCAAACTGGCAGGGTGGGGTCTGGACACCCGAACGGAGCAAAAAATGAGAAAAAGACACAAGCGGTTCGTTGCCCAGGCTTTTGAGAAGATCAAGCAACCCTCAGAGGAAGCATAAAATAACCGGAAAACAAGAAACAAGGATTCTTTCTCGCTGATTGCGGAAGAAATCCTTGTTCTCCTTGAAAGACACGTTCATCTTACGGTTTGCAAACGACCCGGAACGTTCCGGTCCCAAAAGCGCAAAGCGCGGCGTTCTCCACTATACGCATGTCCTTGTGGCGTGATGGATTTTCTTAATCGCTGCCCGGCCCACGCTTGGGCAACAGCTTCACATATTCATCCGATAACCCCATCATCTTGAGGATGTAATCGTAATCTTTGCGATAAGGCGCGATATCCTGCACCGGTTCAAGTGTTTTCAGCGAAATGGCTGTTCCGTCATCGAAGCCGGTGCCCGATACGAACAGGATATCATCATTGAAAAAGGATCCGGTCGGCAAGTAATACCGCATGCCGAACACATTGTGGTCGATATTCAGCAGATCGTGGCCAAAGGCCGTAAAGTTCTCACCCTTCAGGGAAATGCCCATCAGATTGGCGATTGTCGGCATGATATCAAGCTGGCCGCCGACCTGGTCTATCCTCTGCCCTTTTTGCTCTCCCGGCAAATGGATGATCAGCGGAATATTGAACCTCGATACTCTCGAATCGTATTTGATGCCGAGCTGGGACTTGACCCAATCCGGATCGTTGGCATCGGGCTGCAGGCCGAAGTGATCGCCATACAGCACAAGCACCGAATTGTTCCACAGCCCCGCCTCTTTAAGCCTGTCGATCAATGTCCCAACCGCATAGTCGGTGTAGTTAACAGCCGTTAAATAGTCGCCGAGCTGGGTATTCTTCAGCGAATCCGGCAGCGTAATCCGTTTGCGATCCTCCGGCACCTTGAACGGAAAATGGTTGGATACGGTAACAAGTTGGGTGTAAAAGGCTTGACCGCCATCCGAAATCTCCTTCATCCTGTTTACCGCAACCCTGTACAATTCCTCATCCGACGCGCCGAAGTCATTAAAGTGATCGTTCTTATAATCAGGCTTGTCGAAATAACGCTTGAAGTGCAGCGCGGGATACAGCTTGATCCGATCCCAGAAGGCGACATCGTTCACATGGAAGGTGTCCGCTTCATAGCCGTATTTTTCAAGCAACCTCGGCAGGCTCGGCAGCGCCCGGTCACCAAACCCTGTCGACATCGCTATTGTTCCGGTCGGATAGATGGATGTGTTGGACATAAACTCCGCATCCGACGTATTCCCCTGTCCGATCTGCTGATAGACATAAGGAAAATAGAAGCTGGTGCCGAGCAGCTTGTTCAGGTTCGGCGTCACTTCCTGCCCGTCCACCTTCAGGTTGATCGGGAAGTTCTGGAACGCCTCCAACTGCACGATGATCAGATTTTTGCCTTTTGCCGCGCCAAAATGGGCAGGCTTTGCTGCGGCAGCAGAAGTTTTGCTTTGATAAGTGTACGTGGATTCCAGAGCCCTGATTTTTTTAATCGTATCCTGAATGTTTCCGTTACGTATAGCCGCCTCCTCCCGGCTCGTCTTAATCGCCGCAGCGACCTGATAATCGAGAAACCCGAGATGCTCCACCTGCACAATTTCGTTCACAATGGAGCTGCCAGCCTGAATGCTTCGTTCCGACAGGAAGAAGCACACAATAACCGTGACCAAAATTGCCGTTTTCCAGACCACGTTTCTTCTTGCCGCACGGACTCTTTGCTTCCGTCTGATCAGCCAGACTGCCGCCAATATCGGCAAATCAATGAAAAACATATAAAATTCGGTCCGGATCGTAGACTGGACGCTGGCTTTGATCTGCATAACCTGATGGAGCTGCAAAAGCGCCGTGTAGGTCGGGACAGAACCAAAGTGCGTGTAGTATAGCGTAGACGCAAACAGAATTAACGAAATCAGCAAATTCAGCAGCCAGTACACATATTTCTTCCATCCCGCAGGCGAAATCAGTTCAAACAGGCCAAGAATCACCCACAGCGCAAAAGCGTCCGCCCACACTTTGCTCCACATAATATCCCGGAACAGAAAATACCGCAGCAGCAGCAGCTTGAGCAGCAGCAGCACAAATACATAAAAGACCGGCTGCGTCCTGAGCAGCGCGGCAATCGGTTTGATGGATAATTTATTCATAGCAGAGGTTCCTTTCTCATAGCCTGGACCCATTGGTCATCCTATAATTTTACAATTATTAAATATAAAATAAAAGACCATCCCGTTTCAAAGGTTTGGCGGCACTCTGAATTTCAAGCTGGTTGAAGACAAAATTCTAAGCTATAATGGGAATATATGTTCGTGAGGAGGCACCGCTTGGATCATGAAAGATGAACAAGACATTATCAACCTTGTTGAAGCAGACGGATGGATGATGGATATATTGGAAACCGCAGCTACCCTTAACCTGCCTGATTGGTGGGTTTGCGCCGGTTTTGTGCGCTCCAAAATTTGGGATATGCTGCACGGCTTTACCGAAAGAACGCCTTTGCCCGATATCGATGTGATCTATTTTGATCCAAGCAGTGTCCTGGAAGAAACGGAGAAGAAATGGCAAGAAAAGCTGAGAAGCATAATGCCTGACGTTCCCTGGTCAGTCAAAAATGAAGCCAGAATGCATACCGTCAATAACATTCCGCCTTATTCCTCAGCGGTGGACGCGATTTCCAAATTCCCCGAAACGGCTACGGCATTGGGGCTGAAATTGGATGCCCGGCATCGCGTAATTTTGAGGGCTCCCTGCGGGATTGAAGATGTACTGAATATGGTCGTTAGGCCATCACCGTACTTTTTGAAATTGGGAAGTGCGCAAGGGGCGAGCATTTACGAAAGACGCCTTGTCACGAAGAACTGGCAAGCAATCTGGCAGCGGATCAAGGTGGTTCATGCGTTATAGAAACCGACCCTTTCGCCAAAGGCGCCGGCATTTTATTCAGTTGCTTTTCTGCGGCCTTTTACTAGAATGAAACAGATCAGAACGGCCAGTATTTCCGCACTGAAAATGGTAACGGCCATAGGCAGCGCCGTATTGCTGCCTCCCAGGCCGACAAGCGGAGAAGCGACAGCTCCGAGCACAAATTGAAGGAGTCCGAGCAGCGCGGAGGCGCTTCCTGCCGCTTTGCCTGCATTTTGCAAGGCTAGAGAAGACGCAGTCGTGCTTACAATACCGACACTGGAAACAACTAGGAACAGTGAAATCACGATAAAGACGAGTCCGCCGTCAAGAAGAACCGACAGCAGCAGCGCTGCTCCGCCTGTCATGGCCACGCCAAGTCCGTTCAGGAACAGACGGCCGATATCAAACTTTGCAGCAAGGCGACCCGTAATCTGGGAAGCCAGAATGATGCCAAGACCGTTCATGGCGAAGATCAGACTATATCCCTGTTCGGAGACATGATACAAATTTTGCAGGACGAAGGATGAACCGGAAATGTAGCCGAACATTCCTGCAGATACGAGCCCCAAAGCGAGCACGTACCCCATAAACAGACGATCGGACCCGAAATTCTTGAATGTGTCCAGCGTTTTTTTCAAACCGCCGCTCTGCCTCCGATCCTTGGGCAGCGTTTCAGGCAGCGCCCAGACTACGGCAAGCGTGAGGGCAAGGCCGAGAACAAACAGGAAGACGAATACTCCCCTCCATGAGACGAATCTGAGAAATTGGCCGCCCAGTACAGGAGCAATAATGGGAGCCGCACCGTTAATCAGCATAAGCTGCGAAAAGAAACGCGTCATCTCGGAGCCCGAGAACAAATCCCTGACCACCGCTCTCGATATCACAATTCCGGCAGCGCCGGATAATCCCTGGAGCAATCTTAATGCAACCAAGATCCCGACGTTCGGACTTAACGCGCATAATAAGGAAGTTATGGCATAGACCGAAAGAGCCGCGATCAACGGCCCCCTTCTCCCCCTCATGTCGCTTAAGGGACCGGCAAAAATCTGGCCTAACGCCAAACCCAGCATACAGGCCGTAAGACTAAGCTGCACCGCAGATGCGCTGGTATGAAACAGATTGGCCATTCCCGGCAGCGCAGGCAAGTACATGTCCAGCGAAAAAGGACCGATCGCGGACAGCATCCCCAAAATTACGGCGAAAGTGATTCTTTTCGTGCGGGTTATGGAGGTGGAGGCGGTGTCGACCGCCGATTGGGACGAGTGCAATTTCAGATTCATGTATGCGAATTCTCCTTATATTTAAAAATGCGGTGGTGTTCCTGATCATTAGTCTGCTTAAGGTCTCTTATTGCCTCTGGATCTGAACGCAGAGGGTACAACGCCGTACAGCCTGCTGAATTGCCTGCTGAAATAAACAGGTTCCATCCCGACATGGGCCGCGATCTGACCGATCGTCATATCCGGATGATCTTGCAGAAGCTGGGCGGCAGTTTGAAGCCGTATTTTCTGTAAATATTGATGCGGCGTCATGCCATGCTGCTGTCTGAACAACCTGACGGTCTGCTTGGCGGAGTACCCAACATAGGAGGAAAGCTCCGACATAGTGAAGTTCCGTTCCAAATGGTCATGCAAAAAGCGGGTCATCCGGTCCACCATCGTACTCGGATGCCGATCCGGTGAGGGAAGCTGATGAAACAGCTGCTTTCCCGCGACTGTGACTGTCTGCTTCTTGAGCTCCACGCAAAACTGCAGAAAAAGCTCGGCGGAACGCCACAAATCATAATCCGGTCCTGAACAGCGCCAAATTTGCTCGATCAGGGAGAACAGTCTCTCCGTCTCGGCCAAAGCTGCGATATGGAGGTGATCGCCGTACCCCCAGCTTTGCAGCCCTCCCTTGGGTCCATCCACAAAAGTAACATATCCTACCTGCCAGGGCTCTCCGGCCATCGGGACATACTGATGCGGAAGTCCAGCCGGAATGTACAGCATTTTTCCGGCGGTGATGATGTCCCAATTGTCATGGCCTATCTTTCGAAAAGCACCCGACCCGGAGAAGGTCAGGATGATCTGCTTGGCTGAAAATCCGCGAAATCTGGTTATCGGCGCCTGCTGCTCCGTACCGACCGTATAAATTCCGAAAGGAAGCCCCTCCGAGAAAGGCATATTCAAGTTTGTTCTGAGCTCATACAACTTCATATCCTGTTTACCGATGTCCTTTTTGTGCGGTATTTTGTCCCAATCAACCCTATGGTTCACAATATAACACATTTATAATTTGGCTGTAGCGAAAAGTTGAAATGACGGAAAGGGAGATCGGGAAGAATGATAGAACTGGAACAATATTGGCAGGACCCGGGCATTCTGCACAAAAACCGGGAACCGGCTCGGGCAGCCTTCATACCTTATCAGGATTCGCCGTCAGCCAGAGCGGCTAGGCGCGGCTCTTCCGCCTATTATCAAACTTTAAACGGAAGCTGGAAATTTGATTACAGGGAAAGCGTGCAGCAGGTGAATGACCGCTTTTTCGAACGGGACGCGGATGTCGGCAGCTGGAATGAGCTGATTGTCCCCTCCTGCTGGCAAACGATCGGTTACGACCAAATGCACTATACGAACGTCAATTACCCGATTCCGTGCGACCCTCCGTTCGTCCCTGACCGTAACCCTGCCGGACTCTATGTCCGCGAGTTTCATTTGAGCGGCTTGTGGCAGAACAAAGAGAAATATATCGTTTTTGAGGGCGTAAATTCCTGTTTGTATCTCTGGGTCAACGGGCAGTTTGCCGGTTACAGCCAAGGCAGCCGGGTGCCTGCCGAATTTCGGATCAGCTCCTATCTGACCGAAGGAAGAAACCGGATCACCGTTATGGTCCTTAAATGGTGCGATGGCACTTACCTGGAAGATCAGGATTTGTGGAGGTACAGCGGCATTTTCCGGGATGTTTATCTGCTGGCAAGGGACAAGGAGCACATCCGCGATGTAGAGATTCAGCAAAAGCTTTCGGCCGATTTCTCATCCGGAGAGCTATGTATTCAATTGAAATCTTCCGGAAACATCGCCCCCCGGATCGAGCTTAGGGACGCGGATCACCAAACAATCGCACAGGGAGCAGCCGTACAAGAAAGCGCCGAAACCTATGAGGCCAAGTTTGATGTCACACAGCCTGTTCTGTGGAACGCGGAGCGCCCTTACCTTTATCAGCTCTATATTTTTGCGGGATCAGAGGTGCTTCGGTTTACGGTCGGATTTCGGACGGTCTCCATATCGGATGGAGTATTTACGATCAATGGCGTGCCTATCAAACTGAAGGGGGTAAACCGTCACGACTCCCACCCGCTTCTCGGGCAGACGGTTCCGCTGAACCATATGAAACAGGATCTAATGCTTATGAAGCAGCATAACATTAACACGATCCGCACTTCCCATTATCCGAATGATCCCCGTTTTCTGGATTTGTGCGACGAATACGGTTTTTATGTAATCGACGAGGCGGATCTCGAATGCCACGGGATGGGCTCTGCCTTTGACTGGGCTGAAGGCGCCTTTCATCAATTGTCGGCGAACGAGGAATGGCAGCAGGCGTTTATAGATCGGGCTGTCCGCATGGTGGAAAGGGACAAAAATCATCCGTGCGTCATCATCTGGTCCATGGGCAACGAGTCCGGGTATGACATCAACCACATCGCCATGGCGGAATGGACCAAGCAGCGGGACGCCTCCAGACCGGTTCACTATGAAGGAGCGGCTCCTCATTATAAAGGGAATACCAACACGGCATG
The DNA here is from genome assembly GCF_019904135.1 of Paenibacillus caui. Classification (GTDB taxonomy): domain Bacteria; phylum Bacillota; class Bacilli; order Paenibacillales; family Paenibacillaceae; genus Fontibacillus; species Fontibacillus caui. The sequence goes on along the minus strand of NZ_JAIOGQ010000015.1, from coordinate 16,108 downwards.
TCTGGATTTGGAGAGCCGGATGTACTCTTCTCCTGAAGAAATCCGGAAATATGCGGAGGATCCGGCCAGCACCAAGCCGCTGCTGCTCTGCGAGTATTCACATGCCATGGGCAATGGTCCCGGAGATCTAGCGGATTATTGGGACATCATTTACCAGGCTTCCAAGCTGATCGGCGGCTGCGTATGGGAATGGTGCGACCACGGCATTCGGGTGGAAACGAAAGACGGCGTCCCTTATTACGCTTATGGGGGAGATTTCGGAGATCTGCCCCATGACGGCAATTTCTGTATCGACGGCCTCGTATCGCCCGACCGGAAGCCCCATACCGGGTTGCTGGAATTGAAGAAAATTTTGGCTCCGGTCCGGATTGAGGCAGTCGATCTGGAGCAGGGCAAATTGAATGTCGTTAACCGGTATGATTTCACGGATCTTTCATCTATCTTCATCCATTGGAAAATCGAACAGAACGGCCGGATTGCAGCTCAAGGTACAATCGATGATCTGAAGATCGAACCTCAAAGCTCCGGAATCCTGGCTCTTCCTGAAGCGCCGGCCGCACTATTGAAAAAATCCGGCGAATCCTGCCTGCTGACTCTTTCGTGCCGGACTCGGGAAGAAACATTCTGGGCTCCTGCCGGATATGAGCTGACTTTCGAACAATTTGAACTTCCTGCTGTTGCTCCTGCCAGCACGCTTCTGCCCCAAACGAAAGATAATGCTAGACCTGTAACGGTGGTGCAGGAGGAGAATGGTTTGGTGATCGAGGGCCATGATTTTTGCCACAGATTTGATACTGATCTCGGTATGTTCAGCCAGATCTCCAAAAACGGCGTTCCTTTTCTTGCAGCCCCCGCGCGGTTTCAAATTTGGCGGGCTCCAATCGATAATGACATGCACGTCACTTCGATGTGGAAGTCCCAAGGCCTTGACCGTGCTTTTATGAAGGTATATCGCTGGCAAGTCCAGCAAAAAGCGGAAGACTCGGCCACAGTCAAGGTGGACTTTTCTCTGGGCGGGTATACTCAAAGCCCGATCCTGCACGGCTCCGCCCGCTGGACCGTATTCGGAACCGGGGAAATCCTGCTGGATCTTGACGCTGCCGTGAAAGAAACGATTGACTATTTGCCCCGTTTTGGCCTGCAACTGACCATGCCCGCAGGTACGGAAGAAGTCCAGTATTACGGCTACGGTCCTCATGAAAGCTATATGGACAAACGGCTTAGTGTCCGAAAAGGCGAATATCTGACAACTGTAGACGGCATGTTCACGGACTATATTATGCCGCAGGAAAATGGTTCACGCTACGGGACCGATTGGACTATCGTCTCCAATCTGCTCGGAATGGGCCTTAAATTTAGAGCGGAACAGCCTTTCTCTTTCAATGCTTCGCATTTCACGCCGGAGGATTTGACGCAAGCGGCGCATACGTATGAACTCAAGAAACGGAAAGAAACGATCGTGAATTTGGACTACAAAATGAGCGGTGTAGGCTCAGGGTCTTGCGGACCGCAGCTACAGAACCGTTATCGGCTTGAGGAAAAGCAGTTTGCCTTTAAGCTGCTGATCTCCCCCGTCTTTAAGGAAGACGAATAGCAAGCTATCCATCCACTGGAGAGTAAAAGCGGAAGTTCCGGAATTAGAGCGCGCAAATTCGGACTTCCGCTTGCTTGTAGTACACCCGGTAATCCTTATTGTTCGAACAGGACACAAGCGTCATCCAGCTACTCGATACCTGCTTGCTTGATGATAAAATCGTGATGAACCATGAAAGCTTCCCCCATTTTATGTATCTTGCGAGTATAATAAGATGTTGTCTCTTCTCAGCCATCCGGATCTCGACCAGAACCGCTTGCCGACTTCATTGTCTTCAATCACCATCAGATGGCACTTGCCGATTCCCTGCTCCCGCAGCTTGGACAAGCTCCGGTCCACAAGTGTCCCGGCAATGGCTTGACCGCGGTGTTCTTCGTCAACCGCAACGGATACATAAACCCTCTTCTTCCATCATGGCCGCATAGAACGGTCCCGACGATCTGTCCGTCCTGCTTGCAGACAAAGCTTAGTCCTTCGTTGCGCTGCAAATAGGAAGCGATCGATTCCCGGGAATCGGCGGCGCTGAGTCCCATGCCCTTCGTATTTTTCCAGAGCCGATAGGCCCCTTCATAATCATCGATTGTCATTTCCGTAATGCTGTATTGCTCTTTGATGTCGTTCATTTCTTCTCTCCCTCATCCATTTTGAATCCTACTTTACCATAATGATGTGATTTTTTGATATACTTGTAGATGCCCGATGCCGAAATTTGAAGTGGAAGGAGAGAAGGACAGTCCGATGAAAAAAAGACCATACCGTAGAGGAAAATCCTTCAATATCTATCGTCTTTTTCTTATCTTGATTATTTTCCTTGCCTTAATATATGCCATCGGCGGAATTTGGGGAATGAACTATGACAAGCTGTAGCTTTGTTAAACTCATTTTATTCAAAGCAAGCAATCCTTCATGATGAAAATGTAGTGCCGAATCGGCCCGCCCCTCTTCTATTTCGAATGTAATCCCTGATCATCTCCCTGACCGGAAAAGGCTGCAGATTGTGCTCTTCCATCGTGTCCAGAGAGATCCAGTAGAACTCCAGATGACCTTCCTGGGACACCGGATTCGTGCTGCAATCAAGCCCTGGAATTTCGGCGGCAAACAGATGATTCATCTCCTGGTTGTAAACCTGTTCATGGTCAAATTCAGCTTCGACCGCTCCAATATATTCCTTGACCTTACTGGCCCAGCCCAGTTCTTCACGAATTTCCCGGGACAGCGTTTCCCTAATGCCCTCATGGAACTCCACATGGCCGCCCGGCAGAAATGTATTATCCAATCCTTTGCAGTGAGCGATCAGCAAATGCCCCTCAGACACGATCACTCCTCTTGCGAGCACATGATACCTTTGATTGTTCAAATTTTCCATAAACCCACTTCCTTATGCCACTTGTTATGATCCTGCCTTGTCCGCTGCTAGATTGTCCGGAATGTTTGCGCTATTCCATTTTTTTGATTATTCTACATACGAATGAAAAATCCTGTTCACGCGATATCGCACCATGGGAGGTATCTACGATGATAAAAAGCAAACGGTTACTGCTTCTGCTGACAGCTGCTGCGATCTGTATCTTTCCGGCCGGCTGCGGCCAATCCAATACAAATACCAATGCGAATGCAAATGCGAATTCCAATTCCAGTTCGGCAAGCACCGATCACCCTTCGCCCACTCCCTCTGCCGAAACTTCTACTGTACCGGAGGCTCCAAAGCCTACCGAAACGCCCGATCCCGTGAAGGAGAAACTGAAGAACATGAGCCTGGACGAGAAGATCGGCCAAATGGTCATTGTCGGGTTGGAAGGCACCACCCTTCAGGAGCAGACCCGTAAGATGATCGATACTTACAAGGTTGGCGGGTTTATTTTGTATAAGAACAATATTACCGATGCGGATCAGACGCCGGCTCTCCTGAATGAACTGAAAAAGGCCAACCGGAACAACGCTGCCCCATTATGGCTAAGCGTGGATCAGGAAGGCGGCAGGGTCAGCCGCATGCCTGAGAGTTATGTGAAGCTTCCTAAAGCCCGGCAAATTGGAAATACGAATAACGAAAATTACGCTAACCGCATCGGTCAGGCGCTGGGCGAAGAGGTGAAGTCGCTCGGCTTCAACATGGATTTCGCGCCCGTACTCGACATTAACAGCAATCCGGACAATCCGGTGATCGGTGACCGGTCATTTGGCGCCAAGGCCGATACCGTTACCAAGCATGGCATTGCGGTCATGAAAGGAATCCAGTCCGAGGGAGTTGCTGCTGTTGTGAAGCATTTTCCCGGTCATGGCGATACTTCCGTAGATTCGCATCTCGAGCTGCCTGTTGTGAACAAAAGCCTTAAAAATCTGGAATCGTTCGAGCTGCTTCCGTTCAAGTCGGCCATCCAAAACGACACTGATGCAGTCATGGTTGCTCATCTTTTAATCCCGAAAATCGATAACAAGTTCCCAGCCTCCATGTCGAGCAAGATCATAACGGATCTGCTGCGAAACTCCCTTCACTATGACGGAGTCGTCATCACGGATGATATGACCATGGGCGGAATCATCAAACATTTTGGCATCGCTGAGGCAGCCGTCAAGTCGGTTCAGGCGGGCAGCGACCTTGTCCTCGTCGGGCATGACGACAAAAGCGAATCCGCAGTTGTTGAGGCTTTAAGAGAAGCCGCCAGAAACGGCACGATTTCTTCGGAAGACATCGACAAGCATGTGTACCGGGTCCTTAAGCTCAAGCAAAAATACAATTTGAGCGACAAGCCGCTAAAATCGGTTGATGTTGATGCCGTAAACGATCAAGTTCGAGCATTGTTGAAGAAATAATGGAATTAGGGGCTCTCCTGACGGTCTATTCGTCTTTGGGCTGCCCCTTTTTCAATTCATCATCCTCATTTTCATTCCAGTTCTGTTTAACTCGGTCCATCTGCCGCTGCATATGAGTGCCAAATTCGGCGATGAGCAGATAGATTACCCCGATCGCCAATGAAATGCACGCCAAAACGAGCGGTCCATTCCCAATATAATCCAGCATCGTGTGGAATAATTCTGTGCTCCAGGAAGTGATATTTGAGCTAAAGATCGCCGCAGCCAGATACCGAATGCCATATAAAAATGCCGCAATGCCGATAAACATCATGCCGGTTGCTCTTTTGTTCATGTTCTCCTCCTTGTTCTAAATCCGGAACACGCGATCCGAATCCTCTTGTGTACTTGAATGCAGGATAATTTGTATGAACCCCAATTAATTCTACTATATTTAACCATTTTTGCGGAATAAAGATATTTGGGGCGTTTCAATCGCCATGACTTGACCTTTAAATATGCTGAAAATAGTTCAGCGTTCAATGGTCGGAACCTCAAACTGGTTCCTTACGGAACGCGTTTTTGTTGCTCTTCGCGCATGCAGAAAAAGTATACAAAAGTGGTATGTACGCTTCCATGCGACGAGAGTAAACTTACTGTAAAAATAACCGCTGCAAAGTTACGAAATTACTTTGCAATTTATGCGGATCGCTTTGCGTAAGCAGAAAATTATTAAATCCTTAGCATTATAAAGCCGGACACCCGCAAATAAGGCTCGCACTGGATGCGCGGGAAGAATAGGGCTGACAAGGAGTGATTGGGCGATGAATCGGCTGATCAGTGTTATCGTGCCAGTGTACAATGTCGAAAACTATTTGCCGAAGTGTCTGGATTCGATATGCGGCCAGACTTATTCCCGCTTGGAAATTATCATCGTCAACGACGGAACGAAGGATGGCAGCGAACGGATTATCGACGAGTATGCGCTTCGGGACAAGCGAATCAAAATGGTCGTCAAGCCGAACGGCGGCCTTTCCTCCGCGCGCAACGCGGGAATGGAGATCGCCACCGGTGATTATGTCGCGTTTATCGATTCCGATGACTGGATTGCACCGGAGATGCTGGAGCACATGTACGATACAGCAGAAGCTGGAAACTGCGATCTGGTCGTGTGCAACTACGATAAAGTATTTGCAGACCATACCGAACGGAGCTTTCTGCAAATGAAAGAAGAGATCGTAGACGTCCGGAAGCTAGGGCTGGCGGAATATATGTACCGCTATCTGTTTACTTATGCGCATGGTCATGAAGTATGGAACAAGCTGTACCGGCGCGACATTCTGGTGCAGAACGCGATCCGCTTCGAGCCGAATAAGGAAATTTTTTCGGAGGACCTGCTGTTTAACCTTTATGTTCTCTGCCATGCGCGGAATATCGCTGCAATTGACCGATCGTTCTATTTCTATTTACAGCGTGAGGGTTCGCTTATGCAGGCTCCTTCCCCCCAGATCGGAGCTCAGTACGTAACGCTTGTCGAACGATTTAAACATTACTGCGACCGTTTAAGCCGCAGGCAGGAAATTGAGCCCGTTCTCCCGGTTCTGCTGTACGATCTGATGAATGCCTGCATAACGCAAATCTACAAATCGGGCGGAGGCAGAAAAATGATCGGCCAGGCGCTCAAAACAACCTCTTCAGCGGATGCCTCCCAGTTTGGCCTCTACATGCGCCGTCTCGCCTTTGGTCGGTCGATGAGCATTTACCGTGAGAGGACCGGCGGAAGTCTCTCCAGCGACATATTCGGCCGATTTTTTGCTATCTGCTGTATGTTCCGATTATGGAATCTGTTCTCGGGGATTAAATACAAGCGGCTTGACGGCACGGCCGTCCGGCTGTAGAGGAGGTGCCAATGCATGTTTGACGTGTCCATTATTATTCCAACGCGCAACAGGGTTCCCGATCTGTCCCGCTGTGTAGAGTCGATCTGCTCCCAGCAGCAAATATCAGACACCGAAATCCAGATCATCATCGTGGATGACGGTCAAATTCCGCAGGACGTGCTTGAGAAATTCAGGACCCTTGCCGCCGTAATGGGACGCGCAGAACTGATCTACTATAAAAAAACAAGACCAGGCGTCTGGCTGTCGAGATACGAGGCGCTCACGCTCGCCCACCATGATATTGTGCTCTATTTCGACGATGACGCCGAGCTTGACGACCCTCTCTATATTCGGCGGCTGATCGATATGTATGAGCAGGATGAAAGCATTGCGGGCGTCGGCGGGGTAGCCAAAGGCCTGCGGACAAGCCGGCTGGGCAGGCTGCTGGGTGTGTTGTCATGCCAGATGTCTACCTCTCCCGGCAAGCTGTCCCCGAGCAGTCTGGCGGGGTCGCTGCTGTACTGGGGAGAAGCCGAGCGGCCGTTTGAAAGCGATTTTTTCCACGGCTGCAACATGTCCTTCAAGCGTGATGCGCTGCGCGATATGCTCCCTTTTCCGTGGATGACCAGCTACGCCGTAGGCGACGACTTGTATATGTGCTGTCTTGCGGCCAGATACGGAAAGCTTCTGGTCAACCCTCAGCTGAAAATCGTGCACCATGAGTCCCCCCGTTCGCGCGACCGTGCGGGCAAGGTGGCCATGGCTACCGCGGTCAATCACTATTATTTGCTGGCTCTTCGCAAAGCCGGGCCCGGCGGTTATGTTGCGCTCATGTGGACGCTTTTGTACCTGACCGGCAAAGAGACAGTCAAGCGAAATTTGGGAGCTGCCTTGGGCTACATCCGGGGGATCGGCTTCGTACTCAACCCCCTAAAGAACAAATATCGTGAATTTTTGGCTGATTAGCAGCGTCCCGCTTGGGGGCAAGATGAGACTAGAGAGAATGCTTACAAGAACAAGGGTGGAAGGAAGGATTGCACAATGAGCGCCATTTCCGCAGCCAAGCAAGTTTTCGGAGGGAATAGCCTGGCCAAAACAATCATGCGCACCAGCTTCAACAACTTTTTCGTTCTGATGGTGACCACACTGACTTCCATTCTGACCGCCCGGATGCTGGGCGCGGATGGAAAAGGCGAGCTGTCAGCCGTACTGTTCTGGCCTTCCCTGCTGGGCAGCCTAATCGGATTTGGCCTTCCCACTTCGCTGATTTATAACGTGAAGAAAAAAACGGGCAGCGTCACAGATCTGCTCGGTCTCGCGCTGCGGATCCAGATTCCGGCTAGCCTGGCCGCAGGAGTTCTTGCATGGATCCTCATGCCGCTCTGGCTCGGAAATTATCCGCCGGATGTCATACGCGTGGCGCAAATCTATACGCTCGCCGCCATTCCGCTGGCGGTATTGACCAACCTTGGCATCGCGCTTTCGCAGAGTCTGGACAAATTTGGCGTGTACAATGCCATCCTCTTTTTCGTCCCGTTCCTGACCTTCGGCGGGTTGATCGTATTGTGGCTGCTCGGCTCGCTGGATGTCCTGACTGCATCCGCCGTTAATCTAACGGCCGGGATCGCCACGCTCGCATGGGCATTGTACCGGATGCGTGGACAGCTTCATTGGCGCGCACTCCGCTGGTTTGTCCAAAACAATGTGCTCCGCCCTTACTATAGTTACGGAGCCCGCGTTTACGGGATGGAGCTGATGGGGACGCTCAGCAATCAAACGGATAAAATCGTCATTGTCTCCCTGCTCTCGCCCGCCGATTTTGGGCTATATTCCGTTGTGTATGCCCTGTCGCGCGTATTCAACGTTGTGCAGAATGCAATTACGAGCGTCATTTTTCCAAAAGTAACCGGGATGCAGCATGACGCCATTATCGACAAAATCGGCAGAGCCTTTCGGATTTCGATGGTCGGCATGGCCATCGTGATCGTTCCCAGCCTGTTCGTCGGCAAATACCTGCTCGGCCTGCTGTATGGCACTACGTTTTTAGCCGGAGCCGGAACCTTTTATTTGCTCTCGGTGGAATGCATTATCGGCGGGGCCTCCTGGATCCTTGCTTCCGCCTTTAATGCCCTGGGACGCCCGGGACTTGTCCTTGTGCGGCAAATTGCAGCCTATCTCGTTACGGCCGGACTGTTTTTTGTATTTACGCCTTGGCTCGGACTTCCCGGCATTGCGCTTGCCCTGTTATCGGGAGCGCTTGTCCGGCTGGCTGTATCCGTACTGTCTTTCCCGGTGTTCTTTAAAGTCCCGTTAAGACGCATTTTGTTTGACCCGAGCGACTTGTCCTTCCTGCTCCAAACGATTGGCGATAAACGAAAACACCGCAAAGAGGAGGTACATGAATATGCATCCCATGGCTGAATTGAAAGAACAGCTCCGTCAAATTCTGGACGTCATTCCTTCAGGTTCAGAAATCTATTATTTGGATTATCCGGTGTACAACAACGGCGGGGATATGCTGATCATGAAAGGAACGGAAAAATTTTTCAAGGATTACGGCATCCATATTCTGGCCCGCTATAACCTGTATGATTTTCCGGATCAGCTTCAAGCCGTTCCAGGCAGTATATTTGTTCTGAACGGCGGAGGCAACTTTGGGGATTTGTACACTCATCATCAGGAGCTTCGGGAGCGAGTAGTGAAACAGTTTCCAACACACCGCATTGTCATCATGCCGCAAACGATCTACTTCCAGAATGAGGCCAACTACGACAAGTCGGCAGCTATTTTCAATGCCCACCCTGACCTCCATCTCTATGTCCGGGACAAAGCGTGCTATGAACTTGCGAAACGAAAGTTTTCGGGCTGCCGCGTTTACCTCTCGCCGGACATGGCTCACCAGCTTTGGCCGATCGTTCCGCCCAAAAAGGGCGAGAAGGATCTCCTTTACTTCATTCGAACCGATATCGAGGCGGGGAATGCGCAGCCGCAGAATGTTGGAGGAAATCAAAGCGATTTCCGGGACTGGGACACGCTGTTCAGCCGAATGGAAAGCAAAGTTACGCATCATTTGGCGAAATTCTGCAAGCTTGATAAAAAACTGGGCGGATACTTGCCCACCCGGCTGTTCTGGTACATGTACACCGATTATTTGCTTCGCAAAGCGGTAAGCTTGTTCGGCTCCTACCGGATCATTCACACCTCCCGGCTGCACGGTCATATACTCGCTTGCTTGATGGATAAGCCGCACGTGCTGATCGACAATTCCTACGGCAAGAACTCCCAATATTACCGGACCTGGACGCACCGGAACACCAAAGCAAGGCTTGTACAGGAAGCCCCTGATGAGCCGATTGAGCTGCTGTCCTGAATGAAGGTTATGCCAGAACTGAAGCAGCCCCTTCTGGGTTTCGGAAGGGGCAACAACGGCCTTAAGCTTCTCTTAATTTGCCGTCTTCCAGATGCAGCACACGGTCACAGTAATGAAGCATCCGTTCATCATGCGTAACCATAACGGCGGCTTTCTTCTCCGCTTTCACTTCTTCGGCAATCATGCGCACAATCATCTGTCCGCGGTTTGAATCGAGGCTTGCCGTTGGCTCGTCGGCCAGCAGAATCGCCGGCCTGTTCATCCAGGCCCGGGCGATGGCGGTCCGCTGTTTCTCGCCGCCCGATAGCCTCTCCGGATAGTAGTTCCTCCGCTTCTCAAGACCGAGCCGTTCAAGCAGCTCACCTGCTCTGCGCTGCGCTTCCCGCCTGTCCATGCCTGAAAGTTTGGCCACAAACAACAGCTGCTCCTCGACTTTCAAATAAGGAATGAGATTGGCGCTCTGAAACATGAAACCGATCTTGTTCAGCCTGAGACCGGCGAGTTTCTGACTGTTTAATCCGCTTAATGGCTGTCCGTCAATGACGACCTCCCCTTCTGTCGGAGTCAGCAGAGCGCCGGCGATGGAGAGAAAGGTGCTTTTTCCCGATCCCGAAGGACCCAGCACGGCCACAAATTCGCCTTCACTCACTTCAAATGACAAATCGTCAAGAATAGTGATCGAAGATTCGCCGTCTCCAAAGGTCCGGGTGACATGACGCAACGCCAGCATGGTTCTTTTCATCAGACCGCCCTCCCTATCGCATCCAGCGCATCGATTTTGGCGACGCGAATGACAGAAATGAGCGCTCCCGCCGCCGAGACGGCAATCATTAGCAGGCTTGTAAAGGCGATGACCGCAGGTTTCAAGCTGAACGGCATGCTCGCAGGCAGGACCTGAACCATCCCCCACGTAAGCAGCAGGCTAATGGCTACGCTTGTACAGGACAGCAGCAGCATCTGGGTGAGCACGCTGCCTGCCAAATAAGAGGTTTTCACGCCAATCGCCTTTAAAACTCCGAACTGGCCCGTTTTCTGAATCGTGATGACATAAGAGAAAACCGTTAGCACAAATGCGGCAATGATGAACAGAAAGGCGATCATCATCGTTAGCGACTTCTGCTCTGCCGAATATCCCGGGATGCCGGCAATGGCTGTCTTTTTGGAAATAAGATCGACGTCGGTCATCGTGCCCGCCGCTTCCGCCAAAACGGCTTTATCGCCTTTGACAGCAATCGCATTGAAAGCTCCCTCTGCGGGCCCGCCGGGCATCGAGGACGTCCGGGCGAGCTTGCTCCACTCCAGCTCATTCATAAAGACAACAGGCGCATGGCTGTAAGAAGCATCGCTCGTAAATCCGGCGACCTTCCAGGACATGCCGGTGGCCTGATCCTTAATCGTGCTCCCGATCTTCACGCCCGATTGTTCAAGCTTGCGATCGGCAACAACCTTGCCTTCGTCCGTATCCGCGACTGCGCTTCCCTGGATCACGTCAGGCGCCAGCAGACCCGACATATCGACGCCAAAAACGGCAATATCCGTTTTCCGGGAACCGCCGTCTACGGTAATGGTGCTCATCCGAATGCCGAGAGAAGCCATCTTATCTTTACCGATCCGGCTTCGCGCTTCATTCAGCTGAGTTTGGTCCAGCATGGAGCGGCTGAAACGGTTATCTGAATCTTTTTGCAGCATAAAGTAATTTACCGGCATGTTCTCTATGGCTGAGCCGTTGGCATAGGCCAGACCTCTGGCCAAACCTGTTACGAACAGTACCAGAAAGGTTAGCAGCAGCATAATAACCAGCAAAAGGGCATAACGCGCTTTCGCGTGCCGGATTTCCCGAAGGGATAAAAACATGGTTCATTCACTCCTAACAGGGACTGATCAAGGGTACAGACCCAGTTTAGGAAGCGAATATGAACGCAATGTGAATAACACTTTACAAATGTGGTAAAGTCACCGTAAAGGTGCTCCCTTCTCCCGGTCGGCTGGACACTTCAATGGTTCCTTCGTGCAGGCTTACTATTTTCCGAACGATGGAAAGGCCGAGCCCGGTGCTGTTTGATGAGTTTGAAGAGCGATCCCTGGCTTTGTCAGCTTTATAGAACCGGTCAAATACATGGGGAAGCTCCTCTTTCGAAATCCCTTCGCCCGTATCGGAGAAAGCCACTTTGCACCAGGCCCCCTCCTTCCAGGCGCGGATTCGGATCGTCCCGGAGGCAGGGGTGAATTTGACGGCATTGGACAGCAGGTTCATCCAAACCTGATACAATAGTCCGCTGTTCCCGGGGACAGACAACTCGGGCACATTCATCAGGAGGGCCAGCTCCTTCCCGGCAAGCTGCCACTCCATAACCTGCGCGACCTGACACAGCTGGGAACGCAGCTCGACCGTCTCCTTCGGTATACCGCCTTCTTCTTTATCATCCAGCATGGATAAGGTAAGCAGCTGCTTGCTCAGCGTCGACAAATGGCGGCTCTCTTCTTCAATGATATTCAGGTAATGCTCCTGCTCAGGGGGAGACAATTCCTTCTTCCGGAGCGCTGCGGCAAATCCCTGGATCGAAGCAAGCGGCGACTGAATTTCGTGGGACACATTCGATACAAACTCCTGCCGCGATTGGTCCGAACGCTTGAGTTCCTGGCTCATTACCGTAAAATGGGATGCAAGCTGCCCGATTTCATCCCGCCGCCGGGTGGCAAGCTTGATATCGTAACGGCCACCCGCGATGGCTTTGGTTGCTTCCGTCAGCCGCGTGATCGGCCTAACCACATACCTTGCGGCAATCAAGAAGAGCATAATGCTGAAAAGCACCGTAAAAAGAATAATCATGGCGAAGAAAATCCGCAGCTCTCCAAACTGCATTTTCGTATCCGGACGCATGAAGAGCGCATAGTTAGCGCCATTAATATTAACCGGAGCGCCGACTGTATTGCTAAGCCGGTTATCGAAAAAGCCCGTAATCAACGGACCGCCGGGAAATTCGGCTACCCCGTGGTAAGCTTGTCCTTGAAGGACAAGCCGGATGTTCTCCGCCGCCAAATCCTGCAACCGGAAACGCGCCCCGTAAAAACGATCCTCTCCTCTTCCATCCGTCAAATAAATCTCATATCCCAGGGAACCTATGTTCCGGAGATATTCATCGGTTTCGCCGGCATTACGCTCCATAAACCGCTGCATGTCCTGAACCATCCGGGTCAGCTTCCTATCATTATACGGTTTCAGTTTCATATGATAATAAACATTGGACACTATAAATCCGAGAAAGCTGCTGATAATGATGGTGGCAAGCGTCATCAGGCAAATCCGCACATAGAGCGATTTCATTTGCCCGTCACCTCAAGCTTGTAGCCGAGACCGCGGACCGTTTGAATCGCGAAGATTTCCTGATAATCGGCAAAACGCTGCCGCAAACGCTTGATATGCACATCCACGGTGCGTTCATCCCCGTCATAATCCGGCCCCCAGACAAGCCGGATCAGCTCTTCCCGCGCAAATAAGCGTCCGGCAAACTGGGCTAATTGGGCCAGAAGCTCGAACTCTTTTCGTGGAAGCAGCATGACGGAATCTCCATCCAGCACCTCATAATTTTTACGGTCAATGATCACTTTGCCCAGCCTGATCCGGTCCTTGGATGCAAGCGAGTAGCGTCGAAAGAGCGCCTGTATGCGGAAGAGAAGCTCCTCCGGTTCAAAAGGCTTTGTGACATAATCGTCCGTCCCGCGCATGTATCCCTGTTCCTTATCCGCCAGTTGCTCGCGGGCAGTCAGCAGAATGATGGGTATATCATAATTGTCCCGAATGTGGCTGCAGAGCTCCAAACCGTTCACCTTCGGCATCATGACATCCACAATAGCCAGATCCACCGGTTCGCTTTGCAGCCTGTCCATAGCTTCCTGCCCGTCCCTTGTTTCCAATACCGCATATCCTTCGGCGGTCAAAAAATGCCTGAGCAGTGTGCGGATATGCGGATCATCGTCCGCCAGCAAGAGTCTTTTCATGGCTGTTCATCCTTTCTGCTCGTAATACTCCAAAACCCTTACATCCGAAAGCCACTTTACCAGAAGTGGAGAATCAGCTTCAGTCAAGCGTTTGGCTTGGATGTACCCGCTCTGAAATAAAATCATCTTTAGGTCCCCCTTATTCTAAAAAAGACCGTCCAGCAAGGACAGTCTGCGCATTTATCGCCTTTTGATCAGAGCTTCTTGTGCGGTTTAAAAATCAACGGTTCCTGAGGAAGGCAAGCGCCCGCTCCATCTTGTCCAGATAAGCAGGATCTTCATTCGAGCACATGAACTTGATATCGTTTGTCCCATGCGTTCCCTGCAAACCTTGCTCCCTGAGCCTGTCGATTAACCTGTTTACAGTCCCCCTGCTGCCATCGATCAGTTCAAGGTGCGTTGGCAAGATCTCCTTTAAAATCTCCTTGTAGAAGGGATAATGCGTGCATCCAAGCACTACCGTTCCGTATTGCCCCAAGTCCAGATGCCCAAGCTTCCGTTTAAAATAGTTCCCGATTTCCTGACGGTCGAAGTTCAGATTCTCGCAATATTCTACCAGTTCCGGAAGAGGCAAGGAATCCACGATGGAGTGGTCATCGACACGCGCAACCAAATCGGCATACTTGGATTGACTGAGCGTCAGTGGTGTAGCGAACACCAGCACTCTTCTTCCTTCTTCGAGACTTCTTTCTACTGCAGGTTTGACAGCCGGCTCCATCCCGATGATCGGGATCGTATATAGGCTTCTCAGTTCGTTGATCGCCGCGCTTGTACCAGTATTGCAGGCCACGACCAGCGCTTTGATCTCCTCCTGCATAATGGTGCCAACCGACTCTTTTACGTATTGATTTACCTCGGTCAAGGATTTCGTTCCATAAGGAACATGAAGGGTATCGGCAAAATAAAGAAAGTCCTCGTCAGGAAGCTTCTTCATCGCTTCATGCAGTACGGTTATTCCGCCGATCCCGGAATCAAAAAAAGCAATTCTCACCTGTATCACCTGTCGTCAGTCATTATTTATGCATCTTTGTCTGCTGCGTCCCATTCTTGATAAAACTGGTCCAAATACTGCTGCATAAAGGCGTGTCTGGACTCTGCCAGCTGTCTGGCATAGTCTGTGTTCATCAGGTCCTTCAGCTTCAGAAGCTTCTCGTAAAAATGATGAATGGACGTATTGCCTTCACTTCGATAATCCATATTCGAAAAATCGCGCTCCGGTTCGTGCATAGATCTGCCTTTGGAGCCTCCGTAAGCAAAGGTTCTGGCTATGCCAATCGCGCCTATCGCATCCAGCCGGTCGGCATCCTGTACAATTTCCCCCTCCAATGTCGTCATCGGCGGGTTCTTGCCTCCATTATAGGACATCGTGGAGATGATCGACATGATTTTATGAATCACGTCCTCATCGGAAACATGCCGTTGCAGCCATACACTTACTTTATTCAGTCCTGCTTCTTTGGAGGCGTTTAGCTTCTCATCCGCAATGTCATGGAGCAGCGCCGCCAGCTCGCACACCAGCAAATCGGCCTGTTCCTGGCGCGCAAGACGCAAAGCCATATTCCTGACACGGTGGATATGCCACCAATCATGGCCGCTGCGGTCAGTCCCGAGCTCTTCTTGTACGAAACGCTCGGCCTGCCCGATTACCATTTTATGCTGATCCATTCTTTACCATACCTTTCCTGTCACTTAACGTCTATCTGAATCCTGATCCTAGTCCTGGTCCGAAACCTGATGGGTCCGCTGATATCCATATTAACTCAAAATGAGAGTTCTATAAACCATTTCGTCTGATTGAAGCAGCTTGGCCAAGCCCAAAAAGACCAATCTTCTTACTGTTATCAAGACCTAAATTAAAAAAAGTTAGATAAAAGAAAGGATATAACATATTTTATATGACTAATATGTTATATCCTTTCTTTTTCAATTAACGCATCCGTTAATGAAAGATTTGTGAATTGATAATAAAGTTGTATAATTTTCGGAGAACAATCTTATAAAAGTGCGCCCTTATTTACAGCTTTCACACAATACACTATCAGCAGTTCTTGCGATTGCATTATCTAATCGTGATACTAACATATCTTTTTCAGAAGGCATTGTTAAAATAGCAGTAAAACGTTCACCTTCTCCGATTTTTTTACCACAATTAGTACAAGTTAATTCCTTAGATAGAAATGCATCTTTCAATTTATCCAACATCTTAATCCACTCCTATTATGCCCATTTCTTAAATATACGAATATCAAAATATTCTTATATTCATTATATTTTACAACATATGAAACTTCCATTTCACACCATATTTTTAAACAACTTTTTTATTTTTAAATGGCTTTATTATTTTTGGCTCTACACCAAAGTTAGTGCTTGAACAGTCAGCTAGTTTATGCTAGTGAAAATAGCGAGCATAGTTGCATTCGACCAGAAGTCCCTGTACATACCGATCTCGATTACGGGTGAAGTAATGTCTGC
>NZ_JAIOGQ010000014.1 GCF_019904135.1 Paenibacillus caui | reverse complement strand
CCGGCGTGGTGCATGGGAAATGTCTCGAAACACAAATAATGCCCTTCCGACTTCTTTCTGGGAAGCGAAAGGGCTGAAAAGTTTGCTTTCTCGTTATTTGGAACTTCGTTAACCTTTTGGAACCGCCGTATGCGGACCCGCATGTACGGTGGTGTGAGAGGACGGGGGTTAGCCGCCCCCTCCTACTCGATTCTATTTTGTAGAGCCCCGCTTAATTATGATCGTCTCCAGATAGATAGTTTCATTGTTCCGTTCGGGCTGCTCGATGCGGACAAGCAGCGCATCCACTACCCGGGTACCAAGATCATAAGGGTAGGTATGCACGGTAGTTAACGGAGGATCGATAATTTCCGCGTTGGCGATATCGTCAAAACCGGTTATTTCGATATCCGACGGAATACGGTAGTTCATTTCCTTGAGGGCGCGAATGGCCGCAATGCCGATATCGTCGTTCGCACATACAAAGGCGGTTGGGAGGGAGGGCAGCTGCTTGAGCTGGTTCGCCATCCACTCTACATGAAGATAAGGGTTATTGTCCGGCAAAGTAATGCTGTAAGGACTGCCCGGTGCGGCGCCGGAATTTCTTAAGGCTCGGTCAAAGCCGAGCCACCGCTCATAAAAGCTCCGGCAATGGTTATAGTCCCCGATAAAACCGATGTGCTGATGTCCCCGCTTGATTAATCCTTCCGTAAGTGTGAAGCTTGGATACTCATTCTCGATCAGAATGATGTCGTATTTATGGCTCGTGAATACGGTGTCCGGAATAAAATCGATAAACACGGTCGGTATATTGGTATTAAGCACGGTTTGAATATACGATTTGTCAAAAATTTCGATGCATACAATGCCGTCAACGTTGGAGGAATGGATGTTGGCCGGAAGCCTCCGCGACTTTATATCTTCCTGACTGACCAGAGAAAGAATCAGATTGAATCCTTCCGCGCGCAGCCTCGTCTCCATTCCCTTGATCGTTTCGGAATAAAAGCTGATCGCATTAATGTCGCCTCTGGCGAGAAGGGCGATGTTGCCAATTCTTAAAGAATGAAAGTTTTTGTATTTCATCTCTGTTGCTTTCTGGACAACCTTCTCCTTCGTCGTATCGGGAATTTGAGGATGGTTGTTCAGCGCTTTGGATACAGTATTGCGCGACAATCCCAAAGCGTCGGCAATTTGCTGGATCGTAACTCTTTCCGCCATACCTGAGCTCCTTTTACAGTCATTTACGGTTATAGTACTGTCATGATTATGATGAAATGTTAGCATTAATATGTGCAAATGTAAACTATAGTGTAAATGATGCGGGGATAGAAATGGTGTCCATGCAGTCTTGTAATGGCTCGCAAATCTTGGTCCCAACCCTATCCGTTTTGAGCGGCTTAATTTCATTATAAGTATTTTTTCGGGGTAAAAAAAGAGCTTGTGCCCATTTATTACAAAGTTAAAGAGCTTGGCGAAATTTCTTATTTTAACAGCGATTAAAGCCACAACAGGCATGGAAAGACAAATACATTTTCTGAAAAAATGCGTCGTTTCATCACGGGTAATTTACAATTGTGAACTTAATGGAATTGGCATTGACACTTCAATTTGAAAGCGCTATACTTCGCTTGTGCACACATAAATGTTTACATTATGTAATGCTTTATGTAAAGCAAATGTTTAATATATGCACAATAAGTGCATAACGTTTCCGGGGGTAGGCCGAGATGAAAAAATGGATGATTGCAATTGCCGGTTGTGCTGGCTTGGTGGTGCTTTTGGCCGTGATCAGTATTCTAACTTTTTCCGAAAAGGAGATAGCGTCTCCTCCGGCCTATATTTACAAGCAGCCGCAGCGTCCGAACACCGGGATCATGGCTTATGCGAAGGACAGCAACCTGTCCGCTTCGCCTGTTGTTGCGGAATGGAAAGAGCGAAGCGAAGTGGTCAAATGGGAGGAAGGCGGCTCGGTGGCATGGAACGTTGATGTTCCTGCCAGCGGGCAGTATGAAGTCTCGATCGGCTACTATCCGCTTAAGGGCAACGGACAGGATATCGAGTTTTCGATGACGCTTGACGGTAAGGTGCTGGGAGGTCAGAAACCGTTTACATTGAACCGCGCGTGGAAAGACGCCTCGGCGGCGGTAAAGAAAACGGATGGAAATGAGCTCAGGCCGAAGCAGGTTGAAGAAAATATATGGCTTGAGACGATGGTGCGTGAGGCGGATGAACTGGGTGACGGAACGTTGAAGCTGGATCTCGCTGCCGGCAGGCATACGATCAAGCTGACAAACAGCCGCGAGTCTGCGATGCTCGATTACCTGCGTTTGACCGAGGTGAAGAAACCTCTGAGCTACGCGGATTATGTCCAGCAGCATAAAGGGAACGGCAGCGGTGCGCCGGACAAAAATTATTTTCAAACCGTTCAGGCGGAATCCCCCTATTTGAAGTCGGCGGCAGGCCTTTTTCCGACAACGGACCGTTCAAGTCCGCTGACAGAGCCGTACAATCCGGTAAAGATCCGGATGAATACGATCGGGGGCGGCAATTGGGATGTGGCGGGGCAGTGGATCAGTTGGGAAGTCGAGGCTCCGCAGGACGGCTGGTACAAGATCGGGATGCGCTATCACCAGAACCGGGTAAAGGGATCTTTTGTCTCCAGAAAAATATACCTGGACGGTCAGGTGCCTTTTTCCGAGCTTGAGCATGTCCGGTTTTATTATGATACCGCCTGGAAGATCAAAGACCTTGGCGATGAGAACGGCGAGCCTTACCGGTTTTATTTAACGAAAGGAACCCATGAGATCAAAATGGAAGTAACGCTCGGAGAACTGGCGGAATCTCTGCGGAACGTGCAGGGCATGGTTTTCGACATGAACCAGATTTACCGGAAAATCGTCATGATCACGGGCGTAACGCCGGACCCTTACCGGGATTACGATCTGGATAAGAGTATTCCTGAGCTGACCGGCGAGTTCAAGCGGTTATCCGCAGGATTGAAGAAGGAAGCGGACGCGCTGGATCACATGTCGGCACAGAAGAACGCCGGTTCCTCGACCTTCCGGATGCTGGCGCTGCAGCTGGACAGTTTTGTCGAGCGTCCCGATACCATTCCGAAACGGCTTGATGCTTACAAAAGCAATGTTACCGGAGTGGCGGACTGGATTCTGACTGTTAAAAGCCAGCCGCTGGAACTGGACTATTTATATACGGCTTCACCGGATCACGCAGCTCCGAGAGGCGACGCTAATTTTGCTGAAAGCGCTGTCCATGAGATGAGAGCCTTTAGCGGCTCCTTTATGCAGAATTACGACACGATCGGCGCGGAGGACAAAAGGGCGGCCAGCAAACCCCTTGATGTGTGGATCGGCCTTGGCCGCGACCAGGCTTATGTTTTGAACCGGATGATCCAGGAATCGTTCACGCCCGAGACAGGGATCAGCGTCAACCTGAACCTCGTGAAGGACGCTTTGGTCAAAGCGGTCATGGCCGGGGTGGGACCGGACATCAACCTGTTCACGAACCGGGGAGATACGATGAATTTGGCGATTCGCGGCGCGCTCGAGCCGCTGGACCAGTTTGGTGGCTTTGAAACTATGACGAAGGAGTATATGCCAACCGCTTTCGATCCTTACAAGTACGAGAACCATACTTTTGCGATTCCGGATGAGCAGCAGTTTTTCATGATGTTCTACCGGGAGGACGTCCTGAAGGAACTGGGTCTCAAGGCGCCCGAAACCTGGGATGACCTCATGAAGATCGCTCCGGTCCTGCAAAATAACAACCTTCAGATCGGGCTTCCTTACGAAAGCCTGGACGCGTATGCGCTGCTCAATCAGGGCATGGGTCTTCTGAATTTGTTCCCGACCTTGCTCATGCAGCACGACAGCGGAGTCTACAACGATCAGCATACGTCAACAAGATTCAATGAACAGACAGCTTACAAGGCGTTCAAGCAGTGGACCGATTTCTACAACTTGTATGACTACCCGCTGTACAAGAACGATTTTAACCGGTTTTGGAGCGGGGAAATGCCGATTGTGATTACCAGCTACAAATTGTATAACACGCTGGTGGCAGTTGCGCCCGAAATTGATGGAACGTGGAAGATGGCTCCGATCCCTGGAGTAAGAGAGCCGGACGGCAGCATTAATCGAATCAGTGCGGCCAATGGCACGGCAGGCATTATTCTCAAAAATGCAAAGAACAAAGAAGCTGCCTGGAAATTCATGCAGTGGTGGAACAGCCCGGAGACGCAAAGCCAATTTGTCAAAGAGCTGGAGAACGAAATGGGCGTTCTGGGCCGGCGTACGCCAGCCAATATCGAAGCATTCGCGGCAACGCCATGGAGCCGAAGCGAGCAAACGGTTTTGATGGAGCAGTGGAAACAGGTGGAGGAAGTTCCGGAGCTGCCGGGCGGCTATTACACTTCCCGGAATATCGACAACGCCTTCCGCAGCGTTGTATTCCAGTGGAAAAATCCGCGCGAATCGCTCTATTTCTGGAACAAGCAGATCAATGAGGAAATTACCCGCAAGCGGTATGAATTCGGGGTGGATCAATGAATACGGGAATATGGAAAAGTATACGAAAGCATAAAGAGAGCTATCTGCTCATGGCGCCTTACCTGTTATTTTTTATTCTTTTTACGATATTGCCCGTCATCTTGTCCTTTGTATTCAGCTTCACCTATTACAACATGATCGAGCCGCCCCGCGCCGTCGGCTGGTACAACTATATCAGGCTGTTCCTCGACGACGACATCTTTATCATTGCGCTGAAGAATACGATGCTCTTTGCCTTTATAACGGGACCGATCAGCTATGCGCTAAGCTTTCTGGTCGCCTGGATGATCAATGACTTGTCCAGAACGCTCCGTTCCATTGCTACAGTCGTTTTCTATTTGCCGGCCATAGTGGGGGCTTCCGTATATCCGATGTGGCGGTTGTTCTTCAGCTCCGATGCTTACGGTTATTTGAACGGTATATTGATGAATCTCGGTTTCATCAGCGATCCCATCGCCTGGCTGGTTGACCAGAAATATGTTCTTCCTATCCTCATTGTCGTTCAGCTCTGGATGAGCCTTGGCATCAGCTTTCTGGCCTTTGTCGCCGGGCTGCAGACGATCGACCGGAGCCTCTACGAAGCCGGAGTGATGGACGGAATCAAAAACAGGTTTCAGGAGCTGTGGTACATTACGCTTCCGTCCATGATTCCGCAACTGGTGTTCGGCGCGGTCATGCAGATTGTGGTGTCGTTCAGTGTCGCGGACGTCTCCATCGAGCTGGCCGGCTTTCCGAGTACGGAATATGCGGGCGAGACGATGGTCACGCACATTATGGACTACGGGACGATCCGGTATGAAATGGGTTACGCCTCCACGATGGCTGTCGTGCTGTTTGTCATGATGGTGCTGACGAACCGGGTCGTAAGCAAGCTGCTGAGCAAAGTCGGCACCTGACCTTAAGGAGGGAGAACATGTTCAGGATCCAAAAGAAGAAAGCCGGGGCCAAAGCTAGAAGGTCCCTTGGCGGGAACATTATTATATTTGGCATCATTGCCCTTTTAGGCGTGTTTTCCGCGTTTCCGTTCATTTTTGCGCTTATAACGTCATTTAAACCCATCAATGAGCTGCTGCAGTTTCCGCCAAGGCTGATCGTCAGAAGGCCAACCTTCGATAACTATGAAAGCTTGTTTCAAATAGCGTCAAACATGTGGGTCCCGCTGACGCGGTATATTTTCAACACCGTGATCGTGGCTGTGCTCGGGACGGTATTCCATGTGCTCTTCGCTTCCATGGCCGCTTACCCTTTGGCGAAGCACAAGTTTCCGGGTAAAAAGGCGCTCTTTTCGATCATCGTAATGGCCCTGATGTTCGTGCCGCAGGTCACGTTTATTCCGCAGTTTATCCTGATGGCCAATCTGAAGCTGGTCAACACTTACGGAGCGCTGATCCTGCCCTGGATCGGAGCATCGCTGGGACTGTTCCTGATGAAGCAGTTCATAGAGCAGCTCCCGGACGCCATCCTGGAGGCTTCGCGGATCGACGGGGCGAACGAGTTCAGAACGTTCTTCCAGATCGTGCTGCCGAACTGCATCCCGGCTGTCATGACGGTCGTTATTTTCCAGTTTGTAAACTTGTGGAACTACGCTCCGAAGGAGCTGATCTACAGCGAGTCGCTCAAGGTGTTCAAAATGGCGCTTGAGCAGATCGCGGCGAGCGATCCGATTGCCCGGATGGGCGCGGGCGCTGCGGCTTCGGTCATATTGATGATTCCGCCAATTATTATATTCGTCTTGCTCCAGCGCAAGGTCGTCGAAACTATGACTTTTGCGGGAATCAAGTGACAGGAGGAAAGACATGAAGATCAAGATCCTGCTTGCCGCTGTCCTTCTGCTTCCCATGCTTGCGGCGGGAACGGCCCGGGTAAACGCAGAGGCATCCTACCCAGCTTATGTCTACAATGAGTGGAACCAATCGAAGGCGGCGCCGCTCAGCTATTTGCCAAAGGCTATCTATACGGGCCTGGATGCCGGGGCGGGACAGTTCAATGAGCCCCAGGATATGTTCGTTGACAATAACGGTTTGATTTACATTGCGGATACCGGGAATAACCGGATCGTCAAACTGAACGGCAAATTTCAGAAGACAGGCATTATCGAAGAGCTGGAGATGGACGGACAAAAGACGAAGCTATCAGGCCCGACCGGCATCTACGCAGACTCTGCAGGAAAGCTGTATGTTGCCGATAAAGGCAACGGCCGCGTCCTGAGGATAGGGCCAGACGGCAAGGTCGATCTCGTCATCAAGAACCCGGCTCATCCGCTCATTCCCAAAGCGTTCGTCTTTAAGCCGACAAAGGTGGCTGCCGACAGCGCCGGCCGAATCTATGTCCTGTCCGAAGGCCAGTATTATGGTTTGATGCAGTTTGATACGAGCGGACAATTTACCGGTTATTTCGGCAGCAACAAGGTGGAGGTAACGCCGGCAGTCGTGCTTGAGTCGTTCTGGAAAAGCGTGCTGACCAAGGAACAGCGCGATTCCATGGCGAAGCTGCTGCCGATCGAATATTCCAATCTGGACCTGGGGCGGGACGATTTCGTCTACACGACGACCATCGTATCGCAAAACTCCAGCGAGCAGATCAAGAAGCTGAATCCGCTCGGTAACAATGTCCTGAAGGGAGAGCAGGGCGAGCTGCGGTTCGGCGACAGGGAGTACACGATGAAGCAATCCGTCAAGGTGGATACCTCCTTCGTGGATCTTGCCATTGACGGAGACGGGTTTATCGCCGCGCTCGACCGGACGCGCGGACATGTGTTCGAATATGACCAGGAAGGCAACCAGGTGGCGGTCTTCGGGTCCCTCGGCAACCAGAAAGGAACATTTCTTCAGCCCACCGCCGTGGCTTACCGGAATGGCGAAGTGCTGGTGCTGGACACGGCTAAGCTCAATATTACCGTGTTCAAGCTGAGCGAATACGGCGAGCTGGTGCGCAAGGCAACCGTTCTCTACAACCAGGGGCTGTACGAGGAAGCCTCTCAGATCTGGAAGGAAGTGTCCAGGCGCAATCAGAACAGCCGCGTGGCTAACATAGGAATCGCGAAGGCGCTCGAGAAGGATGAGCAGTACGGGCAAGCGATGAAGCAGTACCGGATGGGCGCAGATCACGCAGGTTATTCGGATACCTTTGCGGAAGTCAGGATCCGCGCGGTTCGCGAGTATTTGCCGCTCGTTATGACGCTGATTCTGCTGCTCGCCGCTGTTTACTATGCTGTGAAGCTTAAGCGTTTTTGGACCATCAAGAAAAGAAAGGAGACCAAATCATGAGAGCCTTTACGCCATTTCGCGGCAAGATCAATCCGCTGCAAAGAGACCAAACCATGAGAATCTTCACGCTGTTTCGCGGTAAGATCAATCCGCTGCGTTGCCTGATTCATCCGTTCGACGGCTTCTATGCGGTTAAAGAAGATCGTAAAGGCTCGATCCCGGCAGCCGGAATCATCGTGTTCGTCTTCTTCCTTTCCGCCTTGATGGAACGGCAAAATTCAGGATTTATCTTCAACTATGCGGACCCCGCCGCTCTGAATGTCTGGCTGATCGCCACCAAGACCATTGTGCTGTTCGTTTTGTGGGTCGTCTGCAACTGGGCGGTGGCCACATGGATGGAAGGCGAAGGGAAGGCAGCCGAAATTGTCATTATTAGCGCCTATTCGCTTATTCCGTATGTAATTGCAACCCTGATCACGATCTTCTTCAGCAATGTGCTGCTTCGGGAAGAGGGCGCCTTTCTGTACTATATGATGGTGGTCGGCCTGATCTGGAGCAGCATTCTGATGGTGATCGGCATGGGAATCATTCATGATTACGGATTTGTAAGGACCTTGCAATCGATCCTTCTTACCTTTGCCGCCATGGGCATCGTAGTCTTCCTGGCCGTATTGTTCTATACGCTGTTCCAGCAGCTGTATGTGTTTCTCTATACGATATACAACGAGTTACTGTTCCGGGCTTAGACGGACCATGGTGGAGAAAGGAGGAAGCTGAAGATGAAGATGAAGAGACGTTCATTTGCAGGGACCGTTCTGGCATTCGGGCTGATCCTGGCAACCGGTTGTTCCGCATACGGGAGCCCTATGGGTCACGCCGCCTCGCCCGCGTCATCCGCAGTTCGGAATACCGCTGCGCCCGCGCCGTCCGCTGTCCGGAGTACCGCTGCAGCAGCCGTAAGCGCCCAAGGGATGGAGCGCGTCGCCGCGAGCCGGAATCTGGCCCTTGATTTTAATTCGCAGACAGGTGAAATTGCGGTCACGGATCTGAGGTCAGGGGAGGTTTGGACCAGCAACCCTCAAGATTTGAAGGAGGACAAAATCGCTAAGGGAACCAAAAAGATGGATTTGCGCTCCCAGCTGCTGCTCGAGTACGTCGACCTGCAGTCCAAACCGTTCCTGCTGAACAATTATACGGGAAGCATCAAGAACAAGAAATTCGAATGGAGCAAGATCGACGGAGGCATCGAAATCACGTTTACTTTTCCGAAGGCGGATATGACCATTCCTGTTCAGTATACGATTAGCGATGATTCGTTTTCGGCGAAAATTTTGACGGACCGGATTACACAGGGGGCTAAATACAAGCTGGTGAACATAAGCCTGCTGCCTTTCTTTGGGGCCGGCAATCTAAAAGACGACGGTTATTTGTTTGTCCCGGACGGAAGCGGAGCCTTGATCCGTTTCAATAACAACAAGCAGATCAATAAAGGCTATAACGATCGCGTCTACGGGGCTGACCAGGCGCTCACGGTCACGCAGCAAACCGCGGTGAAGGAGGACATCAAGCTTCCGGTATTCGGAATTAAAAAGAATGATCACGCCTTTCTGGCGGTCATTCATCAAGGAGCTTACCAGGCAGGCATCACCGCAGATGTCAGCCGGAAGAACAACCAGTACAACACCGTTTACAGTTATCTGAACGGGATGGAATCCGAATCGAACCTGATTCTGGAAGGCACCGCTAACGAAAAACAGGTTGTTCGCTCCTCCGAGCCGCTTTTCGGAACGATTCCGTATGAGGTGAAGTATTTTTTCCTGAGCGGCGATCAGGCCAGTTATGCCGGAATGGCTGTCAGATACCGGGAGTACCTGACTGAAGAACAGGGTGCGGGCGCCGAGGCGCTAGGGAAGCAGGATCAGATTCCGCTGCTCATGACCTTCCTTGGTGGAATCAAGAAACGGGAAACCTTGTTCGGTATTCCATACAGCACGGTTAAAGCGCTCACCTCCTACAAGGATCTGCGAAAGGCAGCCGGAGTCCTGAAGGAGAAAGGGCTGAACAATCTCTTGATCAAGTACGAAGGATGGCAGGCGGGAGGCTTGCGGGGGAAAGTGACTACGTCCGTCAAAGCCGAGTCGAACCTGGGCGGCCAAAAGCAGTTCAGGAAGCTGGCGAATGAGCTGAAGGATGAAGGCGTTGCTTTCTATCCCGCAGTAGATCCGGTTCATTACTACAAAGGCGGCAACGGATTCCATAAATTCTGGGATGTCGCCAAGGGAATCAGCAGGGGCCCTGCTTTGCAGTATGCATTCCGTTTGAGCGATGGAACGAAAAATCCGAAGATCAGTCCCTGGTATTTGCTTAAACCGGAATCGGTGGCCCGCGCCCTTGAAAAATTCGCGGGGTCCGCGAACCGATACGGTCTGAGCGGCGTGGCCTACCAAGGGATGGGCAGTACGATGTATTCAGACTTCCGCAAGCGTTCTCTTTCCAAAAATCAGGTCGGCAGTCTATGGCAGGACGGCCTTAAAAAGGCAAGCGAGGGCAACTTCAGTATGATGTTTGAGCACGCCGCAGCCTATACGTTTCCTTTTGCGGATCGTCTCACCGATGTCCCCCTGTATGCCAGCGATTTTGATGTAGAGGACGAGACTGTTCCCTTCTACAGCATTGTGGTCAGCGGCTTGATTCCCGCATTCAGCGAGCCGGTCAACCTGTCCAGCGATCCGGATCATTATATGCTCAAGCTGATCGAAACCGGGACTTACCCGTCATACCGCTTTATTGCCAGGGACGGAGATGTGCTGAAGGGCACGGTGCTCGATTCCTTGTACAGCGGCAATTTCGATTCCTGGCTCGACGATGTGACGAAGCAATATAACACACTAAACGATGCGATGCGGGAAATTATGGGCCGTGCGATTATCGGTCATGAGCAGCTTGGCCCGGGCGTTTACCGTACGACCTTCGAAGGCGGAAAATCGGCGATTGTCAATTATACAGACGAAGCCGTCACAGTCGGTGCTGAACGCGTGGAAGCGGACAGCTATCTGGTTCAATAAGGGGGTGACATGAGTGATCCGAAGATGGAAGTTAGTACCCTATGAGAAGAAGAAACAGGTATACGGTCTCATGTTCGTTTTCCCGTGGATTTTAGGATTTATTCTATTCTTCCTGAAGCCGATGATCGTCTCCTTCAAGTATGCATTTCAAAATCTGGAGATGACGCCGCAGGGCCTGAAGGGCGCCTATGTCGGTCTGGACAACTTCAAATATGCGCTGTATAAAGACCCGGCTTTCATCCGCGAAGGCGTCAATTCGCTGGTCAACATGCTGTACAGCGTGCCGCTGATTATTGTATACAGCCTGTTCGTGGCCGTTCTGCTTAAGAACAAGTTCAGGGGCAGAGGACTGATGCGGGCGGTTTCGTTCCTGCCGGTCATCATCGCTTCCGGGGTATTGATGCAAATTCTGAAAGAGGATGTGTTCTCGCAGGGGATGCGCGGCGGAGTTGAAAGCGTATATCTGTTCTCGGGGGGAGGCCTTGATGGCGTACTGACCGAGCTTGGATTTGGACAGCAGCTCATAGGCGTCTTCAACAACGTCATATCCCGCATTTTCGATTTAACCTGGAGGTCGGGCGTGCAGGTGCTTCTCTTCCTGGCCGGGCTCCATACGATACCGGATTATTTATATGAATCTTCTTCCCTTGAGGGCGCGAGAAAGTGGGAGCAGTTCTGGAAAATCACCTTGCCGATGCTGACGCCGATGATGCTCCTGAATATCGTGTACACGATCATCGACACCTTTACCGATTATGGCAACGGGGTCATCCTGATGATCTATAATGCCGCCTTTTCCCAGGTCCGGTTCGGCTACAGCAGCGCCATGGCCTGGATGTATTGTCTCGCGATCGCCGTATTCCTCGGCGTGGTGTACCTGTTCCTGAAGAAACGCATCGTCTACTTGCAGGATTAATGAGAGAGGAGGAAACACAGATGAACGAAATGCTCCGGAACCGTCTCAGCAAAAGAACGAAAAAACTGATCATCTCCACTCTGCGGTTCATCGTCTTTGCCGCCCTGGGCTACCAGCTGCTCTACCCGCTGATTTACATGCTCAGCATGTCGCTGCGCGCTCCGGCCGACGCGCTTGACCCGAGCGTAATCTGGATTCCGAAGACATTTACGCTGAGCAATTTTACGGATGCGCTCCGCGTTATGGATTTCTGGGGAGCCTTCAAGAACAGCCTGTTTATTGGGCTCGGGTGCGGGATTTTGGACGTTCTGTCCTGCGCCTTTGTCGCTTACGGATTTGCGAGATTCAAATTTCCGCTGTCGAATGTGCTCTTCGGGCTGGTGATTCTGACGCTTGTGATCCCGGTGCAGACGATTATTCTGCCGATGTACGCGGACATGAAGTATTTCGACGGTTTTGGAATCATGAAGCTGGTGTCGGCTGTGACGGGAGGGCCGGATTCGGTCAGCCTGGTAGGAAGCTATACGTCGTTCTACCTGCCATCCCTGCTGGGACTCGGGCTCAGATCGGGCTTGTACATCTTTATTTTCCGCCAATTCTTCAAGGGCATGCCTGTTGAACTGGAGGACGCAGCCTACATGGATGGAGCGGGTCCGTTCAAAACCTTCTTCCGGGTCATGCTGCCAAACGCGAAAAACTCGATTATAACCGTATTCCTGTTCTCTTTCGTCTGGCACTGGAACGAATATTATTTGTCCAATCTGCTGCTTGGCAATTTAAAGAAGAACTTTGCCATTGCGCTGTCTTCCCTGCGGGTCGATTTGCAGTCCGTGGTCAACGTGCAGACCATCAGCGATCCGCTCGCTGTGGTGACCCGCATTCAGGCGGGGGCGCTGCTTGCCATTCTGCCGCTATTTATTCTGTACCTGCTGACCCAGCGTTATTTTACCGAAAGCATTGAGCATGTAGGGATCAAGTAACAGACGGTTTCAGATTACCGTAAGGGTGGTGGTGCCGCCGCTTGAATGAATGGGCGTTTCGTTTAGGGAAAAAGGGAGTTTTTAGGTCATGCAGATGTTTTTATTACCACAAAAGCTTGGGAGGGTATTCATTAATGAGAAAAACTAGAAAATCATTTGGTTCCTTGCTGCTTATGGTCATTATGCTGGCAGCGCTCATTTCAGGCTGCTCCGGGGGAAACAGCGGAAACGGAGGAAACAGCGCGCAGCCATCCGGCAATAGCGGAAACAGTGCAAGCACAGGCACGGAAAGCGAGAAGCCGCCGGAAGAAGTCAAGCTGGACAATCCGAACATTACCATTCTGTATCACACCTCGAAAAAGCAATATGAACAGAATAAAGCCACTAATCCGGATGCCTACGATGCGCTCTGGGAAACGGTTCCGGAATTTGAAAAGAAATTCGGCGGCAAGGTGAACGTTGTAGCCGTTCCATGGGGCGATCAAAAGTCTACCTTGATCTCCATGGTGAATGCGGGCGACCAGGTGGACGTGGCACAGGCGAACGATCAGAACTTCCCGGTCTACCCGCTTAAAAAGATCCTGCAGCCGATCGATCAATATATCGATTTGAAAGATTCGCTTTGGAACAAGTCGGTGACCAGCGCGTTCTCATTTGGCGGCAAGCCCTATGCGGTAGGATCGACGGCGGCTCCAATCGTGATTTTCTATAATAAAACGATGTTTGAGGACAACGGTGTGAAGACACCTGCCGAGTATTATGCAGAAGGGAACTGGACCTGGGACGCTTTCCGCGAAGTGGCTAAAGAGCTGACTCAGGATACGGACAGCGACGGCAAAATCGATCAGTTCGGCTTCGGCTGGTGGGATGCGGGCTATGCCCTGATGCTGGCATCGAACGGGAAAACCCTTCTTTCCTACAATGCTGACGGCACCATTACAACCAACTACGACTCGGAAAATGTTAAAGAAGCGATGCAATTTACCCAGGATGCGCTGCTTAAAGACAAATTCATCGACAGAACCAAAGAAGGCGACTATTTCAATAAGGAGTTCAAGAACGGCAAATTGGCCATGAGCGCGGAATACGGGTTTGGCGGCTACAATGCGTTCAAAAGCGACTATGAAATCGACTTTGTACCGGTTCCGACAGGTCCCAAAGGAGAGCAGGGCGTAGGTCCAGGCGGACTTAGCGGATGGTCGATCCCGGCCGTTTCGAAGAATCCACAGGGCGGAGCCGAATTTATCAAAATGTTGGCCAAGAACGAGCTTGAAGTGGCAAATGCCAACAATGTCAAGCTGTACGGCCAGGAGAAAGTGGATTTAATGAATCAGCTCGCCTCGAGCATTTTGTTCGCGCCGATTGGCGTAGAGAAGTTTTTCGACGCCAATGCCGAAGTGATGAAAGGCATCAAATCGGGAACGCCTGTAGGCACCTTCGCTGCCAAAGCGAAAGGCATTCTGGAAGAAGGCATCAAGATCACTTTGACCCAGTGATCGTGTGAACGAGGCAGCCTGGATTCCCATGCCGTCTCTTGGGGGAACCCGTCTTTATGGCGGCTGGTAGCTCCGGCGGGAGACGGCAGGGGGGTCTTGCCCTGTAAACGGAGGGAGATGCTTGACGATTACATCAGCGTTTAAAAAGAATTTGTGGATATCGCTGTGCGCCATCCTGATTACGGTTGCCGGCTGTTCGGGCGGTAATAAGGGAGCTGCGCCGGATATCAGCGCTCCGGCTGACAGCGCCGGGGCGGCCAGCTCCGGTACAGATTCGGGACCCGCCGGCGGGTCCCAGAGTACGACCGGGAGCGCGGCTCCGAGCACGAACCCGGCTACGGCCTTGCAAGCCTCCGAGCAGCCGTTTGTCCGGGTGCCGGACCGGATATTCTGGAAGCCGCCCGAGGGCTGGGTCGGCGATGTGATGCCATTTAATAACGGAAAGCAGATTGAACTTTACTATTTGCAGGACTGGCGCAACGACGCTCCCGGCTTTCATCCGATTTTTCAGGTGACGACGTCCAATCTGATTGATTATACGTACAAAGCGGAAGCTATTCCTTTCTCCGAAGCCGGCAAGCAGGACCTGGCGATCGGGACCGGCAGCGTGATCAAGGCGGGAGATACCTATCATTTTTACTATACAGGACATAACTGGATGTTTCCTGACGAGAACAAGCCGAAGGAAGCCGTCATGCATGCGGTCAGCAAGGACCTGAAGAACTGGAAGAAGGTTCCGGAGGATACCTTCTATGCGCCTGAAGGGTATGAGCGGGATGATTTCCGCGATCCGTTCGTCATCTGGAACGAAGAAAAGCAGGAGTACTGGATGCTCGTCAGCGCCAGACAAAAAGGCGTCAGCGGCGGAGTGCTTGCCTTGTTCACGTCCAAGGATATGAGCCATTGGAAGTACCGCGAGCCCTTGAAGATTGAGGATACGGATAACTATTTCATGCTGGAATGCGCCGACCTGTTCAAGATCGGCGATACCTGGTACATGGTGTTCTCCGAATTCAGCGACAAAGGCGCGACGCATTACCGGATGAGTAAGTCGCTGAACGGTCCATGGAAGAAGCCCGCACAGGATCTTTTTGACGGAAAAGGCTTCTACGCGGCCAAAACAGGCGCGCTGGGCAACAGAACCTTTCTGTTCGGCTGGGTTCCCACCCGCCAGAATGAAAAGGATTATATGAAGTGGGACTGGGCCGGCAACATGGCTTCGCATGAGCTGATTCAGAACCCGGACAAAACCTTGGCGGTGAAGGTGCCGGATGAAGTCGGCAAGCTGTTCTCGTTAGAAGCGCCGCTTAAAGAAGTCAAGACATTGGGAGAGGCTTCAGGGAGCGAGGGAAGCATTCAACTGCAGGGCAAAAACGGGCTCGCCGGCCTCGTATTTGAGCAGCTTCCGGCTACGGCTAAAATAACCGGCACCGTTACCTTTGATGCGGATGTGAAACACACCGGAATCGTGTTCGGCGCAGGAGACCAACCGGAAAAGGCATACGGCATCAGGCTTGAACCGGGCGAGAATCGTGTCCGGTACGATGCCGCTCCAGGAGACGCTTTGGGCTCCTTAAACCCGGATATCCAGGTTCCCATCGAGCTTACGGCGAATACCCCGTACTCCTTTACCCTCATCGTGGAGAATGATGTGTGCACCTTCTATATTCAAGATTCAGTGGCTCTAACGACACGGATTTATAAAATGCCGGGCAAATCATGGGGATGGTATTCCGGCGGGGGGCTGACCACCGTCAAGGATCTGAAGATGCTTCTTCCCTCCTCCTGATCTTAAGGAAGGATGGTGTGACAAGGATGGCTGAACTGTACAAAGAGCTTTACCGCCCTCAATTTCATCTTACCCCGCCGCAAGGACCGATGAGCGATCCGAACGGGATGGTGTATTTTGAAGGCGAATACCATCAATTTTACCAGTTCACCGGCCGCTGGGGACATGCGGTCAGCCGGGATCTTCTCTACTGGGAGCATTTGCCGCTTGCCTTGGTGGGGGATGAGCTGGGCGACATCTGGTCGGGCAGCGCCGTCGTGGACTGGCGCGATACGACGGGTTTTTTTGGAGGCAAACCGGGGCTTGTCGCGATATTTACGCATTACAAGGACGGACTCCAGTCTCAGAGCATAGCTTACAGCAGCGACAAGGGGCGAAGCTGGACGAAGTATCAGGGCAATCCGGTCATCCCCAATCCGGGACTTAAGGATTTCCGCGATCCGAAGGTGCTGTGGCACGAGGAAACCGGCCGCTGGATCATGGTCGTTTCGGTGAATAAGGAAATCTACTTCTACAGCTCCCCTGATCTTAAAGAGTGGACCTTCGAAAGCCGGTTCGGCGAGGGACAGGGCTGTCAGGCGGCCGTATGGGAATGCCCGGACCTGTTCCGGCTTCCTGTGGACGGCGATCCTTTGAAGGCCAAATGGGTGCTTCATGTCAGCATCGGAGACAACGAGGAAACGGACGGTTCCCATGCTCAATATTTCATCGGGGATTTCGACGGGCACCGGTTCGTGAGTGATGCTCCGGATCAGGAGATCCGCTGGACCGACTATGGCCAAGATTTTTACGCCGCGGTAAGCTATAGCGATATTCCGGATCATGACGGACGCCGGATCTGGCTCGGCTGGCTTTCAAACTGGCAGTATCCTTTCTCCTCGCCAACGAATCCCTGGAAGGGCGGAATGTCGATTCCCCGGAGTTTGTCGCTGCGGACGGACGGAAGCGGCGAGCCGAAGCTTGTGCAGCAGCCATTGGAGGAGCTGAAACAGCTTCGGAAAGACGTGATAGCCTTAGGTCCGGTTCAGGCTGCGGATGGGGTCGTCAAGCTGGATATTTTTCAGGCAGGGCTGTCCTATGAAATTGAAGCCGAAATACAGTGGGAGCAAGTCAGGGAGTTTGGTATTTCGCTACGCAGCTCGAAACAGGAAGGAACGAAGCTGGGCTATCGTCCGGACAGCGGAGAGCTGTATTTGGACCGGACACGATCGGGCTATACCGAGCTTATCAATCGTTTCGATGCGCCGGCCCATTTTGCCAAAGTGTTGAAAGCAGTCAGAACAACCCGGAGCAATCCGCTGAAAATGCGCTGTTTCGTCGACGACAGCGTTGTGGAGTGGTTTGTAGATGACGGGGAGACCGTGTTCACCTCGCTCATTTATCCAGACCCGGAAAGCAAGGGAATCGAGCTGTTCGCTTCCGGGGGTTCGGTGACGTTCACCAAGCTTAATATTTATCCTTTACGTTCCGTCTGGCGCCCGTAAGGCAAGGGCTGTCCGCTATTTGAAATTTTATCATTTGTATAGGAGTGTGACCTGCTGTGAGTCCAATAACCGAAAAAGATAAAACGCCAATAAGCAATGAACGCTACAGACTGCATTATCACCTGATGCCTCCTGCAGGCTGGATGAATGACCCCAACGGCGTCAGCTATTATAACGGTGAATACCATGTGTTTTATCAGCATTATCCTTACGCCCCGTTTCAGGGCGCGATGCATTGGGGCCATGCCAAATCCAGGGATTTGGTGCATTGGGAGCATCTCCCGGTTGCGCTTGCTCCATCCGAGTCTTATGACAAAGGAGGGGAAGGAGCTTCCGGCTGCTGGTCGGGCAGTGCGGTGGACGATCAGGGAACTTTTGTGCTCGTCTATACCGGACATGTGGACGGAAATTCTCCGGAAGAAGTGCAGTGCATTGCGTTCAGCAGCGACGGGATCGTATTTGAGAAACTGCCGGAGAATCCGGTCATCCCCGGTCCGCCAGACGAGGAATGCTTTGGTTTCCGCGACCCGAAAGTATGGAAAAGAGGAGATACGTGGTACCTCGTCGTTGGTTATGGAAAAGACGGGCTGGGCAAAGCGCTGCTCTATTCGTCTTCCGACCTCCGCAGCTGGCATTACCACGGTCCGGCCGCAGAAAGCGACGGGACGATGGGAGATATGTGGGAGTGTCCGGATCTGTTTCCGCTTGGCCGAGCCGAGGATGATCATGTTCTTATTTTTTCGCCGATGAATATGGGCATCACAAAGACGTTTTATTGGACCGGGAAGTTCGACTATACCGGCTTGAAATTCGACCTGCGCCACGCAGAACGCGTGGACTACGGTTTTGACTTCTATGCTCCGCAGACGATGGTGGACGCCCGCGGCCGCCGGATCATGTACGCCTGGATGAACATTTGGGGAGCGGATATGCCGGAGCGGGAGGACGGCTGGATGGGCTCGTTTACTTTGCCGCGTGAGCTGAAACTGGCTGAGGACGGCACGCTCCGGTTTATTCCGGTCGAGGAATTGAAGTCGCTGCGGGGAGAGCATCATAGCTATACCAACGTGGTTATCCCGGAACATGGGACGCTGGCTTTGCCTTATCTGGAAGGCGATTCACTCGAAATCAGCGCGGTTATTGATGTATCCGGTCAGGCGGACGGGACATTCGGCATTCGGCTGCGCTGCTCGGATGACGGAGCCGAGTACACGGAAATTTCCTACAGTCATGGCGAAGGCAAGCTGCAGATGGACCGCAATCGTGCCGGCGCCGGAAACGGCGGGATCAGCGAAGTGGAGCTTGCGCCAATGGAAGACGGTCGGGTTCGGCTGCACCTGTTCCTGGACACATCCTCGGTAGAGCTGTTTATGAACGAGGGGAGAAAGACGATGACGAACCGGATTTATCCGGCTTCCTCAAGCCTCGGCATCCATTTGTTCGCGCAGGGCGCGGTAAGCCTCGAGTCTCTGGATGTATGGAAGCTTGCTCTGCACCCAGCAGCGAAAAGCGGAGCAATAAGCGAAAAGTGATCATCCAAAAGCGATAAGCACAAAAGCAAAATCCAAGGTGCAGCAGTATTGCTGTACATGCAGATCAGCGAAACAACGGGCGTCCACACCAGTGTGGGCGCCTTTGTTAAAGGCTGTCCGTAAGCGTTATCAAGGATAGAGCGGCAAGTTTTCGGGATGCCTTGTTCCAATCCATTTGTCGAGGAGGAATAATATGGAAGTGAAGACAAGATTGGTGTTTAGCTTGAAATGGGCTCTGGTTTTTATGTTGTGCCTGCCAAATCTGCTGGCAGGAAATCCGGCACAGGCTGAAGAGACGGGCAGCTCCCTGGTTGTCACCGATCCGGCCAATTGGACGCTCCGGGGCGATCTTGATCAGGCTTCATTGACAGACGATATTTCGCTTGTCAGCACGGAGCCTGACGGGTGGAGCACCAACCTGCCCGGCTGGACCAAAAAGGAAGGCAACGATTGGACGACACAGTCCGGCGGCAAGCTGATTACCTCGTTCGGAACAAATACGGTCATGATGGCTTCGCCTGTTATGGACCAGTTCGTCTATGAAGCGGATCTCACGATGAAGAGCGCTACCGGACATACCTCACTTGTCTTCCGCTCCGATGAAAGCGGTTGGAATTCTTATAAACTGCAGCTTGTACCCTCTAAAAACGAAATTCGCCTGATAGACGGCGGAATCCGCGACATCTATACCCCCACGCAGAAACTGGAACCGGAACAAACCTATCATGTGAAGATCGAGGCCGGGGAAACGGATATTAAAGTTTATTTTGCAGATATGACCACTCCCATCATCCATCTGACAAACGGAAGCTATACCTCGGGACAGCTCGGCATTATTGTGTGGGACAGCGAGGTTTTGGTTCAAAACGTCAACGCGGAGGATATCGGGCCCGAAAGCTCTGCCGTGATCACGAATTTGACCGGCTGGCGGACACTGGAGAACGGAACGCTTGAAAAGACTGCACAGGGGATGAAACTGACCTCTGCGGGCAATTTCTTTGCCCTTTCCGGCAATGCCGCCGGCAACTTTATCTATGAAGCTGATATTACACCGCTAAAGACCGGGGGAACGGCGTCGCTCGTATTCCGGTCCAATGAGAACGGCTGGGGCTCCTATTTGCTGCAATTCGAGCAATCGGATGCCGGAACGGGAAAGGTGCGGCTCCAGGATGCCAATGACCAGGTGCCGGACCCTCTGCTCATTGAGCAGGCTGTCGCTTTGAATGATCCGGGTCAGCCGTATCATCTGAAGGTGATCGCGGAGGAAACCCGGATTCAGGTTTTTTGGAATAGCGAGCAAAGCCCTCTGATCGATATTCAGGACAGCTCATACAGCAGCGGGTATTTGGGGCTTCACGTCAACAACAACAGCGCTGTTTTTCAGAACATTCTGTTTACAGACCTGAACGCGGACTATTCCGGGGTCAAAACAAATCTTGACGGCTGGCAGGTGCGTGAACACGGGGGGATCAGCCAGGACTCTTCCGGCCTGCTGCTCGCTTCACCGCAAACCGGGATTGCGCTTTCAGGAACGAAAAGCCGTGATTTCGTCTTTGATGCCGACATCACCCTGCTCACGGCTAACGCAGCGGGCTCGCTTGTCATCCGTTCGGATGACAGCGGCAGAGAGGCTTATCTGGTTCAGCTTGACCATAAGGCTCAGATGATTCGCTTGATGGATGTGAGCCAGGGGGAGACGGGAAGCGGGCTGATGCTGGAGAAAAGCGCGTTACTCGCCATTGGCAAAATATATCATTTACGCGTCAAGGCCGTGGGGTCTGCGCTCAAGGTTTATTTTGACGGCAAATATAATCCTGTCATCCAGACGGAAGATTCCCGGTTGCAGGAGGGACTGCTTGGTCTTCATGTCTATGGCGGTTCCGTTCGGTTCGAGAATATCTATGTGAGCAATATAGCGACCAATCTGAAGGATTGGGCAGCGAGCGGAGGCGAGTGGAATCCCGATTTAGCCGGCATGAGAGGGAGCGCATCACCTGGAGAATGGGCTTTGCGGCTTGCGGATACCGGCTTTGCGGCGAAGGATCATCCAGCTGATTACCTGCTGGAAGGGGACGTTACGGCCGACCCGCAGAATCCGGGCGCGTCCGGACTGCTGTTCCGTGCAAATCAGGCGGGCACGCAAGGCTATATGTTAACCCTTTCGCCTGACGGCAAGGCGGAGCTGTATAAAAGAAACGGCGATGATCTGGCGCTTTTAGGCAGCGGCAGCCATCCTGTTGCCGCCGGCAAGCGGCATCACATTGAAATTAAAGTTAAAGGATCGGCTATAGAAGCTCATATTGACGGCTATGCGGACCCGGCAATTACAGCCGAAGACAACGAATTTTCGGGGAACTATGCCGGGCTTTCAGTCCGCGGGGGCACAGCCTTTTTCCAAAATGTTTACGTGACCCCCCTGGATGAATATTCCTCGGAATTGTACCGTCCGGAGTACCATTATTCACCGGCAAGAGGGTGGGCCAGCGACCCGAACGGCCTGGTCTATTTTGAAGGAGAATACCACTTGTTTCATCAGGACGGCGGCCAGTGGGCGCACGCCATCAGCAAGGACCTGCTCCACTGGAAGCGTATGCCGATTGCCTTGGCATGGAACGATATGGGACACATTTGGTCGGGTGCGGCTGTCGCGGATTTGACCAACGCTTCGGGTTTGTTCGGGGACTCCGGCGGAAAGGGATTGATCGCCTATTATACCTCCTTCAATCCGGATAAGCAGGGCGGCAATCAGAAGATTGGGCTGGCTTACAGCAAGGATCGGGGAAGAACCTGGGAGTATTATGGCGACGAGGCGATTATCGGGAACCCTGGTGGAGCTGATGGCGGATGGGATTTCCGCGACCCGAAGGTGGTAAGGGATGAAGAGCACAATAGATGGGTTATGGTTGTTTCCGGCGGGGACAATATCCACTTTCTTACTTCAACGGACCTGATCCACTGGACGCGGACAGACCAATTCGGGTTTGACGAGATCGCGGTAGACGGACAGTTGCAGGAAGGGATATGGGAGTGCCCGGACTTTTTTCAGTTGGCTGTGGATGGCACCGGGGTGAAAAAGTGGGTGCTGATGATCAGCACCGGGGCGCATGTCAAAACGGGGGGATCGGATGCCAGATATTTTATCGGCGAGTTTACGGCCGACGGGAAGTTTCTGAATGACAACCCTGTCAGAACCATTCTGAAGACGGATTTCGGCAAAGAAAAGTATGCCGCAACTTCTTTTTACAATGAACCCGGGGGCCGCCGCATTATGCTGTCCTGGATGACCAACTGGAACTACACGTTCAGCTTTCCTACTTCGCCCTGGAAAGGGCAGTTCACGTTCCCGCGCGAGCTGTCTTTGAAGGAGACGGATGAAGGGATACGGCTTGTGCAGAAGCCGGTGGCCGAACTGGAAGCGCTGCGGGGAGAGCCTCATAAATGGAGCGGCGTAAGCGTTACGCCGGAAACGGCCAATCTATTGTCGGGGATATACGGAAATGCTTATCAGATAGATGCGGAAATTGAACTGCCCCAGGCCGGAGCAGCCTCCGAATTTGGATTCAGGCTGCGGGAAGGAGGAGATCAGCAGACCGTTGTCGGATACAAGCGCGATCAGGGCAAAATGTTTGTTGACCGGTCCGCGTCCGGGCGAAACGACTTCGCCCCGGGTTTTACAACCAGGCACGAGGCGGCTATAGAGCCGAAGAACGGCCTCATCCGGCTGCGGATTCTCGTCGACGCATCATCGGTTGAGGTGTTCGGGGGTGATGGGGAGACTGTCATCTCGGACCTGATTTTTCCGGATGCCGCACGAAGCGGGATGAGCTTTTACGTGAAAGACGGCAGCGCCGTTGTGAAATCGCTTAAGGTATGCCCGCTGAAGAATGTCTGGACAGATACCCCGCTGACAGGGGAAAGGGCGCAGAAAATTGTACTAGACCGAAGCAAGTTTGAAATGGGGGCAGGGGACACGCGGCGTATCTTTGCGAGCGCGCTGCCTTATACCGCTGACGAGCAGCTCGTCTGGGAAACAAACCATCCGGAGATTGTTAAAGTAACCCCAATCGACGCACAGAGCGCCGTTCTTGAAGCGGTAGCTCCCGGTAATGCCGTTGTGACGGCCAGAACCGCGGACGGGTCGGTAAGAGGCTCGGCGGTCGTCACCGTTGGAACCTTCATCACGAATTTAGATGGATGGAAAGAATCCCCTGATGCTGAGTGGGTTCCTACGGAGCTGGGAATCCGGGGGGCCTACAGCACGGATGCCAATTACATGTCTGCCGTCCAGGCGGCCGACTTCACGTATGAGGCGGATGTCACACTGACTTCAAAGGGAGCCGGCTCCATGCTGTTCAGATCGAATGCCGACGGCTCCGGCGCCTATTATTTCAATATGGATCCAAATATGCGCTCGCTGCGGCTATTTTACAAGGCGCCCGGAAAGAGTGACGTAGAGCCGAGACAAGTGCTGGCAACGGTTCCGATGACGATTGAGACGGGCCGAACCTACCATGTAAAAATCGTGGCCGAGGGACGCCGGATCCAGATCTACTTCGCCGGGAATAAAGTAATCGATCTGCAGAATGGCACCTACAACCAGGGACAGTTCGGGCTTAACGTATTTGACGGGACGATCTATTATCAAAATGTCAATGTCACCGGAATGACGGCGGTAGACTCGCGAGTCTACCGGTTGGCTAACGAACTGGGCGGCCTGGTCCTCGGCGCGGAGAGCCAGGACAATTTCTCGAGAGTCCTTGTGCAGCAGGACACCTCTGCGGAAGAACAGCGATGGGTTTATTTTGAAGTTGAAGAGGGCGTATACACGATACGAAATGCCATTAGCGGCAAATCGCTTGATTGGGATACGGGGCAGAACCGGATTCAGCTGTACCCGTATCTCGGTTATGACAATCAGCGGTGGAAAATGATCCCGCATGAGGACGGTACTGTTTCCATCGTATCGAAGCGTGATGAGAGCATGGCTTTGGAGGCTGCCGGCGACGGCACGGTGTTCCTGCAGGCAAGGGATGACTCGCGCGCCTCCCAGAGATGGAAGCTCCAGGAGATCGCGGCTGCGGCTGTTCCTGGCGAAATAGACTAAAGGAATAAACAAATAGCCCCGTCAGCCTTAAGCTGACGGGGCTTGCTGTATGTTTCCAAAGGTCCGAAGCAAAGTCAAAGCAGCTGAATCCGCCCCAAAAGTGAAATCCCGAGGTTTCTACTGTTTGGGGGTATTTTTCACATGTCGCAAAGAACTAGCGGCTTTTGTAAGCTGCTCTGCCTGCAAATTTCAACCTGACGGTTGCTCCAAAGTGTGCCTTTCCAGCCAGCCTATAACGTCCCGGATCACTTCATCCCGGTTAATCTCATGCAGCAGCTCATGTCTGGCTCCGGG
Source organism: Paenibacillus caui (assembly GCF_019904135.1). Taxonomy (GTDB): domain Bacteria; phylum Bacillota; class Bacilli; order Paenibacillales; family Paenibacillaceae; genus Fontibacillus; species Fontibacillus caui. Next base: position 87,786 of record NZ_JAIOGQ010000014.1, on the reverse strand, counting down.
GTACAGCTTCCATTCGAAATCCTTCAGTCCAAGTCTGCCGTAGCCGTCAATCAGACGGCGAACGCCTTTGCCGTTAAGCCCGACCGGATCCTGCTCCCCGCAAAATATAAAAACAGGCTTCTCCTTCGGAATTTTGGCCATCGAGGAAGGCCGATGAATTTCGCTTAGCAGCCGGAAGAAATCGCAGAAAAACCCTGCGCTGCACAGTTCTCCGCAGCACGGGTCGTCAATATATTTGTCGACTTCCTCTTCATCGCGGGTAAGCCAGTCGAAGGGAGTACGCACAGGCGCAAACTGGCGGTTGTAAGGACCAAATACTAGGCCATTCAGCAGCTGGCTTGGCTTACGGTCCCCTTGCAGACGGCACTGCAGAGCGGCGATTCTTTCGCCGATGGAAATGAAGGGTCGCGCTCCGCAGGTGCCTGTCAGCAGAAATCCGGCATAAATCTCCGGTGCGGTGTACATAATCTTCTGAACAAGAAAGGAGCCCATGCTGTGGCCAAAAAGAAACAGCGGAAGCCCTTCATGCTTCTTGCGTATTTCCTGGCCAAGCTTAAGTGTATCCTTGACCATGGCATTGTGGCCGTCCTTGCCGGCATAACCGAGGGCCCCCTGCTGCGAGGCCGTAAGGCCGTGTCCGCGCAGATCGGCGGCATAGACCAGAAAGCCTTTCTCAACGAATTTTGCCGCAGCTTCTTCATAGCGCTTGGCCGTTTCTGCCATCCCGTGGACGATTTCAATCACGCCTCTCGGAGGGATGGAACGATCCGCAGGCGCCCAGTGGTACACGTGAACAGACTGGCCGTCCTCACTGATCATCGAGAAGGGAAACTCCATCATTATACCTGACATCCTTTCACCGAAAGTGGAGATCCGCTTTAGCTTCCCGGCAGCGCCGGCTCGAAGAACTCAATCCGCTCGCCGTCCGGCCCATTGAAGAAAAAGAAGCGGCTGCCTCCGGGGAGATCTCTGATTACCGGATCCAGGCCCGATAGGCCAAGCTCCGAAATTCGGGCATACTCCTGTTCGATGTTGCTGACCGTAAAGGCGATGTGGTGGACCCGCCCTTCGTTCGCCAGCTCCTCATGCTCTTTTTTATAGACCAGTTCCAATTCAACATTATTCTGGTTTGGAAAAGACATGAAGGCCAGCCTCACGCTGTCTTCAACCGCTCCGATTGTATGCAGCAGCTTAAGGCCGATCACCCGGGTGTAAAATTCAACGGAATCCTCGAGCGCAGAGACCCGGATTCCGACATGCTCTATTTTGTGTACACTCATCAGACAATCCCCTTTTGAATCATATGATTATAAAATAGTTTGCCATAAAGCTTGCTATTTTCTCTCTATGGCGATCAGATAGGGAGCGACGGCGCGCTGAAGCTGCCGGTATATCATGCTTTGTCCGGCCGCCGCATCAAGCGCGGCAGCCCAGGCTTCGACCCGCGCCGCCTCCGCAAGCCCGCCTTCGTGGCCGGGATACACGACCGCGGTAATGACGCCGCGCGGCCGAAGCAGCCGGAGAGCGGCGTCCAGCGCCGCGATCGTACTCTCCGGCTGCGTAATGACGGCCTTGTCGGCCCCCTCGGCCGGCAAATAGCCGAGATTGAACATCACGGCGCCTACCCGGCCGTGATGTTCCTTAGGCAGCGCCTCGGCCATTTCGGCGTGGCTGCGCTCAAGCAGCGTCACCTTCGCCAGCCGGGCGCTGTTGTCCCTGGCAAGGCGATTCCTTGCCAGGGACAGGGCTTCGGCTTGAATGTCAAAGCCGAACACATGCCCTTTGCGGCCGCTGGCCTCAGCCAGGAACAGCGTATCCGCTCCGGTTCCGATTGTAGCGTCAACGGCCGTGTCGCCGGGCTGAAGGCGCTGGGACACAAGCTGGCGGGCGAAGCTCAAGACGGAGAGGAAGCCCATATCACCGTCCTCTCCAATACTTGCCCTGCCACGTGTCCCGGCTTTTCAGCTCATCGTCAATGGCGTTGAGGACTTCCCATTTCTTGAGGCTCCACATCGGGCCGATCAAGAGGTCCCGGGGAGCGTCGCCGGTAAGCCGGTGGACGATCATCTCGGGAGGCAGAAATTCCAGCGTGTCGACAATGAGCTTCACATACTCGTCCTGCTCCAGAAAGCGCAGGAGGCCCGCTTCATACTGCTTCACCATTGGCGTCTTCCGCATCAGGTGAAGCAGATGGATCTTGATGCCCTGAACATCCATATTTGCTACGGCCCTGCCGGTTTCGAGCATCATTTCATGCGTCTCCTGCGGCAATCCGTAAATGATGTGCGCGCAAACGCGGATTCCCCGCTTCCGGAGCTTCTCGACCGCCTCAAGATAGCACTCGGTATCATGCGCGCGGTTAATGAGCTCAGACGTCGATTCGTGGATCGTCTGCAGTCCCATTTCAACCCAGAGATAGGTCCGCTCGTTCAACTCGGCGAGATAATCCACCACGTCATCCGGGAGGCAGTCCGGACGCGTGGCAATAGACAGCCCGACCACGCCAGGCTGCTCGAGAATGACCTCGTAATATTCGCGAAGCTCTTCCACTGGAGCATAGGTGTTCGTATACGCCTGGAAATAACCAATGTATTTGGCGTTCGGCCATTTCTGGTGCTGGCGGTCCCGGATCGTGTTGAACTGGGTGACCAGATCGTCCCGCCTGCGGCCGGCGAAATCGCCGGAGCCTCTTGCGCTGCAGAAGGTGCAGCCGCCCTTGGCGATCGTGCCGTCCCGGTTCGGGCAGGTGAAGCCCGCATCGAGCATCACTTTGAACACTTTTTCACCGAACTGCTCCCGCATTTCGGTATTCCATGTATGAAATCGTTTCTCACTCCACAGCAGGGGGGATGAGGAAATTTGTATACTCATGGGTGACTCCTTTGTTTTATCAATCTTGTTATGAAAACGCAGCCTTTGGCGCAGGTCAAGCGGCGAAGGCTGCGTACACTAGTTTATTGTATCAAAAATAGTGAAAAAAGGGGAATCAACCTTGGTTTTGATTCCTTGCTTTGCTCTGCTTAATATGCTATTTTATATAAGCGAAACCCAAGATGGGGCTGCCTTGAGGCTCCATGATCGATGAGTATTTTGTCCGGCATTCGTACTTCCGCCTATACTTGGGCTGTGTCTTTTCGGTCAGGCGGGCTGCGAGTGATAACTTTGTTGGACCCCAATTCCAAATATAAGAAAAAGGAATCCACCTTGCCGTATTTTTGGCGGCCTTGCGGGTTCCTTTTTCATTACGCTTTGCCCTTTACATTTGCATTAATCTTAGGCAAAATATAGTGTCAGGTACTAAATGAGGAAACAAGAAGGCGGAGATAATACATGCGTTTGCGCGGAAGAAAAGGAATCCGGGAGAACCTGGAGAGCCAGCCGGGTCTGGTTGTTCTGGATCCCCGGGAGTATAAAGGACGCTGGAGTGAAAGGTTTGGCAATAACCGTCCGATCCATGTCGAGCTTGGCATGGGTAAAGGGCAGTTCATCAGCGGCATGAGCGTCAAATATCCGGATATCAATTTCATAGGCATGGATATGTATGACGAATTGATCCGCAGAGCCGGTGAGAAAGCAAAAAATGCCTGGTCCCTGGAAGGGGAAGGGCACCCGCCCAACCTGAATCTGGCTTTGGGCAACATTGAATTTATCGAAGAATTCTTTGAGCAGGGGGAGCTTGAACGGATTTATCTGAATTTCAGCGATCCGTGGCCGAAGACAAAGCATGGGCGCCGGCGCCTTACGCATCCTCGTTTTTTGGACAAGTACAAGAAGCTGCTCAATGATAATGGGGAAATTCACTTTAAAACGGATTCGCAAACTCTTTTTGAATTTTCGCTTAATGCGTTTGCGGCTTCCGGTCTGCAGATGAGCGACATTACTCTTAACCTGCACCGGGACGGGCTGAACGAGAAGCATGTGATGACCGAATATGAAAGCAAATTTCATGCGCAGGGAATGAACATTCATCGCTGCGAGGTGATCGTTGGCAAGGAGGCGCTTCGGCGGTACGAAGAGCGGAAGATGGGCATGTTCTGATAGCCGGGTAACTGCTGACCTCAGGGTAAAACGAATACAGAATATGTAAAATGGGCCGCTATTCACTAGCGGCCCATTTTACATATTCTTATTCGTTTTTGAGTGCTCTCCCGTTAGGAGATCACCTTTTTTTGACTTTGCTCGAGCATTTCAATGATCGCCCGGGCGCTGCCGGTCGGATGATACCGGTTGATCTTCTCAAGCACTTCCAGGCGCTTCTTGACCACCTCGTCATAATGGTTGATAAGCCGGTCCATCCAGGCGGTAATCGCATTCAGCGAGGTAATCGGCGTACCCCAGCCCTGGGAAGTGAAATATTCGGAATTCTCTTCTTCCTGACCGGGAAGCGGCTTGTGGAACAGCATCGGAATTCCCTTTGCGAGACCTTCCGTGCAGGTCATTCCGCCCGGTTTGGTAACAAGCAGATCGGAGAATTCCATCAATTTGTCAACCTCGCGCGTAAAACCGAGCAGACGGATATTCGGATGCTGGAACCTCGGATCCTCCTGCATTTTTTGCAGCTGCTTTGTGTTGTTGCCAAAGCAGAATATAATCTGAACCTGATCACGGAAGCTGGCCAGCAGGGAGTTCACCGCTTCATCCTTCATGAAGCCCCAGCCGCCGCCCATGACGAGAACGGTCGGCAGATTGTTCAGGCCGAAGCTGGCCCGAATCTCCTCCTTGTTGTGCCGCTCCCAAAAGTTCGGGTGAACCGGGATGCCGGTTACGCGAATTTTGGAGTCCTCCACACCCCGTTCAATCAGCTTTTCCCGCACCTGATTGGTGGAAACCAGATAGCAGTTCACTTCGCGGCTGACCCAGGCCCCGTGAACATCGTAGTCCGTAATGACGGTACAGAGAGGCACATCGTGTCCAAGACGCTTGATTCTTGAAATGACTGCGCTTGGAATCGGATGCGTGCAAACGATGACATTCGGGTGCAGCTGTTTGATCAGTTGGGACGTCTGTGTATAAAAAATACGGTGCAGCGCCAGCGTCGTAAATTTGTTTAAAGACTTTTTATAGTTGCTGCGATACATCATCCTCACCAGACGAGGCTGGGATGAAACGGTTTTTTTGTAAGCAGTGATGATGAAAGGCGCCATTCTTGGATTTAAAAAACTTCCAAGCTCCAGGACCTTAGTCTGCACATTTGGCGCAATTTCGCGTAAACTGCTAGAGAGCGCGTACGCCGCTTGCGTGTGCCCTGCTCCAAAACCCTCCGATAACAGCAGTATTCGTTGTTTATGCACTTTAGTTTCACCTTTTCCCGCAAGGTTTTACCATTATAAATACAATATCCCCTTTAAGGCCATAATGCAACCGTCCCAAACGCCGCTATCGTACCAATAATTCCCCCTGCAAGCACATCGGAAGGGTAGTGGAGTCCCAAATAAATTCGGGAAAGAGCCACTGTCAGCGCTACAGGCAGCAGCGGAAGAATCAGCAGGGGTTGGAGAATCATAAAAGGTACGGTAACTGAAAAAATAGCCGTAGTGTGCCCCGACGGAAAAGAATGATCCTTAAGCGGATTCCGAAACGTATGGGTTCCCGGCAACGCGAGATAAGGACGAAGCCTCGGATAGGTTTTTTTGGCTATGGCAACCGGAATATGACTGGCCGCAAGAGCCGTAAGGCTCATTAAACCGGCTGTGCTCCAGGGTCCCGACGTAAAACGCCAGATCGCCATACAGGCCAAAATGGTAAAAATGGCACCCCCCAGGTGGGTAATATAATAAAGTAAGGAAATGAGAAAACGGCGGTGAAGTCCGGTATTTATTTTTACAAACAAACGCTGATCCAAAAGCTTGAGCTTGTCGAAAAACTGCGGCTGCATAGCAGACTCCCCTCTCTTCATGTCATCCCCGGCAAGGCCTTCAAGGAAATATTCTGGAATATCTTGATCTAATGTATCATATTTTTTATTTTCAGGACGGGCTTTTATAGAAAATGCTCCGCCTTGTTTCTTTGTGACGGTTTTGTTTAGTTTTGGGTTAGTGGCTGAATTGGAATGATTCAATGATAAGCAATAAGTTTAAAATAAAATGAGCTGAAATGTAAACTTTTTGGCCCTGAGTTTCGTAATAGTTAAAGGCGATCAAAATGGCGATCCGGCCACCGGAGAATTCTGGTCTTCCTGAAATTTTAAAAAAGGAGGGCAAGAGGAAATAAAAAGGATTAAAAATGATGAAAATAAGAAATAAGCTGGTCTGAAACCAAGGGTAGAATGATACGCTGCAGCAAAGCGAGCTTCTTCGGCTGTTTTTAAGCTAATTAAGCTGAAATAAGCGGAAATCAGCTTTTGACAAATGCTCTAAAGTCGTGGAGAATCGTTATGGCGCATCACCGAGCCCTGGAGGATTACCGGCATTAGCTGCAATATCGAATCAAGCGGGTCATATGGAAAACAAAGTTTTCCGAAAAACCAACATCCAGAGAAAAAAAGCATGGATGATCTAGAGAGAAAGAGAAAGAAAACAAAAAATAATTCATCAGGGTTAAAAAAAAGGGGGCTGCAGAGAATTATGTTTGGCGATATTCTGATTTCCCTCCAGGTCATACTGGCGGTAATTGCCGTATATCAATTCGTATTCTCTTTGTTTGGCATGTACAGAAAGAAACATAAAAAGCAGTATGCACCGACGAAATCTTTTGCCATACTGGTTGCGGCGCACAATGAAGAGCGGGTTGTTGGCGCCTTGATGGAGAATTTGAAGCTGCTCAAATATCCGAAAGAGCTGTACGACGTGTTTGTCATCTGCGACAATTGTACGGACCGTACGGCTGAAGTTGTCCGCAGTCACGGGATGAACGCCTGTGTCCGCACCAATCCGAACAAGCGGGGCAAAGGCTTTGCTATTGAGTGGATGCTCCAGAAGCTGTGGGAAATGCCGCGGCAGTACGACGGTATCGTGATGTTTGATGCCGACAATCTGGCGCATCCGAATTTCCTGCAGGAGATGAACAACGATCTGTGCTCCGGGGCCAGAGTCATTCAGGGATATATCGATACCAAAAACCCGGAAGATTCCTGGATTACGGCGGCTTACGGCATTTCCTACTGGTATGTGAACCGTTTGTGGCAGCTTTCGCGCCACAACTTGAAAATGGCCAATTTCCTTGGAGGAACAGGGATGTGTTTCGAAACACAGCTGCTCAAGGAAATGGGCTGGGGAGCGACAAGCCTAGTAGAGGATCTGGAGTTTACCATGCGCTGTGTCGACCGCGGCGTTTATCCGGTCTTTAACTATGACGCCAAGCTGTTTGACGAAAAGCCGCTTACCTTTAAGGCGTCCTCTCGTCAACGACTCCGCTGGATGCAAGGCCATTTTACAGTGGCGCGCAGATACTTCTTGCCTCTGCTGTGGCGAAGCATCAAGGAACGGAGCCTTATCAAGCTTGACATGGCGCTTTATGCGGTCAATGTATATATCGTATTGATCACATTTTTGCTTGCAGCCTTGATTTGGGCCGACCAGTACCTGTTTAGCGGACCGCATTTTGCAACGCTCTATTCCTTTTTGCCGATGTGGGCTTCATTTGTTGCGGTTGGCGCCAATATCGTGACCTTTTTGCTTGCGATGGGTCTGGAGCGGGTTACTTTTAAAAAGGTCTATCTCTATCTGGTGTTGTTCCCGGTCTACCTGATCTCCTGGTATCCGATTACGTTCTATGCGTTCTTTACCCAGAACAACAAACAATGGAGCCATACCCAGCATACACGTGTTGTACGGCTGGAAGAGGTGCAGACGAGCAAACAGGGATAAGGGATGGGGCGAAAGTTATTATTCAAAGAGTTGTTGACATAGGCGATTAGCGTATGTTATATTAACAAAAGTGTTGCAAACATATGGATTGCAAGCAGAGGCCTTTTGCTTCTCACCTGACCGACGTCAGTTGGCTGGTTTTGATCCGAGTGAATTATGAATGTGTATGTTCATGATGAATTGACGGTCAATTTGGGATGCGGGTGTCTGATCCGCATCCCTTTTATTTTTCAAGTCCTACTTTAGCCGCCTGCTGCGGCGAACTTTTTGGAGGTGGAGAACTATCAGTAAGGAACATTTGATCAATGACGAGATTCGGGCAAGGGAAGTGCGTTTGGTTGGTCCGGAGGGCGAACAGATCGGCATCAAACCGATTCGTGAAGCGTTGCAAATGGCGATCGACTTGAATCTGGATTTGGTGAACGTAGCGCCAACGGCCAAACCGCCGGTGTGCCGGATTATGGATTACGGCAAATTCCGTTACGAGCAGCAGAAGAAAGAAAAGGAAGCCCGTAAAAATCAAAAAATCGTCGATGTCAAAGAAGTTTGGTTCCGTGCCAACATCGAGGAACACGACTTCCAGACAAAGCTTCGTAATGTGATCAAATTTTTGAATGATGGCAACAAAGTAAAATGCTCTGTCCGCTTTCGCGGACGTGAGATTACTCATGCGGATATCGGCCAGAAAATTTTGGAGCGCGTGAAGACGGAAGTGGCGGAATTGTCGAGCGTCGAACGCCAGCCCAAGCTGGAAGGCCGCAGCATGATCATGATTTTAGCGCCAAAAGCCTAAACGCAATTTAAAACTTTGAGGAGGAAGACCAAATGCCTAAAATGAAAACCCACAGCAGCCTGAAAGGCCGCTTTAAAATTACGGGAACCGGTAAAGTTAAACGCTACAAAGCCAACAGAAACCACCTTCTGTCCCATAAATCGAAACGCGCTAAACGTGTGCTCGCGGGCAGCCCGGTTATGTATTCCGGCGACGTAAGCCGTCTGAAACAAGGCTTGGCTAATCTGAAGTAGTAATATCTATACAATTTATCTGGGAGGTTTATTGATATGGCAAGAGTTAAAGGCGGATTCGTCGTTCGTCGTCGTCATAAAAAAGTACTTAAGCTCGCAAAGGGTTATTTCGGTTCCAAACACCGCATCTTCAAAACGGCTAAAGAGCAGGTTAACAAATCCCTGCTGTATGCATACCGTGACCGTCGTCAGAAGAAACGCGATTTCCGCAAATTGTGGATCGTTCGTATCAATGCTGCAGCACGCCAAAACGGCCTGTCCTACAGCAAGTTGATGCACGGCCTGAAATTGGCCGAAGTGAACATCAACCGCAAAATCCTTGCGGATCTGGCTGTTAACGACATTGCAGCGTTCAATTCCTTGGCCGCAGTTGCCAAAGAGAAGATCAACGCGTAAATAGTAAATACCCGGCTTTTAGCTGGCAGGGCGTCCCGAAACCGGGACGCCCTTTTGGCTTATACAGGCTAAAATACAGGCGGCAACCTTCTCCGTTGAATACATTAAGAGGAGAAACGTGAGGAGGAGGGGAATTTATGAACCGTGGCGCTATTGAAAAACAAGCTAAACAACTGGTAGGGAAAAAAATCGTTGCCTATAAAAAAGACGGCAGTGTGGTTACAGGCAAACTGGTAAAGATTAGAGGCGGACGTCTGTATGTCCAGCCCCAATCCGGAAAGAAAGTAAGAACCAAAGCTATATTGCCGCTTGTGTTATTTGATCTGCTGGCTATTGGCACAGCACCGTATGCCTATGGCGGTTACTATGGCTATCCTGGTTATGGTTATCCCAAATACGGCTACCCTGGTTATGGAGGTTATCCGTACGGAGGGTATTACTACTGACGGGAAGATAGAGGCTTCTCCATTTCAAAGCATTGAGTCTGTGGCATAAACCGAAGGGTGTGATATCCCAGTTTGCTGTAGAATAGGTGGGCGCGGGCATTTCCCCCGTCCACCATTACTTTTGACCGGCTGCAGCCCCTGGAGGCGGCAAAATTCTCGGCTTGCGCCATAAGCGACTTGCCGTAACATTTCAGCTGATGCTCTTTGGCAACGGCTATCATATCGATAAAGAGCAGGTCGCCGTGAATCATGAAGTGGATAAAAGCGACCGGATCGGCTTCATAATGGGGGGCGGCTATAAGAGTTACGCCGTGTTTCATGCGATCGGGAAGATTTTTTCGGATCTTTTCCAGTTCATCTGCAGACAGGTGGCTCTTTGGGACAAGCTCCTTCTCAATCAGTCTGTAGATGACCGGGTCGTCCTGTTTTGGCCTCCGATAACGAATCATCTGCGTACTCCTCCTTCGACTTCGGACTAAGCATGCGGGAACAGACGCTGTTCTCATCCCTGAGCCCTAAAAAGGACTAAAGAGGATGCCAGCGTGCGTCCGGCATCCTTTCGGTATGCGCCCTTGCTTATCCTATGATTCGAAGCCGCGGAGGGTGACGTAAAATTTTATTTTGAAAACTCTTGACTACGCGTGTAAGGAATCATATAATGTTCCTAACCATTTTAACAATTTAACGCTATAAACCAACGGCTATGAAGAGGACGAAGGTTTAAGGGCTCTATGTTCAGAGAGTGGATGGATTTGCTGAGACCACCACCATTATTCCCTTAAATGCGAGCTCACCTCGGAGCTGTTTCCCTGAAAAGCGCTTCTGTCCGGAAGGTATACCGCAGAAGACGGTTATTAGGGGGAATCGTACGGTCTACGTTACGGACTTTGGGTAAGGGAATACCATGTATCCTGTTCTTTCTTACCCGCCAAGACTTGGCATTGTGAAGTGCCTTGTGAATTTGGGTGGTACCGCGTAAGGGAATAACCTTTCGCCCCTCTAGTGCAGCTATTCTGCAAGAGGGACGAAAGGTTTTTTTTGTTGTTAAGACAATGATATGGAGATCATAACGAAAAAACTGCCCGCTAATCCTAAAGAGGAGGAGACCCAAAGTGAAAACGCAAATTCCAGAAATGCGGTCTACAGAACAATTACGTGAGAAATGGATGAAGCCGGAGGTCATTACCGGTTCGGAAATTTTACTTAGAAGCTTGCTGCTTGAAGGGGTGGAATGTGTCTTTGGATATCCGGGAGGAGCGGTGCTGTATATTTATGACGCGCTCTACGGTTTCAGCGATTTCCACCATCTGCTCACCCGCCACGAACAGGGGGCCATCCATGCGGCTGACGGCTATGCAAGAGCCAGCGGCAAGGTTGGCGTCTGCATCGCCACTTCGGGTCCGGGGGCAACCAACCTGGTGACGGGCATTGCGACGGCGTACATGGATTCGGTTCCGCTCGTTGTCATCACCGGGAATGTGGCAACGACGCTTATCGGCACCGATGCTTTCCAGGAAGCCGATATTACCGGCATCACTATGCCGATTACGAAACACAGCTACCTGGTCCGGGATGTTAAAGACCTTTCAAGGGTCATCCACGAGGCTTTTCATATCGCAAACAGCGGACGCAAAGGGCCGGTGCTGATCGATATTCCGAAGGATGTATCCGCAGCGACGGTGCTGTTTGAGCCTAGTGAAACGATGAACCTTCGCGGATATAATCCGACGATCACGCCGAACCGGCTGCAGCTTGAGAAAGTGGCGGCCGCGATCGAAGAAGCCGAGCGTCCGGTCATTCTCGCCGGCGGCGGGGTAGTCTACTCTGGAGGCCATGAAGAGCTGCTTGAGTTTGTGGAGCGGACCGAAATTCCCATCACGACTACACTGCTCGGTCTCGGCAGTTTCCCGAGCGGCAACAGCCTGTGGATGGGCATGCCGGGAATGCACGGCACCTACACGGCGAACCATGGCATCCAGCAATCGGATCTGCTGATCTGCATCGGGGCCCGCTTCGATGACCGGGTAACCGGGAAGCTGGACGGCTTTGCGCCGAAAGCGAAGATCGTCCACATCGATATTGACCCGGCTGAAATCGGCAAGAACGTGCATGCGGACATCCCGGTCGTCGGCGATGTCAAGACGGTGCTGAAGCAGCTGAACAAGATGGTAAAGCGCACGGACAAGGCGGACGCCTGGCGCGACCAGATCCGGGTTTGGAAGGCGGAGAAGCCTTTCAAGTACAAGGATACTAACGACGGACTCAAACCGCAGTGGGTCATCGAAATGCTGGACGAGACGACACATGGACAGGCGATTGTGACAACGGACGTTGGGCAGCATCAAATGTGGACGGCACAGTACTACAAATTCAATCAGCCGCGCTCATGGATTACGTCCGGCGGGCTGGGCACGATGGGCTTCGGCTTCCCATCCGCTATCGGAGCGCAGATGGCTCATCCGGACCGTTTGGTCATCTCGATCAACGGCGACGGAGGGATGCAGATGTGTTCCCAGGAGCTGGCCATTTGCGCGATCAACAACATTCCGGTCAAAATCGTCGTCATCAACAACCAGGTGCTGGGCATGGTCAGACAGTGGCAGGAGCTGATTTATGACAATCGTTACAGCCATATCGATCTGGCCGGAAGTCCTGATTTCGTGAAGCTTGCCGAGGCTTACGGCGTTAAGGGGCTGCGGGCTGCAAACAAGGAAGAGGCGCAGGCCGTTTGGCAGGAGGCGCTTGAAACACCGGGACCGGTGCTGGTAGAATTCGTGGTCCACAAGGAAGAAAATGTTTATCCGATGGTTACTCAGGGTTCTACCATTGATCAAATGTTGATGGGGGACTGTGAATAATGATGATGAACCATGCGATTGCGGTATTAGTAAATGACCAGCCTGGCGTTCTGCAGCGGGTGTCCGGCTTGTTCGGCCGGCGCGGCTTCAACATCGAAAGCATTACGGTCGGGCAATCGGAAGAACCCGGTCTTTCCCGGATGGTTATTGTCACCAAGGGAGACGACCATACACTGGAGCAAATTGAAAAGCAGCTGTATAAATTGATCGATGTGATCAAAGTAGTGAATCTTAGCACCATGCCGATGGTATCCCGCGAGCTCGCGCTCATCAAGGTCAAGTCGGAGCCGGCGGAACGGCCGGAAATTATGGGTCTGGTTGAAACCTTCCGGGCAGCGGTTGTCGATATCGGCACGAAAAATATGATGGTGCAGGTTGTAGGAGATACGGATAAGATTGATGCGATGCTGGAGCTGCTGAAGCCTTACGGCGTTCAGGAATTGTCGCGGACGGGCGTAACGGCTATGACGCGGGGCAATCTTTAGAATTTGTATCGGGCAACGCCTAAAAAAATGTTCATAAGACCCGCTTCTAATGAGCGGGGGTTTGAGGCGATCTTGGGTAGGTAGGTCGTCTGAAATACCCGCTCATTAGGTTGAAGGGTTAGGAAAAACGCCGCTATTCGCTGCAGCGAAAACGGCGAAACATCATTACTAGGAGGATTCATAAACATGGCAGTTACTTTGTATTACGAACAAGATGCAGAACTCAACGTATTAAAGGGCAAAACCATTTCGATTATCGGTTATGGCAGCCAAGGTCATGCTCACGCCCAAAACCTCCGCGACAGCGGTTTGAACGTTATTATCGGGCTTCGCGAAGGCAAGTCCTTCGACAAGGCTAAAGAGGACGGCTTTGAAGTGCTGTCCGTAGCCGAAGCAACAAGCCGCGCGGATGTCGTGCAAATTCTGATGCCTGACGAAACGCAGGCAGCTGTGTATAACAAAGAGATTGCTCCTAACCTGAAGAAGGGCGCAGCTCTGCTGTTCGCACACGGCTTTAATGTGCATTTCGGTCAAATCGTTCCTTCCAAAGATAACGACGTGCTGCTCGTTGCTCCAAAATCTCCTGGACACATGGTTCGCCGCACTTATGTCGACGGATTCGGCGTACCAGGCTTGATTGCGGTTCATCAGGATGCAACCGGACAAGCCAAAGAAATCGGTCTTGCTTATGCAAAAGGGATCGGTTGTACGCGCGCCGGGGTTATTGAAACCTCCTTCCGCGAAGAAACCGAAACGGACCTGTTTGGTGAACAGGCTGTATTGTGCGGCGGCGTAAGCGCCCTGATCAAAGCCGGTTTTGAAACGCTGACCGAAGCAGGCTATGCTCCGGAAATGGCTTACTTCGAATGTCTGCATGAATTGAAGCTGATCGTCGATCTGATTTATGAAGGCGGCCTGGCTACGATGCGCGACTCCATCAGTAACACGGCTGAATACGGCGACTATGTAACGGGTCCACGCGTTGTAACCGATGAAACGAAAAAAGCGATGAAAGAAGTGCTGGCAGATATCCAGCAAGGCAAATTTGCCCGCGACTTCATTCTCGAGAACCAGTCCAACCGTGCATTCCTGACGGCTACCCGCCGCAATGAAGCCGCTCATCCAATTGAAGTGGTTGGCGCTGAGCTTCGTGGTCTGATGCACTGGATTAAGAAATAAGTCTATACTAAGGATTTAAGATAGGCTTCCTCGGGCGTGTGATCATCGCAGCAAGCAGCCGGATTCTACGCTGCTTTCGGGGGAAGCCAAAAGGCGGGTCTTTTGCCTTCAGTTGATGCGGCCGTGCAATTGATTTGCGTGGGCCGCATCTTTGGGTTTGAAGGAAAGACCCGTCATTTACTTGAAGGAGGTGCAGGCATGAGGAAAATTTATATATTTGATACGACATTGCGGGATGGAGAACAGTCTCCCGGCGTAAATCTCAACACACGGGAAAAGGTGGAAATTGCGCTTCAGCTGGAGCGGCTTGGCATCGACCGGATCGAAGCGGGTTTTCCTGCCGCGTCTCCCGGCGATCTGGCTGCTGTGGATGCGGTGGCGCGTGCCGTTAAGAAGTCAACCATTGTAGGCTTGTCGAGATCTCGAACCCAGGACATTGATGCGGCTTACGAAGCGCTTAAGGGCGCTGAAGACGCCCGGATTCATCTTTTTCTGGCAACAAGCCCGATCCATCGGAAGTATAAGCTGAAAATGGAGAAGGACCAGGTCATTGAAACGGCGAAGGAAGCGATCCGTTACGCGAAGAAATATTTTTCACAGATTGAATTTTCCGCTGAGGACGCCGGCCGCACGGAGATCGATTTTCTGAGCGAGGTTGCTTCCATGGCCGTTCGTGAAGGCGTTTCGGTATTCAACGTACCTGATACGGTTGGATATTTAACCCCGTATGAATATGGGAATATTTTTAAGACACTTAAGGAAAATGTGGAAGGTATTGAAAAGATCCAGCTCAGCGCCCACTGTCATGACGATCTGGGTATGGCAACCGTGAATGCGCTGGCGGCTATTCTGAACGGCGCGGACCAGATCGAAGGTACGATCAACGGCATCGGCGAACGCGCCGGCAATACGGCGCTTGAGGAAATCGCCCTGGCGCTGGAAACGCGTCAGGATTATTTTGGTGCCAAGACATCGCTTGTGCTCAGTGAAATTGCGCGTACGAGCCGCTTGATCAGCAAGCTGACAGGCATGGTCGTTCCAGGCAACAAAGCGATTGTCGGAGCGAACGCGTTTGCTCATGAATCTGGCATTCACCAGGACGGCATGCTGAAGGAGAAGAGCACCTACGAAATTATTTCCCCGGAAACGATCGGCCTGAAAGAAAGCAAGCTTGTGCTGGGCAAACATTCAGGACGGCACGCTTTCCGTGAGAAGCTCCTGGATCTGGGATATACGGCGAGTGAGGAGCGTTTAAATGAAGCGTTCGCCAAATTCAAAACGCTGGCTGACAAGAAGAAAGACGTTACCGACGAGGATATTTTAGCTATTCTGGAGGAGAAGTTGGTCGAAAGACCGGAGGTATTCCATCTGGAAACGATCTATGTAACTTACGGCAACGAGTCCGTGCCTTCCGCCAAAGTACGGATGACCGTGGCGGGAAGCGAAGTGACGGAAGAGGCCGAAGGCAACGGTTCGGTTGATGCCATTTATAACGCGATTGACAAAGCCTCGGGCGAAGAGGTTACCCTCTCTGACTATTCGATCAAATCGGTTGGCCGGGGCAAGGATGCCCAGGGCGAGGTTCATGTTGTGCTCGGTCAGGGCAAGCTGAGCGCACAGGGCCGCGGGGTCAGCACAGATATTCTGGAAGCCAGCGCAAGAGCTTATATCGATGCGCTCAACGGACTAGCCGAACGCCGCAAATCCTTCGAAAATGTGCAAGGCTAAAGGCCAATAACGGGCTGCTTTCCTTCTGCAAAAAGCGTGCGGAGGGGGCGGCCTTCCTTTCATGTTTTTATAGGATAATCCTATTAGCGTAATAGCTTCTATATCTTTGTCTATAGCCTGCCGGTATGTTACAACTGAATAAGATGGAATTACCGAATAAAGAGGAGTGTTCTTATGTCAGAAGTCAAGAAAATCGCCGTTATTGCCGGCGACGGAATTGGTCCCGAAGTCGTCAGGGAAGCGGAAAAAGTATTAAAGCGTACGGAAGAGCTGTTCGGCTATCGCTTTGAAACAGAGCATGCGCTGTTTGGAGGAATTGCGATTGACGAGAAGGGTACTCCGCTGCCGGAGGAAACCCTTAAAATATGCAAGAAGGCTGACGCTGTATTGCTCGGCGCCGTCGGCGGTCCGAAATGGGACAGCAATCCGAAAGAGCTTCGTCCGGAAACAGGTCTTCTGGGGATCCGCAAAGCGCTGGGTTTGTTCTCGAACCTTCGCCCTGCAGTTGTCTTTGACTGTCTTAAGGATGCATCTACCCTGAAGCCGGAAGTGCTGGAAGGAACGGATTTGATTGTAGTGCGCGAACTGACGGGCGGCATTTATTTCGGGGAGAAATATCGCCGTGACACCGAGAACGGGCAGCAAGCCGTGGATACCTGCACCTATAATGTCAGCGAAGTGGAGCGGATCGTCCGCCAGGCCTTTGACATTGCCCGCAAGCGCCGCAAAAAATTGGCTTCGGTCGATAAGGCCAATGTTCTTGAAACTTCCCGTCTGTGGCGTGAAGTCGTGATCCGGGTTGCAGCGGAATATCCGGATGTGGAACTGGAGCACGTGCTCGTCGACAACTGTGCGATGCAGTTGCTGCGCCGTCCGTCCAGCTTTGACGTTATTGTTACCGAGAACATGTTCGGCGACATTTTGAGCGATGAAGCAGCGATGCTGACGGGCTCTATCGGCATGCTCTCTTCGGCTTCGCTCGGAGAAGGCAGCTTCGGTCTGTACGAGCCGGTTCATGGCTCCGCACCGGACATTGCCGGACAAAATCTGGCGAACCCGATTGCGACGATTCTTTCGGTGGCTTTGATGTTCCGTCTTACATTCGGTTATGAGGATGCGGCGAATGCGATCGAAGCGGCTGTAGCGGAAGTGCTGGATGCGGGCCACCGTACCGGCGATATTGCCGTTGACAAGTCCCGCGCGGTCGGTACCGATGCCATGGGCGATCTTATTATTGCGGCGATGAAGAAGTAGTTTTCAAACGTTCGAACGCTGCTGAATGTTCACTGAATATCACTAAATTATAATTATTCTAAAAAAATAATGACTATAATCTTGACTTTGATTATGCCGAGATGATACCATTTGAAATGTAATCAAGAACAAAAATATCATCTAGGAATGCGGATCAATCCGCCGTCCTTACATATTTCAAAGGAGGATTATAATCATGGCAGAACGTTTAGTTGGAAGACCCGCACCAGATTTCAGTATGGAGACTGTATCCGGAGACGGCAAGGAATTTGGGCATGCCAAATTGTCCGATTACCGCGGTAAATGGCTGGTATTCTTCTTCTATCCGCTCGATTTTACTTTCGTATGCCCTACGGAAATCACGGCGCTGAGCGAGGCTTTTGATCAATTCAAAGCGCTTGATACCGAAGTTCTTGGTGTAAGTATTGACTCGATCCACAGCCACAAAGCATGGATCAATACACCGAAGGAAAGCAACGGTCTTGGACAACTCAACTTCCCGCTTGCTTCCGACATTACGAAGAAAGTGGCCAGCGACTACGGCATTCTGATTGAAGAAGAAGGCGTAGCGCTTCGCGGATTGTTCATCATTGATCCTGAAGGCGAGCTTAAATATCAAGTGGTTAACCACAACGATGTGGGCCGCAGTGTTGAAGAAACGCTCCGCGTTCTGCAAGCTCTGCAATCCGGCGGATTGTGCCCAATGAACTGGAAACCAGGCGACAAAAACCTGACTGTTTAATATCAGAACCAGGTTGCCGCAAATGAAACCCCCTTTTGACGATTTGTCAAGCAGGGGGTTTTTTGCACCGTTGAGCGAGGTGTTTTTACTGCTGACTAAACGCTGACTGAAATACGCAAAAATGGGTAAAAATCTAACATGACGACAGGAATCGCTCTTCCCATTCGAGAATAAGTTATATATTAAGAATGAACCGAGATCAGGAAGGTGATGGGGAATGAGTTTTTGCTGCGGAGCCAGTATGGTGGGAACAAAGGGAACACTAAAACATTATCGTACACAGGTCCACAATGTTCCCCTGCTTTTATGCCCGGTATGTCATCGGGTTGAGGTTCATTACAAGGTCGAGAACGAATACGAAATACTGGCTGAATATGCGCATGCCGATGGGGCAACGGAAATTGATTTTTCCGATTTTGTAACCGAAGACGACGAATCCATTTTTGTTAACTGCGTCAATGATGAGCGGGAGGATCCGCTGGATATTGTAAAGAGACAGATTGACAGTTCGCTCGACCTGCTTATGGTTGCCAAACATATTGGAGACGAAAAATGGGAGAGCGAGCTGAAACTGCGGCTTGCCTTTATGAGCAGACGAAAAACACGGCTCCAGCATCGTTAACAGGAGCTTCAAATTCAGGCGAAGAAGCGGTTTTCCGAAACGGAAGGCCGCTTTTTCCCCATTAAACGTTTCCATAGGAATATCCCTCTTTTTTCGACAGTATCTCTGATTGACTGGATCAGACAACCTATTTATGATTAAATTAACAGAGTAACTTTTTTGTGGGAGAAGACCGGAGATACTTACCTTTTCAAGTGCTGAGCGGGATTGCCTGCATGCTGCTGTTCTAAGTTTGCATATTTGCATATAAGTTTTTTGAAAAGTACCGGAATTTATGGGTTATTGGTTACAAAACTTGAAAAGTGTTTGCGGTCTTAACGGAGATGACTGACGTATATCCGCAATTTCTCCATTCTGCGATGAAGAGCCAACCAGGCAGGAACATCATTCATGGGAAAAGGAGGAAAACAACTTGTTGAGTGAAATCGAAGAAACTCTGCTCCAACCGGTAGAAATGTTTGAGTCGGCCCAGCTTGTGAAGAACAAGTATGAAAATGTCCTGCAACACATGGACAATGGAATCATTTTATTTAATTGTGAAGGTCAGGTATCCTTCGCCAACTCGCAAATGGCTAATATTCTGGAATTATCGTCGCGCCAGACACTCATCGGCAGCAATCTTCTGCGGCTGCTACGTCACCCTTATTTAGGAAGGGACAAGCGTAAACGGATCATCAGCATCTATCGTGAAATAATATGCAAGCATAAAAAGCAGCTTGAAATGACAGACGAATACGGAAGAGTTTGGCTTGTGTCAGCTACATATGGGGATCAACTTGATGGGGATCTGTTGCTCAGCTTCAAAGATATTTCGTATTTTAAAGAGATTGAACGTACGGCTTATCATAACGACAAAATGGCGGTACTGGGCAAAATTTCCGCAGCCATTGCCCATGAAATAAGAAATCCGCTTACAGCGATCCGCGGGTTCATCCAACTGCTGCGGCCTCATCTGATCCAGCTGGGCAAGGAGGAGTATGCGCGGATTATTTTGACGGAAATTGATCGGACCAATGATATCATCTATGAATTTCTGAACTCTTCCAAGCCGTCCGCTCCGGAAAAGGCCGTTCTCAGAGTATCTTCGCTGCTTAGACAGGCTGTGCTTTTAACTGAAAGCGAGGCCTTGATGAAAGGCTGCGAAATTTCGTTCGAATCGGAACAGGAAGAGATGCTTATATCGATCGATGCCAAACAAATCAAACAGGTGCTTCTGAACCTGATCAAGAATGCCATGGATGCGATAGAGGAAATATCCGGTCGAAGAGGAGAAATTCATATCGATGCCAAATCCGACGGCACCAACGCTATTATATCGATACGCGATAACGGCAGCGGAATGGAGCAAGCAAGCCTGAATAGATTGTCCGATCCTTTTTTCACGACCAAGGAAAAGGGGACAGGTCTGGGGCTATCGGAAAGTTACCGCATCATTAAAAATCATGGTGGTTCCATAGAAGTGGAAAGCAGCATAGGCAAGGGTACTACCTTTATGATATCGCTTCCATTAGCTCACTGAAAGCAAAACCTCCTACTTTTAGGGTAATATGCTAAACAAGTGAGCAAATTTTGGTCATATAAACCCATATATTTCCAGCTCTTTAGGTCAATCAGGTTTCTCAAGGAAAGTCGAGCCCCGTTTATAACGGGGCTTTTTTGCTTCCCTCAGGAGGAGCACAGCAGGCAGCCGTGCAGGCTTTGCTGTGAGAACAGCCAGCACATGCTCCTTTCTTGCTTTTCTTAAAGAAACGGTACAATGTCCATCCCGCATAGGCGAAGATCACTAACGTAATCCCAATACCGATCATAAACCTCTATACCTCCTCGAATGCCCGGCGAGCCTTTGGTTCCTCAGGAAAATCCAAGCAAGCGGGCTCCTTGATAAAAGATAAACGAAACCAGATATGCGAGTATAAGGCAGTATCCAACTGAAAACAGCGTCCATTTCCAGGAAGCGGATTCCTTGCGGATGACGCCAACGGTTGCCAGACAAGGAGTATACAGCAGCACAAAGACCATGAAGCTTAATCCCTGAAGGGGAGTAAAAGCATGGGCAATTTGCTGGCCAAGCAGATCGCCGGGAGCATGATAAATAATGTTCATCGTCGAAACGACAACCTCCTTGGCCATAAAACCGGTGATGAGCGAGGCTCCCGCTTGCCAGGTGCCAAAGCCAATCGGCGATAACAGGGGAGCGACCAATCCGCCGATCCAGGCCAGAAAGCTGTCATTCATATCAACGTTTATTCCTGAAGGACCGCAAAAGGTAAGCAGCCAAATAACGACGGAACCGCCCATAATAATCGTACCGGCTTTGCGCAGAAATCCTTTGCCTTTTTCCCAGGTGTTTCTGAACAAGGCAGCCATTTGCGGCATACGATATGGCGGCAGCTCGATGACAAACAAGGATGAACTGCCATTAAACAGCACGGAAGAAAATAATTTGGCTGCGAGCATAGCCGAAACAATACCGAGCAGATACAGGGACAGCACGATCAAGGCTTGATGGCTCTCGAAAAAAATGCCCGCAAACAAAGCATAAACCGGCAGGCGCGCGGAGCAGGACATAAGCGGAACAAGCAGCATTGTCAGCGTACGCTCTTTGGGCTGCTCAATGCTGCGCGCAGCCATGATTGCCGGAACGTTGCAGCCAAAACCGATAATGAACGGGATGATCGATTTGCCGCTGAGCCCGATTTTTTCCATCCATTTGTCGGTCAGAAGGGTGATGCGGGCCATATATCCCGAGTCTTCAATGAAAGAAATCATCAGAAACAAAAGGAAAATTTGCGGTACGAAAACAAGAACTCCCCCTACGCCCCCAGCGATTCCGTCCAGGATTAGCGCGCTGGTAAATGCCGAAGCATGAATAGCGGAAAGACCATCAGAAATCCAGTTGTTCAGCGGGCCGGAAATGAAGCTGTCCAGCAGATCGGACAATGGGTTGCCGACCCAGTCGAACGTAATTTGAAACATAAGGAACATGAAAGCCGCGAACAGCGGGAGACCGAACAAGGGATGCGTGACAACGCTGTCGATCCGTTCCGTCAAGCTGTGCGGCTTCTGATGGGACCGGTCCATCGCTTTCCGGCAAATCCGGTTGATCCGTTCTGTTCGGATGTGTTTCATATATTCGGGTATGGATTGACTGACGCCCTCCGCTTCAAGTCTGGAGCTGCAGCTTGCACAGATTAAGCTCAGACTGTCATTCAAGCCGTGCGGAAGAGCATCCATAACGGCCGGATTGTTCTCCAGTATTTGCAGTGCAATCCAGCGCAGGGAAGCTCGAGTGTCTTTCGGAAAAGAAGCTGCCCCGAGTTCCCTGCTAATGCGGTCCACGGCTTCTTCAATCGCGGCGCCATAGAACAGATGGCCAGCCGCCATTCCGTCGCTTGGAGGTTCCAGCTCCCGTACCTTTTCAAGCAGTTCCCGGCTCCCGGCCCCGGTTCGGGCAATGAGAGGGATAACGGGCACACCCAGTTCATCGGCCAAGACGTCGGAGTACACTTCAATCCCTCTGGCTTTGGCGACATCCGTCATATTAAGGCCGATTACAACCGGTTTGCCGTAGTCCACCAGCTGCAGGGTGAGCTGCAGATTTCGTTCCAGTTGGGAAGCGTCAACAATATTGATAAGCAGTGAAGGAGATTCCTCCATCAGGTAATGGGCCGCAACAGCTTCGTCTTTGGACAAGGGCCGCAAAGAATAAATGCCCGGCAGATCCGTCAGCAGCCCCGAATTGTCCCTCAGTTCGCCAACTTTTTTTTCCACGGTGACGCCGGACCAGTTCCCCACATATTCGTAGGAACTCGTCAGCTTGTTGAACAGAGAGGTTTTCCCTGTGTTGGGATTGCCGATTAACGCTGCGTTTTTCATGAAAGGAATACCTCAATTCTGGCAGCATCGCTTTGTCTGATCCCGATAAGCTGTCCTGCCGCTTCGAGTGTAATCGGTCCGCCGAAAGGAATGCGGCTTTTGATCTTTATGGCGGTTCCTTCTTCAACTCCCAGGTCGGAGAGGCGTGATTTAAGCAGGGGAGCAACCAGGTCCATTTGAAAAATACGGGCGCTGTTGCCTGGCCGCAGCTGGTCCAGGGCAATTCGTTCTTGATTCATAAGGTATGTCTCCCCTCTGTAATATTCTTCATTAATTGTAATTGATAATCAATCTCATTTATATGTAAGCAGACTGTATCATAACACTATAAAAATTACTGTGATAAATGTCACACTAATCTTTGCTTTAAAGCGGCAAACAATCTTCTTTACTTTAGCGAATTGCATCAAGTAAGATAAGAGTTAACAACAAATTAATTATATTACTTAAGGAAAGGGTTCTATATGAAGATGAATCAGAGCAAAATTGTGGACTGTACGATACGGGACGGGGGACTCGTCAATAACTGGGATTTTAGCGTGGAGTTTGTTCAGCAGCTATATGCCGGTCTTAATGAAGCAGGCGTTGATTATATGGAAATCGGATATAAAAATTCGCCAAAGCTGCTTAGCGGCGCGGCAGAAGCAGGTCCTTGGCGTTTCCTGGATGATGAATTTCTGCGTAAGGTTATTCCTCAGAAAGGACACACGAAGCTGTCCGCGCTTGTGGATGTAGGGAGAGTGGATGAGAACGATATTTTGCCGCGCAGTGAAAGTATGCTCGATCTGATTCGCGTCGCCTGTTATGTGAAGGATGTCGATAAGGCCCTGCAGCTGGTCCAGAAATTTCACGATCGCGGATACGAAACGACGATTAATATTATGGCCCTCTCGGGTGTGATGGAGAATGAACTTATCGAAGCTTTTGAAATGATTCGCGAGAGCGTCGTAGACGTCGTTTATGTCGTGGATTCTTACGGAAGCCTGGATAATAAGGACATGGAGTACCTGATTGAAAAATTCAAGACCCATTTGCCGAATAAACGGCTTGGCGTTCATACGCACAACAATATGCAGCTCGCTTTTTCGAACACCTTGGTTGCGGTAGAAAAAGGTGTAGAACTGCTCGATGCCTCCGTCTATGGAATGGGGCGCGCTGCAGGCAACTGTCCGACCGAGCTGCTGGTATCCCATCTGAAGAATACCAATTACAAACTACGTCCCGTTCTGGAAGTGCTCGAGAAGCTTCTTGTTCCTCTGCGCGAAAAGGAGGAATGGGGCTACTTGATCCCGTATTTGATTACAGGAACATTGAATGAACATCCTCGTTCGGCTATGGCTGTCCGGGCTTCCGACAAGAAAGATGCCGTTGTGGACTTTTATGATAAGCTTACGACGCCGGAAGTCAGCTTTGAGAAGAAATAACCGTAAATGAAAGGGCCGCTATTTGAAGCAGGAAATCTGCTGCTGATGCGGCTCTTTTCTTATCTTCTTGAGGCACATCATTACTTTTTTCGACATCTGGAAGGAAATTCATGAAATCTGTGGAATTGTTACAAATATAGCGAGGGTAGCGTGCTTGTTTGACAACACGGGTACATAAACTGAGATCGTATAATTATACATCCGGGGGCTGAAAGCATATGCGATTCAGGAAAGAGAGAAAAAGTGCGTTGCGGGCGCAGTGCACAAAGGCGTTGATCTTGGTTATTTTGGGCTTTTGCGCGCTTTTTTTTATCGAAGCCTTAAGATCCGGCAGCAGGGTGGAGCAGATTGAATATTTGTGTTTGCTGTTAGCCTGCTGCTATATGTGCGGAAGATTTTACAGGCTGGACTGCAGCGACGCCCCTCATAAACGGCCGTTTACGAAGGTTCAGGATCAGGAGCACGTTAAGACAACGGATGAGCATGACGCTTTGACGAACTTGCCAAACCGGACCCGGTTTGAAATCAGGCTCCGGGAACGTTTGAATCATGCGAAACCTTTGGGATTGGCTGTTGGGGTCCTCATGATTCATGTCAACTGCTACAAAACTCTTAACGGTATTCTTGGCTATGAGGCCGGGGACCGGCTGCTTCAGATGATCGGAAAGCGAATAGCTGGCAGATGCGAAAGCTCGGAGGAAATGTTCCGGATTGGCGTGGATGATTATTCGATCATTCTAGGGGAATATGCGAGTCCTGATGATATGCACCAGAGAGCGGAGAACCTGCTTTCGGGCCTTAATCTATCGGCCATGCTGGGGGAAGCAGAATACTATATTTCTCTGAGCCAGGGCATCGCCCTTTACCCCGCAGATGGGGAAACGGCCGAGCAGCTTGCCCGGAATGCGGAGCTGGCTGTTTATTATGCCAAAGAACACGGCATAGACGTTTATAGGTACAGCAATTTTATAAAAACCCGTACGCTGTCCAGGCTTGAGCTGGAGAACGACATGCGCAAAGGACTGGAGAGACAGGAGTTTTTCCTTGAATATCAGCCCCAGGTTCATTTGGATTCCGGTAAAATGGTCGGACTCGAGGCGCTGGTGAGATGGGCTCATCCGAAGCGCGGCTTGATGTCTCCCGCAGAGTTTATCCCGATTGCCGAGGATTGCGGATTCATCGTACAGCTTGGAGAATGGGTGCTCCGAACAGCTTGCCGCCAGAACAAGCTTTGGCAGGAAGAAGGATTTGAGCCGGTATCCATATCCGTGAATCTATCCATGCGCCAGTTCAGGGACTTTCGGTTTGTCGAGCTGGTCGCGGATGTTCTGACAGAAACGGGGATGGACGCAAAATATCTGGAGCTGGAAATTACGGAAAGCATGACCATCGACAAAAAATCAGCCTTCGAGCAGCTGCAGGGGCTTAAGCAGCTCGGCATTTTTATCAGTATCGATGATTTCGGAACAGGATACAGTTCACTTCATTACTTGAAAAACCTGCCGATCGACCGGATCAAAATTGACCGCTCCTTTCTCCAGGAAGTTGTGGCTGACGGAAGCGATGCGGCGATTATTTCAACGATCGCTGCAATGGCGCATCATCTCAAGCTGAAAGTAACGGCAGAAGGCGTAGAGAATACGGACCAGCTTGAATTTCTGAAGCTGCAAAATTGTCACGAAGGACAGGGGTATTTGTTCAGCAGGCCAGTGCCGGCCAAGGAGCTGAAGCGAGATTTTCTGGTGAAAGTGGCCGTTTAATCCCGGTCATAAGCGAGTAGCTAAATTTCGCAGTGCTTGCTGGCTTGCATTTCATGTTAATTCATGATATGATCTTTCTTG
The DNA here is from genome assembly GCF_019904135.1 of Paenibacillus caui. Classification (GTDB taxonomy): domain Bacteria; phylum Bacillota; class Bacilli; order Paenibacillales; family Paenibacillaceae; genus Fontibacillus; species Fontibacillus caui. The sequence goes on along the minus strand of NZ_JAIOGQ010000014.1, from coordinate 62,104 downwards.
CTGATAAATAAGCAGCATGTCTGGAAACGATCAGCACATTGAAGCCGGATTTTTTGTAAACAACTGCGGGTGTAGTTCAATGGTAGAACTCCAGCCTTCCAAGCTGGTAGCGTGGGTTCGATTCCCATCACCCGCTCCATCTCCATAACGAAAATTAACAACCTTCCGTTTGAGCACGGAAGGTTTTTTTGCATGCTTTTTGCCTTTTTGACAAATAATATAGCTGGAATAGATTCGGGATAAAATCATGGCGATTGTTACATATACCGAACGTACTATGTAAAGTATATCGAAATAAACCGTTTTCAATAAAAAAAGAGCGAATATTAATTGAACTTTGGTCATTATTGTGTGGATTTTGAGCTTTTTTGAATGTATAATCTAGTTTGTCAAAAGATAGTGCCGAAAGGTACGGGAATTCATTGTCATTTTCAATTTTTAAGGGGGATAACACTCAATGAAGAAAAGTTTCAAGTTGACGATCGTAATGCTGCTCGCGCTTACGGTCGTGCTGGCCGGCTGTGGCAGCAAAAAGGACAATACAGGCTCAAGCGCATCAGCTGACACCGCTTCAAGTGATGCAGCTAAAGTTAAAGTCGGAATGGTTACCGACGTGGGCGGCGTAAACGACAAATCGTTTAACCAGTCTGCATGGGAAGGCCTTCAAGCGTTGAGTGGTGCCAAAGCAGAATACTTGCAAAGTACGAAACCGGACGATTATGAAACAAACCTGAACAAATTTGTCAAAGGCGGATATGATTTGACTTGGGGGATCGGTATGGACCTGGGCGACGCAATTGGCAAAATTGCCGGGCAAAATCCGAACGCTAAACTGGCAATCATCGACGCAACTGTTGATCAGCCGAACGTAAAATCCGTTACCTTCTCCGAGAATGAAGGATCCTTCCTCGTTGGTGTGGTAGCCGGTATGATGACGAAATCAAACAAAATCGGATTTGTAGGCGGCGCCCAAATTCCGGTTATCGAACGTTTTGAAGCAGGCTTTAAAGCAGGCATCGCCGCTGTTAACCCGAATGCCGAACTTCTGGTTAACTATACAGGCGCGTTTGACAAGCCTGATCTTGGCAAGACAGCAGCCTCCACTTTCTACAACGATGGAGCAGATATTGTCTTCCAAGCAGCTGGCGCAACAGGCACCGGCGTATTTAACGAAGCAACGGCCCGCGTTAGATCCGGTCAAAAAGTATGGGTTATCGGGGTAGACAAAGACCAATCCCTTGAGTTCGGCGACGAGGTTACTCTGACTTCGATGATCAAGCGTGTTGACGAAGCGGTTAAACGCGTCAGCCAGGAAGTGATTGACGGTTCTTTCAAAGGCGGCAGCGAAGTGCTTGGTCTGAAAGAGAACGGCGTAGGCATCGCCGAGACTTCCAGCAAGAACGTTCCAGCCGATGTACTGGCAAAAGTTGATGAATACAAACAAAAAATCATCAGCGGTGAAGTCACGGTTCCAACTACACCTACGAAGTAATAAGAGTTAACTGGATCTTTAATAAGCCAAGGTAGAATTGAATAAGAGTAGAATCTGTGACAAGGCTGGTTTTTTAACTGGCCTTGTTCTCACGTTATCGTGTATATTGTTGTATGAGCCCACCCGGGCCTAATTCAAATGAAGGGTGATCACATGAACGAAGCGACTCCCGTCGTCGAGTTAAAAGGAATTACGAAGCGTTTTCCCGGTGTCGTAGCTAATGACTCGATCAGCTTAAAACTGTATAAAGGCGAAATTCATGCACTGCTTGGCGAGAATGGAGCAGGTAAATCCACGCTCATGAATATCGTATTCGGATTGTATCAACCGGACGAAGGAAGCATTGAAATCAATGGAACCCCCGTTACTATAGATAACCCGAACAAAGCTATTGATCTGGGCATCGGAATGGTTCACCAGCATTTCAAGCTTGTGGATCCTTTTACAGTTACAGAGAACATTATTTTGGGAATGGAACCGAAAAAGGGACTCAACCTGGATCATAAAACGGCAGCCGCGCGCATTAGCGAGCTGTCCGAACAGTACGGTCTCCGTGTGGATCCATATGCCAAAATCCATGATATTTCGGTAGGCATGCAGCAGCGTGTTGAAATTTTGAAGACACTTTACCGCGGCGCAGATATACTTATTTTTGATGAACCTACGGCTGTACTTACTCCCCAGGAAATTACGGAATTGATGGAAATTATGCGCCGTTTGGTCGCTGAGGGCAAATCGATTATCCTGATTACCCATAAGCTTAAAGAGATTATGCATATATCGGATACGGTGACTATAATCCGGCGGGGCAAGGTCATTGATACGGTCAAAACGTCCGAAGCGTCGCCAAGCATTCTGGCCGAGAAAATGGTCGGACGAAATGTCTCGTTCACGGTGGACAAGCGTCCGGCAACGCCTGGCAAGCCTGTTCTAGAGATCAGAGATCTGTTCGTTAAGAACAAGGAAGGGGCTTTGGTCCTCAATGGATTAAATCTGGACGTTAAGGCAGGCGAAATACTGGGGCTCGCGGGAGTCGATGGCAACGGCCAAAGCGAGCTGATCGAAGCGTTGACCGGCTTACGAAAAGTTGACCGTGGTTCTATTCGACTGAACGGCAAAGAAGTAGCCAATTTGTCGCCTCGCCAAATCATTGAGGGCGGGCTGTCCCATATTCCCGAGGACCGGCATAAGCACGGACTCGTGCTGGATTTCTCCATGAGCGAGAATATGGTACTTGAAACCTATTATAAAGCCCCGTACAACAAAAACGGCTTTTTAAATTATGACGCCATTAAAAAGCAGGCCGAAAAACTAATTGAAAATTTTGATGTTCGAACGCCGAGCGTTGAAACGAAAGCTCGTTCCTTGTCAGGGGGGAACCAGCAGAAAGCAATTATAGCCCGGGAAATAGACAAAAATCCGGATATTTTGATCGCGGCTCAGCCGACGCGCGGCCTGGATGTCGGGGCTATCGAATTTGTGCAGTCCCAGCTCATCGCCCAGCGCGATCAAGGAAAGGCCGTGCTGCTTATTTCGTTTGAACTGGATGAAATTATTAACGTCTCTGACCGGATCGCGGTCCTTTATGAAGGACAAATCGTCGGAGAGGTTCTTCCTGAACAAACCAACGACCAGGAACTGGGACTCATGATGGCGGGCAGCACTGCTCCTGGAGGTGTAAAGCATGAATAAAATTTTTAAAATATTCTCGGGCAGCGCTACTGTCTCGATCATAGCCATTATCCTTGGTCTGATCGTCGGAGCGATCGTAATGCTTGTTGGCGGGTATAATCCGCTGCTTGCTTACCAGTCGCTGTTTACCCAGGTATTTGGCAATACTTACGATTTTGGTGAAACACTTCGCGAAATTACCCCATTGGTGTTAACCGGTTTGGCTTTTGCATTTGCGGCCCGAACGGGATTGTTTAACATCGGCGGCGAAGGACAATTCATAGTCGGAATGACTGCGGCTACTGTAGTCGGCATTAAAGTTACGGGACTTCCGGCAATCATCCACGCGCCGCTTGCCATTATTGCCGGCGGATTGTGCGGCGGCCTGTGGGCGGCAATCGTCGGCTATTTGAAGGCAAAACGCGGAGTAAATGAAGTCATAACAAGTATCATGTTAAACTGGATCGCGTTATATTTGGCAAATTATATTGTCAGACATTTTCTGCTTATGCAGGGGAAACAGCGTTCAGAGGACATTCTGCCTACGGCTTCCATCACCATTCAGTCGCTGTCGGATTTAATGAACAGCGCACGGATTCACTGGGGGATGCTGCTTGCTGTTCTAGTGGCCGTCTTCTTCTACTATTTCATGTGGAAAACCAAACAAGGCTATGAGCTGCGCGCGGTCGGAAGCAACCCCAACGCTGCGCAGTATGCAGGGATGAATGTCGGGCGCAATATTGTGAAGGCGATGTTTATAAGCGGAGTATTTGCCGGGCTTGCCGGAGCGGTCCAAATATTGGGCGTCTTCCATAACCAGACCGTTATGTCGGGTTCTCCGGGAACCGGCTTTGATGGAATTGCCGTTGGCCTGATCGGCATGAACAATCCGTTTGGTATCCTGCTTGGAGCGATTCTGTTCGGCACATTAACCTATGGTTCGGCAGGTATGAGCTTTGGCGCCGGAGTGCCTCCGGAGCTGATCCGGATCGTAATCGGCTCTATCATATTCTTTATTGCGGCGCAAGGTATTGTGCGTTGGTTCATTAAGCCCTTTTATTCTAAACGCAAGAAAGAGAAGGTGTTGTAAATGGATTGGGTAACGACACTGGGTCAGTTGATTAATACGACGCTTGTGTTTTCAACTGCCCTCATTTTTGGCGCGTTGGGCGGGATCTTCTCCGAACGTTCCGGAGTCACCAACCTCGGGATAGAGGGGTTTATGATGTTCGGCGCTTTCGCCGCGGCTGTTGGAACCTATTATGCAGAAGATGCGGGCATGGGCGCGGCGTCTCCCTGGATTGGATTGATTGCGGCTTTAGTCATGGGGATCATTACTTCATTAATTCATGCCGTCGCGTCCATTACGTTTAAAGCGGATCAGACCATCAGCGGTATTGTTATCAACTTTCTGGCTGCCGGCAGCACCTTGTATCTCGTCAAGCTGCTATTTGACGGGGCGGGAGAGAGTCCGCTGCTTAAAGAGGTGTTTAATAAAGTCTCCATACCGGGACTATCCCAGATCCCGATTATCGGGGAAGGGCTGTTTCACAATTATCCGACAACTTACATTGTGATCATCCTCGTGTTTGTCACTTTTTACGTCATTTATCGAACTCCGTTCGGATTGCGTCTGAGAGCAGTAGGCGAGCATCCGAGCGCTGCCGATACGGCCGGAATCAATGTAAACCGGATGCGTTACATCGGGGTCATGATCAGCGGCGCTTTGGCTGCGCTTGGCGGAGCTACGGTTACCCTGACCACCACCAGCACATTTGCGCACAATACGATTTCCGGTCAAGGTTATATTGCAATAGCCGCCATGATTTTCGGTAAATGGAACCCGCTTGGAGCATTCGGCGCTGCTGCATTTTTCGGCCTTTCCCAAGCGCTGCGCACCTATGTAACTTTGTTTCCCTGGGCGCACGATATTCCGCAGGAATTTATCTATATTCTGCCTTATCTCCTGACCATCATCGTGCTCGTTGCCGCTGTAGGCCGGTCGGCCGCTCCTGCAGCGCTGGGACAGCCGTATGATCCGGGTAAACGGTAGTTTTTGCCCAAGGAGTATTGAATGGTAATCAGTTTATGGTTTGTTTGACAGATTTCAGCTTTCTGCAACCGGAAGCGATCAAGCAAATTATGCGATATCAGCAAAGAGAAAGCTGGCCTGCTATAGCGGGCCGGCTTTCTCTTTGCTGCTGTTATAGGCTGCTGTCCGGACGAGCTTCGATTGAACCGGGATGAATAACCTTTACTCTGCCGACCTGGCCATCCTGCAGCCGTACTTTGATACCATGCGGGTGAGACGGCGATTTCGTCAAAATATCTTTGACGATTCCTCTTGTCAGCTTGCCGGTTCGCTGATCTTGCTTCAGCACGATATCGACTGTCATGCCCGGAAGTATGCTGCTTCGTAATGTTCCGCTCATAGATCCTCCTTGAAACGTTGACTCAAGATGAAATGATTTGCTTCAACCTTATCATATAGAGATTGAAACACCAAATATGGTTGCCTGATGAGAAAGATTATTCCATCCAGGTACAGTCATTTTGGACTTTCTTTACGGGTGGGCTTGCCTTCCCGTAATTCATTGCATATAATAATCTATAGTCATTTTGCCGTTCATAACGGCAGCAAGAACAACAAATGCAATGATGGAGACAAGTAAGCAGCGCCTCTTTACAGGGAGGAAACGCCGGAGATTGAGAGCGTTTCTACAGAACCAGGCTGTCCTGAAATTCACTCCGGAGCAGTTCCTTGAACATATGAGAGAACGAAATGTTTTCATATCAGTAGAGGATACCGGTCGCGAGCCGTTATTTCGAAAAGTGAGAGATGATTGATACTATGTCCGAAAATTGCCTGGATTGGCAGGAAGGACATTCAGTAAGGAGTCTCTAACAAGGGTGGTACCACGGTCTTTTCGTCCCTTTTCGGGAGAAAAGGCTTTTTTTGTTTTGAATGCCGTTTACAACCATATCAGGAGGTTAGTCATGAAAAACCGTTTGGAACAGCTGAAGCAAGAGGCTCTGGCCGAGTTGAATGAAGTAATCGACGCCGGCCGTCTGAATGAGCTGAGAGTCAAATATTTGGGCAAGAAAGGAGCCCTGACTGAAATATTGCGGGGAATGGGCTCGCTTAGCGCGGAAGAGCGCCCGGTGATCGGCCAGGTAGCGAATGAAGTTCGCAGTGCGATTGAAACGCTGATCGAAAGCAAACAGCAGCAATTCGAACAGCAGGAAACGGAGCGCCGACTTGCGGCCGAGAAGCTGGATGTTACGCTGCCCGGCCGTCCGCTCAAGCAGGGTGGCGTACACCCGCTCAATCGCGTCATCCAGGAGATTGAAGATATTTTTATCGGCATGGGTTATAGCATTGCGGAAGGTCCGGAGGTGGAAACCGACTATTTTAACTTCGAGGCGCTCAACCTGCCGAAGAACCACCCGGCGCGGGATATGCAGGACTCCTTTTATTTGACGGAAGAACTGCTCATGCGCACACAGACCTCACCCGTTCAGGCACGGACGATGAAGGCCAAACAGGGAGAGACGCCGGTTAAAATTATTTGTCCGGGTAAAGTTTACCGCCGCGACGACGATGATGCGACGCACTCCTTCCAGTTCCATCAGATTGAAGGGCTTGTCATTGGCAAAGGAATCCGAATGAGCGACCTGAAGGGAACATTGCTCCAGTTCAGCCGCAAAATGTTTGGGGAAGATACCCAAATCCGGCTTCGCCCGAGCTTCTTCCCGTTCACGGAGCCAAGTATTGAAGTCGATGTGACATGCATGAAATGCGGAGGAACAGGCTGCCGGGTATGCAAAGGCTCAGGCTGGGTTGAAATTCTGGGCAGCGGCATGGTGCATCCGCGGGTGCTTGAAATGGGCGGATACGATCCGGAGGTTTACAGCGGATTTGCTTTCGGCATGGGCGTGGAACGCATTGCGCTGAAGAAATACGGTGTGGACGATATCCGTCATTTCTATAACAACGATATTCGTTTTCTTGAACAATTCGCCCGTCAATAAAAGGCCAATAGAAGGAGATGTGAAGAATGAAAGTATCAACAGACTGGTTGTCTGATTATATATCTTTGAAAGATGTGAACATCCAGGAGCTTGCTGAACAGATTACCCGATCCGGGATTGAAATTGACAGCGTGGAGAGCCGAAACAATGGCGTATCTAAGGTTGTGGCAGGTTACGTGAAAACGAAAGAAAAGCATCCGGATGCGGATAAGCTGAATGTGGTGACTGTGGATGCCGGTTTGGACGAGGAGCTCCAGATCGTCTGCGGCGCCAAAAATATCGAAGCCGGACAAAAGGTGCCCGTAGCGCTCGTGGGCGCAAAGCTGCCTGGCGGAGTGGAGATCAAAAAAGCCAAGCTGCGCGGCGTTCCGTCCCAAGGCATGATCTGCTCGGCCAAAGAGCTTGGCCTGAACGACAAGCTGCTGCCGAAAGACCAGCAGGAAGGCATACTGGTTCTCCCGGAAGGAACCCAAATCGGTGCTCCAATTGAAAGCGTGCTTGGTCTGAATGATGAAGTGCTCGATTTCGATCTGACGCCAAACCGTTCGGATTGCCTGAGCATGCTCGGAGCCGCTTATGAAGTAGGCGCCATCCTTGGCCGGGATGTCACGCATCCGGATGCCAAGCTTGTGGAGACTGCTCCGCCTGCGTCCGATGCTATTTCCGTCACGGTAAGCAATCCGGAGCTCTGCAGCCACTATGCGGTACGGGTCATTTCCGATGTCAAAATCGGTCCATCTCCGCTGTGGATGCAGAATCGGCTGATCGCGGCAGGAATACGCCCCATCAGCAACGTAGTCGATGTGACAAACTACGTGATGCTGGAGTACGGACAGCCGCTTCATGCCTTTGACGCCGATCGGATTGCCGGAAGACGCATCGAAGTTCGGGTTTCGAAGGCTGGAGAAACGATCGAAACGCTGGACGGACAAGTGCGCAAGCTTGATGCAGGGGCTCTTCTGATAACGGATGCGGAAAAGCCGATTGGCCTTGCAGGCGTTATGGGCGGGGCCAATTCCGAGGTCACCGCAAGCACGGTTAACCTCGTGCTGGAATCGGCCAAATTCCACGGCGGTACCGTGCGCAAGCTGTCCCGCCAGCTCGGACTTCGCTCGGAAGCTTCCCAGCGGTTTGAGAAAGAAGTCGACCCGGGAACGGTTATCCCGGCTCTGGATCGCGCAGCGGCTCTGATTGCCTCCCTTGCCGGCGCTACGGTTCATCAAGGAATCGTACAGAGCGGGGAAGCGGCTGCTGAGCCATTGGTGATTCCGCTGTCCTTGACGAAGCTGAACGCTTTTCTGGGGACGAGCATTTCCTCGCTTGAGGTGAAGACGATTTTTGCAAGGCTGCATTTCGAGTGCGGGGATATGCCGGATAACACCCTTGCTGTAAGGGTTCCTTCCCGCCGCGGCGACATTACGCGCGATGTGGATTTGATTGAAGAAGTAGCCCGTCTTTACGGATATGACAAAATTCCGGTCACCGCGATTGAAGGGCCTACCACTCAAGGCGGCTACACCAGACCGCAGCTGCTGCGCCGCGAAATTCGGAGCATGCTGACGAAGGGCGGACTGCAGGAGGTCATCAGTTATTCTTTTGCGAACCGCGAAGCCGAAGAAATGTTCCCTGTGCTGAAGGAGAACCGCCATTCGGTAAAGCTTGCGATGCCAATGAGTGAAGACCGGAGCGTGCTCCGCGCCAGCCTTATTCCGCAGCTGATGGACGTAGCTGTTTTTAATCGGAACCGCAAACAGGATAATCTGGCTTTGTTTGAACTTGGCTCTGTATTCCAATCCGAAGAAGAAATGCTGACGGTCCAGCCGAAAGAGCTTTCTGTACTCGGCATTTTATTGACAGGCTTACGTCAGGACAAACAGTGGAATCTGAACCCTGAAAAGGTGGACTTTTACGATTTGAAGGGTGCCGTGGAGACCGTGATTCGCTATCTCGGCCTTGAAGAGCTTGTCTCTTATGAAGCGGATCGCCCGGCCGGTTTCCATCCGGGACGTTCGGCATCCATCATGCTGGAAGTTAATAAAGAGAAAAAACGAATCGGTGTGATGGGACAAATCCATCCCGACCTGCAGCGCGCCAAAGAGCTGGAAGACACGTATGTCGCCGAACTGATGCTTGAGCCGTTGTTTGCTGCATACGCCAAACCGATCGAATATCGGGATCTTCCAAGATTCCCGGCCGTACAGCGGGATATTGCCATTGTCGTCGACAGGGATGTAACAGCTGCAAGCCTGATCAAGACGATTGCGGAAAGTGCCGGCGAGCTTTTGGAAGATGTGCATGTATTCGATGTGTTCACAGGCAGCAAGCTTGGCGAAGGCAAGAAGAGCGTCGCGCTGTCGCTTGTATATCGGCACATGGAACGGACACTCACCGACGAAGAAATTTCGGAGGTGCACGGGCGTGCCGTTGCTGCGCTTGAGCAAACTTTTGGCGCGGAATTGAGAAAATAGCAGGAATTGCAGAAAGCCGCATCGAATCCTTTTTAGAGAGGACGGGTTCGATGCGGCTTTTTTCGAAAAGAAGAAAGGAAACGGATACCGTTTTATAAATGGAAGGTCTGGCTGTTTCAACTTGTGCTGCAATACATCAATGACCAAACAGAAGAATGAAGGAGGCACAGCGCTTTGGCTAAATCCGAACGAATCAGTGTTACCGTTGAGATTTATGGAACATCCTATAAAATTGTCGGCACCGATGCCGAATACATGAAACAGGTTGCCGGGCATGTGGACGACCACATGCATGCCATAGCAAAAGCGCACAATCACCTGGATATTCCCCGGCTAGCCGTATTGGCAGCCGTTAATATGGCCGAAGAGGCGATTCGAAGCGAACAGCTTAAGCAGGAGCTGTCGGCTTTAACCGAGAACAGGGAGGCCCTTAAAAGGGATATTGCGCTTTTGCAGGACAATGCCGTCAAGCACCAGGAGCGGTATGTGACATTGCAGGAAGAGCATTCCGCCCTCAAGATGGAGAAAGCAGGAGCTCTGGAGCAGATTTCCAAGCTGGAGAGTGCGCTCAAAAGTCTCGAAGAGGCTGATCAGAAGCGCAGTGAAGCAGCTGCCCAAATGGAGAAGCAGCTTGCCGATCTCCGAAGCGCAAACGGCAAGCTTGAAGTAAGGCTCAAGGCTGCCGATCAGGAGCTCAATCAGGCGAAGGAGACTTGCGCCTCTTTGAATCAGCAGCTTCAGGAAGCGAGAAAGCAGGAGGCTGCCGCCAAAGCGGGAGAGGAGCGGCTGAAGGAAGAAAGCGTTAAACTGCAGCAGCAGCACAAAGAGAAGCAGCTTCAGCTTGAGAACCGGCACAAGCAGGAAACTGGGCGTCTGGAGCAGCAGCATAAGCAGAATTTCGGCAAATTGGAGCAGCAGTACAAGGATTTGCAGGCAAACTTCGCAGCTTCCGTGGAAGAGAAGCGGAAGCTGAAGCAGCAGCTCGAGGATGCCGGACGCCGTGAAGAGCAACTGTCCAGGGAATCGGCGCAGTCTTCCAAAGATGCTCACACCTGGAAGGAGCTTGCCGAGCGGCGCAGCAATGAGCTGGAGCGGCTGGAAGTGCAGCTGATGCAGGCTTCGGAGCAGAATGAAACGCTGGAAAACGGTTTGTCGGCGTTCCAGGAGGAAATCCAGGCGTTGAAAGAGCAGCTTGCAGCCCAGGAAGCGGCAATGCAGCAATCCTCGGCCGAGCTTGAATCGATGGCGGAGGACCGCAGCAGGCTTGCAGCGGAACTGGAAGAAGCGAATCTGCGGGCCGACCGGGCGGCTGAGGAAGCGGAGGCGGAACGCAGACAAGCGGAAAGCTATCTCCGGGAGGCCGAGGAACAGCGGCTCGAAGTACAGTCTTTGAAGCAAAGCCTGAACGAATCCAAAAGCGAGGCCGAGGAATACGCCGCTCTTGTCGATGAGCGCGAGGCTGAGCTGTTGTCCGAGCGTGAACAGGCTGCAAAGTGGCGCAACCAGTATGAAGCCGCCGAGGCTCGGACTGAGGCGCTCCAGTCCGCCGAAGCTGATCTGTACAGACAGATTGCGGAGTGGCAGCAGGAATGCGCAGCCGGTAAAGAGAAGGCTGAAGCTATGGTTTCCGAAGTGGAATCCGCCCAAGCTGAGAAGGAACAATTAGCCGGGCAGCTGCAGGAAATCGGCGATCAATTTGAACTCGTATCCCATGAGTATCGTTTGCTGCTGGCTGAACGCGAAGTCGAACAGGAACGTGCAAGCAAGAGGGAAGAGGAACTGAACAGTTTGAAGGAAGAATATGCAAAGCTGCAAAGGGAATATAACGAGTGGATTGAACTGCTCGAACAGGATCAAACGTCTTAGGCGGGGAGCAAGCCTGCAGAGCCTGGATTCTGCAGGCTTTTCCTTATTCTACAATGAGTTTGGCTTTCATCGTTTTATGTCCGGGTCCGCATGGAATGGAGCAGGATATTTCATATTCCCCGGCTTGATCAGGGATCACGACTGCTGACTTATGAGCTTGATCCAGGTTCACACCCAGTTCCTTAATAATCAGTCCATGATTTCCCTTTTTGTTGTCCAAAATGATTTCAACAGGGACGCCCAGCTTCACATGGTAAACTTCCTGGTCAAATTTGTAATTGACAGCTTCGATATGGAGCTGTTGTTCGGCAATGATGCCGCTGCCTGCGGCCGGGCCGGAATCCCCGGACTTTCCGCTGTTGGAACAGGCGGTGATGGCAAACAGCGATAGAGTAGCGACAAGGACAAACCAACTTTTTTTCATGATTAACCTACCTCTTTCAGAGTATAGAAATACATGTGCTTCATACGGTATAATAGCGTTATTCATTGAAATATAAAGATACACGCACCAGAATAGCTTGTCCATATGCTCAGGGAGCGGTGCACCTGCGTACATATACTATAGTCCGTTACTATAGCCCGTTAATGCAACATATTTTTTTAAAGTAGGCGATTTATATTCTCGGTATTTCTAGGAAAAAATTAGATTCGTTGTCATGGAACCGTAAGATTATGATCTATTACTGGTTTGGCGCGATTCTGCTGTTTCTGGTTCAAGGACTTTCTTTTATTTTTCCTGATATTTTTACAGGAGCCGCGGAGTATTGGCAATATAACAGCTCGACCGCCATCTCTGTCGATCTTTGTATTGTTTTGCTGCTTTCCGTGACGGAAATTTGGCTCAGAAGAGAGAAAAAAGTTTATTTGAAGCGTGCGGTTCTACTCTGCGGGCTTGTTTTAAGTTATATTCTGTATTTTTTGCTAACACCCGTTATCGACGGTTCTGAGATTGTGCTTATCATGCCATTGCTTATTTCTTTAGTTTATTTCGAACGAATGCTGCTGAAAGCTTTTGCGCTTCTTAACATTTTGATCTATGTCGTCATTGCGCTGGTTCCTGCGGCGCTCGGGCTAACCCGGCTTGATATTTCCGACTTCATTCTTGTCATGGCCGTTTTGATCATTGGGACCTTGCTTGGACAAGGGGTGATCACCCGTTCCCTGGAAATGCGGAAAGCTGTGGAAGGGCTGGTCAAATCCGAGCAAAAGCTCATTGTGGAAAAGACGATCTCCGATAAGCTGCTGAAAATGGATGCTTTAACGGGCTTGTACAATCATAAAACCTTTCATGAGTATATTGAAAATTTGATTCAGCATGCCGAAACAAATGGAGTTTCCATCCATCTGGCCATTCTCGACATCGATAATTTCAAGGCTATTAACGATATCTTTGGACATTGGGTTGGCGATATCGTGCTTAAGGAAGTTGCGCAGGTCCTGCTTGAACTGATGAGTCCAAACGATTTTGCGGCGAGATATGGCGGCGAGGAATTTGCGCTCATTTTTACGGATACTACGGCCGAACAGGCTTATGCCTGCAGCGAAGCAATCCGGAGTAAAGTGGAGGAGATCCGGATGCCCCAACTGGATGGCCGGACGATCACCTTCAGCGCGGGCCTATGCAGTTATTATATTGGCGATGGCAAGGAAAAGCTGTTCCGGAATGCGGATGCTGCCTTGTATTATGCAAAACGTTCCGGGAAAAACCGGGTCATTGTCCATCAAATCAAGGGTCCGATCGTATGTATGACGTAAGCCAGTTTACAATAAACCCCTGGTTCTATGGACCAGGGGTTTATCCTTCGACTGGTGCGGGTGATTATTTTTTGTCGCGCGCTGCATTAAACGGCGAGCCCATAGGGATAAACAGGTCAATGATCCCGATGACAAGCGCAGCGAGCAAAGCGCCGATAATGGAAACGGAAACACCGCCAATAATAAACTGAGCCAGCCAGATCACGAGAGCGCTGACGATAAAGCCAACGATACCCCGTCCGAAAGGAGTAACTCTTTTGCCGAATACACCTTCAATGACCCAGCCAAGCAAAGCGATTACGAGCGCAAGCAGCAGCGCACTGCCAAAGCCGCCAACGGAAAACTGGGGAACCAGCCATCCTACAATGAGCAGTACTAGTGCCGACACAATGAATCGCACGATGTGTCCAAGAATTTGCATCTTCTGATTGCCTCCTTTTTGTGATACGTCATTTGAAATATCTTTTATATCATTGACCGACAACGTTAAAGTTATGTATTAGTCAGTAAATGGCGATTCATGGGCAGTTTCGTTTATAATAAAATCATATGCGGAAATGAACGGATGAAGTTTGTTGATTCATTCTCCGCACCGAGAGGAGTTGCAGCGTTCTTGAATCCAAAAGTTTTAAAAACGATGGAATACCATAAAATTATAGATTATTTAACAAATTTTACCGGAACGGAGCTGGGCCGGGATCTGGTGAAAAAGCTTATGCCTTCGGCGGATTTGGACGAGGTTAAGGTTCTGCTGCAGGCTACGGATGAAGCCTATAAAGTAGACCGTCTAAAGGGCGCTCCGCCCTTTGGCGGAATTGTCAACATAGCGCCTGCGGTTAAACGCGCGCGGATCGGCGGGACGCTTAGCCCGCATGAACTGCATGGAATTGCCGGAACATTATACGGCGGACGCAGAGTTAAAAGGCATTTGGCAGCCATTCACGATGAGGATGCGATTCCCTGGCTGCACCGGCTGACGGAGGAGCTTAGCGATCAGAAGCCCCTTGAAGACGCAATTAAGCGGTGTATCGATGACAATGCGGACGTGCTGGATACGGCAAGCCCGCTGCTGGCTCAAATTCGCCGGGAACTGCGCGGCGGGGAAAGCCGGATCCGCGAAAAGCTGGAAACGATGATTCGTTCTTCCAACGTTTCAAAGATGCTGCAGGATCAACTGATTACGATCCGGAACGACCGTTTTGTCATTCCGGTTAAAGCTGAATACCGTTCCTATTTTGGCGGAATTGTGCATGATCAATCGGGTTCTGGAGCGACCTTGTTCATCGAGCCGGAATCCATAGTCGCCATGAACAACAAGCTGCGCGAAACACGGCTGGCCGAGGAACGGGAAATTGAAGTGATTTTGCAGAAGCTGACGGCTTTGGTCGGCGAACAAGTGGAGCCGCTGCTTTACGACTGCGATGTATTGGCCGAGCTCGATTTCGTGTTTGCCAAAGCTAGATTGGCCCGGGAAATGAAGGCAACGCTGCCGCGGATGAACGACCGCGGGTTTCTGAAGCTGAAAAAAGGGCGCCATCCGCTCATCCCTATGGAGAAAGTGGTCCCGATCGACGTGGAGCTTGGCAATACTTATTCATCCATTATTGTGACAGGGCCCAATACCGGCGGTAAGACGGTATCTTTGAAGACGATCGGCCTGCTCAGTCTGATGGCGATGTCCGGTCTGTTTATTCCGGCCGAGGATGGCAGCCAAATGTGCGTCTTTGATGCCATTTATGCCGATATTGGAGACGAGCAAAGCATTGAGCAAAATCTCAGTACTTTCTCAAGCCACATGACCAATATTATATCCATCCTAAAGAACATGTCTCCGAAAAGCCTTGTCCTGCTTGACGAGCTTGGAGCAGGAACGGATCCGGCCGAGGGCTCGGCTCTTGCCATCGCTATTCTGGAGCATATTCACGCGCTCGGCTGCCGGATGGTGGCCACGACCCACTACAGTGAATTGAAGGCATATGCTTATAACCGCAAAGGGGTCATTAACGCCAGCATGGAGTTTGACGTCAATACGCTGAGCCCGACCTATCGTCTGCTGATCGGTATTCCCGGACGAAGCAACGCTTTTGCCATTGCCGAACGTCTGGGTCTTTCTGCGGAAATTCTTGAGTTCGCTCGCGGTGAGGTGAAGGAGGAAGACCTGCGCGTTGAGAACATGATTGCATCGCTGGAACAGAACCGGACCGAAGCCGAGCAGGAACGGGAAACGGCGGGAAGACTTCGCCGCGAAGTGGAAGAACTTCGCAAGCGTTATGAAGAGGATGTCGAGAAGCTGGAGCAGCAGCGTGACAAGCGGATCGAGAAAGCCGAGAATGAAGCCAGAGCGATTGTGGACAAAGCCCGCAGCGAGGCGGAAACGATCATTAACGACCTGCGCAGGCTGGCTATGGAGGAAGGCGCGTCCGTTAAGGAGCATAAGCTGATTGCGGCCAGAAAAGCTTTGGATGAAGCGGCGCCGGATCAGCGGAGGAAAGCGCCTGCTGTTCGAAAAGCGCTCAAGCAGCGGCAAATCGGTTCCGGTGACGAAGTTATGGTCTACAGCCTGAACCAGAAAGGGCATGTCGTGGAACTGGCAGGCAAGGAAGCGGTTGTTCAGCTCGGCATCATGAAAATGAAGGTTAGCCTGGATGATCTGGAACTGATCCAGCAGCAGCCGGCAGCCAAACCGGCGCAGCGGACCGTTACGAGCGTAAAACGAACCAGAGACGATTCGGTTCGGACCGAGCTCGATCTGCGGGGCTCCAATCTGGAAGAGGCGCTCATTGAGGTCGACCGCTTCCTGGATGAGGCCTTTCTGGGAAACCTGGGACAGGTTTACATTATCCATGGCAAAGGAACAGGGATCCTTCGAACCGGGATTCAAGATTACTTGCGCAGGCACAAGCATATAAAGAGCTATCGGCTTGGCAATTATGGAGAGGGAGGCACAGGGGTGACTGTGGCCGAACTCAAGTAGGCATAAGGAGGAATCGGCCCTGAGTACGATAGATCAACTGCTGCAATATCCGCTTGGACATACAGTTGGTATTTTATCGGTTTCGATTCTGGAGTTGGTTGTCTTTCTTGCCTGTTTCGAACTTTTGACCTCTTACCGCTGCTGGTTTGAAATCGGAAAGGGCAATTTGGCAGCTGCGCTTGCGACGGGCGGAAAAATTGCCGGCATTTGCATTATTATTCGGTCGGTCGCAGACAAAACCAATATATATGATTTTATATTATGGTCTTTCATTGGCACGCTCCTGTTGTTTATCGCTTATGTTTTGTTTGAATTTGTTACGCCGGTATTCCGGATTGATCGGGAAATTGAGGCCCGGAATTTGGCGGTTGGAATTATATCCATGTGCATCTCCATTTCGCTGTCGCTCGTTATTGCTGCAAGCATTGTATAGATAGATTAAGCCGGAAGGAAAGTGTTGAAATATGGAAAATACTGTTTGTCCATGGTGTCAAACCGAGATCGTTTGGGACGAAGAAATTGGACCCGAGGAAGAATGCCCTCATTGCCATAATGAACTCAAGGGTTACCGTACTTTGAATATTGCGCTTGGTGAAGATGAGGAAGATCTGGATCACGATCCGTCGTATGAAGGGGATACTACGGACGATTCATGGGAGCAAGATCGTCAGCATGGATTGACCCGGCTTCCTTCTATTCCGGGTGAAGAACACGACCTGCTTGCTTATGAGTCTTCTACCGGAAAAGTGCTGGAAAACCAGGAGCAGATGCCGGAATGTCCGCATTGCCGGGAGTATATGCTGTTTACCGGACAAAGCGTATTACCCGGTGACGCTTATACGGCTAACATTACACGGCCGCTGAAGTCACCGCTTCTGCAAGCCCCATTCACGATGAGCGTGTACGTTTGCCCCGCATGCTTTCATGTGAGCAGCTTCCTGACGGAAAAAGACCAGCTGCGTTTTGTTAAGAATGTGCAAACAGCCATCGAATAAACGGTTTTAGCAAAATTAAGCCGCTTCCGGTAAAGGAAGCGGCTTTTTTTAGCGAATAAGACGGTGACGGTTTTGAATTTCGCCGGGGCGAGAACAGTTCATCGGGAGATATATGGATATATTTCGTCCTTCACATAATGGAACGAGCGAAGGACATAATAGGGATTGTTCATTTAAATAAAGGAGGAAACCGTCTATGAACGCACAGCAGATGCAGGCTCTTTCAGGCAAGGAACTTGAATACATTTCGGATTCGATTACCAACGAAGACATTCAGATCAAATTATGCAGCATGGTTGCTTCCACAACCCAAAATCAGGCGATTCGCCAGGCTTGTCAGCAGTTTGTCCAAACTCATGAGCAGCATTTAAAGATGCTGACAGATTGTCTTCGTCAGCATGAACAGCTTGCGCCGGCGCAGCTTCAATAACGAGAGGAGAGATATATGATGAATATGCAGCAAAACCAGATGCTACCTGAAAAAGACCTACTGAATGCAACACTCGCCGATTTGCGCCGTTCGGTACGCGAATATGCAACGGCTACAACCGAAGCCGCATGCCCGATGGTCCGTCAAATGTTTACACAGCTGACGGACAGTTCGCTTAAGATCCAGGGAGAGCTGTACCAGTTGATGGCAAGCAACAATATGTACAATGTTCCATCCAAAGTACAGCGTCAGGAAGTCACCAAACGTTTGCAAAACGCGCAGCAAACGCAAACCGAAGCCCAGCAGTTCGTCCAGCAGCATTTGACTGCCATGGGGGCTCAGGCTATGGGAGCTCAGACGGCCGTACCGCCTCATCAGCCGAATGTGGGCACCACCCCACAATATAGCTAACCCGTTTTTGTTGCTTAAGAATTCAGCAAGTTTTTGTGCGCACTTTGGATAAAATGGAAAAACCGTCCGTCCGTGTTGTAATCTGCCACGGAATGGACGGTTTTTCTTTGCATAGGCAAGGAATTCATGTAATATAGGTATAAACTCAGCAGGCTTAGGAGGGGACATATGAAGGAAATAAGCAAACTCAAACAAAATTTGCTCGAATTGTTAAGAGAGGATGCAAGGTATACGCCGGAGCTGCTTTCCACCATGCTTGGCGTTACGGCGGATGAGGTCAAATCCGCTATCGCCGAATTGGAAGAAGATCACATTATCGTCAAATATGCGACCGTCATCAATAGCAAGAAGCTGGATGATGAAAAGGTAACCGCCCTGATCGAGGTCCAGATCACGCCGGAGCGGGACAGAGGATTCGATGCCATTTCGGAAAGAATTTACTTGTTTCCACAGGTGAAATCCGTCTATTTGATGTCGGGCGCCTACGATCTGCTGGTGGAGGTCGAAGGACGAAACCTGAAGGAAGTGGCGAACTTTGTCTCCGAGAAGCTCTCGACGCTTGAAAAGGTGCTCTCCACAAAAACGCATTTTATTTTGAAAAAGTACAAACAAGACGGCGTTATATTTGAAGACCATGAAGAAGACCACCGTCTTATGATTTCTCCGTAAAGGAAGTATTGAGATGATCGTGAATTCTGACAAACAGACTGGCAGCAAGAGTACTTCAATGCATTCTTATCTGGCTCCCCGCGTACAGGAGATTCAACCGTCAGGGATTCGGAAATTTTTTGATCTTGTCAGCTCAAGCAAGGATATTATTACGCTTGGAGTCGGTGAACCCGACTTTGTAACTCCATGGCATGTGAGAGAATCCTGCGTGTATTCGCTCGAACGTGGTTTTACCCGCTATACCTCGAATTCGGGAACGCCGGAACTGCGGGAAGCCATTGCACAATATTTGCATGACAGCTTTCAGGTCACTTATGAGCCGAAAGATGAAATTCTAGTTACCGTTGGGGGCAGTGAAGCGATCGACCTGGCTCTCAGGGCGCTCATTGCTCCGGGAGATGAAATTCTGATTCCGGAGCCTTGTTATATCTCCTATTCGCCCATCACGAAAATTGGAGGCGGTGTGCCTGTCGGCATCGAAACTTTTGCCGAGGATGACTTCAAGCTGAAGGCTGAGCATTTAAAAGCCAAGCTTACGCCGAATTCCAAAGTGCTGGTGCTTAACTATCCGAGCAATCCAACGGGCGGGATCATGACCTATGAGGACTGGGTTCCTATTGCAAAAGTGGTGGAAGAGCATGATCTGATCGTGATCTCGGATGAAATTTATGCCGAACTCACTTATTCCGGGAAACATGTTAGCTTTGCCTCTCTTCCGGGTATGAAGGATCGGACGATTCTGGTCAGCGGTTTCTCGAAAGCATTTGCCATGACCGGTTGGCGAATGGGCTATGCTTGCGGGCATCCGGATCTGATCTCGGCCATGCTCAAGATTCATCAATATACGGTCATGTGCGCGCCGGCAATGGGCCAAGTAGCTGCTCTAGAAGCGCTCACCAACGGAATGGAAGAGAAAGACCGGATGGTAGATTCCTATAATCAGCGCCGTCGCTTGATTGTTCAGGGACTTAGGGATATCGGTTTGGCCTGTCATGAGCCGCACGGGGCGTTCTATGCTTTTCCAAGCATCACATCGACGGGCTTAAGCTCGGATGAGTTCGCGCAAAGACTGCTTGTTGAAGCAAAAGTAGCGGCTGTCCCAGGGAACGTATTTGGACTTGGCGGAGACGGCTTTCTGCGCTGTTCTTATGCGACTTCGGTCGCACAACTCAACGAGGCCCTTCATCGGATCGGACAATTCGTGTATAAATTGGGCCGATAGTCCGGTATTCGGGTAAATAAGGCTTGTTTAACAAATTCTTCATCTTTTATTTGAACGCTGGATACTTCACATGGTATAATTTTTTTCTATAAAGGCTTTTTGGCTTTCATATTCCGTGTTCTGCCCGGAGAAGAAGGCGGTTTTTAACAGTCAAGGAGGAATGACCATGAGTTGTGGTGAATACAACTTGCCGATTTACGCTGGAGATTTTGTTGCTGAGGACAACCGTGAAAGATGGATCATCGAAGCCCGCAGCATCACCACTTCTGCTCGCAAAGCCTCCTTGGAGGATGAAATCAGGATGCTTCGCAGTCGGATGGAGAAGATTTTTCTTGAAGAACAGTCTTTTACATCGGATATTGTCGTTGAGATCAGCACCCTGCTTGACTTAAAGATCAATGAATACATGAGAGCCAAATATAAACAGTAACGAACGCCTGACCATGTGAATTTTATAGTTTCCGCGCTTAAGAGAAGATCCTTAGGGGTCTTCTTTTTGTTGGAATGTGTTATATTATGTAGCATAAGTTCATATGCAGGTTGAAGGGGGCTATTGCAAGGTTATGAAAATGTATACACGTTCGGGGGACAAGGGACAAACGTCGGCGGGCTTTGGAAGGGTGCGAAAGGACGATGACCGCGTCGAAGCCTACGGCACGATCGACGAGTTGAACAGCTTTGTCGGCCAGGCGGCAGCTTTGGCGGAAGTGGAAGGAAAACTCTTTGACGATCTTAAGGGACAGTTGATCCGGATTCAACATGAATTGTTCGACTGCGGCTCCGATCTTGCTTTTGTGGAGCGGGGGAAGCAAGACTATAAAGTACAGGCAGAGATGGCCAAACAACTGGAGCTTTGGATGGATGCTTATGAAGAGGAGAACCCGCCTCTGGAACGCTTTATTCTTCCGGGCGGCTCCTTGCTGGCTGCAACACTTCATGTGTGCAGAACGGTATGCCGCAGAGCCGAACGCCGTACAGTGACGATGGCGGGAAGCTGTGAAGCGAATCCTGAAGTCATCCGGTATTTGAACCGCTTGTCCGATTATTTGTTTGTAGCGGCACGCCTCGCCAATACGAGGGCCGGAAAGCCAGAGACCGAATATGAACGCAGCGGGAAGGTGTTTCGTTAATCGATCATGAGCCAGTATTACAACCCGATTGTTTACACCGTTGCCGCTGCGGAAGACGGCTGGCTGCTTAAGACGGTTCTGCAGCGCAGACTTGGCGTTTCCCGCAAGCTGATGTCCAGACTCAAGCTGACGGAGCAGGGCATAACGCTGAACGGAGAGCGGGTCTATATCAGCGTGACCGTAAAGGAAGGCGACCAGGTTGCCATCCGGCTCGAGCAGGAGATTTCCGAAGATATTTTGCCGCAGCCCATTCCGTTCGATATTCTTTACGAGGATGACGCGCTGCTGATCATTAACAAGCAGCCAGGCATCATTGTTCATCCTACCCATGGACACTATACGGAAACGCTGGCGAATGGAGTTGTTTATTACTGGCAGCAGCGGGGCGAACGCTTCCGCTTTCGTCCGGTTCACCGGCTCGATCAGGAAACGAGCGGCGTGCTGGCAGTTGCGAAAAATGCGTACGTCCATCAGCACATCTCCGAACAGATGCTCGCTGATCAGGTGCTCAAGAAATATTCTGCTTTTGTTCATGGAACACCGCCCATAGAAGAGAGAAGGATCGATGATCCGATCGACCGCGACCCGCTTGAGCCGCACCGCCGGATCGTTACGGAGAGCGGATATCCCGCACTGACCTTTTATCGTGTAAAAGAAAGCTATAAACACGGTTCCTGGGTAGAGCTTCAGCTTGGAACCGGCAGAACCCATCAAATCCGTGTTCATATGTCCCATCTGGGTAATCCGTTAATCGGAGATAAAATGTACGGCTTCTCCATGCTGCAATCGCTGGCGGAAGAAAAACGCCAGGCAGCGGCAAAGCTGGATGCGAGCATGAAACGGCAGGCGCTGCACGCCGAGAAGCTTGGATTTAAGCATCCCCTGACGGGAGAGCAGATCGTGTTTACGGCTCCGCTCCCGGAGGATATGCACCGGCTGAGGCAACTGCTGATCCAAGGACAGCCATAAAATAAAATGAACTACTCTACAAGGAGTGACTGAATTTTGAGTAAACTGACAGTCTATCAATACCCGAAATGCGGGACCTGCCGAAGCGCCGTAAAATGGCTTCAGGAGGCAGGCCACGAGCTGGAGCTTCATCATATCGTGGACGCCCCTCCTTCAGCTGCCGAATTGGGGCGTCTTGTGGAGCTTAGCGGCCTTCCGTTGAAGAAATTTTTTAATACAGCCGGCGAGGTATACAGGTCGCTCGGACTGAAGGACAAGCTTCCCGGGTTGTCGCCTGAACAGCAGCTGGAGCTTCTTGCGTCAAATGGCAAGCTGATCAAACGCCCGATCGTAACGGATGGCAAACGCGTAACCGTTGGATTCAAGCAGGAAGATTTTTCATCCGTCTGGGGACGATAAACTGCTTAATTCCGGCTAATATACTTCGTATGATATAGTTGTAAGTAGATTTGGAAAATATGAAATCTGCGAAACAAGATAAATGGTTTAAGGAGAGAGAATATTGACAGACCGCAAGGAAGAAACGCTGCTGCTTGTAGACGGAATGGCCCTGATGTTCCGCGCCTATTACGCCTCGGCCGCGAGCGGATACATCCGCCGCACCAAAGCCGGCCTGCCTACCAATGCCGTTTACGGCTTCATGCGTTATTTCTGGGACGCCGTCCAGAAATTTGCTCCCACCCATGTAGCCTGCTGCTGGGATCTTGGCAGCAAGACGTTCCGTACCCAGCAGTTTCCCGCATATAAAGGCAACCGTTCCGAAGCGCCGGATGATCTGATTCCCCAGTTCGCCGTCATCCGGGAGGTCATGGACAGCCTGGGCATACCGAATATAAGCGCCGAGGGCTACGAAGCCGACGATTGCATCGGCACATTGGCCGCGATGTACAGCAGCGATACGATGCATGTGCTTATTTTGACAGGGGATCACGATATGCTGCAATTGGTTACAGATCAGACCAGTGTGGCCATTATGAAAAAGGGCCACGGCAATTATTTCGTCTATACGCCGCAAAGCCTGATGGAAGAAAGACAGCTAACGCCTTCGCAAATTATAGATTTGAAAGGCCTTATGGGGGATCCAAGCGATAATTACCCGGGAGTTCGAGGTATTGGCGAGAAGACGGCTTTGAAGCTCGTTCAGGAATATCGCGACGTTGAAGGCATTCTCGCCAATCTGGAGCAACTATCCAAAGGGATTCGCACGAAGATTGAGGCTGACCTTAATATGCTGCATTTATCGAGGGAGCTGGCGTACATCCGCTGCGATGTTCAGCTTGAATGCAATTTGGAATCCTGCCGATGGGAACTGGACCCTCCTTCCGTAGTCGCCAAATTTGAAGAATTGGAAATGAAGAGCATTTGTTCATGGATGGGAGTGACGGCCCTGTGAAGGCTTATGTCATTTTGAAAAAAAAGCCGTGGATCTACGCCGGCGGAAAGATACTGACCCCGCCGGGCAGACTGCTCAGCAACACGCTTGTCTTTGGCGGACAAGTAGCCCAGTAATTTCAATCAATCGGTAAAATGCGGATCGCCAAGCACCTGGTTCAAGAAGCTGCGCAGTTCCGGTTCTTCTTCCTCCGTCAGGCCGAAGACCGAGGCAAGATACCCCTCTTCTTCAAGGTCATCCGTACCCAGGATGGCGGTTTTTCCCGCCTGAAGATCGGTTACGAGCTTCTTGCCGTAAAACCGGTTTGTTGTCGTTACGGCCAGATCGAACCGCTTCAGGGAAGGGCCGATGAACGTCACGAAACGGGTCGAGGTTTGCTCGGTGCTGTCCGACAGATAATCCAGATCTTTATCGGAAATCGACATAATGGCCTTGAGCCTCCTTAAGTACATGATAGAAATTCGGGTAACATTCGTTCCTCTGCCATTATAACGAAAAAAAACGTGCCAGGGAACGAAAATCCAGCTATTCCATTGACTGGATTACAAATTATGGTATTATAGATACAACAGTATACAACAAACGAGGAAGCACCTCTCCCAGCATGGCAGGAGAGGTGCTTTTTTATGTTCTCGGGAGAAGCGGTACTAACCCTGAAGAATGGTGGACAACATCCGTTTCTAGGTGTGTGCTGAATATGAGGGAGGGTGGCTAATGATGCGGATTGTATTTTTAAACAGCCTGGAGAAACGGAGCCGTGGCGAACAGCTATGCACGGCTCAGGTATGGATCGGCGAGGAGCAGGGGATATGGCGAATCGGCTGGGATGAAATCCCGGAGAACGGCGAGACCGGGCATTTGTGGTACGAAGGCGATTCCTGGTCGGAGATGCTGCACATTTACCGTTATCAGCTTGCAGTCAAGCTGGGAGACGGATACCGGCCGGTTATCGAGGGTGTCTTTCATGAGAACGAGGACATGCGGGGCAGCCTGACTCAGAAGCTTATCTGTTACAGCGAGCTTAAGGCGGATGAAGAATTGTACAACCAGCTCTGCGCGTGGCGGCGCAAACGGGCGGCGGCCGAGCGCAAAGCGCCGTACCTGATCGCCAGCAACCGGCTGCTGAAGCTTGTCAGCACGTTTATCCCGAAGAATAAAGAAGAGCTGATACAGCTGCCTGGCGTCGGAGAAGGCAAAGCTGGGGAGTACGGAGACGATCTGCTCGCCATGACCGCAGAGGTTCACCGCGACCTCGATTTTCCCCTCGATTGGGTGCAGCAGGAGCTGGATGAGGAAGTATTCCGCTCATGGATCTACAGACAGAAGGAAGCCAGGTTCAAAGCTGAAATGGAGAAATTCAGCCTGCGGAGAGTGCTGCTTAGCGCGATTAAGGACGGGCTTAGTTTGGAACAGATCAAGGAGACGTCCGGCCTGGGACGGCGCGAAGCGATAGAGTTTTTGGAGCAGCTCGAGAAAGAAGGATATGACACGGACAAGCTGCTTGCGCTGGAGCTTGCGGAAATGCCTGAAGCGGAACAATCCGCGGTATGGGATGCTTACCGGGAGATGGGCGATGCTTTTCTGAAACCGGTGCTGCAACGGGTATATGGCAGTGAATCCGGTTTGCCCGGGAATGAAGAATTGGAGAGAAGATATGAGCAGCTCCGGATGATTCGAATCCGGTACCGCAGAAGTAATCAAGGCCGCTCGCAGAGTGCATGATGAACGCATAGCATTCAAAAGGACGAAAGCAGGCAGCCCGGGTATGTCCGGATAAGTCCTAGTCCTGCTTTCGCCCTTATTTTTCAAATCCAGTCTTTCTTGCGGAAGAGATAGAACATGCCGAGGCCAAGCGTCAGCATAATGCCAAGCACGATAAAATAGCCATATTCGGTATGAATTTCAGGCATATTCTCAAAGTTCATTCCATAAATTCCGGTTATAAGGGTCAGCGGAATGAAGATTGTCGTTATCGCAGTAAACACGCGCATGATTTCGTTCGCTCTGTTGGCGATGCTCGACTGATAGGCTTCGCGCAAGTTGCCCATCAGCTCCCTGAACGTATCAAAGTTTTCAGATATTTTGACGGCATTCTCATAGATGTCGCTGAAATATTTCTGCAGCTGGTCATCGATGAGCCGGAGGTCTTTTTTATTGAGTACGTTGATGACTTCCTTTTGCGGCCCAAGCATTTTCTTGAGCCATAAAATTTCGCTTCGAAGCCCGATAATTTCACTTAGATGAGATCGTTTGGTATGAACCAATATATCTTCTTCCAGCTTTTCAATCTTGTCTTCAATCCGGTCACCGACCAGAAAATAATTGTCAACCACGAGGTCAACGAGCAGATAGAGAAAGCGGTCGGGTTCACTTACTTCCTGCTCCCACAGAATGGGTTTGACGGCACGAAGCTCGTTGATCTTCTGCTTGGTGACGGTAATGATAAAATGCCGGCCCAGAAAGATATTGAGGGCGCGAAGGAAAATTTCTTCATCATCAAACCGGATGCTGTTTACAACAATAAAATAATGGTTTTCATAAATTTCGATCTTTGGACGCTGTTCTTCCTCGCTCAGGCAATCCTCCACGGCGAGATCGTGCAATCCGAATACAGGCTGAAGCAAGGCCAGATCGTCTGTATCGGCATCAATCCAGTAAAAGCCTTCAGCCGGTGCAGTCAGAGCTGCCTTCAGGTCCTCTACAGGGGTAAATACCCCTGCGTTTACAAGGCGGATTTTCATCTGATTTCACTCCTTTGTATGTCTTGCACAGGAGAGAGAATCAGCGGCCGGCCATGAATGCATGCTTAATAAAACGCCGGAAAACGAAAGAATCCCCTACTTCCGTGAGCATTCTGCTGATGACTTTCCTGTGCGGTTGTGTTTGCCCTTGGGGATTTGCTCTGCGGACTAGGGTCGCCTTCCATTTCCAGTTCACCTCTTTTTTCTTTTAGGCTTTTAACACCTGTCTAGTATAACGCTGCGATATGATTATTTTCAAGCATAAGTCTATACTAAAACGGTCTAGAGCAGCATATGGAAATCGTCCCTGAAAGGTGCCGGATACATACAAAATAAAGCATTATATTCCGCTTGACGAAAGGCGGCCCATGCTATAAAGTTATTGCATGGAATGTTACATTTTCATGAATTAATAAAAATTGCATAAGGCGAAATCTTATCAAGAGCAGGTGGAGGGACTGGCCCGATGAAACCCGGCAACCGGCGAGCGATCGCACGGTGCTAATTCTTGCGGAACTTTAAGACAGGCGTTCTTAAAGTGTCTGAGAGATGAGAGAGGCGCGTACAAGTGAACGATATGACCTTTCTCAAGCTGGAGAAAGGTCTATTTGCTTTAGGCGCTCGTCTTTCTGTCATAGGATTACCGCTCATATGATCAAAGGAGGAACATCATTGCCAATCAAAATTCCCGATTATTTGCCGGCCAAAGAAGTGCTTGTAAATGAGAACATCTTCGTCATGGATGAAAGCCAGGCTTTTAAGCAGGATATCCGTCCGCTCAGGATCGCCATTCTCAATCTGATGCCGACCAAAGAGACGACCGAAGAACAGATTCTCCGTCTGCTTGCGAATACTCCGCTTCAAGTGGAATTTGTGCTGCTGCATCCTAGCTCCCATACTTCCAAAAATACGTCGGCCGATCATTTGGAGCAGTTCTACAAAACATTTGACGAGATCAAGCATCTTCGTTTTGACGGGATGATTATAACGGGTGCTCCTGTTGAGCAGCTTGAGTACGAAGAAGTGACCTACTGGGATGAAATCAAGCAGATATTCGAATGGACCAAAACCCATGTCACTTCAACGATGCATATTTGCTGGGCTTCCCAGGCCGGACTGTATTACCATTTCGGCATTCCGAAAGTCGCGCTTCTCAGCAAATGCTTCGGTATCTTTTCGCACAGTGTCAATATTCCGAATACGAAGCTGCTTCGCGGCTTTGACGAACAGTATCTTGTGCCGCATTCCCGGCATACCGAGGTCCGGAAGGAAGATATCGAGAAGGAGCCTTCGCTGGACATTTTATCGGAATCGGAAGATGCGGGCATTTACCTCGTGGCTACCCGGGATGGCAAGCAAATTTTCGTGACGGGCCATCCCGAATATGATCCGCTGTCTCTGAAATGGGAGTATGAGCGCGATGTAGCCAAGGGAATCGATATGCCGCTGCCGGAGAATTATTTTCCGAAAGACGATCCTTCGCGTACTCCACTGTCTTCATGGCGGGCGCACGCAAACTTATTATTTTCCAATTGGCTGAATTACTATGTGTACCAGGAAACGCCTTACGATATAGATTCCGAATTGAGCTTCTGCTACCAAATATAAAGGAGATGGGGAAATCATGACTGACAAAAAACTTCGCATTGAAAGCAGACTGGCACAGATCGGATCCATTCACGAACCGGTTACGGGCTCTGTGAATTACCCTATTTATCAGGCAACGGCGTTCAGACACCCGCGCCTTGGCCAAAGCACCGGCTTCGATTATGCGCGCACAAAAAGTCCGACCCGTTCGGTTCTTGAACAAGCGGCGGCAGAGCTGGAATCCGGGGACGCTGGATTTGCCTGCAGCTCGGGCATGGCTGCGCTTCAAACGGTTTTCACGCTGTTCAGCAGCGGGGACCATCTGATTGTGTCGCTTGATCTTTACGGCGGTACATACCGCTTGCTGGAGCGGATTTTGTCCCGTTACGGCATTACGGCTTCTTATGTCGATACCAACGATCTCGATGCGCTTGAAGCCTCGCGCCGTCCGGAGACCAAGGCAGTTGTCATCGAAACGCCGACCAATCCGCTCATGATGGTGACGGATATCAGTGCTGTCTGTACATGGGGCAAGAAGCACGGTCTGCTGACCATTGTAGACAATACGCTGCTTTCGCCGTATTTCCAGCGGCCTTTGGAGCTTGGAGCGGATATTGTCGTACACAGCGCCACCAAGTACCTCGGCGGTCATAACGATGTGCTGGCGGGTTTGATTGTAACCAAGGGAGCCAAGCTTTCGGAAGAAGTTGGATTTCTGCACAATTCGATCGGCGCCGTGCTTAGCCCGACAGACAGCTACCAGCTGATGAAGGGAATGAAGACGCTGGCGCTTCGGATGGAGCGCCATCAAAGCAACGCTCTTGCACTCGCGAGCTATTTACGCGAGCATCCGCAAGTAGCCGAAGTATTTTACCCGGGGCTACCGGATCATCCGGGCCATGACATTCAAAACCGGCAATCATCGGGGAATACCGGCATATTCTCATTCAAAGTGACGGACGCCCGCTATGTAGAGCCGATTCTGCGCAGTCTTGAATTGATCGCCTTTGCCGAAAGCCTGGGTGGAGTCGAATCGCTGATGACTTATCCCGCTATCCAGACGCATGCCGATATTCCAGCGGAAATCAGGGAAGCTGTCGGAGTGGATGACCGTCTCCTTCGTTTCTCCGTTGGCATCGAGCATCCGGACGATTTGATTGCGGATCTGGCGCAGGCGCTGGAAGCAGCACGACTTGAGGTTGAAGGAGGTCAGAGCCGATGAGCAGCGTAATTAATACGGATCAGAAGCATAAAGAACAACAAGCCCTCAACTTCGATACCAAGCTGCTGCATTTCGGTGCGGAGGTAGACGCTGCGACGGGCGCTTCCAGCGTGCCGATTTATCAAGCGTCAACCTTCCATCATGAAGATATCTTCAATCCGCCTCAGCACGATTACAGCCGTTCCGGAAATCCGACGCGGCAGGCGCTCGAGGACTATATAGCCCTGCTGGAAGGAGGGACGAACGGCTTTGCATTTCCAAGCGGAATGGCCGCCATCTCGGCGGCGTTCATGATGTTCTCCTCCGGCGATCATTTGATCGTAACGGAAGATGTGTACGGAGGGACTTACCGCCTGCTTACCGGTATTCTGAATCGTCTCGGAATCGACGCCTCCTTCGTGGACATGACCCGGATCGAAGAGGTCAAATCGGCGCTAAGACCGAACACGAAGGGGATTTATATGGAGACTCCTTCGAATCCTACGCTCAAAATTACGGATATTGCCGCTCTTGCCGCCTGGGGCAAGGAGCAGGGGCTGCTCAGCATGGTGGACAATACGTTTATGACGCCTTATTATCAGCGTCCTATTGAGCTGGGGGTAGACATCGTTTTGCACAGCGCGACCAAGTTTTTGGGCGGCCACAGCGATGTACTCGCAGGACTTGCCGTCACGGCGAACGAGGAGCTCGGACGCAAAATCAAATATTTGCAGAACGGCCTCGGCAGCGTGCTGGGCGTACAGGATTCCTGGCTGCTGATGCGCGGCATAAAGACGCTGTCGGCGCGGATGGCGCACAGCGAAATCAGCGCGCGCAAGCTGGCGGACTGGCTGAGCGGTCGGCCGGATATCGAAGCCGTTTATTATCCCGGCCTTGAAGGCCACCCCGGCCGTGAAATTCAGGAGCGGCAATCCAGCGGATACGGTGCCGTCATATCCTTCGATGCCGGCTCCGGAGAACGGGCGAAGCGGGTGCTGAACGCCGTGAAGCTGCCGCTTGTGGCGGTAAGCCTGGGCGCGGTGGAGAGCATCCTGTCCTATCCGGCCATGATGTCCCACGCTTCCATGCCTGCTGAGGTGAGACGGGAGCGCGGCATAACGGACGGACTGCTGCGCTTCTCGGTCGGACTTGAAAATATTGAAGATCTGATCGCCGATCTGCAGCAGGCGCTGGAGCAAAATCCGGTCTGAAAGCTACCGTTCCATCCAATGAAACGATTTTCACAAATTTTAAGCATCCGAGCCTTCGGGTGCTTCTTTTCTTATATGGAGTATGTTACGATTGATTAAGGTTTGATATTTAATTATTTATTCATTAAATGAGATATAAAGCTTAAGGGACGGAAGGAGGCTGCTTTCGTGGTAGCTATTGATTCAATACTTGATAAGGCGCTGCGCGGAGAACGGGTAAACCTTGATGAAGCGGTCGTTTTATTCGAATCGAATGAAGTGGAGAAATTGGGGCATGCCGCTAACATATTAATGGAAAGACGATATCCTGACCCGATTACCACTTTTGTCATAGGACGCAACATCAATTATACGAACGTTTGTGACGTGTATTGCCGTTTTTGCGCATTCTATCGCAGACCCGGCTCCGAAGAAGGCTATGTGCTTCCGGATGAGGTTATTTTCCAGAAAATACAGGAAACGATCGATGTAGGCGGAACGGAAATCCTGATGCAGGGCGGTACGAATCCGAACCT
The DNA here is from genome assembly GCF_019904135.1 of Paenibacillus caui. Taxonomy (GTDB): domain Bacteria; phylum Bacillota; class Bacilli; order Paenibacillales; family Paenibacillaceae; genus Fontibacillus; species Fontibacillus caui. The sequence goes on along the minus strand of NZ_JAIOGQ010000014.1, from coordinate 31,369 downwards.
GCCGTTCAGTTATTACACGGACTTGCTGCGAAATATTAAGAAGAGATTCCCGGGCATCACGATGCATTCATTTTCACCGGCCGAAATTCAGAAAATGAAGGTTGTGTCGGACGGCCTGCCGCTCGAGGAGGTTGTGCGCCAAATTCACGAAGCTGGCCTCGATTCCCTGCCCGGAGGCGGAGCGGAAATACTGGATGACCGTACGCGGCGCAAGATTAGCCGTCTTAAAGGCTCCTGGACGGACTGGATGGATGTGATGAAGACCGCGCACCGTATCGGCATGAATACGACGGCGACAATGGTTATCGGCCTCGGGGAGTCGATGGAAGAACGTGCGCTGCACCTGATGCGCGTTCGGGATGCTCAGGATGAATGCATTCAAAGCGGCTTTGATTCCGAAGGCTTCCTGGCCTTTATCCCGTGGACTTTCCAACCGGACAACACGAATCTGAAGCTGGAACGCCAGACGCCTGAAGAATACCTGAAGACCGTAGCGATCAGCCGGATCGTACTGGACAATATCAAGCATTTTCAATCGTCCTGGGTCACGATGGGACCGGAAATCGGCCGTTTGTCTTTGCAATACGGATGCGATGACTTCGGAAGCACGATGATTGAAGAGAACGTCGTTTCATCGGCCGGGGCTACCCACAAGGTCAACATTGAATCGATTTTGTCCATTATCCGTTCGGCAGGAAAAATTCCGGCCCAGCGGAATACGAAATATGAAATTTTGCGCGTGTTCGATGAAAATATGACGATTGAACATGATTTTGTCATGCAGAACTAATCCCATCCATCAAACGAACAGCCCTCAATGAAAAAGCCGGTTCCCTTTCCCTTGCCAAGGTATAGGAGAACCGGCTTTTTTATACGTTTTTTGTTGAAAAGAACGGCTGCCTTCCAGCCATTACAAGGTCCCGTTTTCGTATACATGCTCCCTTTGAACCATATACTTTTCAGGAGGATTAGTGGAAGGGGCGATAAGATGCAGCTGTTTACCATTACAACATCGGTGGATTCCCGGCAGGCTGCAGAGGATTTCTGCGAAGCGTTCAGAGAAAGCGCCATCGGCTTGAATCACAGCCGAAGCGCCGGCGCTGATTATCGTTTTGCTTACGAGCCTGGCCGGGTAACCGTGATATGTGAAAACGAAGGTTCTACGCCACTGTCATCCAGAACGTTGAAAGGACTTAAAACAAAAGCAGCGGAAATGATTACAGAGCATGTGATTGAGAAGAAAGAGCCGTTTCTGCTTCGCAGGCTATTGTACAAATATTACTCGCTATACAATCATGAGGACGTTCCGGCAATCGTAAAGCTGGCCGTTCAGATTCTTGACGGATGGTCTGATTACGAGGTTCACAAGAGAAGCCGTGAGCGGCGAATTGCGGAAATTTACAGCTCATTTCATGATTATTTGCAGACTTCCTCTGTAATCGATATAGACGGCTGGATTTCTTTCCGAATGCCGGGCTTCATGGAGGAACTCAAAGACGCGCTGGATCTGGCTGTTGATGAGTATTTACTGGACAAACAGTACGAGGAATTTATTGAACTTTTGAAGTACTTTGTTCAGTTTCAGGATACACGGATCCCTTTAATTCATCTGAACCATATCAAGGGTACCGAATTCGAGTTTCTTGATGAAAAAATGCTGCCCGTTCAGCCGCTTCCCGAGTTTACAGGAATTACGATAACGATGGAGGATCAAGAGCTGCAGATGGAGGATGCCGTCGTCAGTTCACTCATCTCGCTTTCCCCGGGAAAAATCATGATTCACACCCGGGAGCCGGAGCTTCGGATGATCGCTACCATACAGGAAATTTTCGGGGATCGCGCACAGCTGTGCAGCGATTGACCGCTGGGGCTTGACGGGTGAAAGACGGACCGTTTATAATTACTGTCAGAATTTCAAAGCTAACAGCGAGGACGAAGACATGAACCAAACGCTGGCGCCGAGCAGAGAGAGGAAACAAGGCTGCAATTTCCTCCGGACTTCCGGTTTGGTTTACCCCTTTATAGCTGCGGCTCCGAACCAACCTTTCCAGATTAACGCCGGATTGGATTGAAGTAAGAACCGCCGGAACCATTACCGTTATGAAATGGCTTAATGAGGGCTGCTGTTTCCAGGGTTTATGATAACCGGAACGAAAGCTGAATTAGGGTGGAACCACGGGTAATACACTCGTCCCTTTGCGGGGCGGGTGTTTTTGTTATGTCTTCCGCTTCCGGAGCACTTCAAACTTAGGACTTAGGAGGAAAACAGACATGACAGTATCGATTTCTTTACCGGACGGCTCTGTCAGAGAGTATGCGGACGGCAGTACTTTGGAAGATGTAGCGGCTTCAATCAGCAGCGGTCTTCGTAAAAATGCGGTTGGCGGCAAAATGAACGGAATCACGGTGGATGTTGGCACGAAGCTTGAAAACGGAGCCCAGGTGGAGCTGCTGACCCTCGACTCCAAGGAAGGGCTGGAAATGATGCGCCACAGTACGGCGCATTTGCTGGCGCAGGCCGTGAAGCGTCTGTTCGGAAGCAAGGAAGTGAAGCTCGGGATCGGTCCCGTCATTGAAGACGGCTTCTACTATGATATGGATCTTGAGCATCCGCTAAATCCGGAGGATCTGCAGAAGATTGAGAAGGAAATGGAGCGAATCGTTGGCGAAAACCTGCCGATTACTAGGCGTGAAGTAAGCCGGGAAGAAGCGCTCGCGATCTTTACGGAGCTTGGGGATCCGTACAAGCTTGAACTGATCCGCGATCTTCCCGAAGACAGCGTCATTTCCATTTATGACCAGGGCGAATTTTTCGACTTGTGCCGGGGACCGCATGTTCCGTCAACCGGCAAAATCAAGGTATTCAAGCTGCTTAGCGTAGCCGGCGCTTACTGGCGCGGCAACAGCAAGAACAAGATGCTGCAGCGAATTTATGGTACAGCCTTCGTGAAAAAGGGACAGCTCGACGAGCATTTGCATCTGCTTGAGGAAGCGAAGAAGCGTGATCACCGCAAGCTCGGCAAGGAGCTGAAAATCTTCACTTTTTCGAATCTGGTAGGTCAGGGGCTGCCGATTTGGCTGCCTAACGGCGCCAAGCTTCGCCGCACGCTGGAGCGTTACATCGTGGATCTGGAGGAACGCCTCGGGTATCAGCATGTATATACGCCGGTGATGGGCAATGTGGAGTTGTACAAGACCTCCGGCCACTGGGAGCACTATCAGGAGGATATGTTCCCGAAAATGGTGCTGGACAACGAGGAGCTTGTCCTCCGCCCAATGAACTGTCCTCACCATATGATGGTGTACAAAAGCGAAATGCGCAGCTACCGGGATCTGCCGATCCGGATTGGCGAACTCGGCATGATGCACCGCTATGAAATGTCAGGCGCACTGACCGGTTTGCACCGTGTTCGCGCCATGACGCTTAACGACGCGCATATTTTCTGCCGTCCTGACCAGATTAAGGATGAATTCGCACGGGTCATCAAATTGATCCAGCAGGTTTATAACGATTTCGGCATCAAGGATTACCGCTTCCGCTTGTCCTACCGCGATCCGGCGGATACGGAAAAATATTTTCCGGATGATGAAATGTGGGAAATGTCTCAGCGAATGCTTCGTGAGGTTGTTGAGGCGCTTGATATTCCGTTCTTCGAAGCGGAAGGCGAAGCGGCATTCTACGGTCCGAAGCTGGATGTGCAAATTCGCACCGCGTTGGGCAAGGAGGAAACCTTGTCGACCTGCCAGCTTGACTTCCTGCTGCCGCAGCGCTTTGAACTGGAGTTTGTCGGCGACGACGGCCAGAAACACCGTCCGGTTGTCATCCACCGCGGCATTATCAGTACGATGGAGCGTATGACGGCCTTCCTGCTGGAGAACTTTGCCGGGGCGCTCCCGCTGTGGCTGTCTCCCGTTCAGGCGAAGATTATTCCGGTATCCGGCGCATTCGAAGCCTACGCCCGTGAAGTTGCCGAAAAGCTGCAGGAAGCCGGAATTCGCATTGAAGCGGACCTACGGAATGAGAAGCTCGGTTACAAGATCCGGGAAGGCCAGCTGGAAAAAGTGCCATATATGCTGATCGTCGGCGAGAACGAGCAGAATGGTGGAACGGTATCCATCCGCAAACGCGGCGAAGGCGATATCGGCGCGAAAGTGCTGGCCGAAACGGTTGCTCTGCTGCAGGAAGAAATCCGTACTCACGCGATCTGATTCCGGAGCTGATTTCGGGTTTGAAGTTGGACCATTTCTTCAGATTATTATGAAATAGGTATAAATCAAGGCGCATGTGGACACCCTTCGACTAAGGGGGAGGTTACACATGCGCTATTTTCATTTTTGGAGAAAATTTACCATCGGGTTTGTTCTATCCGTATTGTTTATAAATTTAGGCACTCAAGGCGGGAATACGGCATTGGCGACAGGGGACGCCGCGGTTCGAAAAGCGGGCAATATGATCGGCAAGGTTAGGCCCGATGCCGGCAAACTGGCTCAGCCTGTTGCAGGAAAGCAAAAGGAGCCCGAGACAGTAACCGTTGTGGCAACAGGTTATACGGCGGGGTTTGAGTCGACAGGAAAACGTCTCGGTCATCCTCAGTACGGAATTACCTATTCCGGCGTGAAGGTAAGACGCGACAAAAATACGGTATCGACGATTGCCGCTGACCTGAAAGTATTTCCATTAGGTACAATTCTGTATATACCGGGCTATGGATACGGTGTCGTTGCGGACAAAGGCTCCGCGATCAAAGGGAAAAAGCTTGACCTTTATTTTTCGACTACAAAACAGGTATTCAAGGAATGGGGCAAGAAAAAAGTTGAAGTGCGCGTCGTAAGGCGCGGCAGCGGGAAACTGACGGAGCAAATGCTGAAGGAATTCGGCAATGCGATTGCAGTCAACAAGGATCTGATTGATACGGGCTGGGAAGAGTCTATCTAAATGTTACCTGCATACGTGGGGGGCAATCTTCACATAATACATTTCGGCTAATCCTTTAGGGATAAGCTCAAATATATTTGGAGGTGCTTCAAAGTGGCCAAAAACAAAGGTTACAAAACACCGAACGAAAAGTTTGACGCTGAGTTTGCTGATCTTTCCGCCAATCCTGTGCAAAAGAAAGTAAAGCAAGCCCAAAGCCAAGGACAAAGCCAAGGACAAAGTAAATAATGGACTAAAGATCCATGCAAAAAGGATGCCAAAGAAACGGCATCCTTTTTGTTTTGTGCTGAAGATGGCAGTTTGCTTGGCTGTTCCTGAATTTTTGAAACGGGAAATCGGTCTCAAGACCGAGGTCCCTTCAATCTGCCGCCGCTGTCCAACTCTTGATGAATCAGTTAAACTAGGGTACAGATGAAGCATCAACTAGTTTATGAAAACGGGGGATTAACATGTTTAATGGATGGTCTGGCAGAGCGTTTGGAGGTTTGATCCTGCTCGGGTTAGGTGTTCTGCTGCTTTTGAATATGCTGGGAATCGTTGATGTCAGCATCGGTTATTTGTTCGCCACCTATTGGCCGGTATTTGTTATTCTGGCCGGTCTTTCGCAGCTGTCTCACGGCTTCCGCCATGGCGGAGCAGCGTTGGGAGGCATGATCGTAACTGCCGTGGGCGCTTTTTTTCTGGCAAGAAATCTGGACCTGATCGATTTGTCCGCCGGCGACTTCTTTAAATTTGCGGTGCCTGTTGTGCTAATTGTTGCAGGCCTGTCCGTATTATTCAAACCTTCCAGACGCAATCGTTCAGGCGATTCCGGCTATGAGCGGCCAGTTCCGCCTGCGGCTCCCATTGACAGCAGTCTGCATCCGGATTTCGGATCCACTGTGGATGAAGCATTCGAACAGGCATTTCCGGAAGAGAAGAAGCGTAATGACGAAGAAGAGAAAAAACACAAAGCCGGAGACGAGAAGCGCCGGCACCATTCATATTCGGGGTATGATCATGGCCACGCCCATAAATTCAACCGGTCCGGATTCATCGGCGACGTCAGGCTGGGCGACGACTATTTTGAGCTTAAGCCTACGAACATTTCCCACTTTATCGGGGATACGATCATCGACCTGACCAAAGCGCAAATTCCTTACGGGGAAACAAAAATCAATGTCTCCGCATTCATCGGCGACGTCAAGGTGTTCATTCCTGCGGATGCAGACCTTGGAATTTCGGTTTCGTCCAGCTCGTTTATCGGGGACATGAAGGTGCTTAAGGAGAAGCAGGGCGGATTCTTAAGCAGCGTCTCTTCGCATACACCAAACTATAATGAAACAAATAAACGGGTAAAGCTGTCTGTCAGCGTCTTTGTCGGCGACATCCGGGTCAATACGGTGGGATAATATGATTATGATGAAGGTTTTAAAAAGTACGAAATGGGAGCTGCTTTGCTACTTTTTGCTGACGGGTGTGCTGACGGCGGGCGTATTGTTTGCTGGAAATTGGGCCCATTACATTGAAGTTACAGATTCCAGGATATGGATTTATTATTTGATGGGGATCCTGATATTCACCGTTGTCATTGGCTACATTGCGGGTCAGCGGATTCAGCGGCGGATCGACGTGCTCCATTTGAGCATGCTTCAAGTGGCCAAAGGCAATCTGGCTGTCCGGATTCCCGAAACGCTGGATCTCACATTTGCCGGGATATACAGCGAGTTTAACACCATGACCGAAGCTGTTGAGAAAAAGATGCATCTGCTTCAGCAGCTGGGCGAACAGGAAGTGACCAATAAAGAGCAGACCGCGGAGAGGGCGGTACTGGAAGAACGGCGGCGGCTGGCCCGTGATTTGCATGACACGGTTAGCCAGCAGCTTTTTGCTGTTCATATGGCCGCTTCTTCCTTGCCAAAAATACTGGAGATTCAGCCCGATCAGGGACGAGAGGTTATGGAGCAGTTGATTCAGATGTCTAATACAGCTCAAAAGCAAATGCGGGCACTGATTGCCCAGCTTCGCCCCATGGAATTGGTCGGCAAGTCGCTCGCTGAGGCTTTGGACCAATGGTTTCCGGATTACTGCAGGCAAAACGGCCTCAAGGGCGTAAAAGACCTCGATCTCCAGGGAAAGCTTTCCGAAGCGATTGAACATCAGCTTTTTCTGATTATTCAGGAGGCTATGGCGAATATTGTCAAGCATTCAGGCGCTCACCTGGTCAGTCTTGCCTTGAACGAATCGGCCCGGCAGGTCGTACTTAGTGTCAGCGATGATGGTCAGGGCTTCAGTTCTTCGCTCCACAAGCAGGGCTCCTACGGATTGATGACGATGAGGGAGCGTGCCGAGAAGCTTGGCGGACAGGCGGAGATTATCAGCAAGCCGGGGGCGGGAACGACCATTCGGATTCATATTCCGAAGTTTGAGGAAGCGAAGAAAGGGGAACAACAATGAGTGATGGAAAAGTAAAGGTCATGATCGTCGATGATCATGACATGGTGCGAATGGGACTGAAAACGTATTTATCGATGGAACCAAGCTTTGAAGTGATCGCGGAAGCGAGCGACGGCCAGGGGGCTATCAACTACCTGAATAATGCCGAGTCTGAACTTTATCCCGATATTATACTAATGGATCTTATGATGCCCGGCATGAACGGCGCTGAGGCGACACGCCACATCCTCGGCAGTTACCCGGGGCTGAAAATAGTCATTTTGACCAGCTTTCTCGAAGATGAACTGGTCGTGGAAGCTGTGGAATCGGGGGCGGTCAGCTATGTCCTGAAGACCGTGTCGGCCGAAGAACTGATCTATGCCCTCCAGGGAGCCTATAGAGGAATGCCGGTAATGACAGGAGATGTGGCTCAGGCCTTAACGCGTGGAATTCGCCAAAGAACGGTCCAAGGGGATTCCGCCGGGCTTACCGAGCGTGAGAAGGAAGTGCTGCTGCTGATCGCAGAAGGGAAGAGCAACAAGGAAATCGGAGAAGAATTACATATCAGCATCAAGACCGTCAAAACACATGTCAGCAACCTGCTGATGAAATGCGAGCTCGACGACCGTACCCAGCTGGCTATTTATGCTCATCGCCAAGGGTGGGTATCAAATTCCTGAGGTCCGATTACGGGTCTCCATTCATGCCTCATACCTTTGCAAGCAGCAACGAACAATGGCGAAAACTGTAGTTAAATAGGGATTTATCTTCTTTTTAATTGTTTTTAAGGTATGCTTAAGGTTGGTAGTACACAATAAAGACATCAAAAGAACATAACCCTTAATTAACCAGGGATGAGGAGGAAATAGACAATGGACGAACAAAACAACAAGCCAGGTCAAGGTTTTGGTTACGGAGCCGGTCCTGATTACAACAATAATAACCATTCGAATCATGATAACAGCAGTCAGGAAAATGGAACAGAGAAGTCTTCTTATTATTCATACGGTCCTTACCAATCCCAGGAACGCAGCCGTGACGATTACAGCTCGAGCAACAGCAGCTATGAACCAAGCATCCAGAAAAATATGGAAATTACCCCTCCGAAGCCGGTACGGCCGCTTCCTTCCAGCTACCCTGTCCGGTCAACCTTCGAAAATGCGTCAAATTCGGGAAAATCGGATTCTGGAAATCCGAACGCCAAAAATAACTGGCAGTATAACCGTAAGCCGAAATCCACGGTTAAATCCGTTATCGCAGGCGTGCTTGCAGGTATGGTCATCATGACAGGAGCTATGGCTTATGCGGATTATGAAAATCTGTTTACCGGCGATAAACAGGCGGTAATGGCTACTGCTCCCGGGTCAACACCGTCTTCGCCAGAGGCATCCGATTCTTCGGCCACGAATGTCAAGCTGCCTATCGGCAGCGCCGGTGATGTCACATCCGTGGTGAAGCAAGCCGGACCGGCAGTGGTTCAGATTGAAACGCTTGTTAAATCCAATAGACAGAGCGGAGGCAGTTCTTTCGGCAGCGATCCGTTCTTCAATTACTTCTTCGGTGACAACTTCGGCGGCGGTGGAAACGGAGGCGGGAGCGGGAACAGCGGCAGCGACGGTTTGATTGCCTCCGGTCTCGGTTCCGGCTTCTTCTTTGATAAAGCCGGCTACATTCTGACCAATGAGCACGTGGTACACGGAGCCGATGTGGTTCAGGTAACAGTTCAAGGAACCAAGAAGCCGTATGAAGCCAAGGTTCTAGGCAAGAGCTACGATCTGGATCTGGCGGTGCTGAAAATCGACGGCGACGGCAACTTCCCTTCGATTCCGCTGGCGGATTCCACCAAAGAAGAAGTCGGCGAAAGCGTCGTTGCGATCGGGAACCCGCAGGGCTTTGATCATACGGTAACAGCCGGCGTGCTCAGTGCAACCGGGCGTCAAATCTCCATTCCCGGCGAGAACGGCGAGAAAGAACGCAAATATGAGAACCTGCTGCAAACGGACGCTTCCATTAACCCGGGCAACTCCGGCGGTCCGCTCCTTAACCTTAACGGCGAGGTGATCGGGATTAACGTTGCGGTAAGCTCGGATTCGCAAGGTATCGGCTTTGCCATACCGACCAGCACGATTTCCGAAGTACTTGACAAGCTGAAGAACAATGAAGAAATTCCTGCAGCTCCGCAGCCGTTCATCGGTGCAAGCCTGCAGACCGTAACGCCGCAGGTGGCCAAACAAATGGGCACGAATGTAACGGAGGGGTCGCTCGTTATGGAAGTTCTTTATAAATCCCCTGCTTATACCGCCGATCTCCGCCCTTACGATATTATTACCGGCGCTGACGGCACCAAATATTCAACTGCGGACGATTTGATTGTGTATATCCAGTCCCACAAGGTTGGCGACAAGGTCACGCTTAACATTGTCCGCGACGGTAAAAACATCGATTTGCCCGTGACGATCGGCAATAAAAATGATTTCAGCACTTCCCAGCAGTGATTTCCATCTTGACGAATTGCTGCGAATGGGTCTTAAATGATGAAGCGGCAGGGATTCCTCCCTACCGCTTTTCTTGATAGGAATCGAATGATGCAGGTTGGGGGATAGAGAAGTGAGAAATGGTATCTTGGTTATTGATGACGATGAAAAAATAACATCCATGCTTCGCCGAGGTCTGGCCTTTGAAGGCTATGATGTCTATACGGCAAACAATGGCGTTGAGGGGCTTAAAATGATGCTGTCCGCCGACCCGGATCTGGTCATCCTGGACGTGATGATGCCGCAGCTGGACGGTTTTGAAGTTTGCCGCAGACTGCGGGAAGGCGGGAGCACGGTACCGATCCTCATGCTGACCGCAAAGGACGAAATCGAGAACCGGGTAAAAGGTTTGGACACCGGTGCGGATGATTATCTGGTGAAGCCGTTTGCGCTCGAAGAGCTGCTGGCCCGGGTGCGCGCTTTGCTCAGACGCAAGGAGCCTTCCGGAGATGCGAGCGGACAACGCTTGATATTCGAAGACATGATTATGGATCTGGATGCGCGTGAAGTGGTCAGAGCCGGCAACCGCCTGGAACTTACAGCCAAAGAATTCGATTTGCTTCATTTGTTCATGCAAAATCCGAAACGGCTGCTGACCCGGGATCTCATCATGGACAAAATATGGGGTTATGACTACAGCGGGGAATCGAACGTACTGGAAGTATATATAGCCATGCTAAGACAAAAAACGGAGGAACACGGGGGCAAGCGGATCATCCAGACGATCCGTGGAGCCGGGTATATATTGAGAGGAGAAACATAGAAAATGTCGATCAGGCTCAGACTGACAGCGTGGTATACCGGCATATTGGCTATAACTCTTATCGTGTTTGGCGCTTCCATCTATGGAATCGTACGATATAACATGTATGTGGAAGTGAAAAACAGGATTGCGGATCAGGCGCTTCCGACCCTTCAATCCTTGAACTATACATCTTTGCAAGGCCTGGACCTTGCGCCTGATCTGGGACAGCGGATTCGTCTGGAGGATGCGCAAATTTTTTGGCAAATTACCAGCTACGTCTCGGGGCTGACACGGATTTCTTCCGGCATGGAAAATCGGTCGCTGAAATTTCCCGTACCTTCATTAGAAACGGTTAGTAAAAATTACAAAGTCCATTTTGAAACCATTCAAGTGCATGGAAGTTCGTTCATCGTACTTATGGTCCCTATCTCTATTCCCGCATCCGTCAACGAAAAGGCGGCTATTATCGGGTTTCTTCAGCTCGCCTACAATACCGCTGCAGAGGACCATATCATGAACCAATTGCAAAGGGTTCTTCTGTTCGGCTCATTAATCACGATCGTCGTTGCTTCGACCTTCGGACTTTTTCTGGCCCGCACATCGATGCGGCCGATCGGCAAGGTCATTCAGGCGGCCAATCAAATTCAGACAGGGAACGATCTCAGTGTCCGCATCGATTACCAAGGTCCGCAGGATGAAATCGGACGGCTAATCGGGACGGTGAACGGCATGCTTGCACGTGCTGAAACGTTCTACAACGAACTGGATCAGGCTTACGCCGCCCAGCGCCGCTTCGTATCCGACGCTTCTCATGAGCTTCGCACTCCGCTTACGACGATCCGCGGCAATGTAGATCTGCTTAAGAAAGTGTGGACGCAAGAGGAGGCTTCTGGCCGAAAACTGGATGATAAGGAACTGCACCAGCTTTCCGTAGAAGCGGTCACGGATATTGCCGAAGAGGCTAGCCGGATGAGCCGTCTGGTGAATGACATGCTCTCTCTGGCTCGTGCGGACGCGGGCCAAACGATTGAAAAGTCGCCTGTGGAGATGGAACCGCTGGTTACCGATGTCATCCGGAGGGCCCAGTTTTTGCCCCGCAAAGCAGACTGGCTGCAGGGGGATCTCACCGCTCTGGAAGGAGCAATTGTTGAAGGCGACAAGGATTATTTGCAGCAGATGCTGTTCATTTTTATCGAGAATGCCTTCAAGTATACCCCTAAAGGCCAGGTAGTCATAGATGCGATGCGGAACGGCGGACAGCTTGGCATCCGGATAGCGGATACCGGCATTGGCATGGAGCGAACGGAAGTATCCCATATTTTCGACCGCTTTTACCGGGCTGATGAATCCCGCGGCGTAACACCGGGTACCGGGCTTGGGCTGTCGATCGCCAAATGGATCGTTGATGAGCACAACGGATCCGTTGAAGTTTTTACACGTAAAGGCGAAGGGACTACCTTTCTTATCTGGCTTCCTGTAAGCTTTAACGCCGTAACGGAATAAGGTATAATGGAATTGTTCCTTCACGGCATATTCTGTTGCCCGTGCTGATAACGGAACAAGGAAGGCAGGTTTAATGTTCATGGAAGTGATTAAAATTTCGCCGCGCGGCTACTGCTACGGTGTTGTGGACGCTATGGTGCTGGCGCGCCAGGCTGCCAAAAATCTTGATTTGCCGCGGCCGATTTATATACTCGGCATGATTGTTCATAACAGCCATGTCACCACATCGTTTGAAGACGAGGGGATTATTACGCTCGACGGACCGAACCGTCTCGAAATTCTCGATAAGGTTGACAAAGGAACGGTTATCTTCACCGCGCACGGCGTATCGCCTGAAGTCCGGCGGATTGCCAAGGAGAAAGGATTGACTACGGTTGACGCAACCTGTCCCGATGTGACGAAGACGCATGTTCTTATCGAAGAAAAGGCGGCCGAAGGCTATGAAATCATTTACATCGGCAAGAAAGGGCATCCGGAACCGGAGGGGGCGCTTGGAGTCGCGCCGGGGCATGTGCATCTGATCGAACGGGAAGAGGAGATCGACCTTCTTGACATTCGCGCTGACCGGATTTTGATTACGAACCAGACCACAATGAGCCAGTGGGATATCAGGCACATTATGAACAAGCTGCTTGAGAAATACCCGGGTGCTGAAGTTCATAATGAGATTTGTCTGGCTACGCAGGTGCGCCAGGAAGCGGTTGCCGAGCAGGCTGGACAGGCGGATCTTGTCATTGTGGTTGGGGACCCGCGCAGCAACAATTCCAACCGCCTCGCGCAGGTGTCGGAAGAAATTGCCGGCGTGAAAGCATACCGAATCTCCGACCTGTCAGAGCTGAAGCGGGAATGGCTTCAGGGAGTGGGCAAGGTCGCGGTTACCTCCGGAGCCTCCACACCGACTCCCATTACGAAAGAAGTCATATCGTATCTGGAGCAATATGATCCCGAAAGCCCAGAGACCTGGGGGATCGTGCGAACCGTCAACATGAGCAAGCTGCTTCCTCCTGTAAAGGACAAGGCGGCCGCGAAATCCAAGTGACCACAAACAACCAAACATCACCGGAAGCGATGATCGTGAACACCCGCCTGCTTTGGCGAGTGTTCTTTTTTTGATTTGCGACGTCATTCCATTTTTTTCTGCATTCCGCTATTCATGGTGCAAAATAAAGATATAATCATAGAACAAGAAGAAGCGGACAATTGTACTTGACAGCGTGCGGCATTATCGGTTATATTTGCTTTAGTGATTAAAAGCTTAAAAGCGAACAAGCGTTTAAGTGTAAAAATATCTATTGCTAATTAAAGTGTGAATTTTTAATTTTGGAAGGAAGTGCAGCAATGATCGTTATTACTTCTGTTCATACACCGGACGAACGCATCCGTGAAATCGTTGAAATGATTGAGAAAGAAGGAATCAAAACCCATGTCTCGCGCGGGAGCGACCGCACGGTTATTGGGTTGATCGGACGGGTTGAACCGAAGCTGGCAGAGCACTTAAGACAGCTGAAGGACGTAGAGAACGTCGTCAAAATCTCAAAGTCCTACAAACTGGCAAGCCGGGATTTTCAACCTGAAGATACGGTGATTACCATTGGTGATGTCAAAATTGGGGGAGAAGAGCTCGTAATTATGGGGGGACCGTGTGCTGTTGAATCGCCGGCCCAGATCGACGAAATCGCGAAGCTGGTCAAGGCTGCGGGCGCCCAGGTGCTCCGTGGAGGAGCGTTCAAGCCCCGTACAGGCCCATACAGCTTCCAGGGGGTTGGAGTCGAAGGGCTGGTCATGATGGCCGAAGCGGGCAAAAAGCATGGTCTCCTTACCATTACGGAGGTCATGACGCCGGAGTACGTGGACATTTGCGCGGAATACGCAGACATTCTTCAGGTTGGCACCCGCAATATGCAAAATTTCGATCTGCTCCGCAAGCTCGGCGAATGCGGGAAGCCTGTATTGCTTAAACGGGGATTCAGCGCCACTTATGACGAGCTGCTGAATGCTGCCGAATATATTCTGGCAGGCGGCAACCCGAATGTGATGCTGTGCGAACGGGGAATCCGAACCTTCGAAACTTATACGCGCAACACGCTTGATCTCTCGGCTATTCCGTCTTTGAAGCATCTCAGCCATCTGCCTGTTATTTCCGATCCGAGTCACGGAACCGGACGGCGCGAGCTCGTAGAGCCTATGTCCAAGGCTTCGATTGCCGCTGGCGCGGATGGTCTGATTGTTGAAATGCATACCGATCCCGACAATTCCATGACAGGCGATGGAGTTCAGTCCCTGTTTCCGGATCAGTTTGCAGGCTTGATGCAGGATTTAGAGAAGCTGGCTCCGCTGGTCGGACGGCGCTTCGATACACCTAAATCAATGCTTTCAACAGCCTCGGTGTAACTGGAAATCTAACATAGTTACGTTAATATCCCTTCCGGATCTGCCGGAAGGGATATTGTGCATTACTACGGTAAAGTGATGGCGAAAATGTGATGATACCTTACATAATTGAACAAAAATACCTTACATAGCTATTGACGATTTCGTCTATGTCGGATTATAATGACGACAACAAAAAATATTAAAGTATGAACGTTAATCGTTGGTTTGCGCTTTAATGTTCGTGATTGGGAGGAAATAAGGATGTCGGCACAGGATGTTTTGAAATTAATCGAAGAACAACAGATTGAGTGGGTGGACTTCCGTTTTGTAGACTTGGCTGGACGTTCACATCATATCACTCTTCCAGCATCAGCAGTAGACGAAGACACGTTCGTGAACGGTGTGGCATTTGACGGTTCTTCAATCCCAGGTTTCCGCGGTATTGAAGAGTCCGACATGGTCATGATGCCTGATAGCGGTTCTGTATTTGTAGATCCTTTCACAGCACACCCGACCCTGAACGTTTTGTGCGATATTTATACGCCAGAAGGCGAACGTTATGAACGTGACCCTCGCAGTGTCGCAGCTCGCGCTGAGAAATATCTTCAAGACAGCGGCGTTGGTACACATGCGAACTTTGCACCGGAATCCGAATTCTTTATTTTTGACGATGTGCGCTTTGAGAGCGGCATGAATAAGTCCTATTATTCCGTTGATTCCGATGAAGCCATCTGGAATACGGGCCGTGATGAAGAGGGTGCCAATCAGTCGTTTAAAGTGCCTGTTAAAGGCGGTTATGTCCCTGTAGCTCCTACTGACAAAGGTCAAGACTTGCGCAGTGAAATGTGCCGTATCTTGGAAGAAGCAGGACTTAGTGTAGAACGTCATCACCATGAAGTGGCAACTGCCGGTCAGGCTGAAATCAACTTCCGTTTCGACACTTTGACAAAGACTGCTGACAATCTGATGATATATAAATACATCGTTCAAAATACAGCGCAGAAGTATGGCAAATCTGCAACGTTTATGCCAAAACCGCTGTTCGGTGACAACGGTAGCGGCATGCACGTTCACCAATCGATTTTCAATGGCGATGTGCCTTTGTTCTATGAAAAAGGTGCGTACGCGAACCTGAGCGAGACTGCACTTCATTACCTTGGAGGCATTCTGTACCATGCACCTGCTCTGATCGCTTTCACAAACCCAAGTACGAACTCCTTTAAACGTCTGGTACCAGGCTTTGAAGCTCCGGTTAACCTGGTGTTCTCCAAAGGTAACCGTTCTGCGGCAGTTCGTATCCCGGTTGCAGCAGTTACACCTAAAGGCTGTCGTATCGAGTTCCGTACTCCGGACTCCACTGCCAACCCTTACCTGGCATTCTCGGCAATGCTGATGGCTGGCCTTGATGGAATCAAACGTAAAATTGATCCAAGCAAAGAAGGCTACGGACCATTCGACACTAATATCTATGAGCTGTCCGATGAAGAGAAGAAGAACATCCGCAGCGTTCCAGGTTCCCTGGACGAAGCGCTGGACGCTCTTGCAGCCGACTACGAATTCTTGACTGAAGGCGGCGTATTTACTAAAGAATTCATCGAGAACTTTATTGAATTCAAACGCGGCGAAGCTAGAGCGATTTCCACTCGCGTTCATCCGCACGAATTCAGCCTGTACTTCGACCTGTAAGACTAAGCATAAACTAGAGTTCAATCTCATAAAAGGCTATCCCAAAGTCATCGCAAATGACTGAGGGATAGCTTTTTTAGTAGCAAACACAAGGGCAGAATCTGGGAGAGGATGGGGAGATTATGGCGACGCAGTTGAATTACAACATAAATAAAAGCTTCAAAATCGTGCAATTCACTGATCTGCACTGGGAGAACGGTCATGGTAACGACATGTTGACGAAACGGTTAATGGAGCAGGTCCTGGATGAAGAGAAGCCGGATCTTGCAGTTATTACGGGAGACCTGATCGAAAGCACAGCCTGTCTGGATCCTAAGGCCTCCATCGAACAGATTGCCGAAGTGGTAGAAGCAACGGGGACGCCTTGGGCTGCCGTGTTTGGCAATCATGATACGGAAGCGGGCATATCCAGAAGCGAATTCTCAGACCTTCTTCTCGGATTTGATCACTGCCTATCGGAAGCAGGGCCTTTAGAGCTCAGTGGATCCGGCAATTTCATGCTTCGAATTGCAGACAGCCAGGGTAACCTGGATAAAGCCTTGTTTTTTCTGGACTCAGGCAGCTATTCGAATCACCGGATCGGTGGATATGCGCCTATTGCAAGAGACCAGATTGAATGGTACACGAAGCAGTCGGCAGCCATGTCCCAAGAGAACGGTGGCCCAGTTCCGGCACTCGCGTTTTTTCATATCCCGCTTCCGGAATATAACGATGTATGGGATTTAGAGACCTGCTACGGCAGTAAATTCGAATCGGTTTGCTGCGCGAAAGTGAATACAGGTATGTTTGCGGCGATGGTCGAGATGGGCGATGTGATGGGTACCTTCGTAGGTCATGACCATGTGAACAGCTATTGGGGAGAGCTTCACGGCATTCGTTTATGTTACGGCAGGCAAACCGGGTATAACAATTACAGCAGGAAAGGGTTTAAGCGTGGCGCCCGCGTGATCTGCCTGGAAGAAGGGAAGCCAGGTTTTCAGACATGGATCCGGCTCGAGGGTGGGGAAGTGCTTCTGGAGAAAGAAGGACATCTTCCCGAAAAGAAGTTGGAGAAATCTACAGCCTCTTTTTAAAAATTTCTTACGAAAAAGCTGTAATAAAATAAAGCGTTAATGTGTCAATTCTGCGAACTGGTACATTTTTTATGAATATGACTCTTGATGGAACATTCGATTGTTGCTATGATAAACCGTAAATATACCTAAACAGGCTGGTTGAGAGGATGGGAGTTACTTTGAACAAGAGAGCTTTCAATTTTAATGCAGGTCCTGCAGCTTTGCCCCTGGAAGTACTGCAGCGCGCGCAGGCTGAATTTGTTGACTACAAGGAAACTGGAATGTCGATTATGGAAATGTCTCACAGAGGAGCCGTTTACGAGTCAGTCCATAATGAAGCCCAGACGAGATTGTTGAATTTGTTTGGCAATCCGGAAGGCTATAAAGTGCTGTTTTTGCAGGGCGGTGCATCTACGCAGTTCGCTATGATTCCGCTGAATTTGCTGACAGAAGGCAAGACGGCGGGATACGTAAGAACAGGAAGCTGGGCGGACAAAGCCATCAAGGAAGCAAAGCTTATCGGTGAAACTTTCATTGCGGCTTCTTCCGAGGAAAGCAAGTTTATGTCTCTTCCGGATTTGAGCAACCTTAGCCTGCCGGATCATACGGCTTACCTGCATTTGACCTCTAACGAAACGATCGGAGGAACGGAGTTTAAGGAGTTTCCGGGTACCGGCAGCGTTCCGCTGATTGCGGATATGTCCAGCGACATATTGTCCCGTTCGTTTGATTTGAAGTCGTTCGGCATGGTGTACGCCGGCGCACAGAAGAATTTGGGTCCATCCGGGGTAACGGTCGTGATTGCCCGGGAAGAGCTGCTGCAGGAGTCACCGAAGCATTTGCCGACAATTATGCGTTATGATACGCATTACAAGAACAACTCTCTCTACAATACACCGCCATCTTTCGCCATCTACATGGTCAATGAAGTGCTGAAATGGATTGAGGAGCAGGGAGGACTTGCAGGCATAGAACAGTTGAACCGCAAGAAGGCGGGGATCCTCTATGATGCGATTGACCAAAGCGGAGGATTTTACAAGGGCTGTGCAGCCAAGGATAGCCGTTCTTTGATGAATGTAACCTTCCGCCTTGCTTCTGAAGAGCTGGAGAAGCAATTTATTAAAGAAACCGGGCAGGCAGGGTTTGTCGGGCTTAAAGGTCACCGCAGCGTAGGCGGCCTTCGCGCTTCGATCTACAATGCCGTTCCTTATGAAGCTATTTCGGCTCTGGTTGACTTTATGGATGATTTCCGCAAACGGAATGCCTAATCTGCTTTTTGTGAAGGAACGCGAGCCTTTGCCCTTTAGCGGCAAAGGCTCTTCTTTGCGCTCAGGACATACTGGCTGTTGTTGATTCCACGGAGTTGTTATAATATTTAGGTCACGACTAGAATAATGGATTGGAGAGGTGTCTTTCACAGATGGCATTACATATTGTACTCGTTGAACCTGAAATTCCCGCAAATACCGGTAATATTGCGAGAACCTGCGCCGCAACCGGGACACATCTGCATCTGGTTCGCCCTTTGGGCTTCCGTACGGATGATGCCGCGCTGAAAAGGGCGGGACTGGATTACTGGTATGCGGTTCATATCGAATATCACGATTCCTTTGCGGACCTGCAGGCTGCCTATCCGGGTGGGCGTTATTTCTATGCGACGACCAAAGCGGATAAGTACTACCATAACTTTGAATTCCGGGACGGCGATTTTTTGGTGTTCGGCAAGGAAACGAAAGGACTTCCTCCGGAGCTGATTGCCGCAAACCGGGACACGGCGATGAAAATGCCGATGACGGACAAAGTACGCTCGCTAAACCTGTCCAATTCAGCGGCCATTGTCGTGTATGAGGCATTGCGGCAGCTGAATTTTCCGGGGATGAATTAAATACCGGTATTAGCTGCTGCCCTACGCTTTTATAAGGAAATAGCAAGAAACGGACCACCAAGGCTGGCCCGTTTTTTATTTTGGGAGACTTGAACGAAAATGCTGTTGACAAAAATCGAAACTGGTCTTATATTTTAGGTAAGCGTTTACGTAGTGAAAATTCATGGATGGTTGACCTGAATAATCCATTGAAACCGCTCTAAGTAAACGTTTACGAATTACAAAGGTGAAGATGAGCATATGAATCCAACCATTAAGGATGTCGCGAAAAAGGCCAATGTTTCTATTGCAACCGTTTCCAGAGTGTTGAATAACCTTTCGGGCTATTCGGACAAAACGAAACAGATTGTTTTGGAAACGATTAAAGAGATGGGATATCAGCCAAATGCCATTGCGAGAGGTCTAATCAACAAAAGAACTGAAACCATTGGCGTGCTGCTGCCGAATGTATCCAGCTCTTTCTCCTCAGGCCTGCTGCATGGGATTGAGCAGTATGCGCACGACCATAATTACAGTGTCGTTATTTGCAATACCGATGATGTGGGCAAACGGACGATGAAGTACTTGAAGGTGCTGCGCGAGAAGCAGGTGGATGGCGTTATCTTCGCTTCCGAAGTGCTTCAAGACGAATATTACGAGGCGCTCAAAGCGATGAATATTCCGGTAACGCTTGTTTCTTCCAAAACCAGTCACCCGTCGGTCCCTTACGTGAAAGTAGATGATCGAAAGGCGGCTTATGATGCTGTCTCCTACTTGATTCGAAAAGGCCATAAGAAAATTGCCATGATTAGCGGGACCAAGGAAGATGTTATCGCCGGAATCCCGAGAATCGAGGGGTATAAGCAGGCGCTCAAGGACAACGGACTTACTTTCCGAAATAAAAATTTGGTCTATGGCGATTTTATGTTTGACAGCGGTTGCAAATCGATGGAGCAGCTGCTTCAGAACAGCAATGACTTCACCGCTGTATTTGCGGCGAGTGATGAAATGGCGATTGGGGCCTTATCGGTTGCAATCAGGAAAGGGATCAAGGTACCGGATCGCATTTCGATCATTGGATATGACAATATCAAATTGACCGAGATGGTTGTTCCGCCGCTTACCACAGTTGAACAACCTTTATCCCAAATGGGGGCGATTGCGTGTGAGAAGCTGATCAGCATGATTGAGACGGGGCGAGTCGTTGAAAGTTCTATTGTGGAGCATAAAATTGTGGAAAGGCAGACGGTAAAAACTTTAACTTAAGTTTTGCATCGATATAACGTAAACGTTTACTTACGTTCTTTATTACATCAAGGGAGGGATGAACGGAACAAGTTTTATTTTTTCACTTTAAAGTAAACGTTTACGTGTTTGGCGGTTGATGCTGTGTAGGAGCTTACTAATGACGATCAGGGGGATTGTAAAATGAAAAAGGTATTGTTACCGCTGCTGGCTGGTGTACTCACAATGTCCATGTTGAGCGCTTGCGGAAATAGTAGTGAAGGTTCGGGAGGCAAAGTAAAAATAGAGTTCTTCCAGAACAAAACAGAAGCTAAGGCAACCTTTGACAAATTGATAGCGAAGTTTAATGAAGAGAATCCCACAATTAAAGTCAGCCAAGTCAACCCGCCGGATGCGGAAACCGTTTTGAAAACACGCGTCGCCAAAAAAGATGTGCCTGACGTTATCGGCCTGGGAGCTACCGACACCTATTCTTCCTTGGCCAAAAGCGGACTGTTCGAGGATTTCACAAACGATCCGATGGTGAAAAATATACAGCCTGCCTATGTTGATATGCTTAAGAAACAAACAGGACTTGCCGAGCTGAACGGAATTCCGTTTTCCGCGAATGCCAGCGGCATCCTTTACAATAAAGCCATTTTCAAAGATCTGGGCATTGAAGTGCCCAAGACCTGGGATGAATTGATTGCTGCGGCCGACAAGATCAAAGCAGCCGGCAAAAATCCGTTCTATTTTACATTGAAAGATTCATGGACGACTCTGGTTCCATTCAACTCGTTCACGCCGAATATTGTAGGTCTCGATTTCTTCAACAAGCGCAAAGAAGGCTCAACAACCTTTAAGGATGCCTTCCGCGAAGTCGCTGAGAAGCAGCTGAAACTGACCGAATACGGACAAAAGGATCAATTCGGCAAAGGCTATAACGACGGCAACACCGCTTTTGCAAAGGGAGATGCTGCGATGTACATCCAGGGGGTATGGGCAATCCCTGAAATTCAAAAAGCGAATCCGTCCATTGAACTTGGCATCTTCCCGCTCCCTGCAACGAATGATCCAAGCAAAAACATGCTCGTTTCCGGTGTAGACACGCTGCTCACCGTCTCCAAGAGCTCCAAGCATAAAGAAGAAGCCAAGAAGTTTATAGAGTTCCTGCTCAAGAGCGAAAACTCGCAGCAATATATCAATGAGCAAAAAGCATTCTCTGCGGTTCAAGGCGTAACGCAGTCCGATCCGAGCGTTGCCGACCTGAACGGTGCGTTTGAAAGCGGTAAACTGGTTGACTTTGCCGACCACTACATTCCTGGAGCCATGAAGGTTGATACCCTTATTCAGGACTTCATGCAGAAAAAAGATATAGATCAGTACCTGTCTACTTTGGACACGGAATGGGATAAAGTGGCTGACCGTAAATAGAGCGAAAAAGAGCGGAGGAGAAGGGGGAGTTACTTTTCTCCTGCCGCTTTCCAAAGGAGGAGAGAACAATGGCAAAACGCCGTATCGCATTCTACTTGATGACCGTTCCGGCACTGGTTCTATTCTTTGCGTTTCATACCTATCCTGCGCTTCAGGGGATCTTCTATTCCTTCACCAACTGGGACGGGTACAGCGCCAGCTATGACTTTGTCGGGTTTAAAAATTTTGTGAATATTTTCAAGGATGCCAACGTCATTAATTCTTATGTGTTCACCTTCAAATATGCCATTGTAACGACCATACTGATCAACGTCCTCAGCTTGCTGATTGCCCTCGGGCTCAACTCGAAAATCAAATTTAAAAACTTCTTCCGCGGCGTTTATTTCTTGCCGAACATTTTGAGTGTCCTGATTGTCGGCTTTATCTTTAACTATTTATTCGCAAACGTCTTCACGGTTTGGGGGGCTAAGCTGGGCAGCGAGTTTCTGTCGCAAAATATTCTGGGCAACCAAAACTGGGCTTGGATCGGCATCGTCATTGTAGCCGTATGGCAGGGCATCGCTTTTAACACGATTCTCTACCTTGCCGGTCTGCAGACGATCCCTAGAGATCTGTATGAAGCTTCAAGTCTGGATGGAGCAAGCCGCTTCAGAGAATTCTGGAGCATCACGTTCCCGCTGCTTGCTTCCTTCTTTACGATCAACATGGTGCTTGCGATGAAAGGCGGCTTGATGGTATTTGACCAGATCGTAGCCTTGACGGGCGGCGGACCTGGCCGTGCAACCCAATCCATTGCGCTTCTGATCTATACCGGCGGATTTCAGGGCGGAGAATTCGCCTACCAATCGGCGAACGCGGTTATTTACTTTATTGTCATCGTCGTGATCTCTGCGATTCAGCTTAAATTTTTACAGAAACGGGAGATGGATTTGTGATGAGAAAATCGACGAATTGGACCATTACAATACTGGTGGCACTGGGTTCGCTGTTCATTTTGTTTCCGCTCTATATGACGATCAGCATAGCGCTCAAAAATTCGGAGGAAATGGCCCGCTCCATATTTTCGCTTCCTACCGGACTGCATTTCGAAAATTTCAAAAATGCCATCGAAGCTACGAATTTTTTCAATGCCTTCAAGAACAGCGCAATTATCACGATTTGTTCCGTCGGCTTTATCCTGCTGACTAACTCGATGGTCGCCTATGCCATTGCGCGCAATATGGAGAAGAAGTTTTTCAAAGGACTGTATTTTTACTTTATCAGCGCGATGTTCATTCCTTTTCAAATCATCATGCTGCCCGTCGTCAAGGTTACGACCGACCTCAGCATGAACAATATTACGGGTCTGATTATTCTGTATATTGTTTACGGGCTAGCGTTTAATACTTTCGTCTATGTCGGCTATATTCGTACCATTCCTTACGAGCTGGAAGAAGCGGCAACGGTGGACGGGGCTTCAACCTGGGGGACGTTCTGGAAAATTATTTTCCCGCTGCTGGCGCCCATTAATGCGACAATCGGCATTCTGGCCTGCTTGTCTACATGGAATGATTTCATGCTGCCGCTCATTTTGCTGGGGAACCAGGATTCCTACACCCTGCCGCTTGTTCAGTATGTGTTCCAAGGCCAGTTCAGCACAGACTTCAATTTGGCGTTTGCCTCTTATCTGCTTGCCTTATCGCCGATGGTCATCATTTATCTGTTCGCCCAAAAATGGATAATCAATGGGATTACGCAGGGTGCCGTTAAATAAAGTGGTTCTTTCGAAAATACTTCCTTTTAGATGGGAGAGTTACTCATGCAGAAACAATGGTGGAAAGAAAGCGTAGTATACCAAATTTACCCCCGCAGTTTCATGGACAGCAACGGCGACGGCATCGGTGATCTTCAGGGAATCATTTCAAAGCTGGATTATTTGAAAACGCTTGGCGTTGACGTCATTTGGCTCTGTCCGGTCTATAAATCGCCCAACGACGATAACGGCTATGATATCAGCGATTATCAGGACATCATGGATGAATTCGGCACGCTGGATGACTGGCAAATGCTGCTGGATGGCTTGCATGACCGGGGGATGAAGCTGATTATGGACCTGGTCGTGAACCATTCCTCGGATGAACA
Organism: Paenibacillus caui; assembly: GCF_019904135.1. Taxonomy (GTDB): domain Bacteria; phylum Bacillota; class Bacilli; order Paenibacillales; family Paenibacillaceae; genus Fontibacillus; species Fontibacillus caui. The sequence goes on along the minus strand of NZ_JAIOGQ010000014.1, from coordinate 7,479 downwards.
CGCCTGGTTCATAGAGTCGCGAAAATCCAAAGACAACCCTTACCGGGATTATTATATTTGGCGGCAGGGCAAAGAGGGCAAGGAGCCGAACAACTGGGGCTCTTTCTTCGGCGGTTCGACCTGGGAGCTGGACGAACAAACCGGCGAATATTATCTCCACCTGTTCTCGCGCAAGCAGCCCGATCTGAATTGGGAGAATCCCAAGGTGCGCCAGGAAGTGTACGACATGATGACCTGGTGGCTTGAAAAAGGGATCGACGGCTTTCGGATGGATGTCATTAATCTCGTATCCAAGGTTCAGGAGCTCGCGGATGCGGAGGGCGATGGGGACGGGTATCATTTCGGCGGAAAATATTTCGTAAACGGTCCTCGCATCCACGAATATTTGCAGGAAATGAACCGCAATGTACTGTCCAAATACGACGTGATGACCGTAGGGGAATGTATTGACGTGACCCCGGAAGAAGCGGAGCGTTTTGTCGGAGAGGACCGCGGCGAGCTTAATATGGTCTTTCACTTTGAGCTAATGGGTGTGGACAGCGGCCCCGGTGGAAAATGGGACGTTACACCCTGGAAGCTGACCGATTTCAAGAAGATTATGACCAAGTGGCAAACGGCGTTAAACGGAAAAGGCTGGAACAGTCTCTATTTGAATAATCATGATCAGCCCCGGATGCTTTCCAGATTTGGAAATGACACGACCTACCATAAGGAATCGGGCAAAATGCTGGCAACGCTGCTGCATACCCTTCAAGGAACGCCTTACATCTATCAGGGCGAGGAGATCGGCATGACGAACGTGCAGTTTTCGTCGATCGATCAGTACAAGGATATTGAAATTCTGAATATGTATAAGGAATATAAGGACGCCGGCCATGACGAACAAGCGATCATGAAGTCCATATATGCCAAAGGCAGAGACAATGGACGTACCCCGATGCAGTGGAGCGCCGGGCCGAAGGCCGGGTTTACGACGGGTACACCGTGGATTAGCGTAAATCCGAACTACACCAGAATCAATGCGGAACAGTCCATGGCGGATCCGGATTCCATTTTTCATTATTACAAACGGCTGATTCAGCTTCGGAAGCAGCATGACGTTATCGTGTACGGGGATTACATCCTGCTGGGCGAGGAAGATGAGCAAGTTTACGCTTACCTCCGCAGCCTTAAGAATGACAGATTGTTGGTCGTGCTGAACTTCTTTGAAGCTCCAGCCGAATTTACACTTCCACCCGATATTTCTTATGCGGATCCAAAGCTGCTCATCAGCAATTATGACGTTGAGGCTGATTCCGACATCCGGCATTTGGAGCTCCGTCCATATGAAGCGAGGGTGTATAAGTTCCAGGGATAAATAACTCGAAATGGATATTTACAGGGCCTGTATCAAACTTGAAAAAGGGAGAGATCCAGGTCCTTTAAATATAAAAACTCGACCATAAGAGGAGGAACAGTAATTTGTCTAAACAGCGTAAACTATGGATTGGTTTTATTGCTGCGCTAATGCTGGTGCAAGGCACGGGTCCCGTTTACATAGGGAGTCAAAAGGCCAATGCGGAAGAATCAACCGGCGCAAATCCATCGTTATCCTCATTTGTCCCGCCAAAGCCCCTTACCGATCTGACGATAGACAAGGCGAGATATGCCCCCGGGGAGAAGGTAACGTTTACCCTCCATCTGGATCAAAGCGTCAGTTGGAAGGGCAACCTGAACATCCGGGTCTATCAGCTGGATCAGCTGATTGCGGAAGGCACCCAGCCAATTTCGGTCAGCGCCGGAGGAACGGAGGCAATGGCTGTAACCTGGACGCCTCCTGAGAAAGATTTCCAGGGCTACATCGTAAAAGCGTGGATCGACTCAAGACCCCTTGACGTTCAGACTGCAGCCGTTGACGTATCCAGCACCTGGACGCGTTATCCGCGTTACGGTTATTCATCGGAGTTCCCGAATGAGACGGAGCAGCAAAGCGACGAGAAGATGAAGCAGCTGTCCCAGGACTACTACTTGAACGGCTATCAATTTTACGACTGGATGTGGCGTCACGACGTTTCGGTTTATTCGAAGACGGACGCGGACGGCAAGCCGCTGAAGGATGCCGAGGGTAATTTTATTACGGCGCCAATCGACAAAGACACAGTTTACCATGATTTGCTTGGCAGATTATTGTATCCGCTTACAGTAAAACAGCAGGTGGCAGCGGCTCAGAAATACGGCGCCGCGGCAATGGCTTACGAAATGAACTACGCTGCGAGAGAAAATTACGAAGACTTTGGCGTCAAGCCGGAATGGGGCCTGTATAACAAGAATGCGACGAAGAATGAAGCGGGCGTCTTTGGCATCAAGGATCAGAACGGTTTTTATTTCAGCGGGGTGAAACCCAATCCGACGGCGCTTTACCTTCAGGACCCGGGCAATCCGGAATGGCAGCAGTACATTACAAAGCAATTCGACCGCGCTGTCAACGAGTTCGGATTCAACGGCATCCATCTCGATCAGTGGGGAGCCTCGGATAACGATTACCTGCTCGATTATCACGGAAACAAGCGCTACTATTCCCTGGACTACAACAAGCTGATCAACAGCACAAAGGAATCGCTTACTGAGAATAACAGCGGGAAAAACGATCTTACCTTCAACATGGTTGGAGGCAACTCGGGATACAGCACTGTAACCCGTCCCGATACGAAAACCGATTTCGATTACAGCGAAATCTGGCAGGATAAGGACCGTTACCGGGACTTGCAGGAGGTAGTGAACGATACCCGTGCCAAAGACGGGGGCAAGGCGATGGTCATTGCCGGTTATATAAACTACAAGCAAGCGACGGGCGTCCCCTATGATGCTTCAGAAGCGACAGGCATGCCTAAAGTAACCGAGTTTGCATCCCGCATCGGCACTGCCTCCGGCTGGGTTGGGGATTTTGGCAAAAAAGACGAGGATCAGCTTATCTTTACGGTGAACGTTCCAAAGGCGGGCAAATACGAACTAACCCTCAATTATGGCCATGGCAACGACGGGGGAAGTCCCGACGGCAGACTGTCCGTAAATGAGCAGATTGCAGCTGGAAGCATTTTGTTTGACCACAAGACGGGATGGGGAAATCCGGTTGCCCAGATAACCGCCCAAGCCGAACTTAAAGCAGGGGACAACAAGATCAAGCTGCAGCTCAATTCAAACGATCTGTGGCTGAATGTGGCCAGCCTGGATGTGAAGGGAGAGGGAGTAGACAAACGTTACGAGGCCGTGTTCGCAGAGATGATCAGCTGCCATGTCGATCAGTATAGTCATGTTTATGGCTTTGAAACCGATGGGGATTACGTGAAATTTCATGTGAAGGCTGCCAAGGGCGGTAATTATCCGCTGTCCTTCAGCTATGCTGCCGAAAGCCGGCAGGTAAGCCGAACTTTATATGTAAATGGCAAAAAGAACGGCCGACTCGATTTTACGGCGACCGGAGCGGCAGATGCGTTTGAAGAAGGTCAAACTGCGATGGTACATCTGAACAAGGGCGACAACGTCATTACGCTGAAGGTTGAAGGCAGTAATGATACAGGCCTGAACCTGCAGTATCTGAAGCTGAGCCAGGAAATATATATGGCGCAGTATGCGGAAACAGGCTGGTCTCCTGCCAAAAAGGCCGAAATTAAGGCGATCGACACCTATCTGGGTAATTTTACGCAAAAAGGGGATTATATCGAATTCAAAGCGCCTGAGCCCGCAAAAGCCGGAGAATATCCGCTTGTGGTAACCTACCGGAATACAGGGACCGAGGCGAAGCAGAGCGTCTATGTGAACGGGCGCAAAGCGGGAGTGCTTACTTATAAATCTACTGATAAAGCGTGGAGCACCGTCTCTCTGCCGCTCTATCTGCAAAGCGGCGGAGATGCGCCTACCATCATGTTGAAGAATGACATGTCCTCTTCATCCGGAGGGCTGGAAATCGACAAGCTTGAACTGGACAATAAGACATATCAGGCGGAGGATGCTTCCAAGGTGACAATTGGATGGCAGCCGGTTGTAGCGAAGACGGGCAGTGTGAACGTTACTCTTGCCAAAACCGATAATTTCGGCAAGCAGGGACAATCGATCGAGTTTGACATCGATACGGATCAAGCTGTGGATAAGCTTGGCTTCGTTTACCGGAGCGGCAACAACCCGATTTTCAGCATTGCTGTGGACGGCAGAACCGTTGCCGAGCACGTGGCCTTTGCCAGCACCTCCGGCGGTTGGGACGGAGCGATGGGTGAGCTTGACGTTTCCACTGCAGTTCCAGCAGGTTCACACAAGGTTAAGCTGACCCTGGAATCGGATGGACAATACATTAATCTTAGCAGCTTGAACCTGGGCAGCGATGTATACACCGTTGACAAGGCAAGCGTCTCCGAAGGGATTCAAACCTCGGTTGGCTATGTGCATGATTTCAAGGATGAAGGGGATTTTGTCACCTTTGACGTAAACGTGCCGGCTGCCGGTACTTATGACTTGGGTTGGCAGTACAAGACGGAAGGCAGTTTGGTCCTGCCTGCGGTCCGTGCTGTTGTGATCAACGGCGAAGCGGCCGGTGCTGTAACGTTTGATTCGACCGGGCCGGTCTGGAAGAACAAGAAACAGCCGGGTGTTCAGCTGCAGGCCGGGAATAACCGTATCACGATCAAGGTCGATGATCGGGAGGACGAGGGCATTCAGCTAGACAGCCTTCAGGTAGCGTCTGCCGACCTTTCATATCACCGGATTTATGAAGCGGAGAATGGAGAAATTCTTCCGGCCATGATACTGAACAAGGATACGGTAGAGAATTTTGGCCATGCTGGCGACGAGGTGAGCTTTGATGTTGAGGTGCCAGAGTCCGGAGAAACATCGCTGATCTATACGTATGCGAATCCGGGAACGGCAACGACGCGTTCGCTCTATATTGACGGGAAGCGGGCGCAGAATTTGAACGGCGATCCGGCAACCGTATCCTTTGATGGAACGGAAGGGCTGAACAAGTATAGCGAGGACGGATATTTTATTGTTCCTTATCTGGAGAAGGGCAAGCATAAAATTACGCTTAAGATGGAACAAGACGACGAAAAAGGCGTCCTTCACCTCCGGCGTCTGACACTCGGCTATTTCAACGAGCCGTCAGTGAGACTGATGGATGCAGCTCTCGCATCTATGGGAGCCACTCACATCGAGCTCGGAACAGCGGAGAAGCTCGAGGAAGGGCCGAATATGCTGGCGCACGAATATTATCCGAACCGCAGCAAGAAGCTGCTGGACGAGACGAAGGAGCATTTGAAAGAGTACTATAAATTTTTGGCGGCGTATGAAAACCTGCTGTTTGACAGCAAAGCTGATGACCAGACAAAAATTGCTGTTGCGGGCAGCAAGGGCCAAAGCATTGCGCTCAGTACCGATGGCTCCAAGAACAGCTTGTGGTATACGGTCCGTAAAAACAAGGACAACAAAGGCTTTGAGAGCTATGAAGTGCTGCACTTGATCAACCTGCTGGGCAATGACGACAATTGGCGCAATGCCGCCAAGGAAGCTGCCGTCCAGAAAAATTTGGAGATCACTTATCCCGTTGGCGTAACCAAACAGGAAGCCGCAGGGCTTAAGGTATATGCGGCAACACCTGACAGCGGGGAGGGCGCGCTGACGGAGCTTCATTACAGATGGAGCGGAGATTCCATTGTCATTGAGCTTCCCGAACTGGAATACTGGTCCATGATTGTCATAAACCGCAGCCCCAAACAGACCAGTGCACAGCCTTTTTTCGAAAATAACGGAAAATAAACAGTCAGGATTTATGCCCTGCAAACTGGCGGCCACATGTTGGCGCCAGTTTTTTTGAGTTTTTGCCAGCATCATGACGCTAATGTAGCTATGAAATAAAGTCGTACTGTTTTAAAGTTATCAAGACCTAAATTGTAAAAAGTAAAAAAATATAGGGTGATACATATTAGTCATGTATAATATGTATCACTCTTTTACTTCTTTTTCAACAATTGCGCCCGTTCCTTGAGTAACGTATTCACAAAATTAACGGATAACCTTTATCAGTTAATTTTTTCCAATTTCTTTTTAAAAACGGCACAAGCCAGATGGAACCAATAATAGTCAGAATTAAGGCTCCAATTAATATTAAAGGTAAGGAAGGTGCTGAGGTTGATTGCACGTTTTGAGTACCTACATCAAAGGCAAGATAAATATCTCTCAAACCAACAATAGCATTAGATGTGATATGAACAATGATCGGCGTGACTAAACTGTTTGTTTTAATAAATATTAGGCACAAAATAATTCCCATCATCGTAGCACCAAAAATATTTTGTAAATGCAATACACCGAAAATAACCGAGGAAAATATAATCCCTTTTTTCAAACCGAATTTATCTGTTAAACGTCCTAAAAGATATCCTCTGAAAATGATTTCCTCGCATATCGGGGCAATCAGGACGACAGAAACTAGTTTGAAAACAAAAAACCAAGGAATAAATTTTTCCTTCGATGGCAATGCCGTTGCAGTGGTAGATTCTGGTGAAATATTAAGTAGTAGAACGATAACAATCAATATCATCCCTAGCCCAAAAATCAAGGGCATAATTGCGGATGCGATTATAGTTCTTAATTTAATCGGTACAGGCTTTTTAAAGAATCTATGGATTGAATCGTTATTTTGTTTCAACTTCCTCGTAAACCACAAAATAGGAACTACATAAAGACAAAGGATAATAATTATTTGTGTTGTCACTTCACTTGGTAATTCCGGAACAAAAGGGAACTTTGAAAAAATAACAGTAACGGTAAAGGTGAACAGCATACAAAAAATTAGATGTCTTAGTTTTGAAGTTTTAAATACATTGCACAACAGTCTATTGTCCCTACTTTCAAGTAATTCTTAAATCGGAATCAAGAACTCCCTCTTCTGCCCAATTCTTCATTTAATGATTATTATACAAAACAAAATCAATATGTAATAGCTTTGTTCCTTTATTTCGTTTTTACCTTCGTCACAATTCTACCTATTCCAATCAATACGACAAAAGTAATCACTGCAGTTAAAATTGTTTGCATTTCACTTCAACCTCTCAATTTAAATGTTTATCTTTTATACGGTATTTTTGTCGAATAGTTTCAATACATATCCATATTTGATTACATAATTCCTCCGCAATATGGCCTGTTTGTTGAACAAGCAGGGATGGAGAGTACCGTCTCTCCATAAACTAAACTTTATATCTCTGCATAAGCAACCTTCAATTGCTCTCTAAGTTGTTTGTTATCATCTTCAAATTTTTTAATCTTCCGTTTCAGTGATTCAATAAGGGCATCCTCTAATAATCATAGTACAGTTAATTAGTTAATTGAGCATTTTGCAGTAATATAAGCCCTTGAGCCACAAGGATTTTCAGGCATAAAAAAGGGACTTCACCCCAATTTGGCGAAGTTTTTCGGTGACCAAACCAAAAACCCCAGAATGGAGGAAGTCAC
>NZ_JAIOGQ010000013.1 GCF_019904135.1 Paenibacillus caui | reverse complement strand
TTTCGTTGGAAGCAGTTTGATTTTAACCGTTATCGTTTGTGACATTTCAGTCTCCTTTCGGCAAATATCAATCGATTCACCCCCTTGTTTTTTGTTGTTCAACATAACGCTTAATCGTTGCGCTCGGGTACGTCCCTGCGGTAGATACGAAATAGGAACGTGTCCATAGGCTCGGCAAATGCCCTAGATGAGGAAATTCCTCTCTTAACTTTTTAGAACTTTGTCACACTCTAAAGCAACAATGACAATTTTCAATTCTTCGCATATTTCTTGTACCAACTGTTTAAAGCGTTCCTCTACATCAGTACGAAGGAATATTTTTCTTCTATACCGGGGACAAAAAACGAAATGATAGTTGATTAATGATACGGTTGTGTTTGTTCTTCTATATTCGTTCATATACACATTGTATCCATTTTATTTATAAACTGAAACGGACATGCAATAAAAAAGAGTGAAATTTTCGGATACTTGAAGCGCCACAAACCTTTCAGTTTTTAGTGGCACTCGTATCCGACCTCACTATCATCCCACCCCTAAAGGGGGTGCTATCGCACCGTAGTGGGCTTCCCCGTTCGGAAAATCTGTAAATGGCTCATGCGGGATCTAGCCTGCCCGGCATAAACCGACGCTTCAGTATTTGCCCCTTCTTTGCCGGAGCCGCTCATACCAAGGCTGGGAAATTCCGCTCTCTCTGAGCATGATATGCCGCCAAAATGCGTTGGATTCCTTGCGGTCTCCGTACTCCAGGCGGGTGTTCCCCTTGATGCCAAAATGATTGGATTGCCTATGTCCCCTATGCGGTTGATACCACTCAAAACCGTCGAACGTATTCATCTTAACGATTGTCCCCTCCAGAATCGGCAACCTGCGCCACTGCCTCAAATAAATGGATGCAGCAAAAAAAGACAAAAAAAGAACGCAAACCGGGAGTAATTCCGACAGCTTGCGTGCTTCGCGTTATAAAACAAATTCTATTACTTATTATCCTAGCAAATGATGTCGTCCCTGTCTATCTAATTTTGACGTTTTTCGCTAGGCAAGGCCTATTTTCTATTCGGGGACATACGGATTATGCGTTCGCTCATAGCCTACCGTCGTTCTCGGTCCGTGTCCGGGGTATACGGTCACATCGTCTTCAAAACGGTACAGCTTGAGCCGAATCGAATCAATCAGATCATTCTCGCGTCCGCCCGGCAGATCGGTTCGGCCAACTCCAGCCCGGAACAGAACGTCTCCCGAGAATAAATGCTTGCCGCACAAAAAGCTTACACTGCCCGGCGAGTGGCCGGGGGTATGATACACCTTGAACGTTTCGCCGATAAAAGACAAGGTCTGCCCTTCCGCGAGATCGTATTCCGCCTCATCTGTCGCAATAGGTCCGGAAACCTGCGGCCAAAGCAGCGATCCGTTCAGTTTCGGAGAAGTGAGCCACCCGGCTTCAAGCGAATGCAGATAAACGGGACAGCCCTTGGCTTTGCGAATCTCTTCAACACCGCCGATATGGTCAAAATGGGCATGCGTCAGCAAAATCGCCTCGATGTCCAAATGCTCGATCCGGCGGATCAACGGGGCCGGGTTCATGCCCGGATCAATGATTACGGCTTTCCCTTCCTCTTCTCCCTGAAGAAGATAGGCGTTTGTCTGCAGCGGACCCAAGGAAAAGGATTCAATCTTCAGCACCCGCTTACACCCCCGAAAGAAGCTCGCGCAGCTCGGCTACGATCACCGCATGAACTTCCGTTCCTTCTCCGTAAGCACGCATCATTTCCTGCCGGCTAGCGGCGATTTTCGCTTCATAATCCGGAGCTTCCCGGTCCGGGTTCTCCTGCTTGAATTTGGTCATGATCGCCTGTACATGCTTCGGGCGGGGGCCCCAATGTCCCAGCACCGCGCCGCCCGTATCGGCCACGATCACGATCGGCACGGATCTTCCGCCCATCGTCAGAAAATGATCCATCGTATCCTGATTCTCTTCCAGAATCAGCACCTCCATCGGGATGCCGGAAATTTCAAGCGCCCGGAATACGACGGGTACATTGCGGACTACATCGCCGCACCAGTCCGCCGCCAGAATCAATACGCGAAGATCGTCGCGGTGATTCAGGCTTTCAAAAAACTCGCGGTCGCTGTCATTCGGCCACTCAAAACGGTCGTACCATTCCCGGAACGTTTCTTTGTTCTTTGTCATGGTGTTCATAAATTCCGCAGGCTTCAAGCCTTTGCCGAATTTACCGGAAACATTGGTCTTCTTGCTCATATCAAGCGTCCCCTTTCTTCTTGCCGGATATCATCCATTTGATTAAAAAATATACGATCAAAAGCGCAACCGCGCTCAGCAAAATCGGCATGATGTAAGGCGCGGCCTTCTCATCGATATTCTCCCATTGCTCGCCGAGCACCCTGCCCAGGGCAATAAACAGGATCGACCAGGGAAGTACAGCCAAAGTCGTCAGCAGCAGGAACTTGCCGACCTTCATCTTCGCCATCCCGGCCGGAATGGAAATGGCGTGACGGGCAACGGGAATGAAACGGGCTGAAAAAATGACGCCTGTACCGTACTTCAGAAACCACGATTCAGCGACATCAATATGTTTTTTATGTATAAATATATATTTCCCGTACCTCTCCAGAATCGGTCTTCCTCCATATCGTCCAATCCAGTAAATGAACAGCTGCGCCAGCACACCGCCAACCGTGCCGAAAAGTACTGCCCCGATAAAATTAATGTGTCCCTGGTAAACCAGATATCCGCCGTAGGCCAGTACAATTTCACTCGGGATAATTTCGATCATGAGCCCGATCATAATCCCGAAATACCCCAGCTCTTCAATCCACAGCAGCAGTTTGTCAATAATTTCCGATAAGATGTGCACAAGACGGCCCTCTCTCTCCCAAGGAAAATTCTATTAGCTTCAGATTCTCCAGTCTATTCTAGCATAGGAGAGGACATGCATTCTACTTTGATATGGAGCACCAGTTACCGACCTTCAGGCACGAGCATATGCTGTGGTAGAAGAAAGGAGTGATCGGCATGCCCTTTCAGGCGCCGAAGCATCAAAGCCACCTTCCCACGCCGCGCAAAATTCGCAGGAGCTGCAGCAAAGAATTGTACCGGACCATCAAAAGAATGAATGTATACATTCCGGAAGACAAGATTGCCGCAGGAGAAGAGCTGTATTACAAAAAAGTGATCGGCAATCTGCTCTGGATCGCCGACAACATGCAAAACCGAAAGGTCCTGGCCGACTGGTGGGACGAAGCGGTAAGCGAAGAATTGGCGGCCCTTTGGGAAGTGGACCCGGGCAAGCTTCAGCGCGCGTTTCGCGCCGCTTTCTGCGGGTCCTAAAGCGGCAGTGGCCGGGAGCGGCGATTGAAATCTGGGCGATTGGAAGCAAGACGGCTAAAAGCGGATTCTTCTTCGCCAGCGTATACAGCCAGCGTTCTTGCCAGCTCCTGCGCAGTTTCGGTCAGCCTGAAACCACGGTCGTTCCGAAGCTCCTGCAGCCGCTGCACACTGGCATAGAGTCCGGCGTAACGACCGTACAAATCCATTCCGGCTTTGGCTAGCTTGCGCGCCTCTTGCCCTTTTCCATGAGCCCGCTTCAGCTCAGTCAAAGCGGTCAGACCGCGCAGCGCCCCGGTCTGCTTGACGGGATCAAAAGGGTCAAGCAGCGCAGCTTCAGTCCACAGAGCCGCTGCCCGCCTGTCTCCCCGGGCTGCGTAAGCGTCCGCAAGAAGCCAATAGAGCTCGGGCCGCTTGGGATTGTAGCGGATCCCCTGCCGCAGAAGCGGCACGGAACGATCCGTACCGAGCCTCTCGGCGAGCGCTTCCCTGATGTCCGGCTGCAGCGGATTCAGCGCCAGTGCCTTCTCGAGGCGATGCACCGCAGACGGCTCTTCGGCGGCGCGAAGCGCGCTGCGGTAAAGCCGGTCGGCCCGGTGCATCTGCCAGCTGCCGAAGCTCATGACGGCCAGAGCCGCGGCCATGACCGCCGCAAGCAGGCGGGTCGGCAGGCGGAGCCGTGCCGGCCCCGGCACGCAGACTGCCGGCTTTCGCAGCGCTCTGCCTGCGGCGGAAAACGGCCCCGGCCGAAAGTGTGGCCGGGGGTGCCGGCGGGATGATAGCGCTGCTGGCGGCAGTGCGGCTGGCGGTGGTATGTTAGGCGGCTGAACGCCAAGTGGCAGTGCGTCACGCGGCGCGGCTGGCGGTTGCATGCCAGGGGGCAGAGCGTCAAGCGACAGCGGGTTAGACGGCAGCACGGCAGGCCGTAGTGCGTCACGCGATATGTTAAGCGGCGGCATGACTGGTGCCAGCGTATCTGGCGACAGCTCGCCAGAGGGAAGCCCTTCATGTGAAACCTCGGCAGCCGACGGCTCATTTCGCGACAGATCGTTAGGCGGCAGTACGTTAGATGGTGCAAGCGACGGCACGTCTGGCGACAGCGGGTCAGACGGTGGCACATCTAGCGATGGCATGGCAGGAGACAGCAAGTCAAGTGGCTGCCAGACAGACAGCTGCGGGAGCCTGCGGCGCAAGCGGCCCTGCGAGGCCAGTCGAGCCCCCAGCCAAGCGGCGCTCTGACGGTCACTGCCCGGCACTACATGTACAAGGCCCAGAGCGGCAGCCCAAAGCAGCAAAAGCCAGTACAGCCCAAAGGCCATATCCAAATCGACCGACGCGTGAAACAGCAGGACGACAAAGGGCGCAAGCCATTCGCTCCTATTTCGCAGCATGTTCCACCCGCATAGTCCCAGCCAGAGAAGCGTTATAACCAGTCCAATGGTTCCCAGGTTCAGTAAAATATCCATCCAGCCGCTGTGCATAACCGCTCCGACATAAGGCTCCCTCTGCACACTCCGGTAAGCCGAGCGCCATGTCTCCCCGCCCTGTCCCAGCCAAGGGGCCTCCTTGAACAGCTCCCAGCCGTCGCGGTACATCAGTTGTCTGGCCCCCAGGGTGGACAAGCTTGTTCGCAGTCCGCCCGCCGCTTCGCTGCCGCCCAAAGGCATAAGGCAAGCCGCGGCGGTGCAGCCCGCAGCGAAGACAAGCGGGCCTAAGCCACCGAGGGCCGCGAGGAGCGAGCGGCCAGGGCCCGTAGGCCGCGGCCCCCGCCCGGCCAGCTGGCAAAGCGGTAGCGCCAGCAGCAGCGCCAGGCCCCACACGGCGGCGAGCTCCGCCAGCCCCAGCCATGGCGCGGGCGCAAGCTCCGCCTGCATGAGGCGGCGGTACAGCAGGACGCCGCCGGCCAGAAACAGGCCGCTCGCCGCGCACAGCCGGCGGCGCGTTTCCCCGCAGGCCAGCAGCGCCGCGAGGGCCCATGCGGCGGCCGCGGCGAGCCACGAGCCGCGCGACTCGCTCAGCAGCAGGCAGAGCGCGTAGGGCAGCGCCGGCAAGGCCGCCGCAAGCCGCTGCCATAGCGGCGCGGTGGCAGGCAGCCCGGCGAGGCGGAGAAGCTGCTGCAGCACAAAGGCGGCCATGACGGCGCCGAAGGTGTTGGGGTACTGCAGCAGCCCGCCGAGCCGGGCGCCGGAGGCGGCTATGCCGCTGTCGGCGGTGCGCAGCACGGCAAAGGGAAGCGGCAGCAGGCCGTACAAGGCCGCCAGCGCCGACGCCGCCAGCAGCAGGCCCATCAGGCCCCAGCCTGCGCGCAGCAGCGCACGGCCGCGAGGATGAGCGGCGGCACATCCCAGCGCCGCTGCCATGGCGGCGAGCCAGCTCCAGCGCAGCAGCGCGTCCGCGGTGGCCTGCGCAGACAGCGGCCCGGCCGCCAGCCGTGCCGCATACAGCGCGGCGAGTAGCGCCGGCCCCGCTGCAAGCGCCGTGCCTGCCGCGTGCGGCCGTCCCCTCGCGGCTTTGGTCTCCCCCGCTGCAAGCGCCGTGCGCGCCGCGTAGCGTCGCCCCCCTGCGCCTTTGGCGCTCCCCGCCGCAGCCGCCATGCGGCGGCCTGCGCAGGCGCGGCGCAGCAGAAGCAGCGCCCCTGCCCCAAGCCATAGGCCCGCCGGCACATACAGGGACCGGCTGAAATAAAAGCCGGTCTGCAGGCAGGCTGCAAGCCCTGTTGCGGTCAAAGCCGCCGCAGCGGCCGTCGATGTTATGGATGCGCGTGATTCCATTCCCTGGCTTCCCCTTTCGGCAATCCGGCATGAGGAAGGCTTGTTTTTGTTCCTTGGTATGCCCCGAACTATACGTACAGAACACAAAAAAGCCAACCCTTAACAGTGTTGACTTCTTTGTGTACAGGCAACCCTTTCATAACCCCTGGCCCGCTGTTCTTTTATTTTATTTCAATCCGCCTTCGGCAACAGATCCCGGCAAGCATTCTCCAGGTATGGCAATGCGCTGAGGAACTGGCGGAACTGAACGTATTCCTTCCACAGCCCCTCACGGTCGCCGGAGGAGCCTTTCACGGCGCGGATCATAATATTTTTCGGAGTGTGCTCCATATCGATAAATTCCAGCAGCTGCGTCCGGTACCCCATAATATCCAGCAGCTTGGCCCGGATCGCATCCGTGGCAAGCGCTGAAAAACGCTCCTTAAGAATGCCGTGCGAAAGCAGAGGATCCAGCACAGGCGATTTCACCTGACCCATCAGCTCATGCTGGCAGCACGGCACAGACAGAATGACCGAAGCGTTCCAGCGAACGGCCTTCTCCAGCGCCGCATCGGTTGCCGTGTCGCAAGCATGAAGAGTGACTACCATATCCACGCGGCTTAATTCGTCATAGTCGGCAATGTCGCCGACAAGAAAACGCAAATTTTCGTATCCGAGCTTATTCGCCAGCACACTGCAGCGTTCGATCACATCCGCCTTCAGGTCCAGTCCGACAACATTCAGCCGCATTCGCCGTTCCACCGACAAATAATGATACAAGGCGAAGGTCAGATACGATTTGCCGCATCCGAAGTCGACAATTGTCACAGGCCGATCCTGGGGAAGATCGCCGGCCACATCCTGAATCATTTCCAGAAAACGATTGATCTGTCTGAACTTATCAAACCGTTTCGCAAAAACCTTCCCGTCCTCGTTCATGATGCCAAGTTCAACGAGGAAAGGCACAGCTTGTCCTTCTTCCAGAATATATTGTTTTTTCCGGTTGTGGCTTAAGGAGCCTGCCGTTTTGCTCGGAGCCTTGGTGAGGATCGACACCTTGAATTTCTTGCTAATAAGCACCTGGTAGTCCGCGTCCACCGTACACAGAAGCGCCTGGCGGAAGGTCGTTTCGAACAGCTCCGCAAGGCGTTCCTCGAGGAGTGCGGGGAGTATATTTTCATGCGTTACTTTATTGGAAAAATAATACGCCAGCTGATAGTGGAGCTGACCTTTCAATTCAACAGGCTTGATCTGAACCTTGGTATACGCCTGTTCCTCCGATTTATTGCGGCGTTGACTGAGCGTGGCCGAGATAAGTCCGCCTTCCTCCGCGATTTGATGTATAAGCTTCCGCAATGTTTCCATCTGTAATACGCTACCTTTCATGCTAAAATTTCATGCAAAAGAAGACAGGAACGAGACGTCCAGCTTCCCCCGCAGCACGGTAACCGCCTTCCCGCCGATTTTCACCCGGTCGGCCGCAAGTTCTAGCTCCAGCTCTCCACCGCGTGCTGACGCCTGAAACGCCTTAAGCTTATTTTTGCCAAGACGCTCCGCCCAATACGGTGCAAGTCCGCAGTGAGCCGAACCGGTTACCGGATCCTCGTTCACCCCGACCCTCGGAGCAAAAAATCTCGAGACGATGTCATATGCATCCGAATCGCTCTTCGCCGTAACGGCGATCCCCCGGGCAGGCACGCCAAGCAGCGCCGCAAAATCGGGTGTCAGCGTCCGTACGGTCCGCTCGGAGTCCAGCTCGATGAGCACATCTTCGCCGTACCGAAAAATGCCGGAAATGGAGTCCGAGCCAATCCGCAGCGCCTGCGCGAATGCCGCTTCTTCTCCTTCGGCCTGTTTCGAGGGACGAGCCGGAAAATCCAGTTCAATGAATCCGCTGCGCTTGCTGGCGGTCAGCACCCCGCTAAGCGTATGGAACCGCGCAACTTCTCCGGCTCCGAGCCTTCCCGTTTCCCATAAAATATGGGCGCTGGCCAAGGTGGCATGCCCGCAGAGCTTAACCTCCGCGGCCGGGGTAAACCAGCGAAGCCGGTAGCCCTCCTCCACTTTGGTCAAAAAAGCTGTTTCCGAAAGATTCATCTCTTTGGCAATCTGCTGCATGAGCGCCGTTTCCATAGGCTGTTCACAAACACAAACGGCTGCCGGATTTCCGCCGAACGGACGGGCGGCAAATGCATCAACAGTATAAATTTCCATATGTTCTCCTCCAAAAAAAATGACTGAGAGCAGCAGACTCCCCAAGATTCTGCAGGGACTAACGTCCGATGACCGGTAACTTCCCTAACCTTCCCTTACCTTACTGCTTCGACTGAACTTCCTGAAGTCCTTCGAGCACTTCCTCCCGGGGAAGTCCTCCGCGTTCCAGGGCCTCATCGTCAAGCTGAAGCAGCCTGCTATAGAAAGCCGACGCTTCCTCATTCCCGACTTCTCCGTCCTGCTTCAGCCTGAACAGCACGTCCTCCGCCTTGTCGTATCTGCCTTCCTGCTCTTCGTAACGAAACAGCAGCTTTTCCGTATCCGCAGGCGGACGGTAGCCCTTTATGGCATCCAGCACCTCGCCGACCTCCCGGTCGACGTTCCAGAGCTCTTTGTCCGCTCCGTGAAAGGAGGAATATATAAATAAGTGGAGAGCTTTCATAAGGCGCATAAGTCCTTCATCCGTCTGCTTCATCTCCAGATGGACCAGACCCTCCTCCTTCATCAGGCGGGCCATGCTCTGGAGCTTGTCTGCCTCTACTTTATCTCCCAGCCGGAACATATCAATGATGTCCTTCACCGACAGCGAATTCAGCAGCTGGCCGTTCAGACGGAACTGCCTTTTGTACAGCTCATCCATCTCCCAAAGCGCTTCGGTATGCTTCTTCTGCTGCTTCAAGCTGAAGACGGTGCCAAGCACATCGGTCATTTCTTCAATCATGCGAACCAAATAATCTCTTCTTAACATTAGATCTGCCTCCTGCCGCCGCTTGTCCTCGCGGGCTTTCTTCCCCTTTAGTCCATTTGTGCGCTTGTCTCAAATTGTAAGCCATTTAGGGGGCATTTGCCAGTCGTCTCGCAAACAGACGCTTCACTCATCGCCGGATGGAGGTTCCAATCATTCCCAACAAAGTTTTCGGGCAAAAAAAGAATTGGCAAACCAACACGTTCCTCTTGGCCTGCCAATTTGTATGCTTCTAGTTCATTACGAGATTTCGGAATGTATTCCAGATCTCTCTTTATTTCGCTTATTCGGAAACGCGAATGCTGCGGACAAAATCCTCGATCACGGCGGCAAGCTGCTCGGGAGCTTCATACATGCTCATATGCCCGGCGCCTTTAATCACCGATTTGGTCACATTGCTGCCGTCCGCCGTAAATGTCCGCTCAATCGGAACAACGTTGTCCTGTTCCCCGGCAACGAGCAGTACAGGAAGCGGGGATGTGGAGAGCACATCTCTGCGGTCAACGCGTTCACGCATGGCCAGAGAAGCTCCGGCAGCTCCTTGGGGCGGCGTACGGTAACCGATTTGGCGGGCCAAATTAACCGCTTCGGTCATGGAGGCCGCATTTTCGGCGGAGAACAAGCCGGGCACCAGCCCGTCAATAAAATCTGAAATCCCCGATTGCACGGCCGCCACAGCCTTCAGCCGCTTCTCTTTGGCCTCTTCGCTGTCCGGATAAGCCGTGGAGTGAATAAGGCCGAACCCGTTCAACTTGGACGGGTACCGCTGAGCAAGCGATAAAGTCACATATCCGCCCATGGAGTGGCCCAGAAGTATACAACGCTCAATGCCGAGCGAATCGAGGAGCAGCGCCACGTCATCCGCCATCTGCTCTATGGTGTAGGCGCCAAGCGGCGCATCGGTAGAGCCGTGGCCGCGAAGGTCGGGCGCAATGCAGCGATAATGCTTGGAGAGAATCGGCAGAATCCAATCCCAATATGCGGAGCTGCCGCAGAATCCGTGAAGCAGAACGATCACTTCTCCTGCTCCCTGGTCCTCGTAAGCCATTTTTATGCCATTAACGGTTGCACGTTCCATAATCTCAGCCCTCTTTCGTCTATGTACTCGAATAGATAACTACTACTATTATTAAGCCATAATCTGTACCTCTGAAACGTTCGTCAGGTTATATCCCTTATCCTTTTAAAAGCGGCTGCGGCCGCTGCGGCAATTTCATCAGCCATCTTCATTACCCGGTAAAGGGATGTCACCTGAAGAGCCTGATAAGGCCTCGGGCCATTACGGTTAACGACAGCTGCAATGCTGTAGTCTCCGACGGCCGGCAACTTGCCGCCTACAGACTCTGCCGGAAGCAATGGCGAGGATGATATAAGATAAGAACCGACAGAATGTTCGGAGCCCAGACAAGCGTCGATTGCGATCACGGTTTTGTCCTCTGGAACGGATAAGAGCTTTTGCTTCAGGTTATCCGCATCACACGGCTCCGGCAGCGTGCCGATCACGGACGAAATCCCGTATTCCCTAAGCCGGCTGCCTGTCAGCGGCCCGAGCGCATCGCCCGTGGAACGGTCGGTTCCGATGCAGACAAAAACAATGCTGTCCGCAGGATGATGCGTCAGAATATCCCGAAAGAATCCTTCGAGGCGCTCTCCGCCTACCTTTTCCCGGACAGCAATTCCCCCCTGCCCATCCGTATCCCGGTAGGTTGTCATAAGGCAGCTCTCCTCTTTTCCATGTCTTGTTCGATTATTGTAACCGATCTTCGGAAAGATCACAAAATAGTGTATCCCCCTCATGGCCATGGTACAATACGAACAGAGCACGCTTAAATGGAAAGGATGAACGCGGGTGGATTTGACTCAAAAAACACAGGAAAATGTAGAGTATATGATTGAAGCGATCAAGAACAAGCTTAGAATGGCTACAGGCGCTGCCATGCAGTCATCGGCTTTTTCCGTGGAGCGTTATGACGATATCCTTGAAGTATATGAAATTGTCATGAGCAAAGAACGGCTGAGCATATCCGAAGTGGAAGCTTTGGCCACTGAGCTGGGGCAGCTTCGGGGAAAATAATTTCAGCCAGAAGCCAGGCCCGCCAAATGGCGGGCTGGTAATGCACTGTGGCCGGTCAAATTGCCATCCAAAAGGGATGCAAGGTGTTTACTTTTTTTGGAGACGGTCCAACCATAGATTTTTGAAAAATTAAACAACTGCTTCCCGGTATTTAACTGGGAAGCAGTTGCTGCTTTAAGATGCCCTTTTTGATTATCTACCTAATGGATAAAACAATCGCATTGTGGTTTTGAACAAGATAATTTTCAATGCCCGAAACTACACTCTTAACAACTTGCAAGCTTATATCCCAGTTGTCTTCATGGATGCCGTTCACTTCAAGGTGAAGCAGAATGGTTATTGTGAAGTTTTACATGGCTGTAAGCTAGACATATAAACACACTCGATGTTTTTTTTCAAATTCTTCGGTTAGGTAGGGCTGATGCAATAATGAATCCCACAATGACGGTAGTTCCCAGATGTATTTGAATCGGGCTCGTCTTGCATCTCCATTCTTTAAATCATCAAGCTCCCTTTCAAATATTTGTTGCATTTTGGCATCGTTGTGGAGGTCTGTCATAGTCAGGACAGCATCATTGGATGGCTTTAGATACAACAAGTAATAGCCTACCTCCAGCAAGATGATGATGGCTAATATACTCATAGCTAATTTTCTTTTGGTCATTATCCGCCCCTTTAAATTGACGAATTTTGGATATCTTCAATAAACAGATCATAACACAAGAATGTGTAAATATAAACCATTTTGTAGAGTATACTACGTGTTTTTGTATCAAAATGTACGTCAATATGGGGATAAAACGAGGTTGATCCTTTGAATCCAGAATCTGTATTTGGCAAAGTCCTCAAAGCCCTTCGTATTAAAAATGATATTAGCCAAGAAGAATTAGCTTTTCGGAGCAACTTAGACAGAACTTATATTTCCATGTTGGAGCGCGGTATTCATCAACCAAGTCTAAGTTCATTAATGTCTATTGCTCAAGCAGTTAATATCAAAGCGTCTGACCTGGTGCGACTGTATGAAGTTGAACTAGGGAAACAAATTTCACTCCATGAAAAATCAAATGACAGCGAGCCATAGATAGCACCTATTATTCAGTGAAAAGACCTAGGTTGACTTCTGGTTCGAGTCGACATAGGTCTTTGCTTGTAATTTGTATTTTATTCGGTTATTGATTGACTAATGGATCATTCAGTATTGGGCGGGAGATACGCAGTAAAAAGAAACCACAATACGAGTATTAGTCTGATTGTGGCATTAAAACTTTAAGTTCTATCTGAAACTAGCCGGTTCCAGTCTGCACTGATTATTTTTTCCGTAAGTATATACTGTTGCATACTGCGAAAGTTTAGTTAAGAAAAAAGACTAGGTAGCGCAAATTTAAACCTAACACAAACCCAGTCTGATTAGATGATGTGCGCTATTAAAATTCAGAATTATACCATCACTGGATAAAATTTTTTCAGATCTTCATCCTCCTTCACCCAATCGTATTTCATCCACAATGGTATACCTAACAGCTCTTCAAGTTCTTCAATTACTAAATTCATCTCGTCATTAGTATTGAGGATTGATTTATAATCATCCTCTGTGAGTTGCAATACTTTAAAAAAATCGGTAATAAAGGAAATATCTATGGGGGTATATTCTAATCCGTACTCATCTAAGTTTTGTCCTGCAGTTATTACTTTAATCTCTTGTCCATTTTGATAGAAACGCCAGGTCAAAACATCATCATCAAAATAACCAAGAGCCCCTACTGGTTGAACAATTCTCCTCGACAGCTCTTCACCCAGTTCTCCAACCGTTTCCCAACTAAGCGTATTGCCTAATATAGATATCCAATCACCAAAAATACCCAAAGCAAACTTTTCTAATTCACTATCAGATATTAATCTCAACACAGATTGGACCGCCTGTATATCTTGACTATGAACTTGAATGTTGGCAAATGAGGTTCCCACGCTATCACCCACTTCATTGCGTTTTAGTGCCGTCGAATCGCTCCTGTGCTGCGACTATTCGTCTATCTTTTTGGAACCAAGCGTTACCGTCTCGAGAGTATAAGTAAAATCGTACTAGCAAGATGATCCTGCAACCACTACCACAGGCAGAAAAAACAGTGTTTCATCAAGTATGCCTACCACCAAGTCCAACACCGTGTCTTACTCTCCCTAATTAAAAAGTCCGCAAAGTGGCATAGGCCACTTTGCACTTTTTTTGTTCACAAATTTTCAAGCTACTATTGGCAAGTACAGTAATGAATTAAATACTCTTTTCCACAGAATAAGCGGTTAATTCAAGCAAGTAAGTGTCAGGATCAATTGTCCTAGTAACTAAACCATTATACGGACTGAAGCCAAACCAATTCAAAGCATGGTTAATCTTTTGACTCCATAACAGATTTCCTCGCCTGTTGTAGCACCACAAATTAGATGTAACTTTCTTCTTTTTTACATGCGTATAAAAGTAAACCTGATTTCGAGAGTCCAAAATAGGAGTAGACTGTATCATCTCACCAACTTTAGCCTGCCACAGCAAATTACCATTAAGATCTAAAGCGACTATTTGAAAGCCCGTAATTCCCATTACTAGATGACCCTCTTGGCTAATTGCTGGAGAACCAATAATTCCACCGTTAGTTAACTCAAATTTCCATTTAATCTCTCCCTGTTGGTCGATAGAGAATAGAGCATGATGAGGCTCTTCCCTAGCTGCGGCTAAATAAATATTGCCGGAAGTATCCATGACAGGATCATCTTCTAAAAAACAAGGAGCAAACTTTTTCTTCCAACACAGCTGGCCTTCAGAATTTAAAGAAATTAAAACTCCTCCATCCTCCCTGCTTGTGAAATATACATTCCCGCTTTCATCAATCACGGGACAAGAACTGATATTCATACACGCAAAGTGCCATAAACGATCACCTTCCGCATTAAATTTAATTAAATTGTCCCACGTAGCAATTAATATCTCGTCGTTTTGAGACAAGATAGGGGGATAGTGAGCTTCATTATTGAATCTATATCTTTTTATGACTTCGCCACTTGATGTTAAAATAACTAATTCCGACTCTGAGCTTTCTTTAGATACAATGATTAAACTTCTGCTAGAGTTAATAGTTGGGCCGATAATATTGCCACTGGTGACTTGATTTTTCCAAAGTACCTCACCATCTTTATTAATGCAAATTAACTGCCCACGATTAGTTCCAAAAATAATATTGGCCTCTTGATCAATAACGGGACTTGAAATGGATAAAGTGTTCTCAAATGAGACCTTCCACTTTTCAACACCTAATTGGGTAGGTCCTGTAAATGAAGATTGTTTGGACCAACCCCAATTGGCTGGATAAATTCCGTTCTGTTCCATACATTTTGTCTCCTTTAAACTGCAGGAATTGGTATTGGAATTGGAGCTAAACCTGGTATTGGTATTAAAGGGAGGTCAAACAAATGTTTTTTTTCGTAGTCCAGATATAATTTGTGATAAACCTCTTTGGTTTTCACCTCCGAAATGTGTACTACTCCTCTACTATCTACTTCTTTACGGTAAAACGAATATCTTGCTTCTCCATTTGAAGGAAATTCAACTTCCATGTAGATATTACCTACTACTTGGATATCTGTCATGGTATTTAGAAGAGTTACAGGACCAGGTACATAATCCGATAGAGCTGTGTACTTTTCAATTTGTTTTTTAGCTGAAGCCCCCCCTCTCGGTTTAACCTCCCACAAATATATTCCCGCGACAACGTCTGCCTCAACCGTCTTATACTTACCAAAAATATTCTTCTCATTAGATTGTATTGATTTTTCAAGTATAGGCGAGTAACCTTTTTTTACAAGTTGCTTATAGATATTAACTTGGGCTATTTCATGGAATGCAGTATAAAAGCCTTTTTTATTAGCCGTAATTATTGCTGCCGATGCTTCTCCTGAAGTCAAGATACCTGAGCTATAGAGAGCAGCTATTCCGTTAAGTTCATCAACTGCCATATGGCCTGTTGGATCCGTATAAACTAGCGGACTATTCTCCACATACGCATACAAGTTCAACGTCTGCGGGTTATTAATCTCCCCTTCATACGTATCCTCACTGATAAATCGCCCTATCGAAGGATCATACCATCTCGCCCGAAGATACTGCAGTCCCGTCGTATCATCCCACAACTCGCCAGAGTAACGGAATGGGTTATACACCTGTTCGTCTTTACTTAAAATGTTTCCCCAAATATCATACTGGTACGTGTTGAGGATGTTGCCTGAAGCATCCCGAAGTTCCGTAATATCCCCATGCCCATTCGTTTGAACATAAGCTTTTGATCCATCTGCGTACTCAATGGCCTCTAACTTCTTCCCACGGATGTAGTTCGCTTTAAGCTCGGGTTGTCCATTCACAATTTTAGCTTCGGCAATGATTTGATCGCCGTCATAGTAATAGCGTGATGTACCATTACTGTCCGTGCGCTCGGTCAACACCCCGTCACCATTATACCGGTAGTGAACAGTCGTGCCATTTATGGTCACATCCGTAAGATGGTCCCTTGAGTCAAAGGTATTGGTTATTTCCTTAATGTCAGGCATACGATCTGAACTCAACACCTGACGGTTGCCTTGCTTATCATAGGTATAGGTTTCGTTTCCTGGCGATGAAGTCGCTATGCGATTGACTTTATCATACGTAAACGTATCTGCCGCGTTATTTTGTACACGAGTCGTAATATTCCGGTTTGGATCATAATGATACTGGTAATTAGCCAGGCCGATCTGATCTCTAACCTGCTGAATATCAGTTAGGTTCGCACCATCATATGAATTTGTGGTTACTACCCCATTATTTGAAATCGTTCCTTTTTGCAAACCATTCAAATAGTAGCTATATTCCGCATCGGCTTGACTTGTGGATGTACCCACTGTTTTCAGCCGATGAAGCGGATCATACGAGTAGTAAACGTGATTGCCGAACGGCCCGGTCATTTCAGTCCGATTGCCCGCTTTATCATACTGGGCAGTTAATTGAAGGCCATCTGGATACGTGGTTTGGACCAGATTACCGGTGTAGGGATCATACTGATAAGACGTTGTACCGGTATTATCGGTCATGCTCAGCCGTTTCCCGGCAGCATCGTAAGTGTAATTGACGCTTCCGTCTATGCTATCCCTTTGAATCAAACGATCACGTAAGTCATAACGATAACTGAAGCTATTTCCGTTACGATCAATTAGCTTTGTCAAGTTTCCGTTTGGATCATAATAACTTTTTGCCTGCTGACCTGCCTTATCGATGGTGAGAATTTTGTTCCCAAGTTCATCATACCGGGTTTCTTTTACATTCCCTGCAGGGTCTATCGTTCTCGTCAAGTTCCCGAGCATATCATACTCATATCGGGTTTGATCACCATTTGCATCCGTCACCGTAATAAGTTGCCCTAAGCTATCATAGGCAAATTGCGTTGTATTCTGGTTACCGTCTATTTGCTTGACCACTAACCCACTGACGTTATCATAAACGTTTTGTTGTAAAAGTTTTGGAATGCTATCCAGCTGCGTCTTCTCTTCTGTCTTTAACAACTGGCCCCACGGATCATAGCTCTCGATCTTGGCGTAACCTTCTGCATCGGTTTGAGTCACGGTTCTTAAAGCATCGTCATAGCTCACATTGCTGGCGGACCCATCCGCAAAAGTCGTTGAAGCTAATCGACTCCATGAATCGTAGCTGTATCTGGTCCGGTTTCCAAGAGCGTCCTCGCTCCAGCTTTGTCTGCTGTATGGATCATACCCGATTCGCTGAGTAACCTCATAGTCGCCATTTTTGTAAAATCCTTGTTCAGTTTGAACCCCTAAGGCATTCCAACGGGTTAATGACTGAACACCAAGTTCATCGGTTATGGTCACTGTATTCTGTTGGTCATCATAAGCAGCAGACAAACTGTTACCATCCGGATAAGCAACCTTCACCGTACGGCCTAAAGCATCATATTGATAATCCGTTCGATGATGATTGCCATCCACAAAAGCTGTCATATGACCCATCGTCGAATCATATTCCGCTAATGTAGAAATGACATTGGTTTGTCCATCCACATCCGTTACCGTTACACTTTGTCCCGTTGGGAAGGCATAGTTATAGGTGCTACTGTAATCCGTTGTTGTCGTAATACTTTTCGATCCATTGGCTATGGTTTGAGTTACCGGATTGCCGTAAGAATCAAATGTATAATCTATTTGCTTAAGAATGGGGCCATCTGCATTGTCTTTCTTGACAACAACCTGAGCAACTTCACCTTGTGGTGTCCTTGTGAATTGACTATATTCCTTAGCATTTGATGCAACGTCAGTAACTGTACTTAATAACCAGTGCTTTTCACTATCATACGTATTGATTGTCGTTCGTCCTCGTTCATCGGTTGTCTGCGTAACATTCCCATAATCATCATATTGAGTACTGGTCGTTAAAGTATTCCCTGATAAATTGTCGCTCGTGGATGTAGCCGTCGCCGCAGGAGCAAAGTAAGCTCTACTTCCTACCTTTTTCGCATAGGAGTAGGCTGTGGTTTGTTCCTTTCCATCCGCTTTGACAAGTGACCGATCCACGTAAAACTGAGCCGGCGTATTGTCATCGATATAATCTTTTCTATACTCCAAAGTAGTCGATGTAAGACCATTGTTTAGTACCGTTGAGAATGTAAAATCTTGGCCATAACTCATTCCCATATCAGAGGTATAGCTTAGGGTCTGCCGATTGTAATCTTCTGTTGTGCCATTCTCATAGATAATTTGATCCTTACGGGAAAGAATCCGGTAAGCTTGGTCTACGGAGTCCGCGCCAATGTACCTGCTTACTGGGGTCTCATCATATTCGTAGAGGGTCTTTGCACCTGTTGGATGTACAACCGATGTAATGAGTGCATAAGGATTAGAAATAGCCCGCTCCGGGTAAGAAGCCATCAAATTAAATTTGGCTGCAGCTAATTTATACGAGAAAGTTGTTTTGCGGCCAAGTTCGTCCGTTACCGAGTCTAAAAGTTCAACTCCATCCTGAGTATGCTTATCATATACTACGGTTTTATCTCCTTGAGTGACAGTTACCTTGGTTGAAGAGTACGTAATATTGATGGTATTTCCTATTGCATCTTTGACTTGACTAAGAAGTTTGCGGCCATAGGCTTCATTTTGTTCATAACTGAATTGAATAGAGTTGTTATAGGCATCGGAAATTTGAAGAATCCGTCCGTCAGCAGTGAAATATTGCTTTTTAGTGCCGTCAGCCGAAACTAAAACGGAATCAGACGTTTCCCCGTTTACCGTAACCGATGTATCGCTGTTAAAGGTAGGCCCTTCCCAATCATAGCCTTTTAAGCTAGTACCGCTGATTTCATACGATCCACCCTCAGCTAAATGCATATATTTTTTATTCTCTTTAGTCTCAATGTAAGGAAGCTGCCAAGACCAGCCTTTGCCTAGAGGGTACATCAGTTCCTCAATTGGCTGAGTGGTCTTATTATAATAGGTTCGATCTGTTCCCGTGCCATATTGAAAGGATTGTATAGTTGCATTAGGCGAACTAGAGGTATAAATACTGTAAACTTTGTCCCCCTCATAAGAGTAATCGACAAACTTATTTGGATTACTGTTAATAAGATTTTGTAAATTGTATACATCCGTCCAGTTTTCAGTAGCGTCGGTGGAAATCGTAGTATTTGTGCCAGGTCCCTCATAATGTTCTGGTTCTACCCAAGGCAGTTCAGTTACATTGTAAGCGTACCTTTGTCTTGCTCCATCAGATAATGTAACCCATGGTTCATATTTCGTGTCCGATACACTTGCAGGTTTGGTGACTGTCCCTCTATAATTCTGCTGATAATTCCGAGTATCCGTTGGAGGTATTACCTTCGAACCGTTATATGTCGCTAGCCATGACTTGGTGCAAACATAGTTTGCAGATGACGGATTTGGCGAAGGACACGATTTCTGAACTTCAACGGTACGAGTCAATGTGATTGTGTAGCCTTCTACAACAGATGTTTTCGTCTCAGGACAAGTGCTTGCCTGTCCTGTTTGTACCCAATATCCTTGGCTGTCATATTTCCCTGGTACTGAACTTGTACAATATTGTGTTGTAGCAGTTATAGTTCTTTCAGGTGTATACTGTCCTGAGATAACAAATGGGGTTCCGCTTGGGTATAAGCTCCCACTAAACCCATCGCTATTATAGTAAATATAGGAAGGAAAGCTGCTAGGATCACTACTGTATCTTGCAGCATCTGCAGTGATACTTTGTGCAGGTATTTCATATTGAAATCGATGACTAGCTGCCTCGTTCGCCTCTTCTTGAGCATTATATACCCCAAGGTTTTTCACTGTGGAACTTATAATGGCCGTCTCCATATCCACAATACCATCGCCATCTTCATCCATCTGAACCCATTTATTTTCACGATATTTCACATTATATCTAGTTAATATTTCCTTTTTTACCGCATTAAATTGAACAAAGTATTTATAGAGCGAATATGTGTAAGTATTGTATCCATAGTCCATATCATAAAATTGAGAAGCACTTGAATCATATTGTCTTGTAAGAGAGAACGACATTCCATTTCTTCCAGGTAGCATCGCGTCCGTTTGTTTCAATGTAAGACTACCGGATACGCTTGAGATGGATTCACCATTATCTCCTACCGAATAAGGAGCCTCGTTAAAAGATGATTTGCTAACGTTGGGTGCTTTTTCGATGATATGTGGCTGTTCAGGTTCTGATAAAGCCATCATTTTCACGCTCATATCATCTGCATACACGTCGTCTGTAACTGAACTTGGCTGATCGTAAACTGCTTCAGTAACGGGAAAAAAGTTATAGTTTTGAACAATACTTGACTTAGATGATTCAACTACATTCACTAAATTTAATAATGGTGAAGACAAATCACTGTACACTTCACTTGTAACGGAATTGGACTGATTATCTTCTGAAGGAAATAAGTTTTTTAGTGCCTCCTCAAAGCTTGTATGGTCTTCCTGTGCCTTATAAAAGGCAGTAATAATTTGCTTAAGTGTATAGCCTTGGTCTAAATATTGTTGAATAAAGACTTCCGATGTGCCGAATAAATCAACAATGCGCTGAATGGTGCTTTGATCAGCAGCATCAAAATCACTAGCATATGTTTTTTGAGGAACGATATCCGAAACAATACCAAGTAAAATACTAAACACTAGAATAATGGATAATATTTTCTTTAGCCAATTATGATTTATCATAGAATTCTCCAATCTAAAAATATGATTTTTTAGTGTAGAATCACTTGGTGTATACAAATAAACTTCGTTACTCCCTAGATCCAATACACTGCAGATTAATGTTTTTTACAAAATCATTCGACAAAGGAATAGTTAGCCTCCATCGTTTAAACAGTACATTTTTTGAAGAATACTCTAGTGGGTGTTTTAAAGTTTGGAAGAGATGAAAAAATAAGCAGTAATAATAACGCCACTAGTTTGAGGCGTTGAGCCTGTGATGTGCTTTAATGGCTATTAATCTTACATCGCAGGAGGCTCAGGAACCTCAATCCAAGATCCGCTCTTAACGAAAAAAAACCGAGTAAAGGTTAGTTGCTTTCCATCCAGTCCCGTAAATACGACTTTTAATTGTTGTGACCCGGCTTCAGTAACTCCAATTGGATACAAAAATCCGCTATTAACTTCTCCATATTCTGGATGCAACTCAAAGATATCCTGACGTTCCTTCTTAAAATAAACAATAGATTGAGCACTAAGAGTAGTAACTAGCTCATTATTGAGATAAAAATCAATTTTAGAAAATCCCTGATCATTCAAAAACCATCCGCTTACAAATATTGTAGGAAGGTCATAGTCATCTTTTTTGGGAAGGAATATTGAGTTGAACGTCTCATTATCAAGAGGGCTTTCTAAAGCTCCAATTGTAGGTAGTGAAACTGTAAAGCTTCGGGTTAAAACGGTTTGCTCTCCATTTTTTCCAATGCCAATCACTTTTAGCACGTGAGTCCCTTTTGAAAAGGTATAACTTTTATCAAAACCGGCATTATGTAGGTTATATTTAGGATAGGCATTATAAACATCTTCACGTTCAACAAAGGTAGTGATGGTATCGATCAGCGTGTTGTTATCATAAATTTCAACTCTTGAATTGCCCCCCTCATTCAGAAACCATCCTTTAACTTCTACACCCTCATTTGATAAATAATCGGCATTAGCAATAGGGATATCCAAGTAACCTATTGGAATTAAAGTTAACTTTCTTTGAATTAGATTCCCATTTTGGTCATAGAGGTAAGTAACTCTCATGCCAGAATTATATGTCGCAGTCTTTAAACGCCCATTACTATCATATTCGTAGGTTATATTGCCTACCTCTCCAGCCGCTGCACTATACGGGTACAATGATGCGGTTAGTAACGTAAATAATGTCACAACTAAAAGCCTCATTCTTTTGAATTTCATTTTGATCGCTCCTTTAATATATTCTGAAATAAGAAATGCAACATTTGTAACAACGTACTACTGAAAACCCCATTTTTTTCAAGATAAGATTGATCCTTTTTCTATCCATGAAGAGCACTTCAATGTTATCTGTATGCCCTGATTTCTGTGTAGTGACCATCAAATATTTTTAGAATGGCTCATGAAAGATATTAAAAATCCACTTTCTTTCATATACATATTACGAGGCACACCTCGTCGTGCAGGGATCCGTAATAATAATGTTGCTTGATCCTTTTACAGTAAACGTTTCAATATAAGTCGTCCTTTGCCCATCTACGTCCTCTATAATTATCTTTAATTCTTTCGATTCTGTTCCAAACCATACTTGTGGTGTCGAGATTATGGCACTATAACCAGAGTATTGATTGGCATAAAGAGGATGTAGATTATAAATATCATTTCGATAGAGATTGATTGAGGTGCTTATAGGGGTAACCAGATAGTTGTCAATATAAATCTCTATTTTCTTCATTCTTACAAGTTCCAAATTCCAGCCTGTGATGGTCATTCTATTATTATTAGTCCCACCATTTATATAGTAGATGACAGTACTATTAGCTTGAGGGGTTTCTATTTCTCCGATTGGTTCCAAGATGACTTGCTTGAAAGACTTGGTATAGGTCATCTCTTCGCCATTATTATTTCTTACAACCACTTTTAGGTCATAGTTGTTATTTTCTTTAGGCAGTACCAAATCGAAATAAAAACCAGCATTATGGTTATTATAATTAGGATACTTCGAATATACATCCTCTCTGCTCTGCCCGTATGTAGCTAAGCCTTTGAACTCATTATTTAAATAAACTTTGATGCTTTCTATACCGGCTTTATCTAAATGCCATCCTTTTATAGAAAGAGTATTGGTGTAAATTTGATCCACTGCAGGGGATTCAAGTACTCCAAATCCTAATGGATCTTTTAGTTCTTTTCTTAACAGATTACCGTTTGAGTCATATTGAAAGTAAATACGGCCTTCGGTTGATTCTATATATGTTAACCTCCCATTTAAGTCATAGTGATAAGTATATGTGGCTCCGTATACATCAGGCATAAATAATACGGTCATAATCAAAGAAATAAATATTAATTTAAGACCTTTTTTCATATTTTTTTACTCCTTTTGGAAATATATAAACGATAGCTTAAATGCATAAGAAAAAAATAAATCTAGAATCGAACAGCCCTCCAATACTTCTTTAGATTTCGACTTCTAACCCCTTAAAAATTAGTTATTTTGCACTAATCGACTCCTTTCAAGAACACTTCATGAGATTTTGCAATTTTCACGCCACAAATAACATGCATCCATTTTCCTAGTGTTAATTCAATAATGCTATAACTATTTACTTAATTTACTACAAATATCCTGTTTTTTGAATCTTTTTCCGCAATTTAATTAATATCGCTCCCTGATCAAACCACCCTAACTAATCCCCCTTTGTTTCACGCCCCCCACTTCACGTTTATATACGAAGTAAGCAATTCTCTTTACTATGCGCCTTTGGATTCACGCTTGGGATCTAGGGCAGTCCTCGGCTGTTTCAGGACTTTGGTCCGGTTACCGGAGGCTGCACGGTTTTTTCTGGCCGTAAGAGGCTGCAAGATCTGAATTTTCCTTAGCCTCATCTCCAGGCTTCTGGCCCGGGCCTTGTAAAATATATACTAAATTAAGGAGTGATCTGATATGAGCAACACGGAAAAAGAATACCCGGTGAAAAGCGGCGCCGCCTTTGTAAAAGGCGCCCTGATCGGCGGTTTGATCGGCGCGGCGGCAGCCTTGCTGTTCGCTCCCAAGACGGGACGCGAGCTTCGCAGCGATCTGTCGGATAAAGTCAGCACCGCTGCGGACAAGTCTAAAGACGTGTACTCTGCCGCCAAGGAGAAGGCTGTCAGCCTTTATCAGAATGCGACCGGAAAGGCTCATTCGATCAGCGACAGCACGAAGACGGTCGTGAGCAGTCTTAAAGAAGTCTCGGCTGATGCAGCTGAGGAAGTCAAAGAGGGAAGCGAAGAAGTGATAAAGGCGGAAGCCGATATAGCCAAGGACGTACAAGAAACGGCAGCCGGCGCTGCCAAGGAAACCAAGTAAAGAACCGAGCGATCCCTTAACAAATAGCCAGCTGAACTTACGGCTGGTTATTTGTTGTCCGTCCATTAGCAACCGCAACCTGAAAGCGAGGGATGACCATGGCGAAAACCTATGACATGAAAGAGCATCCGTTCGAACTCCGGCATGAAGTGAAGCGTCTCAATACGCGTCTGGACAAAATCGCCGATACTTTGGAAAAAGCCGAGTTCCTGGATTTAATCGAGAACTATACCAATCCGAGAAAGCGGGTCATCTCCAACTTTATCGCAGGCTTGTCCAGGGGTCTCGGTCTTACGGTCGGCACGGCGATTGTGCTTGCTCTCCTCGGCTAGCGGATCAGCCTGTTTGTCCGCATTCCATTAAAAATGCTCCCTATGAAAAAAGACACGTCCATTTATGAAAAATGACGTGTCTTTCAAGGGTAAGCTGCGATCATGTTCCACTCCTCCTTATAACCCGGAGTTTGACATAATCTGCTTTAGTTTTTCAGTGGCCCGTTTTTGAATTCGGGAGACACTCATTTGCGAAACGCCCAGCTTCTGCGCAATGGCGCGCTGGGACTGCCCCTCCTGGAAGGCAAGCAGCAGTACCTTCTGCTCCTGCTCCTTCAATTGGCTCATGGCCTGCTGGAGGTCCATCCGTTTCTCAACCGTGTCGTAGTCGTTCGCATCATAGCTGATCAGCTCGCCAAGCGTGGCGGCACTCTCATCCTGGGAAAGTGGAGAATCCAGCGATACGTAATGATAGCATTCACGGCCTGCCAGCACTTCGACCGTTTCCTCTACGGACAGTTCAAGATAACTGGCAATTTCCTTGACGTCCGGCGAACGTTCGAGCTTAATCGTCAGCTCATCGATTGCCTGCTGAACCAGAGCTCCTTTTTCCTTGATCCGGCGCGGCACCTGAATATACCAGGACTTGTCCCGCAAAAAGTTTTTCATATGCCCGATCATACTTTTCATCGCATAGGGTTCAAAAGGAATCCCCAGCTCAATATCATACTGCTGCAATAATCTAATAAGCGCCATCTGTCCAACCTGGTATAAGTCTTCGTATAAGTCAGGGCGATTGCGGGCAATTTTGCCAGCAGCCATTTTCACCATAGGCTCGTATTTCCTGATCAACATTGTAGCAATTTCGTTGTCTTTGGTCTGCTGGTATTCCCATATCAATCCCGTTGACTCATTCAAACCTTCGGGGGGAGTCAGCTTATCCGTCATACTTTCTCCTCGCTTCGGGTGAGTTTTCGGGTCAGGGTAACGGTTGTTCCTCTACCTGATTCGTTGACCACGCTGACATCATCCATGAGCGCCTGCATCAGATAAAATCCAAGACCTCCAATCGGCGCTTCACCAAGCTCCTTGCCATGAAGAGTCGCTCCTTCATCGCTCTTTTCATACGATTCAAAGCTCTCCCCTTCGTCCTTGACCGTGATGATCAGCGCTTCCGGACTAACTTCAAAGGTAACTCCAACGAGGCCGTCCTCGTGGTTGTAGGCATACAATACGGAATTGTTGCAGGCCTCGGAAATCGCAACCTTCATATCTTCAATATCTTCGTAAGAGAAGCCCATCTTGGAAGCTATGCCATAAAGATTTAACCTGACAATATCGACAAAGTCCGCAGTCGCCGGTAAATTCAATTGTACTTTCTGCATTTCTTCTTTCATACTTTCTTCGATCCTTTCCTTATTGAGAATTCTCTTGTGAGGCAAAGAACTTCGCAATTCCTGTCATATCAAACAGCTTTTGAATTTGTGCCGGCACTTCGCGGACATAAAACTGCGCATTCATTCCATGTCTTACTTTGAGAATAGACAACAAGATTCCGATTCCCGTACTGTCAATATACTTCAAATCTTTCAGATTGAGAATCAAATCCAGATCGCCGTTTTCAACGAGCGGTTCCATCACCTGACGAAAGTCGGGAGCAACCGACAAATCCAGTTCACCGTTTAAAAATACGGTGCACGTTCTATTGTCCATTTGAGTAGCAGTTGTAAATTTTTCGCTTTTATTTGTATTCATAAGGCACTCTCTCCCTGGCCATGTGGTTTCTTTAGTCTTTACCCTTTTAAAGCCCCGTATGAAACAAAGCCTCTTTACATAGTTTCTTCCAAATCGTTTACTTCGTGCTTTCTATAGCCTGCTTATTCCCCACTACTGAATGGGGACGGCCCGCATATTTCGTCAGCATTTGCTTGACTGTGGCGAAACTTGCAGGCTTGCAGAAACAATCGTCCATGCCGGCCTCCAGGCAGCGGCTTTTGGTGCCTTCCATGTCCTTGGCCGTCATTGCGATAATCACCGGATGATGGCCATCTACAAGCTCCCTGCGAATCCGCCGGGTGGCTTCGAGCCCGTCCATGACAGGCATGTGCAAATCCATAAAAATATAGGAATAATCCCTTTGAGTTACGGCCATTTGGACCGCCTGCTTCCCATTCTCGGCAAGATCCGTCTCGTATCCCAGCTTGGAGATCATGCTCGCGATCAGCTTTTGATTGATCGGATGGTCTTCCGCAATCAGAACGCGTTCTTTGGGTACAGGCCGCTTTTGTTTCTGCCTTTCGTCGTGGAATGGATGAGGCCTCGGTTCTTCTTCACAGCGTCTGGTCACAATCGTGAAGGAGAAGATTGCCCCCTTATCTTCCGTCGATTCCGCTCGAATGTCGCCGCCCATCATCTGTACGAGCGTCCGGCAAATGGCAAGCCCGAGGCCTGTCCCGCCATACCTGCGCGTCATGGATGAATCAAGCTGGGAGAACGGCTGAAACAGACGGTCCTTTTTGTCCTCTGCAATTCCGATTCCCGTGTCTTTAATGGTAAATTCAAGCGTCAGCTGATTGCCATGCTCCTCCTTGGGGAGGACAACCAGATAAATGCCCCCCTGATCCGTGAACTTGACGGCATTGGAAATAAGGTTGATGAGCACCTGTCTAAGCCGCCCCATATCCCCATACAGCACACCGGGAATGGCATCGTCGATGAAATGGACAAGCTCCAGATGTTTACGGCCCGCATCCGCCGAGAACAAATTGAATACTTCCTGTACGCCGGCCCTGAGCTCAAAAGGACTCTCTTCCAGTTCCATCTTGCCGGATTCCATCTTGGTGAAATCCAGAATGTCATTGATGACCGAAATCAGCGAATGCGCGCTGCTGCGGATAATTTCGGTATATTCTTTCTGCTCTTCCTTCAGATCCGTCTCCATCAGGAGATCGATCATGCCGATGACGCCATTCATCGGGGTGCGGATTTCATGGCTCATCATGGCCAGAAACTCCGTCTTCGCTTTGGCGGCAATCTCGGCCGCTTCCTTGGCTTCCACCAGTTCCCGGTTCGTCCGCTCAAGCTCCTGCGTCTTCTGATGGAGCAGCATGGTCTGGGTTTTCAGCTTCTGATTGGTCCGGAACATACTGACGAAACCGTCGATTTTTGATTTTAAAATCTGCGGAATGAACGGCTTGACCATGTAATCAATCGCACCGGCCGAGTAACCGGCAAATAAATGCTCTGCCTGCTTGCTGTTGGCTGAAATGAAAATGATCGGAATATCCTTGGTTTTATCTCTGGCCTTGATCAGCTTGGCCGTTTCAATGCCATCCATGCCCGGCATCTGTACATCGAGGACAATCACGGCAAACTCATTTTTCAGCAGGTGTTTTAAAGCTTCTTCCCCAGAAGTTGCTTTTACCAGATTGTACTCTTCGCTCTCCAGCACAGCTTCCAAAGCCAGCAGATTTTCAGGACGATCATCAACCAACAAAATATGAATCGGTTCCTCTATCCCCATGTGATCCTCCTAAACAAAGTCGGCGTTCTCCAGCTGAATCATTTGATTTTGCGATAAATCTTCTCGGCCCTGTCAAGCGGCTCATAACAGCCTGCATAATCCGTGAAATGAATCGATTCCTTGGCGCCCAGAACGAGAATGCCGAAGTGGCTTAAGCTTTGATAAAACAAATCATGAACTCTGTTCCTCAGTTTCTCATTAAAATAAATCATAACATTCCGGCAAAAGATGACGTTAAATTCGTTGAACGAACGGTCTGTTGCCAAATTATGCTCCGCAAAAATAATGTTCTTCCGCAGAAACGGTTGAAAAATAACCGAATTGTATTTTGCCGAATAATATTCCGAGAAGGAGCGCCTGCCTCCAGCCTCGATGTAATTCTTCGTATAAAGCTGCATCTTCTGGATTCCGAAAATGCCTTCCTTGGCCTGCTCCAGCGACCGGTCGTTCATGTCCGTCGCATAAATGCGGGCTTTATCGATTAACCCCTCCTCATGCAAAAGAATGGCCATGGAATAAACCTCTTCGCCCGTGGAGCACCCGGCGTGCCAGATCCGAATATAAGGATACGTGCGAAGAATCGGCACAACCTTTTCCCGGAAAGTCCGGAAAAGCATCGGGTCGCGGAACATTTCCGTAACCGGAATCGAGAGATTGTGTACAAGACGGTCAAAGCAGCTCCGGTCATGCAGCACTTTTTCCTGAAGGGCGGAAATCGTCCTTAGATTCTCCCCTTGCACGGAATACCAAATGCGCCGTTTCAGGGAAGGAAGGGCGTAGTTTCGAAAATCATATCCATACATCTGATGAACGCCTTCCAGCAGCAATTCGATCTCGATCATCTCAACCTCATCCGAGGCTGCGCCGGAAGAAAAATCAATGTCTTCATCCTCCGAGGGCTCTCTTGCTGTCATCATCCAACCTCAATTCCATGTAAACTTTCGTGCCGATTAAATATCCTTACCTCTATTACCCCGTTTCGTTCTTTACGAATACAGCCATACTCTCATAAGCGATAATAATTGGTCCGTCTGGATCGGTTTTTTCATGTAATCGGAGGCCCCGGCTTCAATACATTTCACTCGGTCCTCTTTCATGGCTTTGGCCGTAAGCGCAATGATAGGAATCTTCTCGAACTCCTTCAATTCCCGAATCCGGCGCATGGCTTCATAGCCGTCCATTTCGGGCATCATCATATCCATTAGAATCAAGTCAAAATCACGCTGCTGTTCCAGCAGTTCAATCGCTTCCCTGCCGTTCTCCGCGAACACGACTTCCATCCTGTAGCTTTCAAGAATGCTGGACAGCGCAAATACGTTGCGGACATCGTCGTCTACAAGCAGAATTTTTTTTCCCTCAAATAACGTTTCTTTATTGTGCAGCTTGCGCAAAATGCGGCGTTTATCCTCGGGCAGGTCCGCCTCGACCCGATGCAGGAAGAGCGTCGTTTCATCCAGCAGCCGTTCAGGCGATTTGACGTCTTTGATGATGATGGATTCGGCATATTTCCGAAGGCGGGTTTCTTCTTTGTTATCCAGCTCCTTGCCGGTATAAATAATGATCGGCAGATCATTTAAATGCTCATCGTCCCTGATCTGGTCAAGCAGATCAAAACCGGTCATATCGGTCAGCATCAAATCGAGGACCATGCAGTCATAATGCTGCCGGTGCAGCTCCGCGAGCGCATCCTGGCCCGTGGATACGGCTTTGATGGCCACATCGTCATGACCGATCAGCTCGATGATCGCTCTTCGCTGCGTCTCGTCGTCTTCTACCACAAGCAGATGCTTCAGACTCTTCTCTATATACGATTCGATATGGGCGAAGGCGCCTTCCAATTCTTCCCGGCTGGATGGCTTCTTCAGAAAAGCGATTGCTCCCATCATTAACCCCTGTTTGATATCATCCACAACGGAAATGACATGAACCGGAATATGACGGGTCTCCGCGCTGTTCTTCAGTTCATTCAGAATGGACCACCCGTCGATGACAGGGAGCTGGATGTCCAGAATGATCGCATCCGGCAAGTACTGATGCGCCATCTCGAGACCCGTATCGCCTTGCATGGCCACTAGGGTTTTGTATCCATAGTCTCGCGCCATATCCAGCAAAATCTTGGCAAAATGGATATCATCTTCGATGATGAGAAGTACCCGGTCAGAGGGCTCGATGCTCTCTCTGTCATCCTCGAACAAATCCGGGTCTGCGCCCGCGAGCAGAGCCGGTTCATGTACAGGTTCAGGCTCTCGTTCCGAGCCAGCCGGCTTGTCCTGAACCGTGATCTCCCGGGAAGCGGCCGCCTCCTCTTTGGCCCCTTGTATGCTTGGTTGTTCAGCTTTCGGCAAATACAGGGTAAAGGCGCTTCCCTTGCCCTCTTCAGTCCTCAGGCCAATCCCTCCGCCAAGCAGTGAAGCGAGTCCTCTGCTGATCGACAGGCCCAAACCGGTTCCTCCGTATTTGCGGCTGGTCGTTCCGTCTACCTGTTGAAACGCATCGAAGATGAGCTCGGTTTTATCGTGCGGAATACCAATTCCCGTATCCTTTACCGTAAATGCCAAATAATCGACCGATTGATCAAGGTATGACGGCAACTCATCCTTGTCTGCGTCCGCAATAGTAAAGGTTACCGAACCCCGGCTTGTAAATTTGAATGCATTGGACAGCAGATTGCGCAAAATTTGCTTCACCCGGTATCCGTCTGTCATGATCCGGCCCTGCACTCCTTCTTCTACCTTGACTTCAAGAGCAAGCCGCTTCCTCTCCGCAACCGGGCCGAAGTTCTGAACCGCAAATTGTTCGAGCTCCTCCATGCGGACAAACTCAAGGGTTATCTCCATTTTGCCCGCATCCACTTTCGCCAGATCCAGGATTTCATCGATCATCTTGAGCAGGTCCGATCCGGACATATAAATCGTCTGCGCATATTCCATCTGCTTCTGAGTCAGATTATGCTCCTTGTTCTCGGACAACAACTGGGACAGAATAAGCAGACTGTTCAGAGGCGTGCGCAGCTCATGCGACATATTGGCCAGAAATTCCGATTTGTATTTGCTGGCCAAAGACAGCTGCATCGCTTGCTCCTCAAGCTGATCTTTTGTTTTCTCGATTTCCTGATTCTTTTCCTCAACCTCCTGAACCCGTTCCTCGAGCGCCCTTGTCTTGGCAATTAATTTGGTATTAAAATGCTCCAGCTCCTCCTGCTGCCGCTGCAGCTGGTCCTCGGACCGTTTAAGCGCAGCCGCCTGCTTCTCAAGACTGTCATTGGAACGCCGCAATTCATCCTGCTGGGTCTGAAGCTCCTCAGACTGAGCCTGCAGTTCTTCGGTAAGTGCCTGGGAATCTCTAAGGAGCTCCTCAATCTTGAGTCTTCCGGCAATGTTATTCAGGATAACCCCCAGATTGGCTGTCAGTTCGTTCAGTAGCTGCTCCTCAACCTTGGTAAATTCATCCAGACTGGCGATTTCCACAACCCCCAGCAGTTCCTCTTCAAATACGATCGGGTGAATGATCACGACCCGCGGAACACTCTCCCCGGTAGCCGAGCGTACAGAGATATAGTCCTCCGGCACTTCGCTCAGCCTGATCGGTTTTTTATCGACGGCTGCTTGTCCCACCAGCCCTTCGCCGAGCTTAAACTCTCTTCTGGGGCGTGCATCCTGATCCATTCCGTAAGCCCCCGCCAAATAAAGTCCGCCAGGACTTTTGGCTTCATCACAGATGTACAGGGCCCCGAGTTTGCCCCCGAGCATCGGGGTAAATTCGCTGATGAACATTTGCGAAACCTGCTCCATGGAATTAACCCCATGAAACAGGTCGGTAATACGGGCCAGGTTGGAACTGATCCAGGCTTGCTCCTTCTGGTTCTGAGCGAACTTTCGCTCCAGCTCCTGCTTCTCGCCCAGGTCCTCGGCCATCTGCTGAAATACTCTGGCGATCATTCCGATCTCGTCTTTCGTCGTGACCCTCATCCTGCGGATCGCTTTAAACTTGCTCTTGCCAAAGCTGTGGATCATAAGCTGCACCGTATTCAATCCCTTTGTAATACTCGGCAGCACCCAGACAATGATGCCCAGCGCAAGCAGCAATCCCGCGGTCATGACTCCAATGGTCATCTGCAGCGAATTCTGGTAGGCCTGATTCGCATTCTCGACTTCCTCGTCGATTTTAAGGTCCTGATAGGTAGAAAGAGAGTTCAGGTTGTCGAGCAGATTGTCCTGCACAGCTATGCCGGTTGCATTACGGTAAGCATTGGCCTTGCCGACGTCCCCGTTCTTCAGCAAAATAAACTGTTTCTCCAAATAAGCCGAGTAATTATTCCAGGAGTCTCTCACCTTCTGAACGATAAGGCGCTCGTCAATTTCCAGATCGGAATCGTAAATGTCCTGCAAATATTTATTCGCTTCATTCCTGAGCTTGTTGACCGCAGCCTGGCTGTCATCCAACGAAACGGCCGGACTCAGCATGATGTTCGCCATCTGTTTCGTTATTTCATTGACCGGCGTACGCATACTTCCTGAATTTCGGACCTTCATGTACCGCTCATGATACACCTGATCAAGCCTGTCATTCATATATTTCATCCGGTCATAGCTGATGAAAGTCAGCGCCAGCAGGATGGCGATCAGCATGCTGAAGCCAATCAGCAGCTTGTTCCTAATTTTCATGAGACGACTCCCCTTTTTTTAGCGATATCCATACCAGGCATTTATCGTCTTCACGTTCCTGTACGGTCTTATCGTCAAAAAACAACCGTTTCAGCTCCTCCTTGTCCATCCGGTGTCTGCCGCGGAGCCGGTTTGTCAAATATTCAATCTGGGTGTCCTGATCCCCCTCAACAGCTTCCAGCAGCCCATCGGTATAGAGCACAATGTGGCCCTCCCCTTCATAGGACAAGGTTCTTGGCGTCACCTCAATTTTGTCAAAAAGCCCTACGGGCGCGCAAACAGTCGACAGCTGTTCCACAGTTCCGTCTTCATGATAGAACAGTCCGGGCGGGTGTCCGGCGTTTACATAATCGATCCGCTTGAACCTGGTATCCACCACCATATAGATAGCGGTAAAATAATACTGCACGAGCCGATTCTCGATGTGGAGCTGGCTGAACCTGCGGTTAAGCTCCTGAATCACCTTCTCCGGATCGACATACGTATTCACCGTATCTTTCAGCACGGAAGCTATAAACATGCAGAACAGCGACGATGAGATGCCGTGTCCCATCATATCCAGCAAAATAATGCCATAACGGCCCTCGCCGAGCGGGTACCAGGCATATAAATCTCCGGCCAGCTCGAAAGAAGGCTTGTACAAAGCATCCACCGCAAATTCCCGTTCCGTAATCGGGGAGCTCAATACCGCATTTTGGACGAGTGCGGCCAGCTTTAATTCCTCCTGAATCCGTTGATCGCGTTCTTTATGCCAGTCTTTCTCCTGCTTCAGTCTGAGCGCCAGACGGATGCGGGCCATAAGCTCGACTTTATTGATCGGCTTCGTTACATAGTCTACAGCCCCGGCATCAAGCGCTTCGGCAAGCTTCTTGGAATCTCCGACGGCCGTCACCATAATAATCGGGATATCTTTCAGGTGTTCATAGCGCTGAACGATCCGGCATGCTTCAATGCCGTCCATCTCAGGCATCATCATATCCAGAAGAATCAAATCGATGGGGGAAGCCGCAGGCTTCCGGGAGGCTAGATCTTCTCCACCCCCAACCCCAAGTTCAAGCAGCATTTCATGCGCGGAGGATACGGAAGTAACGTTGCGGTAATTTTCTTTCTTTAATATTTCCCTGATAATAATCAAGTTTGTCGGATTGTCATCTACAATTAGTATTCTCATAAACCTCTCCTTATAAGCTATCGCGCTTCTATAGCTTCCGCTTGAGACTCTTGTAATAACTATACCACTTCAGCTAATTTACTCGCCAAAATAATACCTTTTCGCCCCTCAAATGACACAAGTTTCAAAAATGATCCAAAACACAGATAAGGAATGGAAGCATGGAAGCTTCCATTCCTTATCTATAATTTGAATAATGGCTATTAACCGGGTGGCGGCCCGTCTGAAACAGGAAAGCGGGCTTTTTTAAGAGGAATTTCTGAAATTATGAACGATATTTTTGCCATAGCCCTGCGGCCACATCCACCCATTTCACCCAGCTGGCTGAAGAGGGCTTCGGATTGGCGGCTGCAGCGGATTGTACAGCGCTGTCGGAAGAGACCGCCGCAACGGCAGCGCGTTCAGCCTGCCCCCGCGAGCCCTGCGGTTTTTTGATGCGTTCTATAAGCGTTGTGGAAACCTGCTTGGCAGCGAGCGACACTTCGTTCAGCACATCCCCGACATTTTTGACCGATTCGAGAACGGGATCGATCTGCTTCATCTTATGTTGTACATCCTCTGTAATTCCTGTAGCCTGCCGGAGCACCTGTTTGACCTCATACCCCAGCTCATCAATCGTCTTCTGGACCTCCTGAAGCGTCTGCGAGGTTTTGTTCAGCGACTTTTCCGCCGCTTTCAAGGTTTTGACCAGATAAATGACCAGTCCGGTAAAAGCAATTGCAATCAGCGCTACACTGAGCTGCCAGATTAATGATGACATAGCGTTCCCCTCTTTCTTTGCTATATATTTAGGTTAATTTCTAGTTACCCTAACCTATTTTCCGCGAAACAAAGCGCCTGCGAGCCCTTGAAAACATGCGGTTTCAAGCCCGCAGACCTTCAGCCCTTCAACTCTTCAGACTTCCAGGCCGCCTCTTGAAGGCGTGTAGTCTTTACCATTTACTTATGAATAAAGGCCCCATTTCATGTTGAAATGGACCCGAAAAATATCACCAGATCAACGAAGGAAGCTTGAACCAGTTCACCGAAAGGGTCACTTTCATTTCATTTGCCCCAAAATCGATGTCCGAGACTTTAATGACGCTTGGCAAATAACGGCCCGGCTTAGCCTCAATTGTCTTGAGCCCAAACATGGACGGAGACATCGTTTTGTTCCGAACCTGCACCGATTCCGGCGTAAGCTTCAGCATCCCCTCGCTGAAGGCCATGGAATAAATTACAGTTGCTTCCCCTCGCAGATATCCCCATCCCGCAATCACATCAGCCGAAAGCTGATTAC
This sequence comes from Paenibacillus caui, assembly GCF_019904135.1. GTDB lineage: Bacteria > Bacillota > Bacilli > Paenibacillales > Paenibacillaceae > Fontibacillus > Fontibacillus caui. The sequence continues at coordinate 89,046 of NZ_JAIOGQ010000013.1, read as the reverse complement.
CGTTTATATGGAAATCAGCCCCCTCAATATTGAACTCCAGTTCCGATCCCGATTCAGCGGCATGCTCCACGATTCTCTTCTTCGCCAGGTTGTTAATCTCTTCCTCGTTTAAAGTGATAACCGGCCGCCTGGTTTCCAGGATACTTTCGAGCTTGTCTTTCCAGTTTACATCCGTATAATCCAGATTCAATGATTTCGTCGGCTTCATATAATACAAGATTCCTGCCAGCGCAATAACAATGACTAGCAGCACGCACAGGGGGATTCCCCATAATAAACGTTTTCTGATCTTGATTTCCCCTTTCCATTTCCAAATTAATGCAGGCAAAAACAGGGCGATGATCTTGCTGTTGGAAAATTTTTTCGCTAAATCTGATTCTTAAGTTTACAATAGAGTTTATTATATAATGCAAACTATCAACCTAAATCAAAGGAGGAACTTTGTTATGAAAAAAATGACAGCCCTTACCGCTGCACTTACTTTAAGCGCAGCGATAGCCGCAACGGCAGCTACAGCAGCAACTGCTGCCTCGTCTGATACGCCTGCGGCTGAAGGTGACGTTGTCACAGGTCAAGTGGTGTCCGCTACAACTGCTACATATGCTACATACAACGGATCACCCATATTTGACGAACCGATTATTGTCTCTGATTTGATCACTGTTGCCCCAGCTCCGCTTGTACTCAGCAAATTCACTTACTTCTGCAAGGAGCCGAAAGGAACGGCCTGGGGAGCTCTCGCACCACAGACTGTCACACCAACAGGCAAAAAGGTCGGTGAATGGGTGGAAATTTACACCTGGCTTGGCACAGCATGGGTATATGCCCCCGGCTATATCCCATATCCATAATACCACAGTCCTGAAGCCTGTCTGTAGCGAAGGTAAATAACCCCGCAAAGCGGGGCTTTCACTTCGATACGGATTCGGTTACTTGGCTTCGGGCCCCGAAAGACCCCGAAACTTATAATTCTTTAGTAGCCAAAAAGGTTCCCGTTCATATTAGAACAGGAACCTTTTTCTTTAGAGCACGCTTCCGCCAAACAATAAGCGGCGCTGCCAGGAGGCGGATACATTATCGATTCGTACTCCGCCCGTGGAAACCGGGTAAGTATGCATCATTTGCCCGTTGCCCAGGTAGATGCCTACGTGAGTAATACGCTCCGCCGCCTTGCCCGGCTCCCTGATAGGCGGCATCCGTCGAGCCTTTTGGTTGTTTGTCAATGAGGTTCGGTTGGAGATGCTGAACAAAATTCTCGGGTTTGCCGCACTCCTATGGGCGATCGCACATAATTTATTTAAAGAAGGGATCTCTTATCCGTAAGGAGGCAGTACATTGGCATATTCGAGTTTCGAAGCAGCATCCCTGTTTGAAAACCGCTTTTGGATGCAGGTATTGGGGGATCACGCAAGGTTTATTTTTGGAGCTCTTGCTTCCAATGAGATTGAGGAAATACGGCAGGCAGAGAGGTTTATTCATATCTTCGACCGTCTATTGGAAACGGCAAGGAATGAGCTATCAGCGCCTTATATAGTTAACCTGAATTCGGCTGCCTATCAGAGAACGCAGGAATTTCGCTCGTTCAACCTGCATTTGCTGAAGCGACGCATTAGCGAGAAGATCGACATCAATATGCCTCCTACATTCCTGAACCATATGGTCAATGAGGCTGAAGAAGCGCTATCTGTCATGAAGTTCCTGCAAGCAGGACAAATTCCGCCGCTGGCTGATGCGCTGCATCACCATTTGGTCTGGCTCCAGGACGCTTACGGTCATGCGGCGGGTATCAACGGCGGGTTGGATTGGCTGGAGAAGAGAACGAAAGAGACGACCGAGAGCTTCGAGAAGCACTTTGAGGAGTTTTATTTGAAAGCCGTGGAGTTGGCCGGTTTTACGAGAACAGGGCTTAGGCATTTTCCGGGACTGGACCGCTTTAACCGCGAGGTGGAACTAGAAATGCTGCTGTTTGAAGAATTCCTGAATGAACTGAAAGAACTGAGGATCACCCAGGAGATTTTGGGCACGCTTATGCCGCTGTTAGCCGATCATATGGCCAGAGAAGAATGCTATTATTTGACGAAGCTATCTTGGGTGTCCGAAGTGAAAGCCCCGAACTGCGATCCAGGCAAGCCGAGAGTTATGAGCCATTTTTCAAGTGAACTGAGAACTTAAAGAGTCATGCATGTCTAAAATTACCCCTCAGGCAAGGACGCTTGCCCCTCTGGCATCAGACTCTTGCTGATGTCTATTTTCCCCGTTGTCCGCCCCTTTAAAAACGTTTAAAATAAGGACAGCCCCTTATCTGAGGAGATGAACGTATGAGTGATAACGAAAGCCGGCAGCCGAAAAAAATTGATCTGGCCGAAGCGGTCCGGCAAAAGCTGCAGCAAAAAAAGCAGCAGCAGGCTGCGAACGGCAAACCGTCTGCTGCTGGGAACCAAACTACAAAAATGCTAAAAAGCCAAAACAACAAGAAACCCAACAACCAGCGACGCCGAACGGGCGGATCATAAGCAGTATATCCATCTCCGGCCGCTTCGCCTGAGGCGGATTGTTCCTCTGATCGCTGTTATCCTCAAATTTTTTGAATCTTCTATGTTGTATAAATTTGAGGATAAAGGCGAACGCTGCGCTTCTGCAGAACAATTCCGCCCCTTTTTCCCTACTTAACAAAACCAAAACAAAGGCTGCCCGTGTTGATATGCTCCCCTTTAAGTAGACAGGTTTAATAAATAAACCGCTACTTGAAGGGGAGTTTTCTTTTTGGCAAAAAAGAATGAATATAACGCTGCTGAGAAATTAGCGATCATAGAAGAGCTAGAAGCCGGTGAAGGTACTCGGGGGGAAGTCTCCCAAAAGTACAACATCAGCGTTAACACGCTAGTGAAATGGCGTCATCGGTATGAGTTGTATGGAATGAAAGGATTGGAAATTCGCATTCGTAATAACCGTTATCCCTCGGAACTGAAGCTTCAAGCTGTCCAGGATTACCTCTCCGGTCAGTATTCACAATATGAAATCATTGATAAATACAAAATTGCAAGCCGTACTCAACTCAAGAGTTGGATCGACAAGTATAATGGTCATAGCAGCTTTAAATCGGTTAACGAGGGAGCAAGAGCTATGACAAAGGGTCGGTCTACCACTTGGCAGGAACGAATCGATATCGTGCTCTATTGTGTGGCGCATGAGCACGACTACCGGAAGACAGCGGATCAGTTTCAAGTCTCCTACAATCAAGTGTACCAGTGGGTTAAGAAGTACGAGAATGGCGGACAGGATGCTTTGCAGGACGGCCGGGGACGCAAGAAAGCAGCGGAAGAGTTAAACGAAGCCGAGCAGCAGAAGCTCGCCATGAAGAAGCTGGAGTATGAAAATGAGCGGCTTAGAGCGGAGAATGCATTCTTAAAAAAGTTACAGGAATTGCAAAGGAGGCGAGTTTGAGCGGGCACCGACAAGCGCATGTATACATGACCATCCAATCGGTTCACGAGGAACGGGGATTTAGCCTGCAAATGCTCTGTGACATTGCACAGGTGCCACGGTCAAGTTATTACAAATGGCGAAACCACAAGCCTAGCCAGCGTGAGCAAGCAAACGAGCAGCTGACACATGCCATGTTGGCCCTCCATGAGCAGGTAGGAGGCATTTACGGTTACCGGCGGCTTACCCTTCATTTGCGTCGTCAAACCAAAATTCAGATTAACCACAAACGTGTGACTCGCCTGATGAAGCTGGCAGGCATCCAATCGGTCATTCGCAGGAAGAGAAAGCGATATGCACGTTCCACTCCCCAACATATTGCCGAGAACCTGTTAAACCGCCAGTTTCACGCCGAAGCGCCAAATGAGAAGTGGGTAACGGATATAACGGAACTCAAATACGGACATGGCCAGAAGGCGTATCTCAGCGCCATACTAGATCTCCACGGCAACAACATTGTTTCTTACGTGCTCGGGCATTCGAACAACAACAAGCTTGTATTTGAAACACTGAACCAGGCGATCCAAGCCGCACCAGACACCACCCCCATGCTTCACAGCGATCGAGGGTTTCAGTACACCTCGCTGGCCTTCAAGAGGCGACTGAAGGCAGCAAGCATTACCCCGAGCATGTCCCGTGTCGGCAGATGCATTGATAACGGGCCCATGGAATCCTTTTGGGGAACGCTGAAATGCGAGAAGTATTATTTGCATACATACAGCACGTTTGAAGAGCTAAAGAAGGACATTGATGCCTACATCCACTTTTACAATAACGAGCGTTTGCAGGCGAAATTAAACGGCCTCAGTCCCATGGAATTCAGGACCAAGGCCGGCTAAACGTTTTACTTATTTGTACTGTCTACTTGACGGGGTGCAGTTCATGTTGGGCAGCCTTCTTCGCATTAGGGGAAGCAAAACATAATCAGTCAAGCACTTCGGCGGGGTACAGTTCCTTGCGCAGATTCTGGATTTCTTCGTTCTCCAGATATTCGTCATAGGACATTACACGGTCAATGATGCCGTTCGGCGTAATTTCGATAATGCGGTTCGCGATCGTCTGTACGAATTGGTGGTCGTGAGACGTAAACAGAATCGTTCCGTCAAAGTCAATCAAGCCGTTATTGAGGGCCGTAATCGACTCGAGATCCAGGTGGTTGGTAGGCTCGTCAAAGATAAGGACGTTTGCCCCGTTAAGCATCATTTTAGCCAGCATGCAGCGAACCTTCTCGCCCCCGGACAGCACGCTTGCCTTCTTGAGCGCCTCTTCGCCCGAGAACAGCATCCGGCCCAGGAAGCCCCGCAGGAACGTCTCGTCCTGATCATTGGAATATTGGCGCAGCCAATCAACCAGATTCAGATCAACGCCGTCAAAATAAGCCGAGTTGTCTTTCGGGAAATAAGCTTGCGACGTCGTGACGCCCCAGTTGTATTCCCCGGAATCCGCCTCAAGCTCGCTCATTATAATCTGGTACAGCGTTGTTTTTGCAAGCCCGTTAGGTCCGACCAAAGCGATCTTGTCTCCTTTGTTTACCACAAAGCTTGCATTGTTCAGTACGGTTTCGCCTTCCACGCTCTTCGAAACGCCGTCAACCGTCAGAAGCTGCTTGCCCGCTTCACGCTCCGCCTTAAAGTGCAGAAACGGATATTTCCGGTTCGACGGACGAATATCGTCCAGCGTAATTTTCTCGAGCTGCTTCTTCCGGGAGGTCGCCTGCTTCGACTTGGAAGCATTGGCGGAGAAGCGCTGAATGAACGTTTGCAGCTCCTTGATCTTCTCTTCCTTTTTCTTGTTCGCCTCGCGCGTCAGCTTGAGCGCAAGCTGGCTGGACTCGTACCAGAAATCGTAGTTGCCCACATAAAGCTGGATTTTGCCGAAATCGATGTCCGCAATATGCGTGCACACCTTGTTCAGGAAGTGACGGTCATGGGATACAACGATAACGGTGCCTTCATAATCGAGCAGGAAGTTCTCGAGCCAGGCGATCGACTCCATATCAAGGTGGTTGGTAGGTTCGTCAAGCAGCAGGTTGTTCGGTGACCCGAACAGCGCCTGCGCCAGCAGCACGCGCACTTTCTCGTTGCCGCTCAGGTCGCGCATCATCTTGTCGTGAAGATCGCGCGAAATGCCCAGGCCAATCAGAAGGGAAGCCGCGTCCGACTCCGCATTCCAGCCGTCCATCTCGGCAAATTCGCCTTCCAGCTCACCTGCGCGCAGACCGTCTTCTTCGGAAAAATCAGGCTTCGCATACAGCGCATCCTTTTCCTTCATAATGCTGTAGAGGCGCTCATGTCCCATGATGACCGTCTCCAGCACCGGAAAATCATCATATTCAAAATGGTTCTGTTTCAGGACCGCCAAGCGTTCCCCGGGAGTCATGTGAACTTCGCCGGAATTCGGCTCGATTTCACCGGACAAAATCTTCAGAAACGTCGATTTCCCGGCGCCGTTAGCTCCAATCAAGCCGTAGCAGTTGCCGGGCGTAAACTTTATATTCACATCTTCAAAAAGTGCCCGTTTTCCATAGCGGAGCGTTACACCACTGGTACTTATCATGAATTAATTACCATCCTTTATATAAAATCACACTACTAGCTTCCTATTATAACATAACCCCTGCCTCATTCGAACCCTTTTACAAGACAGATGCCATAAAAGTATTCGGGTCACTCCCCGGGCAGCCGCAGCGTTTCGCCATGAATCATGACGCGGATGGCTTCTTCGGAGATCCCCCGCTTGATGCGGTCCTGCTCCAGGCGGTCCAGAGCCTCGCGCGCTGTATCATCTGCGAGCCGGAACGTCCCGTAATGCATGGGGACCATCATTTTCGCCTCGACATCGATAAAGGCCTGGACAGCCTCCTCAGGTGTAGTATGCTGCTGGGTCATGAACCATTCCGGTTCGTAGGCGCCGATCGGCAGAAGCGCGACATCGATATCGAACCGGCTGCCGATTTCCTTGAAGCCTTTGAAATAGCCGCTATCGCCTGCAAAATAAATGACCGGCGGTTTCGCTTCCTCCCGCGGCTTCCCGGGTTCCAGCACATATCCGCCCCAATGGGAAGTATTTGCATCGAACGCAGTGCGGCGCGTCCAGTGCTGAGTCGGCACAAAAGAAATGTCTACCCCACGTATATGAAGACGATCCCACCAATTCATCTCTTCACAGCGGCTGAAGCCTTTACGCAGAAGCTTTTGTTTTAGCCCGGCCGGAACAATAATTTGCGTCCCTTCCTGATAAAGGCGCCGGATCGACGAGACATGCATATGATCATAATGCGAGTGGGATATAAGGATCAAATCAATAGGCGGAATATCCTTGATCGCAATGCCTGGAGAGGCGATGCGGCGCTGATGCCCCATTCTGACCGCCCATACCGGATCTGTAACGATATTCAAACCTTCATATTGAATAAAAAAGGTAGAATGTCCGATCCAGGTCAAAGTAGGCAGGGTCCGATTGTTACGCAGGAACTCAAGTTCAGGCGGCTTACTTGGGACAATAAAGGAGTAATCCTTTTTCTTGCACCGGCGTTCTTGCCGCCACTTACGGAACTGTTTAATTGTCTTGTCTGTACTGACATTGTCCAGGTTGCTGTATCGGTGTCTGGCCATGAAAAGGGGCTCCTCCCTTCCGTTATAAAAAGACAGCAATAGTTCGTATGCTTTATTCATTATTTTAACCAATATTATCTCCATTTCAAAACCGTGTACACCCGTGACGCTGGATGACGGCCTCCAAGACACTTTCGGTTAGGACGGCCATAGCCACGCTTGGGACTTCGCCGACAATTGTTGTAGAATAGTCTACAAAGGGAGGATGTGAAAATTCTATGAAAATTACATTTATTGAACCTACGCCAAGCCCTAACACAATGAAGCTGCATCTGGACGAGTCGCTGGCTCCAGGTGTACGCAAAACATATACGCTGGAAAACGAACGCTCGGCCCCGCCTTTTATTGTACAAATGCTGCATATCCCGGGTGTTAAAAGCGTATTCCATACCGCTGATTTTATTGCGCTGGACCGCAAGGGGAATGCGGACTGGTCAGCCATTCTGTCCGCAGTTCAGGAGCAGTTCGGGCAGGAGGGCGTGAATGCCGCCTGGTCGCCCGAGGACAATGAATCTGCAGCCGGACACTACGGGGAAGCTGAGGTTCTCGTCCAGTTTTTCCGGGGAATTCCGATGCAAATCCGGGTCAAATCGGGAGGCCGGGAGGAGCGGATCGGCTTGTCCGAACGTTTTGTAAAAGCCGTAACGGAGGTGGCCGGCGCCACCATGATCAAGGAACGCAAGCTCGTCGATTTCGGCGTCCGCTATGGAGAGCTGGCGGATATTGCGCGTGAGATCGAGCAGGAAATCGAAGCGGCCTTCCCGGAGGAACGGCTGGCTGATATTGTGAAGCAGGCGATTGCCCACGGCCGGAACGAAACCGAATTCGTGGAAGAGCGGCGCGCCTTTGCGCTTGAAGAAGTTCAAGAGCGTATGGCAAGTGAAGACTGGCATGAACGTTATGCCGCTTTGGAAGGCCTGAAGCTGGACGATAACGCGCTGCCACTTCTGGGCCGGGCCCTGCATGATGCCCAGATGCAGATTCGGCGTCTGGCTGTCGTCTATCTCGGTGATCTCCGTACACCGGAGGCCATGACTCTGCTGTATGAGGCCCTGCGCGATTCTTCCGCTGCCGTAAGACGCACCGCAGGCGATACGCTGTCCGATATCGGAGACCCCGCCGCAACGGGGCCGATGATTGAAGCGCTGCGGGATAAGAGCAAGCTCGTGCGCTGGCGGGCGGCGCGGTTCCTCTATGAGGTCGGCGGCGATGATGCCCGGGATGCGCTGCTCGAGGCTGCAGGCGATCCCGAATTCGAAGTTGGCCTTCAGGCCCGCATGGCGCTGGAGCGGATTGACTCCGGCGAGGAAGCGGCCGGAACGGTATGGCAGCAAATGGCCAAGCGGAACCAGGGGTAACTCGGTTTCACAGTATAGCGGGTTCACAGCACATAAAGCATCCACACCTGTATATCGTCTAACAAAGAAAGGAGCGTTCAGCGCGCTTAAACCGCGTTTTGAACGCTCCATTTTTCTATGACAAAGCCTACTCCCTCCACTCAATGCGGACCTTCAAATCACCCGTGCCGTCCAGCGGCTCGCAGGAATAGGTAATATCCGTGATCATCAGCTCATACAGATGGCTCAGATCTTTAAGCAAGCTGGCTTCTTGTCCGGCATAACGGACTGTTGCCGCATGTTCGCCGGCTTTAACGGCCTCGCCTACTTTTTCCATCAAGCCTTCGCTGTCTTTAACGGCCTGATTGTCCCGGTAAAGGTCATAGCCCAGCTCCCGTTCCAGGGCTTTATATAACTCGGCCTTGGAAGAATCGGTCTTCTCAAGCGAAGCAAGGGTCTGGCGATAAACGGCGTCAGCCTGCGGGTAGGATTTGCTCCAGGCGTGGTCTTTGCGAATCTGACGGTCGGAGAGCAGATAATACGAATAATCGATCACATTGTCCGGATTCGGCACAGGGTCGTCCCAAGTCGTGTCAAGGTGATACCACTTGTTTTGCAGGAGCACCAGATTCCAGGCATGCGGCTGCCCTCCCGCTGTTCCTTCCATGATGATATTGTGAATCCCCGCTTCCTTCAATAGCTTGTAGGTGAGCAGCGAATACCCCTGGCAAACCGCCTCACCGGTTGCAAGCCCTTCATACGCGGTATATTTACGCAGGCTCAGATCATACTTCAAATCGCGAACAACAAAGTCATGCACCGCTTTGACTTTCTCATGAGCGTTCATTCCCGGTGTAAGGATCTCCGCCGCAATCTCTTTGACCCGCTGGTTAACATAGGCGGACTGTTCAGCCGATTCCCGGTATACAAATGAGACCGTAACCTGAACCGCCGTGGAACTTCCACGCCATTTGTAGTTGTAACGGTCAATGATATAACGCATGTAGGGATCGTGCTCGATCGAGGAGAGCAGTACCTGATCAAGCATATGCTCAAATTTTTTGATATCTCCCTTGTATTTGAAAGTAACCGTGCTCAGATGGGCCTTAATTGACGTGTCCAACAGCTGTTCAACCTGGTATTTCGAGACAAGTGTCGTCTGTACAGGTTGAATAGGCGCATTGTCTCCAACAGCCCCTGCCGGAGAAGTACCCGCTACGAAAGAACTGATCAGAGCAGCTTTCCAAACCACTGTCCGGAGGCGTTTCATCCTTTTCTCCCCTTTGTCACGGCATGGGCAAGAACCGTCTTCAGCCGATTTATGCCCCGATACACTTGTACCCTGATTGTACCACAGCCGTTCTTACCCGGCAGGTTCTAGTTTTGTCGAGGCAGAACGAACAATTGCCTGCAGACACTATACAAAATACAACAATTTCCTCATAGACCGGATCGCCCCGAGCTAGAAGAAACGAAAGGCGCGATGATTTCAATATAGAAAAAAGGAGCTGTCCTCCAAGCTTGTTTCCGCTTAAAGGTCAACTCCCCGCCTGTTTCTCGTATAAATGCTTAGGCCAGTTCAGCCAGCGCCTTGTCAAACTGGGTTTTGTTCATGCCCATAATCTTATATTCACCGATCAATGTGAGCGGAACGGCCCGAACGCCCATATCCCATACTTGCTGTGCAAATTCGTCATTGGTCTCGATGTTGCGTTCTTCATAAGCAATGCCTTTGTCTGCAAGAAAGCTCTTGACTTGACGGCAGTGCGGACAGTTCGTGCTGGTGTACACAATTACATTTTCCATGGTTCCCATCTCTCCTTCTGATTAAAATGATTTATCCCAGAATAGCAGCCTCATGATGCTCGAGCGATTCAATAAACTTCTCGCAATCGATCGCCGCCATGCAGCCGCTGCCTGCAGCGGTAATCGCTTGGCGGTAACGGGTGTCCTGTACGTCTCCGCAGGCGAATACTCCCGGTACATTCGTTTCGGACGTGCCCGGTTTAACCATAATATACCCGTTCTCATCCGTCGTGATTTGTCCGCCAAGGAAACCGGTATTCGGATGGTGGCCAATCGCTACAAACACGCCGTTTGCGCCGATGATTTCTTCTTCTCCGGTCGCGTTATTGCGGACTTTCAGTCCGGTTACGCCCGAACCGTCCGTCAAAACTTCAAGAGGAGTCCGGTTCAGCGCCCATTCTACCTTCTCGTTGGCGCGAACGCGGTCCTGCATGATCTTCGAAGCCCGAAGCTCGTCTCTGCGGTGAACCAATGTTACTTTGGAAGCAAAGCGGGTAAGGAAGCCGGCTTCCTCAAGCGCGGAATCCCCGCCGCCGACGACAATGATTTCTTTACCCCGGAAAAAGAATCCGTCGCAAGTCGCGCATGTGCTTACGCCGCGGCCAACATTGTCCTCTTCTCCCGGAATGCCCAAGTATTTGGCGCTTGCGCCGGTCGAAATAATGAGCGTTTCGGTTACCAGCTCTCCAAGCCCCTCAACCTGCAGTTTGAACGGTCTGGCGCTCGTATCAACGCTGTTTACCCAGCCTGTGCGGAACTCGGCGCCGAAGCGTTCGGCTTGCTGGCGCATGTTATCCATCAGCTCAGGTCCCATAATTCCTTCCGGGAAGCCAGGAAAGTTCTCGACTTCCGTCGTTGTCGTCAGTTGTCCGCCTGGCTGCGGCCCTTCAATAATCAACGGCTTCAAATTCGCACGAGCCAAATAAATAGCCGCAGTGAGTCCGGCAGGACCCGTTCCAACAATAATAGATTTATACATATCAAATACCTCCCCAAGGCCAAAATAAACAATGAAATCTGTCAAATTCACTAAATCAGTTTCATTCGCTGTATCTATTTATTATTATCTGGCACGGTGAAAATGAAGTCAACATACGTACCGGGAGTATGCCATGAAAGTTAGATGAAGAAATCATGAAGATGAAGGCGATCCGTACCGCAGCAGGCGAAGCCCGTTTAAAATGACCAGAATCGTGCTTCCTTCATGTCCGACCACGCCAAGGGGCAGCGGAATGTTAGCGCCGAAGTTGCCCGCAACCAGCAGAGCTATGACCAGAATAGCAAACGTGATATTCTGCTTCACAATGCGGCGTCCCCGGCGGGACAACGCGATCGCTCCCGCAATCCGGTCGATGTCGTCGTTCATCAGAACGACATCGGACGCTTCCAGTGCCGCTCCGCTGCCCGCTCCCATCCCGATGCCTACGCTAGCGGAAGCCAAAGCCGGCGCGTCATTGACGCCGTCTCCGACCATAACGACGCTGCCGTAGCGCTCGCGGAGCGCCTTGACCTGCTCGGCCTTATCCTGAGGCAGCAGATCGCTGAGCACGATGTCCACTCCGGCTTCGGCTGCAATCGCTTTGGCCGTAGCGGCATGGTCGCCGGTCAGCATCGCGACCTGGATGCCCAGCTTATGGAGGCGGTCGATCGCCGTCTTGGCGACCGGTCTGATTTCATCCCGCAATGCGATCAGACCGACCGTCTGATCGCCGCGAATAATGACGGAAACGGTCTTTCCTTCCGCTTCAAGCCGGCTCAAGCCTTCGCCCCACCAATCCGGCGAAGCGGAAGAAAAGTCCGGCTTGCCGATCTTCCACGGCTCCCCGCCAATTCGGGCCTCCACTCCCCACCCGGCAACGGCTTTCATTTCGGCTGCCGGCCGAAGCGTGAGGCCGCGGCGTCTTGCTTCCGCCACGACGGCTTTGGCGAGAGGATGTGCGGACAACAGCTCGGCCGAGGCTGACATTTGCAGCAGCCTGTCAGGGTCCTCCCCTTCCGCAGCCAGCACATCGGTCACCACCGGTTCGCCCAGTGTCAGCGTACCCGTTTTATCGAAGGCGATCACACGGGTCTCAGCCAAATTTTCCATGTGAACACTGCCTTTAAACAGCACCCCTTTTCGCGCGCTGCTGGAAATGGCCGACAGCATCGCAGGCATGATGGACGCAACAAGCGCACAAGGGGAAGCGACGACGAGAAATACCATCGCTTTATAGAAGGATGCTGCCCATGACCAGCCAAACAGCAGCGGCGAGAACGCAATGAGCAGAACGGTTACCCCAACGACCGTACGGGCATACAGCCCTTCAAAGCGTTCGATGAAACGCTGCGAAGCCGGCACGGCTTCCTGCGCTTCCTCGACCAAGGCAATTATTTTCGCAAAAAGCGTGCTTTCTGCCTTGCTCGAAACTTCTACATACAAAGCGCTCTCGCCATTCAGCGTGCCTGCATAGACGCCGTTCCCTTCCGTTTTGTCCACCGGGATGGATTCCCCGGTAATTGCAGCCTGATTGACCGAAGAAGATCCGCTTTGAATCACGCCGTCGGCAGGAACGATTTCTCCCGGACGAACCAGCACCAGATCCCCGATCTCAAGCTCGTTCACCGCCACACGCTGCATTTGGCCGCCATTCAGGCGCATCGCCGTTTCCGGTCTAAGCGCGATAAGCGATGAGATGCTTTTGCGGCTTTGATCGGTGGCAAATGATTCAAGCGCCCCGCTCAGCGCAAAAATAAAGATCAGCATCGCCCCTTCGTTCCAGTAGCCGATGGAGGCGGCGCCAATGGCGGCGGCGATCATCAGCAAATTGACATCCAGGTCGCGCTCCTTGATGAGGGTTGCGATCCCTTCCTTCGCTTTCGTCCACCCCCCTACGCCATACGCCGTTACATAAAGAATAACGGCAAAGACATGGGACCAGTGGTTCACGCCCCAGCCTGCCAGCATCAAGGCACCGCTGATCAAGGCCTGCAGCATTTCTTTATGTCGAAGCAGCGCCGCAAAAGACATCTTTCGTTTGTTCCGCGGATCCCGCCCTAGGGTCGTCTCACTGACGGAAAGCAGCTTTTTTTCGAGTGCCTGCATTTGTTTGCACGTCCTTTCCGGATTTCATTTCTACTCGCTGAGAATGAGAAACATTTTTATTCCCCTTAAAACAGGACATGCTGCCCCGGGATCCCCCGAAGCAGCATGGTAATGAGAATGATAATCATTTTTTCACTTATACAATATTGTTTACTTGATGAAACTTTTGATGCCATTATATCCCTTCCAGCAGCAAATGTAAATAGGCTGACAGGCTTACAAACTGGCAAAGAACGCATTACACAAAAAACCGTTCCCTCACGAGGAGAAAACGGCTTTAGATGATCGGATTCTGCTATACGTCAAAAGATGCGGCAGCCCTCAGCCTGCTTTAGATAGCAGTAGCCTGAACAGCAGCAGCTTGAATGGCCTGCTCCACATCGTCAATAATGTCGTCAATGGCTTCCGTTCCGTTCCCTTCCGTTCCGACGGACAGGCGGATGAGCTCAGGGCTGACTCCAGCTGCAAGCTGTTCCGCTTCGGACAACTGCAGACCTGACACCATTTGAACAGATTAAACCTACTATTTACATAGGGTTATATCATGATTTTTTACAATCATTCTTCTGATAAAAAAAGCATCCTCCAGCGTGGGCTCAGAGGCGTCCAGTCCTTCCGCCGGGGCGTCATATGCGGCAAAGCGCACGTAAACGGAATGGTCCGCCGGTCTGAAATGAATCATCCGGTCAAGGGGGAGCGCTTTGAAGCAATCGGCGGACACTTCCCCCGTCCACACCTTTAGCGGCAAATTCCGCTTCCAGTTCGCGGCGCTTCCCTCAAAGCAAATGGTTCCGTTTTCGAGCCAAATCACCCTGTCTGCAGCGGCTTCCCATTCATTCAGCTCATGCACGCAGGCCACCACAATTCTTTCGGCCGCATAGCGCACCAGATAAGCAATGATGAGCTTTCTTTCCTCGGCATCCAGTCCGTTCAGCGGCTCATCCAGAAACAGAAACCTGGGCTCGGCCAGCAGCGATTGAGCCAGGGCTATCCGGCGCTGCTGACCCTGCGACAAGCGTCTGATCCGGGTTTTCGCATATTCGCCCAAACGAAAATCGGCGATAATATTGCGAACTGCCGAAGGCGCATAGACACCTTTGAGTTCAGCCAAATAGCGCAGCAATTTTTCCGCAGTCATCCCGCCGTAAAGCTCAATTTCGGAAGGAACATATCCGATCTGGCTTCGAATCAGCGGAAGATGGCTTGCCGCTTCCATTCCCTGATAGGTAATCTTGCCCTTTTCGGGGATGCGGACTGTGGACAAAAGCTCCAGCAAGGTTGTTTTGCCAGCGCCGTTTGCCCCAACAAGCAGCGTGATGCCCGAAAATAGCCGGGACCGGTCTATATTTAAAGTAAAAGAAGGCTTCTGATGTTCCACCTGTTCAATTCGAATCATCCAATTCACCCGCATCACACGCCCATGGCGATAATTTTTCTGCTCCGGCTATAGGAGCCGAGCAGCAGCAGGGCCCCTGCCGCCATCATTGCAGCTTCGGCCGCCAGTCTGATTTGAAACGTGACATGTTCCGGACCCATCATCCCGAACAAGATCCACAGCACATAGAGAACGGCCGCTCCCCCTATCGCCGTACCTATGCCCTTACGAAACAAAAGCTCCATGATGATCCCCGCCGTCAAAAGCGTAATGCCGAGCCATTCCAGCAGGAAAGGACCGAAAGGCAGTCTGGCATCCTCTCCGGCAATCCATATCCGGATTCCCATGATGAGGGAGCTTAGCCCGGCCCAGCCGACGATAAGCGCGATGACGGTAATCATTCGGCTGAATAGAACGAGAAACGGCGGATAGGGAGTAATGCTCTCGATCATCCGCATCCCGGGGTCCCAGGTCCGATAGCTGAACAGGATCGATGCCATCAACATGAGCGGGGTGATTAAAGAAAATAAACTTGCCGGCAAGAGTGGGGACATTGAATCGATTCCGGCCTTCGGATCGATCAGCAGCACCAGCATCAGAAACACCGCCGCTCCCGAAAGCATCAGCGCCTTGTGATTCAGCCTGAATTGATTCGACAGCAGTCTTCCCAAAGAAGGCGGCTTGACCTCCGGATTGAACGTCAGCGCCTTACCGGACGCCTTCTCTCGCAACTGGTCAAACTCCGGCTGCAGCGCCCCGAGAAGAAGCGCCGTCTCTTCGGGTGAAGGAGGCAGCTCCAGGGCTCTTCTAATCGGGTCCCGCAGCTGTGCTTCGAGCACCTTCAGCTCGTTATCGACAGGATGGTTCATGCCAGTTCACCTCGTTTTTTTGGACTTTGACTCTTTCCGGGTCGTTCCATAATTCGCCTGAGCTTTCTCAATCCGCTATACAAATTGGATTTGACCGAGCTCAGCGGAATATCCAGAAGTTCGGCTATTTCCTGAAGCTTCAGATCCTGAAGAAAACGCAGCCGTATAATATTCCCCTGCTGTTCGGGCAGCGAATCCAGGCAGGCGGCAACTTCCGCCGCCATCTCCCGTCGCTCCAGAATGCCTGGCACGTCATGATCCAGGTCGGCGTGCTCCGGCATTTCCCCATGGGCTACAGTCTCGGAACGAAACGCTGCGCTGCGCCAATAATCCCGGCACAAATTCAGGACAACCTTGTAGAGCCAGGGACGAACATGTTCCAGTTCACCATGAAGCCGCAGATGGCGAATGAGCCGGATGAACACTTCCTGAACGATATCCTTCGCTTTCTCACGATCGTTTAATTGTTGGGCCGAATAACTAAGCAGCGGACCGTGATAACGCGTCACCAGCATTTCAAAGGCTTCCTGCTCGCCCTGAACCATTCGCTTCACAAGTTCTTCATCTGTAATCATGCGTCCCTCACTCCTCTCCTCCCGGGCTTGTTAAAGCTTCATTATTCTTCTTCGTCTTTCGCCGTCCATCTTTCCCGCTGCGCAATGAACCAGATGGCCGCCCCCGCCAGCAGCGCCGAGCCTCCAAGCAGCATTACGCGGTTCAGCGGAAAAGAAGCCGTTTTCGGCAAATAGGCCGTATACAGGGTCCAGCGCTCCAGCAACTGGCCGGAAGTGATTGTATCAAGCATAAAGACAGCAGAACCGATCAGCAGACCGGCGAAAATCTTTTTAAACACAATAATTCCGGCCATTGTCAGTGAGATTAACAGCATAATGGCAGGCAGCGTCTGCAAGAGTATACCAAGTGGGCGAGCTGCTGTAACGGAGAACCCCGGTTCTCCCCCCTTCCAGTCATACATTGCGGTCTTTATGCCGCCGTATTTCAAATGATATATGATCATCCAGCCCAGCTCCAGCACAGCCGCTAACAGAATCGAGAAGACCCATTTGCGCAAAGCCATCGCCCGGAGGGAAACGGGATAGGAAGCAACCATTTCCATATCGCCTGAAATTTCACGCTGGAACATTGCGCCCGTAGCGATAATGCTGAGCAAATACAACCCCATTTCGGAAAAATAATAAACGCCACGCGGCCGCTCCGGGCTGCCCGTCAAAATGCCCACAAGCATACTGCCATAGATCAGCAGCAGCACCCAAAACAGCGGCTGACGGCCAACCCGAACATCCATGAACCATCTGGCTGCAAGCGCCCGGGTTTTACTCATTTCCCATCACCTGCTTCCAAACGTCCATCCAGTCTGCGTAGCTGATCGGAGCCGATTTGGCTGTCTCTTCGGTTTCAAGGTCCGGAATTTCGAGGCCCCGCTCGTACATCCGCTTCAGCACCTGCTTGACCTCCTCGTTCCTTCCTCTTTGCAGAGCAGCCTCCACCTGGTCCTTCATCTTCAGTCCGATCTGATCAGGATCGTTGCTTCCGTCATTCAGCCCGTCAAGCATGATGCTTCGCGCCTCTCCCATCCTGATCTGCCGCTCTGTCAAATGCATCTCCTCCCGGTAATAGAGGTACCAAAAGAGTGCTCTCAGAGGTATTCTTACATCGCTCCTCGTATCCTCGATCAAATAATCTCCGGTCCGAACCCCAAGCAGTTGGCGGTTCATCCACCCTTCGGCCCGCTTATTGTCCTCTTGAAAAAACACGCCCGGATCCATGAAAAGGGATGTGCTGCGGTTCGAATTAAACCACCACGAACTCAAATTATAGTGATCTCCGACGAATAGAACTTCCCGGATCGGAGACTGTTCCAAGGAAGGAAGCCACGAATGAAAATAAGCATACTGCCGTTCCCACAACTTCAACTGATCGCGTGCGCTCTTCTCATAGTAAGGAGTCGTAATGACAACAGCCGGAATTGAGCTGCTTCTAACCTCTACCAGTTGGCCGCCGATCAAGTTGACGTTGGCTGCCGCGCTCCCCTCAAAGGTTTGCCCCGAGGCATCCTGCACCGTTTGCGGCAAACTCGAATAAAGCTTTGGTCCAAAGCCTATCGCCCTGAGCCGGAAACGGGACAGGGACACCGTTTTGTTGAAGTAAGTAGGCCCGGCCACGACGGACGACGGCGAGTCCCGAAGATAAACCGGCTGCTTGCCCGGAAGCGGGTACCAACCGATGTATGAAGGAAGCAGGACATTGTGCTCTTTTACAAAGGCGTTATAGAACTCGGAGCCTCTCCTCTTTTGGAAATCCATCAACGTTCCTTCGTAATCAACCGTGACCGAGATGCTTGTTGGAAGCGGTTTGGGAAGGCTAAACCGGATGAAGTCTCCCAAGCGGGTGTAGGAGGTCTCCTTCCCTTGAATGGACACGGACCGGACTTGGAATGCACGATTTAGCGTCAAGTTTATTTCCGTTTGATTGTGCAGAGCGCTCACGGCAATATCCAGCACGGCCGTTCCCTTGAGCAAATCTTTCTTTCCTTTCTCGAGTTTAATGTCATATCCCCTGACGGCAAAAGAAGAGCGGTCCAATCTGGCCTCATCAAAGGTCGGCACATTCGGGTCCAAGAGCTTGCTGTTATAGCTGTCAAAGCGCTCTTTCCAAACTATTCCATACGGGATATAGGCTGCAACAACAAGTAATGCAGCACTTCCGGCAACCAGCAGACTTCGCCTAAAGTGAAAAGTCGGGCGCTGTTTATTGAGCACCGCCGCGCTCGCCGTGAGCAGCAGCAGAACGAAGGACAACACAAAGAGATTGGACAACAATCGTTCCTCGTCCATAATCCGGTACCCCCACAGCTCCTTTTCTCCGCCTATGCCGTTTTCGATAAACAATTGACTAAGATGAAATACTTTGAGCGCATACAGCTGATAGCGGTAAATAATGAACTGCTCCATGAAAAAAGTGCCGAACATCCACGCGCAAAAGCCGATCAAATAGACAACGCGGTTCGGTATGGCAACCGCCAGCAGCATGGCTAGCGCCAGTGTAATGGCATAGGACACTTCATACATCCCTGCAAAATGAAGGGCATGGCCCATATATACCGGGCCGGCAATTCCTTCGCCCGCCGAGAAGCCTGCGAACAGAGCCGCGGCCGCGATGGTAAAAACGGACAAATACGCCATTCCCGCCGTAAATTTGGCAGCAAGCAGCATACCGAAGGACAGAGGCAAGCTCCGGCTCCATTCAAATGATGGGCGGCGGATATCCCTGCGAATCATCAGAATGCCGATCTGGACAGCTATGCCCACCGACAGCGATTGGGCAACGGAATGAAAGGAGTATGCTCTTTCATACAAGTTGGAGAAAGTGCTGCTTGCGGCGGCTTCGAACGTGTACGCAGCCGTCCCGGCAAACAGAAACTGGATCAGCAGCAAGACGGGGCTGCGAAACAGCAATTTAAGCTCAAGCCCGAGCTGACTTTGAAACTTAGTCATGCCTGTCCCCCCCTGCCTTGCGGCCCGTCTGAAGAAGTGCAAGATAACCTTCCTCAAGGCTGGGCGACAGCCCGGCTTTGAAGCGGCCGGCAGCAGCGGCAGCGGCAGGCGGTTCATCGGCCACGATCCGGCAGAGCAGACCCTCTTCCGTACGCTGCGTGGACACAATGGACATCGGGTCCAAAGCGGCATACGCCCGGTCATCGACAAGCAGCTCCCATACCTTTCCCTGCCCGTAGGCGGCAAGATCGGGCTGCTCCCCCGCAAGCAGCAGTTTGCCTTTATCGAGCACCGCGATCTGCCTGCAGTTGCTCTCAATATCGGCTACGATATGAGTCGACAGCAGGACGATGCGTCCCAGGCTGAAACGGGTCAACAAATTGCGGAAGCGGACTCGTTCCTCCGGGTCCAGCCCCGCTGTCGGCTCGTCGACAATAAGAACCTGCGGCGACCCGAGCAGCGCCTGGGCAATCCCGAGCCGCCGCTTCATGCCGCCCGAATAGGTGCGCACCTTTTTGCGCGCCTTATCCTTCAAGTTCACTTCCTCAAGCAGCCTGTCGATCTCCTCTTTACGGCGTCTGCGGTCCCCTATTCCTTTCATCACGCCAACATAATCCAGATAATCGGCTCCCGTCAGCTGGGGATACACCTGAAACTGCTGCGGGAGATAACCGATCATTTGGCGGATCTGTTCGGCATGCCCAAGCGGTTTCCCATTGACCAAAGCGCTGCCGGAGCTTGGGCTTATCAGAGTGGCCAGAATGCGCATCAAGGTCGTCTTCCCGGCTCCGTTCGGACCGAGCAGGCCCACCATTCCTTCCTGAATGGTCAAATTTATATCCTGCAGCGCATACGCTCCGCCACGGTACTTCTTGGACAAATGCTCGATTTGAATCATTGAGTTCCTCTTTTCTCGTTCCTCGTTATTGGACAACTTGAATTTCCCGCGGGTTCATAGCTGAAACGAAATCGGGTCCGAAAAAGTTTGCCCTTCCTTCAAAAAAATCCCGCCCATCCGGGCGGGATCAAAAAAAATGCGGCAGGCCGGCTGCTTGCTTCAATCAGGCCAGGCCATCTGCCTTAATATTCGCTATCGTTACGAAGCCCTTGCGCAATGGCCACGCCGCCGCTGGTGCCGATCCGGGTCGCTCCGGCTTTGATCATCGAAAGCGCGTCTTCCGCGGTTCTTACGCCGCCGGACGCCTTGACGCCGATGCCCGGTCCGACCGTCTTCGCCATCAAGGCGACATCTTCTACGGTCGCCCCGCCTTTGGAGAAGCCCGTCGAGGTCTTGACGAAGTGGGCTCCCGCCGAAACGGACAGGCGGCAGGCCCGCTCTATTTCCTCCTTGGTCAGCAGGCAGGTTTCGATAATCACCTTCACCAGCTTGCCTCCCGCAGCTTTCACCACGCCGTTGATATCGCGTTCAACCAAAGCGTCATCGCCATCCTTGAGAGCGCCGATATTGATGACCATATCGATTTCCCCGGCTCCGTCTTGCACGGCCTGAGCCGTCTCAAACGCCTTGACTTCCGGATGGCATGCTCCCAGCGGGAAGCCAATCACGGTGCAGACCTTCACGTTCGGGGTGTCTTTAAGCGCCTCCGCGGCGGTCTTTACCCAGAACGGATTTACGCACACGGAAGCAAAGCCGTATTCCGCAGCTTCGGCCGCCAGCTTCAGGATGTCCTCCTTGCGGGCTTCCGGCTTCAGAAGGGTATGGTCAATTTTTGAAGCAATTGATGGATTATTCATAGATAAAAAGCCTCCAATGTAATGTTCTGCGGCTGTATGTCCGATCGCTGATATTGCCTTGTTTCCCGGCGGATTGCCGCGAGAGTAGAAGTGCAGTGCCATAGTTCTCTGGCTGCTGTTCCTATCATAGCAAAGGTGGCCTCTTTTTGCATCAGCATGCATCTGGTGATGGAACACCGGATGGCCCGATCCTGTGCACATATGACAATTGTCATCCCAAAGTCATGACAATCATGAATAGGCTTTCCGCCCCCTTTCACCTAAGATTGACTCATGACAATGAAACGGGGTGCAACGTGAAATGAAATCCGTCATTACTATGGAACACGTAATCAAACATTTCAAAGGACATACAGCGGTCAATGATCTGTCCCTGGATATTCAGGAGGGCAGCATCACCGCGCTGCTCGGACCCAACGGAGCCGGAAAAACGACAAGCATCTCCATGATGCTGGGACTTGCGCGCCCGTCAAGCGGCACAGTGACCGTCATGGGCGGAAGCCCGCAGGATACGGCTGTCCGGCAAGCGATTGGGGCGATGCTGCAGGATATCAATGTGATCGACCGGCTTAAAGTGGACGAAACGCTTGACCTGTTCAGAAACTGCTACACACGGCCGCTTTCTCTGAAACATTTGCTGGACATTTCCGGACTGGACGCGGCCCGTCATCAATATGCGAACGCCTTGTCCGGCGGTCAGAAACGAAGGCTGGACTTTGCCCTGGCCATGGCCGGCGACCCCTCCCTGCTGTTTCTGGATGAACCGACAGTAGGCATGGACATAGAGGCTCGCCAGCTGTTCTGGGAGACGATCCGGAAATTGGCGGCTGAAGGGCGCACTATTCTATTGACCACCCACTATCTGGAGGAGGCCGACAGGCTGGCAGACCGGGTGATTGTCATCAACCGGGGACGAAAGATTGCAGACGGTTCTCCGGCCGAAATCAAAGGGCTCCGGGGACAAAAGACGGTCGCTTTCTCCGTCCCTACTGAAGAAGCTGCATCAGGCAGGGCTGCAAATTTGATAAGCACGCTGCAGGACGTGCTGAGCGCCGAGTGGGATGGCAGCAGGGTGACGCTGACCAGTCCCGATACGGACCGGCTTATTTACGAGCTTGTCCGCAGCGGAATCGATATGAGCGAGATCGCGATCGAATCCGGCGGTCTTGCCGATGCCTTTCAATTTTTGATCCAGGGAGATGAACAATGATGATGACCGCCTTAAAAGCCCAATGCAAAGCCGAACTATTAAGGACGATGCGAAACAGACGCTTTCTCCTTTTTTCTCTGCTGATGCCTCTGATCTTCTATTTTATTTTCACAGGGACGTTGGGAGATCATAGGATGGTCGACGGCGTGGAATGGAAAGCGTATTATTTGATGTCGATGACCATATTCGGACTGATCGGCAGCAATGTCATTACCCTCGGCGTAAGATTTGCCCAGGAAAGAACCCAAGGCTGGACTCGCCTGCTGCGAATTTCGCCGCTGCCGCGTTGGTGCTACATCGCATCGAAAATGTTCGCCTGGTCCATGATTAATCTGGGTTCCATTTTGCTCATGTTCATCGTATGTGGACTTGCGAAGGGCATTCGCCTTCCGGCGTACGAGTGGATCGGCTGCGGGCTCTGGATCTGGATCGGCCCTCTCCCGTTCATGGCGCTCGGCATTCTGATCGGCATGCTGAAATCAGCGGAGGTTGTCCAGATCGTCGGCAATCTTGTATACATGTCGATGTCTGTGCTGGGTGGACTGTGGATGCCTCTTTCAACCATGCCTGATCTCATTCAGAAAACAGCCCGCTTTCTCCCCTCCTACCGGTTCGGACAAGGTGCCTGGAGCATACTGGGGGGACATTTGCTGGGCGTGGCTGGGACGGTTATTTTGGCTGCTTATACGCTCGTGTTTATGGTATTATCAGCCTATATTCTAAAACGACAGGAAGCGGTATAGTTGCCTGACCCAAGTTCCACCATGTCACGAAAGCTGAATATAGTTCCCTTCGTATTTCTGGTCTACTTGACTTCTCCGGTCATCGCATTGCTGCAGGAGCCTCCTGCAGTCAAGCTGCCGGGCCTCTGCTTGCTGGCCGTCTTTGCCTTTTGCTATGTGCACGGATTTCTTGTGCCCAGATTTCGTTTTGCCAACATGCTGATTCTGGTGGCGATATTCAGCTACTTAAGTTTAGTGAGCGATCCATACATGATGCTTATGGGGTTCTTCTCGGCTGCCTTGCTCAGCCAGATGCCTTCAGGCAAGCTGCTCTGGCTGGCCAACCTTGTTGAAATTGCGGCGTTTATCGTGATCATTCTCGGGACAGACCGGCAATTCATGATCAGCAACTGGCCTGCTTTATTACCGCCGTTTATTGTTATTGTATTATTTCCGTTTGGCCTGCGGATTTTTCAAAAATCCAGGGTGCTGAAAGAACAGCTGTCGATTGCCAAGGAAGAAATCGCCCGCCTCAGCAAAATCGAGGAACGCCAGCGCATTTCCCGGGATTTGCACGATACGCTGGGCCACACCCTTTCGCTCATAACGCTAAAAAGCGAACTCGCGGAGAAGCTTGTTCCGAAGGCCCCGGAGAGGGCCGTCCTTGAAATCAAAGATGTGCAGAAGGCCGCAAGAGCCGCGCTCCAGCAGGTTCGGGAGCTGGTGGCAGATATGCGTTCCATGTCTGTGAAAGATGAGTTTCCGGGCATAAAGGAAATGCTGAGTGCAGCGGGGATCGCGCTTACCTTGAAAGATGACGGCGAGATCAGCAAGGCTCCTCCCCTGACGCAAAATATTCTGGGCTTGTGTCTTAAAGAAGCGATCAACAACGTGGTGAAACACAGCGGTGCCACGGAATGCGATATAACATTGAGGCAATCTCCCCAGGAATGGAGACTGACTGTCTCGGACAATGGACATGGCAGCATTTCTAAAGGAAGCGGCAGCACAGAAACCGTTACAGAAGACGCCGTACCCATTAGAAAACCATTTTCTTCAACGGGAAGGGGGCTGCTGGGCATGCAGGAGAGACTGAAGCTGATTCAGGGAAAGCTCGTCTTTACAAGCCTCCCCGATCAAGGCTCAACGCTAGAAATACGGATCCCCCGGGTGTTAAAAGAACAAATCGATTAGGAGGTTTGGTACCGATGAGAGTAGTCATTGCAGAGGATCAGGCTATGCTTCGGGGCGCAATGGCGGCCCTGCTTGATCTGGAGGAAGATATTGAAGTCGTCGGGCAGGCGGAGAACGGAAATCAGGCGCTTGAAATGGTGCTGTCGCTGACTCCCGACATTTGCCTGCTTGATATTGAAATGCCTGAAAAGAGCGGTTTGGAGGTTGCCGAAAGGCTGCTCGAAATGAAGCATCCCAGCCATGTCATTATCGTAACGACCTTCTCAAGAGCAGGCTATTTCCAGCGGGCGATGCGATCGGGGGTAAAAGGGTATTTGTTAAAAGACTCCCCGGTGGACGAGCTGAGCAACGCCATGCGGAGAGTCTATAAAGGCGGAAGGGCAGTCAGCCCGGAGCTCTCCATGACCTTTTGGGAAGTGGAAAATCCGCTTACGGAACGGGAGCAAGAAGTATTGAAGCTGCTTTCGCAAGGACTGTCCGTCAAAGAAATTGCTGACACGATTCACTTGTCCTACGGAACGGTACGCAACTACGTTTCCGAAATTCTGCAGAAGCTCGAAGCGAAAAACCGCATTGACGCTCTGTCCATTGCTGAAAAAATGGGATGGACTTAAAATTGCAGACTAATAAAGGCTTGAGATCCGGACATTTGAAGGCAGCTTGTAAGGATTTTCTTTATTAATGTGATCGTAGAACATAATCCCATTCAAATGATCGATTTCGTGCTGTATAATGATAGAGCCAAATCCCCGAAACCGCATTTTGACCTCTTGGCCTTCCCGGTTCCAAGCCTTGACCTGAACCCTTTCATATCTCGGCACAAACCCCTGAACGATGCGATCTACTGACAAACAGCCTTCGCTTTCCGGCAAATAGGTCATCGCTTCCGAATGGCTCACGATCTTTGGATTGAACAGAGCCAGTTCCCTCATTTCCCCGGAATCGTCCATGAAATAGGCAGCAAACATCCGTTTGTTGAGCCCAACCTGATTGGCGGATATTCCGACGCCTGCCCGAAGCTTGTATTTTCGCGCCAGCTCTTCGTTCTGGCTGTTCTTCAGAAACAACATCATGGCATCCATTTCAGCAACATCATCTTCTGTAGGCGGAATGCTGACCGGCTCCGTTACCGTCCGTAATATCGGATCCCCTTCGCGAATAATGTCATCCATCGTAATAATATAATCACTTGAAAATTTCATAGAGAAATACTTCATCCACCTTTACAGTTGTTTGCGGTATTTTGCTAATGCCTTCCGCTTTCTATTATTTTAGAACGCTTATAAATTAGCATTTTCAGGGCCTTCTTGTCAAAAAATGTTATGAATACTCCCGCCACTTACCTCGACTAACGCTTCGGTTAAAGTGGGGGTTTCTGGTGTGTCAATCGTAACTACCGAATGCTTAACACCAGTGGAGTTGACACGTTGACGGGCTGGTTACCGTCCAACCCCTCTATCCCATAAGCCGTAGCGTTTGGGACTACTTTTCGTAAAATGTTCGCCGCACCGTTCACATCTGCATGGATTAACCCTTGCAGGCTTTGATATAAGCCGCGTTTGATCCGCTTTCCTGAGAACGCCCATGTCTTCCCTTCTTCATATCCGGGCAACGGGTCGTGATCCAGAAAGCTGGCTTTGGATGTGAAAGCTTCTTCCGTCAACTGCACTTGAATGCCCTGTTCAGCGGCTTTATAGCGGATCATCGAAATCAACAGGTGATGAGGGATGTGGCAAAAGGTCTGGTTGTTTCGCTTCCCCATGTCGGATCGCTGTTTCCATCCCCGGTTTTGTCCGATGATGATCATACCGACGTTCTGTCCGGCAGCCAGCTGCACGATATTGTAACTCGCCTTGTGGAACAGGTCTTTGATTTTACGATGGCGGATTCGGTGCATCCGCTCTATTCGCCTGGAGGTATGCTGTCCTTCTTTCGGCTGTTTGCCATGACGGAGGATGCCCATGTAATGGGCCTTCATCTTGTTGTAGTACTGATTGATCGCCTTGATGTGTTTGCCCTTCACCAACACGGGTCTTGAACCGGTAGTGGTGACGATGGTTGCAAGATTATGAACGCCAAGATCGATCGCCATGCAGCTCCCATGATCCAACGTTTTCGTTTCAATCGTACATGCAAAGATCAATTCCACGACGTATTGCCCATACCTCGGAACAACCCGAACCTGTTTCAGCTTTCCTTCGGTGTATCCCAGCTTACCGATATTTAGCTGCTGTTTGGTTTTCGGGAGCTTGAGGAACTTCCTATCCCGGATGACACAATCCTGATTTGTGAACTGGATTTCCTTCTCCTTGGCACGACAGTAAGATGGAATGCCGGGCCTTCCATTGTACTTTTCCGGGTGCTGACGATAATCCTTGATACTCGCATAGAAGGATTTCCAATTTTGCAGGACGCTCTTCATCACCCATTGGCTGCTTTGTGCCGGAAGCGCCCGGTAATCCGGTTGTTCCATGACCTTAAATAAACCGTCCAAGAAATGATAGTCTACGAAAGGCTTCTCTTCGGACGGCAGGTCGAAACGATTAAAGCGAACTTCTTTACGCTCATCTACGGGTTTGAGCTGCTCCTTCGCGACTCTCGACTGATAAGCTTGGAGCTGTCTTTCATTCATGACCCCGATGTATCGATTCAGCGTGTCCAGCACCTCTTGCTGCAACGGTTGGAGGGGCTTCTCCTGCCGGAAAGCCGTGAAAACTTGACGGATGTAAAAGTTGGTCGTGTTAAATAAATGCTTGGATTCCTGACACATCCGCTCAAAGTAGGGGAATAAGCGGTGACCTTTTTTGATTTCAATTTGCAACGTTTTGTATGCCATCGTAGATATGGTTTCACCCCTTTTATACAAACATACGTTCTGTTTTATTTTAACATAATGGGGTCTTCACAGAGAAGGATTTCTGACTGAATGACGAGCAAGTCACCGATTCACCGCCCCCTTAGCTCCTAGCCTCGCTTGAAGAGGGCGTCCTCTCGATTGATATGATAGATTGGACCTATAATGTATCCCTTGCACCTTTGCCCAAATTATGGTATACAGAATGAACTAAAGCATTCTTTTTTTCTTTCGTTTGTTTAATCGCCCTGTAATCCAGTGTAAAAATAATCATGCACCATTTTATGGCCGAAGCAAACTGCGGCTAGGATTAATCTATCTTTTAAATAAAGAAGCGAAACACGGGAGGACCTATGAGCGAAGAAGAAAATATAATGCCACCAAAGCATGCACCGGTCCAGCGTGGCCGGTTTGCCAGACTCAAAAGGCTGAAGGAAGAGCAGATCATGAAATGGCAGCCTGTCAAAATCCAGCTCGCCCATCACTGGATCGAAAACGAAAAGACGCAAATGGGTCGAAAAATGACACGGGGAGCCGTTCATTTTTGCAACTTCGGGGAAAATATCGGCTGCGAGCAGAACGAGGAGCGTCCAGTTGTCATTATTTCCAATAATACGGTAAATTCGACCTCGGGCAATGTGCTTGTCATTCCACTCACCAAAAATTTGAAATCAAAAACAAATTTCAAAACCGGACAAGCCGTACTGACTAAGGATGGCCTGCCGGTGCCCAGATTTCAAAGCCATTATTTTCTGTTTAAACATAAGTATGAATTTCTGGCCTTTGACTCCGCCGCCAAAACCGAGGAAACCACCTCAGTCAGCAAAGTACGTCTGAAGGAGCATTTGGGCAATCTGGATGAAGAGGATATTAACCGGATTGAAAACCGTGTCAAATGGACGTTTGGACTATAAAAAAAGCGCAGAATATGGTTGACAATAACCAACGAAAAGGTTAGTATTATGCCAAGAAGTGTTTTCGTCTAGCAAAACTTATATGTCATCCACCCTGTCGTGGATAAATTCACACGTTATACGTGTCTTGAGTCTGAATTAGGAGCCTAGTGCTCCTTTTTCCATTTACTTCATCTTTTTT
Source organism: Paenibacillus caui (assembly GCF_019904135.1). Lineage (GTDB taxonomy): Bacteria > Bacillota > Bacilli > Paenibacillales > Paenibacillaceae > Fontibacillus > Fontibacillus caui. The sequence continues at coordinate 61,132 of NZ_JAIOGQ010000013.1, read as the reverse complement.
TTCATGTGATTAGGAATAAAATTCCTGTTTGAAGATAGGATTATAATATGTCGCTCACCGGGTCGTGGGCAAAGTCACCCCGCCAACTTGTATGACGGGGATTATTTGTGCCCAAATGCCAGAACGTTCCGCTTTGAACAAGAGCTCCATGTTTTTCATTTACCCGTCTGCACCGATCTTTAATCAGTTTTCTCTCGTCTTTCTATTTTAACAATGGCGTGTACCCGTCAGGCTTCTATAGAGCGTATTGCCCCGCTCCTTCTCTCCCCCTTCTGAAGGATTTGGCCGGTGCTTGGCCCGCTTGATCTCGTACATCTTCCGGTCCGCTTCCGCAAACAGTTCATCTACCTTGCCTAGTGAACACTCCGTATAGGCATAGCCGATCGACATCCCAAGCGTAACTCCGGAAACGCTTTGGGCATTTGCTGCAGCCTCCTTCATCCGATGAATCAGTTCCGCCCCCTCCTCCTCGGACATGCCCGTGATCAAAATGGTGAACTCGTCTCCACCGATTCGGCTGATGACGACCCGGTCCGAAGCGAAGCTTTTAAGCAGTTCTGCGGCTTCCTTGATGTAAATGTCCCCCATTTTGTGACCGAGCGTGTCGTTGATTCGCTTCAGATTGTTCATATCGCAGATCGCAAGCGACAGTGAAACAGGTTCCTGTTTATTGAGCCGTTCCATCTGTTCTTCAAAGAATTCGCGGCTTCTTAGTCCAGTCATCGCATCATGGGAGATTCGGTATTTCAGCATTTCCTGCACCTCCACCTTATGATGAATGTTGCGAAGAATCCCTTGAATGGCTACAAGTCTTCCCTTCAAGTAGATAGGAGTCAAATAATCTTCAAACCAAGTATACTCCCCCTCACCCAGCTTCAGCCGACAGACCAAGGGCTCATTAAAATTAAAGCTTTTATGAAAACGGCTTATGTATTGTTGTAATCTTCCGGATGCAGTAAGGAGAAGAGCAGCTCCGGTTGTTTGTAAGCTTTTTTTCCTATTTCCGGTCCGAGTATACTCTCAAGCGGGGGACAAGCAAAAAAAATGCGAAGGTCAGGATGTAATTCCAAAATATATACCAGATCGTTGGATTTTTCAGGGAATTGTAATGTTGTAAAAAAGCGCCCTATTATACCTACTGTTTTTGTTGGATTTTGTCTTGTGAAAAAGAATATTGTCGAAAGTATAACGATTCCGGCAAATACACAACCGCCTATGAAGTTTAAAATGAACATTTCATCTCACCTTCTTACTTAAATGTCTTTCTGTATCCTGGGAAAATTCATCCTTGAGCATGTGTATGTATAATTCTTCCTACATATTATTCGTGAACAGTTTCAAAATTCCTAGCGCCAAGTCTAAAAAAATAAGAAAAAAGTCCTACCCTCTATAAACTAAACAACCGACAAGAAACAGGCTTCTTGTCGGTTAATCATTACGGACTATTTAAATTTCTTCCAATCCTGACTGCTGTTATTCAGCAAATATTCGAAGTCGTTCTCTAACCGTTTCCGCTCCTTCCTGCGGGCTTCTTCAGCCTGCTCCCTAAGTTCCTCCTTGCGTTTCTCTTCCGCCTGCTTCATTTCCGCCGCCTGCTCCTTCAGCTTGCCGACGATCTCCGGATTCAGTAAATCCTTAAGTGTCGCAGGCTTGTCCTGCAGGCTCTTTTGCTCCTGGCCTTTTCTCTTCGCCATTCTATTCACCTCGCCTAGGTAACGGTATTGTCTTCAGTCCTTAATCACAAGCCCTTTCGTCTCTTTACCCAGGAACAGGACGGCTGCGGCACCCGCCAGTACGGTAATAAAAAACATAGTGAATATCGCAGCGATCGGTACGTCCTGTTCCCTCATGTAGCCGACAAGCAAGGGGCCGATCACTCCCCCGATCCGCCCGAACGAAGTAGCCATGCCGACGCCCGTTGTCCGAAGCTTGGTCGGATACAATTCCGGGCTGTATGCATACATAGCGCCCCATGCGCCGAGGTTGAAGAAAGACAGGCAAATTCCCGCCGATAGAAGCGAAGCTTCCGTCTCTGCCAATCCGAACCATAAAGCGCTGAACGCGGTCATCACCAGGTAAATCACGAGCACAAATTTTCGGCCCAATTTTTCAATAAAATACGCGGCCGTGAAGTAGCCGGGAAGCTGTGCCAATGTCATTATAAGCACGTATTCGAAGCTGCGGACCATACTGTATCCTTTGGCTGCGATAACCGTAGGGAGCCACAGAAACATCCCGTAATAGGAAAAGACGACCGTAAACCACAGGATCCACAGCATCGCCGACGAACGCCAAGCTTCCCTGGACCAGATTTGGGCAAACCGTTCCCCGAATGGCAGCCTGGTCTCGGGTTTGCGGATCAGGTACTGCGGGGAGTCCTCGATCGCTCTGCGCAGGTAAATAGCGTACAGCGCCGGGAGGGCTCCTATTATAAATGCCGCCTGCCAGCCGTATTTCGGAATGACAAAGTATGCAACGAGAGCGGCAGCAATCCAGCCGACGGCCCAGAAGCTTTCGAGCAGCACAACGGCTCTCCCCCGGTCCTTGACCGGAACGGACTCCGATACAAGCGTTGAGGCAACCGGCAGCTCGCCGCCAAGACCGAAGCCAACAATGAAACGCAGCAAGCACAATACGGCAAAGGTTGCCGCCAGCGCCGAAAGTCCGCTTGCCACCGAGAAGATAACCAGGGTCCACAGCAGAATGGCTTTCCGGCCGAAACGATCGGCTAGGGTGCCGGCAAGCGCTGCGCCAAATACCATTCCAATCGCATTAATGCTTGTGAGAACGCCGACCTGTGAAGATGAGAGAGACCATTTTTTGGCCAGGTCAGCCACAACGAATGAAAGCAGTCCGACATCCATTGCATCAAAAAGCCAGCTGAGGCCTGCGCTGAGCATCAGCTTGCGCTGCTTGGGCTGCCGGAACAAATCTATACTGCCCATATGAATCCTCCTATCCGGGAATTTGCTTAAGCCTTCCCTAGGACAAGCCGGGAAGACGCCTTAATCTGGATTCCAAGCGATTACTATAATACTGCAGATTGCCCGCAAACTCCATGTTTTGAGGACAATATTTGAGGACAAAAAACGAATTGGATTCCCTATTGCCGCTTCATCCGTCCCCCTGCCAAACGGCTTTCAGCCCGATGTCTGCCGGCTGGAAGCAGCCGTCCAAGCAAAAATACGGTTAGGAAGAGCAGCATTACAAAGGATGCCCAGCGGTACATAACGGCATAGCTGGAATGGGAAGCTATTGCGCCAAGCAGCATAGATCCGGCAGCTACGCCGAAGTCGATCGAGTTATAATACAGACTGTTCACTGCCCCATGGCGCTCAGCCGGACTTTCCTGCAGCATCCAGGCCTGGGTAACCGGTTGAATCGCGCCGAAGCCAAGTCCGTACAGCATGGCGGAGACGATCAGCAGAGCAAGCCCGTTAACATATGAGAGCAGCAGCAGGCTGGCAAACACAATGAGGCCTGCGGGGATCAGAACTGCTGCAGGTCCTCTTTGGTCGAACACGCGGCCGGAAACCGGACGGATGATCAGCACGGTAATCGCATTGAAAAGGAAGAACAGGCCGATTTGATCCAGATGAATGGCTTTGCCGTACAAAGCGAGAAAACCGAGCAGACCGCCATAAGTCACCGACAGCATGGCGTTCAAGAAGGCCGGCATGGCAATGCGCTTATTGATATAGCGCGGAGGTTTCTCTTCACCGGGCACAGGCGCATGGCGGCGCATAGCCGGAGTCGGCTGCGGAGGAATGCTCCGGCTTAAAGCCAGCATCGGGATGATCAGCAGGACGGATAAGGTGCCTGCAGCCGTCAGAGGTCTGAAGCCGAAGCTGTTAATAATGGACAGGCCGATCATAGGTCCAAATGACATGGCCAGGCTTGTAGACAGACCGAAATAGCCGATCCCTACGCCCAGGCGATCCTTTGGTATGATCTGCGATACGAGCGTCGGCATAATCGTGCTCGACATCCCGAATCCAATGCCGAACAGCACCCGAAGCAGCAGCACTGCTTGGATGGAACCTGCAAAGGAATAAAGCGCTGTAGCCACGGTAGCCAGAATAACGCCTGTAAACAGAACCACGTTCCGGTGCACTCTCTTCAGAACCGGAACAACGGCGAGTCTGGTAACGATAGCGGACAGGGCAAACAGGCTGGTAACCAGACTCAATGCGAAATCACCGGGATGAAACTTATCTTTTACATAAGTTGGAAAAGGCGAAAGCAGCATTTGCAGACTTAAAAACAGCAGCAGGTAGCTTAGAGTAATCATAATAAACGACTTGCTCCACAGCTTTTCGGAGGTCTGACTGCCTATGATAACCACTCCTTGTCTCTCTATCTAAAACATTTATAAATGAAAATTATTCGATCAATTTGTCCGCATTTCCGATAATCCGCTGCAGCAGGTTCACAAAGAGGGCATAGTCCTCTTCGCTGATGCCTTGACTCACTGCGGACATCGTCGCTCTCTCTATAGGCTCGATCTGCCGAACCTTATCCCGGCCGGCCTCAGTAATATAAACCCGGAAGGAACGTCTGTCGGTGGAGCCCTCCACTTTCCGGATCATCCCCTTCTCTTCCAGGGCGACAAGAATGCGTGTCGTAGTTGGCTTATCCTTGCCGGCACGCTGCCCGATCTCCCGCTGGATCATTCCATCCTGTTCACCGGTCCTGTACAACACGGCCCATTGCTCGGGAGTCAGGTTGTGATCCTTCAACTGCTGCTGAAATAGCTGTGAAACTTTCCGGTAGGCTACACCAAGCTTAAATCCAAGCGACTGGTCGAGGCTGTTATGCAAAATAATGGCTTCCTCCTCATTTAGTTGTCATAACAACTATATGGAACTCGTGTATCCCTGTCAATAAAAAAAATGCGCTCACGGACCGGATCATCCATGAACGCAAAGGAATTATTGTAAATTACAAACTGCCAAATGTATCGGTAAGCACAGGAACGATCTGCGATTTACGGGAGACGACTCCCTTAAGTACAGCCTTGTTGTCCTGAAGGCTTACGTTGTAGGCTTTTTCAACCGCGGAAGCCTTGCTTCCAAGCGCTACGCCGACGGAATCATTATTCAGAATGTCCGTGACGACAAACAGGAACAAATCCAGTCCCTTTTTCGAAATGATTTCGGACAGGGCAGCCTCAAGTTCATCCTGACGGCTGAGCACATCATTGACGTCTACTGCGTTAACCTGAGCGATCTCGACTTTGGAACCGCCCATTTGGAATTCCTTGGCATCGAGAGTGACGAGCTCGGCAATCGTTTTTTGGCTAAGATCGGCTCCGGCCTTCAGCATGTCCAGTCCGTAAGCATCCGCATCCACGCCGGCGATTTCAGCCAGTTCGCGGGCTGCGGCCACATCTTCCTCCGTGCAGGTCGGGGATTTGAACAGCAAGGAATCGGAGATGATCGCCGACAGCATGAGCCCCGCAATGTTGGCCGGAATTTCGATGCCATTCTCCTTGTAGAGCTTTTTCAGAATTGTAGCTGTGCAGCCAACCGGCTCTGCCCGGTAATAAAGCGGTCCGCTTGTCTCAAAATTGGCGATCCGGTGGTGGTCGATAACCTCGATAACCCGCACCTTCTCGATATCGGAAGCGCTTTGTTGGCGCTCGTTATGGTCAACCAGAATGACTTCTTTCGCTTCTTCGGCTACGGCTTCTACAAGACGCGGAGCTTCGGTTTCAAAACGGTCCAGCGCAAACTGGGTTTCTCCGTTGACGGAACCGAGACGTACCGCCTCGACCTCTACACCAAGCTCTTTTTTCAAATGCGCATAGGCAATTGCCGAACAAATTGTATCCGTATCCGGATTCTTATGACCAAAGATCAATACTTTTCCCATGTCACTGCTCCTTTTATTTCGACTTTTTGGCGAGACAAGTATAACCTATCTCGTGATTTACTATCAAGATTATACCCGAAATAATAGCTTATTCCTATCCTATTAATAGGAATAAGCCTTTCCTTTGAAGCTCTAAATATTCAATCTTTCTCTTAAAGCTGTAATATGGGCAATATGATGATTGCCATGCCAGGCATAGAAACCCAGGTTATAGTCCAGGCTGATGGATTGACCGGATTCGGGATGATAAAACTGCTTTTTAAAGTCAACTTCATTTAACGAGTTCAGCAGTATGACCCATCTTGTGTGCAAGGCTTCGAGCAGCTTGATCGAAATTTGGATGTCGCCGGTCAAGGCGTCCGAAAGATTGGCCCAACGGTCTTCAAAATAAGGTTTTATAGCCGGTTTCTCTTCCGTGAGAGCCAGTTTGAACCGGGTATAACTGTTGATGTGACTATCCGCCAAATGATGCACAACCTTCCTTACGGTCCATCCTCCCTCCCGATACGGAAGGTCCAGCTGTTCTTCGCTTAATCCTTGTACAGCTTCTTTCAATTTCCCAGGAAATTCGCTAATTTCAGCAATCCACTTCTCTCTCTGGGCTGCCGGGATTTCACCCTCGAACTCGAACTTGCCAATAGGGTACCTAATGTCCATAAAGAGGATTCTCCTTTTGCGCCTGGTCTTCCAGGTTTTTGCGGTTTACGGGCTTTGCAAGTTAGCATAATTTATATCTCTATGTCCGTCAATCCACCGTCCTCCTGTATCTATCCGAATATGATTTTCGTTATTATAGATAGTAAGCCTATGCTTCCGAAGCAAGTTTTGTTGCGAAGTTGATCATGGGAGCTTATGCTTCACAAAACTATGCCTATGCTTCCGAAGCAAGTTTTGTTGCGAAGTTGGTCATGGGAGCTTATGCTTCACAAAACTTTTAGGAGGAACGGTATGAAGGTATTGGTACTCGGCGGTACCCGTTTTTTTGGCAAAAGATTGGTGGAACTGCTCATTGAAGCAGGCGATCAGGTCACGATCGCTACACGCGGCCTGACAGCGGATTCGTTTGGGGATCGCGTAACCCGGGTAAAGGCGGACCGGCAGGTGCGGGAAGATTTGGAGGACTTGGTGAAGCACGGGCCATGGGACATCATTTACGATAATATCTGCTATGCCTCGCAGGATGCACAGGATGCGGCCGATCTGTTCGCCGGCTTCACTAAAAATATATTCTCACCTCCTCTTTATCCGTCTATAAAGAAGGGAGCGATCAGCGCAAGGAGGATGAAGTGGATACGCTGCATTACCCGGTAACCTTGGGCAGACGCGAGCAGTTCAGCTACGATGAAGGCAAACGCCAGGCTGAAGCTGTGCTGCTGCAGCAGGCGTCTTTCCCTGTGGCGGCGGTAAGATTCCCATTTGTTGTCGGGGAAGATGATTACACGGAGCGCCTCCTGTTTCATGTAAGGAAGGCGGCAGCGGGCAAAGCGGTACAGGCCTTTAATCCCGACGCGCGCATCTCGTTTATCTCGTCTCAGGAAGCGGCGCAGTTTCTGTTCTGGCTTGGCCGGCAGAGCCTGTCGGGGCCGGTAAACGCCTGCTCCAAGGGGGCCCTGTCCCTGCAGGAGATCATGAACATCATAGAACGGGCGACCGGCAAACGGACGGAGATTGAACACATAAGTCCGGGGAAGGAAACGGATCCTTTCCGCCTTACCCCTTATGCCGTTCAAGCTTCTTACGGCATGAACACCGATAAGGCTGAAGCCGCCGGCTTCACATTCTCCCGTACGGAAGACTGGTTCCCGGGCTTGATTCAAAGCTTCGCAGCGGTACATATTACGAAAGAATAAAGGAGCAGATGTTGCTTCTTTGTCTTGTACGATATAGGGGCTTCCCGGCTGTATGGACGGGAAGCCCCTGTTCACTTTAAAAGCAGCCGTTAGCTGAACTGCGGCAGCCAATCTCCATGCGCTTCAATCAAATCATCGCAAAGGCTGACAATATCGTCGATCGACAATTCAGCCGAGGTGTGCGGATCGAGCAGGGCCGCATGGTAAATGTGCTCTTTCTTCCGCGTGCGGGCCGCTTCCAGCGTAAGCAGCTGTGTGTTGATGTTGGTCCGGTTCAAGGCCGCGCACTGCGGCGGCAGATCGCCGATATAGGTTGGATTAACGCCGCTTCCGTCCACCAGGCATGGAACCTCCACACAGGCCTCCTTGGGCAGGTTCGTAATGAGCCCTTTGTTCATTACGTTTCCCCCGATTTTGAACGGTACGTTGGTTTCGATCGCTTCCATAATAAACGAAGCATATTCTTTGGACCTTTTGTGCTGCAGGTCCTTGTTGTTTACCAGATCATTTTTCATTGTTTTCCATTTGTTGATCTGGTTTACACAGCGTCTTGGATATTCATCAAGCGGAATGTTGAAGCGTTCGATCAATTCCGGATAATTCTTTTTGATGAAATAGGGATGATATTCCGCATTGTGCTCCGATGATTCCGTTATGTAATACCCGAATTTAAGCATCATTTCCAATCTCACCATATCATGATGCTTCTCCTTCTGTTTCTCTCTGGCGCGGCGTTTAATTTCCGGATACAGGTCCACGCCTTCACGGGTTACTTCAAGCAGCCAGGCCATATGGTTGATCCCCGCGATCCTCCCCGTAACGCCTGTAGGGTCCATCCCTACGTGCAAAAACAGATCCCGTATGCAGACCTGAACGCTGTGGCACAAGCCGACTGTTTCAATCCCGCCGTATGTATTCATCCAGTTCGTAAGTACGGCCATCGGGTTCGTATAATTCAGGAACAGGGCATTCGGACAAACTTCATGCATGTCGCGGGCTATGCCTTCAAGGACCGGGATCGTTCTGAGGTTGCGGAAGATCCCGCCAATTCCTACCGTATCGGCAATCGTCTGACGCAACCCGTATTTCTTCGGAATTTCAAAATCCGTAATCGTACAGGGATCATATCCTCCGACCTGAATGGCGTTGATGACATAATCCGCCCCCTGTAGAGCCTCCCTCCGGTCCGCGTATGATTTTATAGTACACCTGCTTCGGGCATTCTCTTTAATATTCCGCAGCATTTGCTCCGATTCCTGAAGGCGCTGCATATCAATATCGAACAAAGCCAGCTCAAAGTCTTGCAAAGCAGGGGTAAGCATGCAATCGCCGAGCACATTTTTCGCAAAAACCGTACTTCCTGCACCGATAAAAGTAATCCTGGGCATACCAGTAATCCTCCCTTGGTTAATCCTTAGTGATTTGTCGAAGACGCTTTTAATATAACGCAAAGGGAAGTTGGAAAATATAGATACTTGCTACACCAATATGGAGATTTGTAGTATTCTTAAATCAGCTTGCCGTACATTTTCCAAGGAGAGCCGGTGCTATTAACGATGAGCTTTCTTAAAATGATTCGTAATCCTGCGGCTGCGTCAAGCAGCGAGATTACCGTGCTGTTCTGCGGAGAACAGCAAACTCCGCCCGGGCACAAATATGTTCAGGTTCATCTGGATCATGTGCTTGTGCACTTTGTCCTTTCGGGGCGTGGACGCTTCATGCCCTCCGGGAAAGCATATGATTTAAATCCGGGCGACAGCTTTTTTATTTTCCCGGGCGAGGTATCCGGATATATTTCCGATGATGAGCAGCCCTGGAAATATCAATGGGTTGCGCTCAAAGGGGGTTATGTGCTGCGCTTCCTGAAGGAAATAGGCATCACTCCGGAATCCCCCATCTCCAGCACCGCCCGCCCCGAGAGGCTAATCAGGCTGTATCGCAGCATTTACCGGACGTTCGAGCAAAACCAGGTTTCCTGTGATATGGAGGCAGGAGGAACAGCACGTCTGCTGCTTGCCCGTTATATGGAGGATCAGCAGCTTCTCAGTCCCTCCATCGCTTCCATGGATACCGAGATCAAACAGCAAATCAACCAGATGGCCGGCTGGATCAACACCAGATACATGGAGCCGCTTTCGATTGAGGATATGTCCCGGCAGCTCGGCTATCACCGCACCTATCTGACCCGGATGTTCAGGGAGCAGCTCGGCATGTCCCCCATGCAGTATCTGACCTCTGTTCGCCTGGAAAGGGCCGCCGTCCTGCTGAGAAGCTCGTATCCGCTGACTATAGAAGAAGTCGGCCACTCGGTAGGCTATAGGGACGCCCTGTATTTCTCCAAGCTGTTCAAGCAGAAGTTTGGTACGGCGCCTTCAGCATACCGGATGCGGAGGATGGAATAACATGATTAATAGCAAAAAACGGCCGCTCCCCGTTAGGCTGGCAGGGAGCGGCCGTACATAAGAAGTCTGCTTTAGCCGGTCTTATCTTACCTTCAATCCATCATTCCATACTTTCGTTCCGGAGCACCATATGGATGTGGTCTTCCCACACCCCATTGATCTTCAAATATTTGAACGCAAGCCCTTCTTCGTAAAAACCCAGCTTTCGAACTGTCCGAAAGGAAGCTTCATTGCGCGGCATAATATTAGCCTCGATTCTGTGCAAGCCCAGCTCATTGAAGGCATACCCGGTCACAGCACCTAAGGCTTCTGTCATATAGCCTTTATTCCGTTCACTTTGATCCAGCTTGTAGCCCAAATGACAGGATTCAAAGACGCCTTTCACAATATTGCTGAGCGCGGCGGAGCCGATCAGCCGGCTGTTCTCCCCGCAGGTATAGATCCACACCTTGAACAATTGGCCGTCGTCCATTTTCCGAGCCTCATCCTGCAGAAGCCGCTTTTGGGTTTCAAGCGTGTAATAGGACAAATCCCTCCGGGGTTCCCAAGGTTCAAGAAATTCCTTGTTCCGTTTGATGTATTCCAGCACCTCCGGGGCTGCGGTCTCCGTAACACTCTTCAGAATCAGCCGTTCTGTTTCTATTGTTATATTCATGTTTAATCCTCCGTGCTATCTTAAACGTGATGATCCAAAAAGGCATGCCGCTTGTATTTGGCGAGAAGCTGCACAAGACAAACGTCAACGATCAGCAGCAGCGCGCCGATAACCAGAAGCGCAAGCGGACTTAACAAGAGCATCCCGGTCGCCTGACTGACAACAAGGCCGAGTACCGGCAGTACAGCAAGTCCCCCTAGCTGGTACGCTTCCTGGAACCCTTTGACCTTGGCGGAAATCAATACGTTAATCAAAATAACAAATAAGCTGACAGCCGGCACCACGACCAGCATCAACAAGATCCAGCTTGCATTCGGAAAGATGAGCCGGCCAAACATCGGATAAGCTACTACATCAACTATGATACCGTACATAATAATAGCTCCCGCTGTCAAAAGAAGCGACGGCACAAAAGCGGCCAATATTTTTCCAAGAAACAGTTCTTTCATCGTAATCGGCGTATAAAGCAGCCCTTCTAGCGTTTTGCGCTCTTTTTCTCCAGCGAAACTGTTGGCTGTAATAATGCTGGACGACATAATCGGAATAAGTAAAAATAACGGCGCGAACAAATACAGACTGAGAAAATAGACGAGCTGGTGGTTTTCGGAAGGCATCGATCCAAAGTCCGGCTTCCCACTGGAATTGGAGATCGACTGCAGCATCTGCACCAGTTTACCCAAGCTGCTCATGGCGGACAAATCGGCCAGCCGCGCCCAGGTAAGCAGAACACCCGGAAACACAATACCGAAGAGCACCGGCACGACAAGCATGGGCAGCCATAGCTGAACACTGGCGCGCAGCGCGTACACATCTTTTTTGGCAATCGTCCAAACCGCTTTTTTATCCAGCATGGCTATTCCTCCTGATTTGAAAATAAATGCTTTCCAGATCGGCGTTTCGCGTCTGGGCTCCGTACAGTTCCCCGGCACTCGCTAACCGCCGCAGCAGCTCCGCCATCTGTTCGCGGTCCGGTACCGTGAATCGAAAGCGGTCATCGTCCAGCCTGACGGGATGGAACTCGGCGAAGCTCTCCAGCGGCTCTCCGAGCGCCGCCTCCACCTCAACCGTCCGTTCGCGAATATATTTCCGTTCCAGCTCTTTCCTTGTGCCTTCCTCGATTTTGGTTCCTTTCTCCAGAAAAAGATAACGGGTACACACCCCTTCAAGCTGGCTGAGCACGTGGGAGCAGATTAGAATCGTCGTCCGCTCGTGCTGGTTGAGCGCTTTAATATGATCCAGCACCTGCTTCGTTCCGTCGGGGTCAAGTCCGTTGGTAGGCTCATCCAGCAGCAGGACGGCCGGACGGTGGAGCAGCACCTTGGCCAGACCAAGCCTTTTTTTCATCCCCGTACTGTACGTTCCGACGCTGCGCTCTACAAAAGAACGAAGCTCCAGCAAGTCAATCAGCTCCTCGATGCGCCCGGGATCACTGACATGATACAAATCGGCAAAAAAACGCAGGTTTGCCCGCCCGCTCATATGTTCATACAGTCCCGTATGCTCCGTAAGCGTTCCGCATAAAGCCCGCACACGCTCCCCTTGCCGTATCGGGTCCATCCCTTGCACCCTCACCTGGCCCGATGTCGGAGCAAGCAGGCCGTTCAGCAGCCGGATAATCGTTGTTTTGCCGGCGCCGTTCGGTCCTAACAGACCGACGATCTCCCCTTTGTCGATCCGCATATCCAGCTCTCTCACTGCACGGTTACTGCCGAACGCTTTGGTCAATTGCTGTGTGTCAATCATAGAACCTCTCCTTAAAGCAGAAATAAATGGTGACTTTAGTAGCTGTCTCGCTCTTTCTTGTCAGGGCGGTTATTCCGCCATTTACCTGTTAGACGTGCCAGAGAGCCGAATCGTTCAATACTGCTTAGCCAATTTTTGCAGCGCGCCATAAAAAAGGCCGCCCCTTTCGTCATCTTTGATGACTTTTGGGACAGCCCAGTTATTATTGTGCAGAAGCCAGCTCTTTCAGAACAGCCAGATCTTCCTCATCCAGTTCCGCTAAAGGACCGGCTTTAATCAGGTCTGAGAACTTTTCATCAGGCACCATGGTTGTGAGACAGTACATGCGAGTATTCCCCGTGTTGATAATATCATGGTGGTTGCCCGGCGGTATGACTATGAAAGATCCCTGCCGAATCGGAGTCTCATATTCACTGCCTACTTTGGCTATTCCTTCGCCTTTTAATACGTAAAAATATTCGTAGGCTTCGCGGTGTTCATTTGACGGGGTTCTGCCACCCACATCAAAAATTTCCAAAAATGAAGTGAACGACACCTGCTCCCTGTCAAACAGCAACACGAATTTATTCGTATCCTTCGCCGAAATTTTGTGTACGGGGTAATCTTCGAAGTTGCCCGCTATCAAACCTGGAATATGAACCATAGACATTAAACCTCGCTTTTTATATGATTGATAATCCGATAAAACTCATCCTTCAGTTTCATTCTGACGGGCAGGCGCTTTAGCCAATTCGCTCACAAGCCAATTGGAGTCAGCCACAAACCCGTAGCACTGCTTGATATTGTAAATGGTTGCTTCGGTGCAGTATGCCGGGGAGCTTGTTGCCGAGCAGTCCTCCAACAGTATGCAGTCGTACCCCAGACAGCCTGCGTCCTGCAGCGTATGCATCACGCATTGATCTAAATTAACTCCCGCAAACAGCACAGTCTGAATATCCAGATTTCTTAAAATACTATCCAGCGGCGTATCCCAGAATCCGCTCATGCGATATTTATCTACATAGATATCATCGGGTTTTGTATCCAAACCATCTACAATCGCCGCTCCCCAGCTGCCTTTCTCCAGCACCTTGGAGCCATTTCCCGGAAGATGGTCACCGATGCCGGTTCCCCTTCCATCCGAATTGTAAACGTGAAGGACGGAAGGAGGCACGTTCATACGGTCCTCCCGGTTCCCCCAATTCACCCAGATCACAGGAACATCCGCTTTACGCAATTCGGGCAGCAGGCGGTTCAACCGGCTGACCGGATTCATTAGCGGCGACGTATCGACGCCGATCGAATCCAGCCACCCTCCAGGCGTGCAGAAATCATTCTGCATATCTACGACAATGATTGCTGTACGCTCCAGATCAAAGATCACTTCCTGCGGCTGTGCCGGAAGAGTTACGGAGCGGCTCGGCTTACGGATGCGCCGAACATCCGCAAGCGTTCCGGATACCTGCCAATAACTTTTGCGATTCCCAAGTTTAAACATAAGCTTACCTCATTTTCTCGAAATCCTGATTTCAGCCGGCCCCATGTACTTGCATACACTGATGTTATGGCTTGGCTAGAAATTCAGTTCTAAATGCTTCTTTTACGTCCTGCTTCTTCGTCAAGCTGCCGCTTTCGATCATTTGATCCATCAAGGTGTTCCAACGTTCTTCCGTCATATAACCGATTCCACTGGCCTTAGTCTCTTCATTGATAATGAATGGTTTCTCTTGCTCAGCCTCGTAATTCATCGCTTCTACGGTCATATCCGGGTTATAGGTCTGAATGAGCGGATTGACGGTTTTGTAATTATCGAGGTAATAGCTCCAGCCTTGCTGGCTCGCCTGCACGACGGCCTTCACGATATCAGGATTTTTTTTCAAATAATCTTCAGTGGTAAAGAGCACATCCGCATAATTTGCATAACCGGAATCGGCAATTTTCAGATAATCTACGTCAACCCCCTGTTTGGAAAGCGCATAGGGTTCATTCGTGATATACCCCTGATTCAGCGAATTCGGATTATTGATAAAGTTTACAAGCTGTCCGTTGTACTTCATTTCATTTACTTCATTCAATTTGTACTTGCTCTTGATAAATTCCCAGTACGGCACGCCTGTACCAATATAAACGGTTTTGCCATTCAGATCGGAGAAATCGCCGATTTTCTGGCCTTTATGATAAATCAATACTTGCGGAGTGCTTTGAAAGCCTGCAAGAATGCCGACTACAGGAATCCCTTGTTCCCTTGCTTTTAAAATTTCATCGGCATAGGAAATACCGAAATCAGCCTTGCCAGCTGCGACAAGCTGCAAACCTGAGACCTCAGGTCCTCCGGGCTGAATCGTCATATCAATTCCCTTATCCTTATAATAGTTCTGCTGCAATGCCGCGAAGTAGCCGCCGTCTTCACCTTTTGCGTACCAGCCTTCAATCAGCCTCACTTTCTTCAGGTCGGCGCTTTTTTCTCCGCCTTCAGCTGAAGAGGAACCCTTATTGGAAGCATTATTGGAGCAAGCGCTCATCAGCATCAAGACCAACGCAGCGCCTGCCAACAGCCACTTTTTGGAACTTGGCTTGAATAAATGATTGAACATGTAGACCCTCTCCTCGCTGTGAATGTGTTCCTTAAAATTTTTTCAATCATAATTCTTCAAATCTTTGTTGTAAATATAGTTAACGCAGTTTTGGCTCAAGACCTAAGCGATAGCCTTTTCAATTGTATAAAAAACAAAATTATCGCATTTTGATGTAAAGTTATATGACATTCAGGTGGGATTAGGATTGCAGGCTTCTGCCGGAAAGCTTTATAATTTTTAAAAGCTTAAGACTGCGATTAGGCCGCAAATCAGGCTTATGCCATGCAGCGGGCGTAAGCGCCCATGCCAAATAAAGGGGAATTTCACATGCGCTTAACCGTTGAAGATGCTTTAAAGATCTATCCGTTATCTAAGGGAAAACTGGTGGCCGGCAAAGACGGAATCTCACGCATCATCAGTTCCATCAATCTTATGGATGCGCCGGATGTAATCAATTGGATGAAGGAAGGCGAACTGCTGCTGACCACAGCTTATGCCATCAAGGATTCACCTGAGGAGTTTGTGACTTTGCTGCAAAAGCTGAATGAACGAGGATCATCGGGACTTGGCATTAAGCTTGGACGATATTGGAGGGAAATACCGGAAATCGTGTTGCTTGAGGCTGACCGTTTGCAGATTCCACTGATCGAACTGCCTTTCGAGTTTACATTCTCCGAGCAGATCACGGCGCTTTTCCAGTCTGAATTCCAGCGTGACACCCGCAGGCTTAATGAGCTGCTTGAAACACAGAAAAAACTGGTGGACTTTGCAATGAGGGCGAATGAATATACCAACTATTTTCAGGGTGTTGCCGACATTTTAGGCCTTCCCCTTGCCGTAGTCAGATCGGACGGGCAGATTTTGTATAATGCAACCGGGTGTTCGCAGCAGGAACTGCTGACGGGTTGGCCTTGGCAGCCGGACAATCAATTATCCAAAACAGCCGACAAGCTGCTATACCGGATTCCACTGCTGAAAAATGGCAAATTGTACGGTTATCTGATGCTGCAAACGGACTATTTCAATGATGTTCATGATATGGAGGGTATTTTTCACCAGGCTGCCGTTATCTTGTCCTTTCACCTGGAGGTCATTCAGAATCAGGAGGCTTTCGCAGTAAGCAGTAAGCTCGGCATCATCATGGAGCGTTACTTGAAGGGGAGTACATCCTGGGAGCGGGTCCGTGAGTTTGCAGAAGCGCTCAGCAGCAAATTTTGGAATTCCCCTTATCTATTTATGATTTCTTCGGTTAGGGAAAACTCCGAAAATACGGAACAACAAGGGCGAGAATTACGGGAAATTCAAAACAGGTTGCGCGAGCATCCGAATACGGCGTCTATTGAATCCTATCATTTTTATATGATGAACAGGCTGTGCTCCCTCATCTCTATTCGGGAAGAGGAGGCCAGAGATAGCATCCGGTGTGAGCAAGTTGCCCGCCTATACGCAGACTTGATGTACTCCTGGGGCGAACCCAAAACCTCAAATACCAGTTATGCCAGCAAAGTCCGGATCGGAGTAGAAGAGTTTATTGAGAGTCTGCGGGAGTGTGTCGAAGCCGAAAGAATTAGTACAGAACTCGGTTTTGACCGGCCTGTCATTATGTTTGCCGATATCGAGTTCACTTACTTGTTCCGGCATATTCCCGAGGAAGTCATGAGCAATTATTGCGCTTACTTGTTCCGTCCTCTGATGGAGAGGGATGAAGAGTATGCGGGGGAAATGATGCGTACGCTTGAATCGTATTTTTCCAACTGCGGTCAGATTAATGAAATAGCCAGAGAACTGTTCATTCACCGCAACACTGTGTTTTATCGGCTGGAGAAAATCTCGGCGATTTTGAATCTGGACTTAAAAAACACGGATGACATGCTGAAACTAAAGATGGCATTTATGTTCAAGCATTTGATGTCGGTAGACAGATCGAAATAATGCTCGATGCCTTTTTATAATTGTAAAAGGAGAAAGTCCAAGCAACCTAAACGGGGCATTTCAGGTGGTTTAGGTTGCTAATCTGCTTTCCCTGACATACTTACTTAAATGCTGCTCAAGAAGCTCTGCATTCCGTTCTATAGCCGGTTCAATCCTCACAGCCTCGTAATCGCGAATCACTCCGTTCTCGTACTCACAATGATGATCATACACACGGTCATCGTTCAATATAGCGTCCAGTGTCCTCGGGATATTGGCAGCGACGCCCTGATTGCTCTCATGCAATATCCAGCCAATTTCCTTCCAGTCCAGAATCCCTTCGTCCGTCTTGACCGGTGTCTGAAAAACAAAGTCATCCGCCACTTCCGCCAAATAGGTGTACATGCCCCCGACTTCGGCGCCATCTACGCTCCACGTTATTAATCCTTTGAAGTGCAAGGTATAGTCCTCTATGCCCGTCTCTTCAGACATTTCCCGGACCATCGACTGACGCGATGTCTCGCCTTGTTCCAGCTTCCCGCCTATGCCGTTCCAGCATCCCATCCAGCTGGCCCGTTCCCGGTTAAGCAGCAAAAGCTGACCGCCTCGCTTGATAAAACAAATATTGTATTTGATCATGTCATGAGCCCCTCCCCGATCCTTTCATACCCACTTAAAAAATTTCTTCTCCACCATCGGAACCTTGTTCATTTTAGCCCAATGGGCCAACTCTTTCATAGCCTCGTCTTCGTCTTCCGCAAATTTGAACCCGAGCTTCATGGGCACGATTCTTCGGCCCTTCGGCCGGATGCCGATCAGCCGTCTTGCCAATCCGTTGATCAGAATTTCGTCCAATTCGGATGCCTCCAAGGTCCTTCCGTTTACCGTAATCGAGGTTCTGCCAAGCAGAAGCTCTGTCGGCTTCTTTACCACCTTTACCAAGGCCAAAATCAACATCCAGATGCAATACAACAGAACAAGGGCGAAAATATAAAACAGGAGATCCCCGTCACTTGCGTAGGTCCGGCGAAGGAGGTTGCCGACAACGATAACTGCGATCAGCATCACAACAACCGACTCCACTCCGGTGGCGCTTTTAATTCTGAATTTTTGCTCCGCGTGCTTCATAAAACTCTCCATTTCTTTAATCAGCTTGAAATATTCACCTATTATTATACAAGCATTCCGGTTTGGATGTTAGCCTTGTTTCTTTTCCGGATCCGTACATGAGCCTACGTGCTGTTTCCCGGCAAAAATAAATGAGGGCCGCACGGGCCCTCATTTTGTATGTCTATGAATGAAAATCAAGCCACTGCGGACTCAAGAATGAACGGCTTCCAGCGGAGCCACCCGGCCATAGGACGACTTGGCTCCTTGTACGGGAGCGGCCCACAATATGGCGTTCGAAATGACATGGAGAATTTCCGGTTGATGGTACACAGGGAATTCCTCATGCCCCGGTCTGAAATAAAAGATGTTCCCTTTGCCTCTTTTGTAGCAGCAGCCGCTGCGGAACACCTCTCCGCCTTCAAACCAGGAGATGAAGACCAGCTCATCCGGAGCCGGTATCTCGAACCGTTCCCCGTACATTTCTTCCTTTGGAATCTCGATATATTCACCCAGTCCGTTTGCGATAGGATGGCCGGGCTCAATGACCCAAATCCGCTCCTTCTCGCCATCATCGCGCCACTTCAAAATGCCAGTGTTCGTTCCCATCAGCTTCTGGAATATTTTCGATGCGTGTCCGGAATGGAGGACGATCAGTCCCATCCCATCCAGCACCCTCGCACGTACTCTTTCCACAATCTCATCCTGCACTTCGCCATGAGCCAGATGTCCCCACCAGATCAGCACATCCGTGTTGTTCAGCGTTTCTTCGGTCAGGCCGTGTTCCGGTTCATCGAGGACAGCCGTCTTGATTTCAAAGCTTTCATTGCCTGCCAAATGACCCGCAATTGCCATGTGAATGCCTTCAGGGTAAATGCCTTTCACTTTCTCGTTGTGTCTTTCGTGCCGGAATTCGTTCCATATCGTGACTTTGATTTTGCTCATGATCCATATCCTCCGTCATCTGATTTCGGTCTGCTGGCCGACTTAAGTCTATTCTCATGCTGCCATCTGGAATACCTATCCCAGTATAGGATGTGTTAGAATGAACTGGAATGTTCGATAGATACTCTTTTTGTACAAAAACGACTTTTAAATAATCACAGGGGGCTTTGGCCGTGCTGATCGTAAACATGCATTTTACACCCAATATCAAGCTGATGGGTTTTGTATCCTACCCCCACCCATGGCTTCACTTCAAAAGAAACGTCAATGAATACATCCTTTATTTCATTAAGAGCGGAGAGCTTCACATCCAGGAGAACGGAATCCCTTACGTATTGAAAAAAGGCGACCTGCTGCTGCTTGAGCCCAATCTCGATCACAGCGGCATCCAGGAGCACATTTGCGATTACTACTATATCCATTTTGAGCATTCCGATATTCAGAACGTAAAGACCGAAGATCCTCTAAGCGTGGCCCAGCGTTATCTGATTGAACAGGAACCGGAACAGCCCAGGGAGGACAGCCAAGCCTGCTATTTTCCCAAAACCTGCACCTTGTCCAAAAAAGGATTCCATCAGGCTCTCCACAGCATGAACGAGATGCTGCAGCTGTACAAACGCAAAAACTTCAACCGCATGTTAACCGCTTTAAAGTTTTCCGAGTTTCTGATTGACGTATCCCGCGACCATTTCCTGAGCGAACTGCAGGAGCCCGGAAACAGCCGCACCAAATCTTATATTAAGGTGCATGATCTGCTGGATTATATTCATGAGCATTACCCGAGCAAAATTACAAGCGCCGAAATTGAGCAGCAATTTGAATGCAATTACGATTACATCAACCGCGTGTTTACCAGGCTGACCGGGGATCCGATCATGCGTTATGTAAACAAAGTCCGCATCAACCATGCCCGGGAGCTGATCGAAGCGACCCATTTGAGCTTTTATGAAATCGGGTATTTGACGGGACTGAACGATCCGTTCTATTTCAGCAAAGTATTCAAAAAATACGTGGGCATGTCTCCAAAGCAGTATTACAAGACGATCAGGGAGGATCACTAAGGAGATTCATGCTTGAAAAAAATATCCAACTGTATATAATCATACATATACAGTATATACTGAAGTTACACATGAACTGAGGGAACAACAATGAGAGTGATCATCTCTAATTCAGCTGGATTGCCCATCTACACGCAAATCAAGAACCAAATCAAAGACGCCGTGCTCACCGGGGAATTCAAGGAAGGGGACGCCCTTCCTTCCATCCGCAAGCTGGCCGCCGAGCTTCGGGTCAGTGTGATTACGACAACCAAGGCGTACAGCGAACTGGAAGACGAAGGCTTCATCTCGGCTGTACAAGGCAAAGGTTATTTTGTCACGCTCAATAAGGAGAGGATCCGGGAGGAATACCTGTACAAAATTGAGCATCAGCTGCTTGAAGCCATCGAGTTCGCCAAAGCAGCTGGGATAACAAGGGAAGAATTGCTGGAAACGATGTCGTTTTTAATGAGGGAGGAAGATCTATGAGCGGCCATATTCTGGAGCTGCATCAGGTGCGCAAGCACTTTAGGAATTTTACATTGTCGGATATCAATTTTACATTGCCCAAGGGGTACATTATGGGATTGGTCGGGCCTAACGGAGCGGGCAAAAGCACGACCATCAAATCGATTATGAATACGGTGGACATTGACAGCGGCAGCATTCGTGTGCTTGGCAAGGATACAAAAAAGAATGAAGCTGCCGTTAAATCAACCATCGGTTATGTTTCGGACACTTGTATATTCGGTGACACTTGGACCGTTAAAAATGTGGCTTTTCTGATGAAGCATATCCATCCAAGCTGGAATTCCACCACGTTTAACGATTATGTCAAGGAATTTGAGCTGCCGTGGAACAAGCCGCTTAAAGATTTTTCGCGCGGTATGAAGCTTAAACTGATGCTGGCCGCGGCACTCTCCCGCGACACTTCCTTTTTGCTGCTCGACGAGCCGACAGGCGGGCTTGATCCCGTCATGCGGGACCGGTTTCTGCAGCTGATGCAGCAGTATGTCGAAGGCGGCGAGCACAGCATCTTATTTTCCACCCATATTACAACCGATCTTGAGAAAATCGCCGATTACATAACCTTTATTCACGGCGGTAACATGATCTTTACCGGTGAAACGGAGGAGCTAAGAAGCAGCTTCTGTCTCATAAAAGGCAGCGATCGGGAATTGAAAGAGCTTAAGGCAGAGCCTGTCGGCATTCGCCGCAGCTCATTCGGCTTTGAAGCATTGATGCGAACGGAACATATCCGGAGTTTACCGCACACCGTGGTGGTTGAAGCTCCAACCCTTGACGATATCGTTGTATTTCATACTCTGGGAAATAAGGAGAGTTCTCTGTTATGAACGCTATTAAAAATTGCCTGCTCGTTGACCTGATGTCGGTGATGAGCAAAAAAAGTCTCCTGCTATTTGTAGCCTTGCTATTGTTCTATACCTACCTGCAGTCCGGTCCTATCATGATTATCTTGCCGTTTATGTTTGCTTTTTTTCCGTTTGTGAATGAGGACAAAGGCGTAACCGCACTCTATTTCTCACCTTCCGGCAAAAAAGACGTCGTCCGCGCCCGCTATCTGTACTGCATGCTGCTCCTTCTGGCCACACTGTTGATCAGCGCTGTCGCCGTACCTGTAATGACCGCTGTTACGGATAAAGATTTGCAGCTTATGAACCCTTCCGAGTACCTGTTCTTGTTTGCCGCGTTCACGACGATGATGGCTATCCTGCTCCCTTTTTATTTCAAATACGGGTACGCCAAATGCCAATACTCGATGATTGCTGTTGTCTTTGGAGTGGGGATATTAGGTATGACCATTCGAAAAATCCCATGGCTCTCCAAAGCGCTTCAGCATTTAGCCACTCTTGACCAGACACTCGTTTCCGAGATTGCAGCCGGGGCAGCGGCCGTTATGCTGCTGGTTTCCCTGGCGGTTTCGACTTCGATTGTGGTGAAAAAAGATATTTGAAGAGCGATAGGATACTTCAAGAGTTACCGTCTCGATGCCAACTGCTTGATCTTATGCTTCATTACAAGGTCAAGCAGGATGGTGTTATTGCGGATCATTCAGGAACAAGGACATCCTGAAAGACATACATATATAAGGAAATGAGGCGTTTAAATGTTTAAATTAGGAAATATTGCGATACTAATAGGCATTTTTCTTATACTTGCAGCTGCAATTGGTAATATTCTGGATATTCTACCTGAAAATTTTGATTCCTACTATTTAGCAAGTGCAGGAACAGTGTTTACCGCTTCAGGGATCATTATAAAAAGAAGA
Source organism: Paenibacillus caui (assembly GCF_019904135.1). GTDB lineage: Bacteria > Bacillota > Bacilli > Paenibacillales > Paenibacillaceae > Fontibacillus > Fontibacillus caui. The sequence continues at coordinate 38,760 of NZ_JAIOGQ010000013.1, read as the reverse complement.
AAACCGATTGATAGAAAATAGAGAATGCCGATTTTCTTACAAGCTTCACATCTCAGCGTCTAGGCTCGGGCGAAAGCGTACGGGCCTTGCCGAATCCCTAATGATATTTTGTCTGGACATGATCGCCCCAATCATCAACCCTCCATCTCATATTATCGGACTTATCAAAATTTGATCTGAAATTAGCTCTAGAAAATCCCGGTTAACCCGCATAAGCAGGAGGGAATTGGAGAACCTAAACTTTATTCAAAGGTGTAAACGGATTGATTGCTTGAGATAACCATGGGGAAGAACGAAACGATTCTCGCCGGAATAGGTGGCTGAATTAATATGAAAAGTAAAGAAAGAAATCGCATTTTATTAAACGGCATGTTTATTTCAATAGGTCTGTTAGCCGTACTTGATAATGTTTTTTCACACTGGCTTTTTAAGTGGCATAGAATTTTACCAAACGAGACCCTATCAGAATACTTAGAAGCTGCTTTATTTATTCTCGGGCTAGTATTGCTTGGAACAGGTTTACTCAGAGAGATAAGAAACAGAAGGACTAAAGATTCTTAGAAATTCCTTTAGGATATCCTCCCAACTAATAGTCTTGCCTACGCATTGTTGTTTGAAGGAGTTTATGAGCAATATATAGCACAAAAATAAATATGCATGCAGCAAATATATTAACCGTAAAGAGCGTTTGTCTTCCAATCCACGCTATTAATAAAAGGATAGCCATTACACTTCCGCCTATAAATCCACCTATTATGAACTTTATTGGTTTACTTTGCGTATGCTTCTTTTCCGGATTTAAGGATGTTCTTCCAATTACATGAACAATAAGCAAAGCGGCTGCAAGGATAATCACATAAGACAGCAAATGATCAATCGAAATAGAAATTTCAAATTTCAATGGCTGGCCTGCAATCACATTATGGATCAATGCAATGGTGTCTTTTGAAAAAATCAAATTTATTGTACCAAGAATGGTTGTACCCATCAGAATAGTATCAATTAAATCCAGGACCCGTTCTTTATTGCTTTTCTTAGGCAGACTTTCTATGACTTCGTCGCAAAATGCTTTGTAATCTTTACCGATCACCGTTTGGATATTGTCTCCGCGTTCTTGTGCAGATAACACCATCTCCAATAAGTCTTGCCGGATTACCTCCTGATGATAATCCCACATATTTGCCACGCGCAGGTAGCAGACAATATCGGTCATTGCTTTGCTGTTTTCTTCGTTCAACTGTTTATCCATTTCGTTATTCCTTCGATTCAGCATCTTTGTTTGGGCATTCATCGCTTGTTCCTCCAGTATAAAATAATTGATTTACAGCATGTTCAAGTTCTCGCCAGCTGACTAAGAAAGAATCTAATTCTTGTTCCCCTGCCCGCGTAATGGAAAAATATTTGCGTTTTGGCCCAAGAGCAGACTGGCGATATTGTGCTGTAATAAATCCATTCTTCTCAAGCCGAAGTAAAAGCGGATAAATTGTCCCCTCTGCAATATCAGAAAAACCATATTTCTGTATTTGTTGAGAAATCTCATAGCCATAAGTTTCTTTACTGCTGATTACTTTTAAAATACAGCCCTCTAATGTCCCCTTAAGCATTTGCGATGGGATCAATTACGCCACACCTCTTTTCACCAGCTACTTTGCATTGCAATATACTGTAGCTATATTGTTATAAAAAGTAGTTATGATGTCAATCGGTTACGCAAAAAATGTGCACAACAAAAAAATGAGTTGTCAGAATTGAAGCAGACAACTCATTTTTACATGGCAAAACTATTTATTCACTAAAATGCGTTCTACACAGCTTCTGTGGCTTCATCCGAGGGTCTTAGGACTAGGTCCCATCCGCGAGCTTCGGATTTCTTCCAAAGCAAGCTCTATAAAAGCTTGCAAACCCAGCACTTCCTGCTCCGCTTCTCCCCGCTTCCGTACGGACACCGTGTTCTCCGCTTTTTCCTGTTCGCCAAGCACCAGCATGTACGGCACTTTCTCCAGGCGGGCTTCCCGGATTTTGTAGCCGAGCTTCTCATTGCGGCCGTCGACCTCGACGCGAATTCCCGCTGCGGCCAGCGCCTGCTTCACCTGCAGGGCATAATCAGTGCAGTGGTCCGATACCGGAAGCACCTTAACCTGTACCGGGGCAAGCCAGAGCGGGAACGCTCCGCTGTAATGCTCCGTCAAAATGCCGATGAAGCGGTCGATTGACCCGTATACCGCCCGGTGAATGACGACAGGCCGATGCTTTCGGCTGTCTTCGCCGACATAGGAGAGATCGAATTTCTCCGGCATTTGAAAATCCAGCTGTACCGTCGCGCACTGCCAGCTTCGCTTCAGCGCATCCAAAATATGAAAGTCGATCTTCGGACCGTAGAAGGCTCCGTCTCCCTCATTGATGCGATAACTCATCCCGCGGCTGTCCAATACATTTTGCAGGGCCGATTCCGCCTGATTCCACAGCTCTTCGGAACCCATGGAATCGTCCGGACGCGTAGACAGCTCCACTTTGTATTCAAAGCCGAACACCTTGTAAAATTGATCAATCAGCGCCATGACCTTGCCGATTTCCTCCTCAATCTGGTCGGGACGGACAAAGAGATGAGCGTCATCCTGACAGAAGGTCCGCACCCGCATCATTCCGTTCAAGGCGCCGGAGTGCTCATGGCGGTGCACCTGACCGAACTCGGAGATTCTGAGCGGCAGTTCCCGGTAGGAACGCAGCTCATTTTTGAAAATGAGCATATGCCCCGGACAGTTCATCGGCTTGAGTGCAAAGCGGGTATCATCGACCTCTGTAAAATACATATTTTCATGGTAATGATCCCAGTGGCCGGATTGCTCCCACAGGCGCTGATTCATCATGAAAGGCGTGCGCACCTCTTCATAATCCTCTTTGGTCTGCAATTCCCTCGAGAAATTTTCGAGCTCGGTCCGGATGGTCATGCCCTTCGGGAGATAGAACGGCATGCCCGGAGCCTCTTCCGAGAACATGAACAGGCCCAGTTCCTTGCCGAGCTTCCGGTGATCCCGCTTCTTCGCTTCCTCAAGCATATGGAGATGTTCATCCAGTTCGGCCTGCTTCGAAAAAGCGGTGCCGTAGATGCGCTGCAGCATCTTGTTATCGGAATCGCCGCGCCAGTAGGCTCCAGCCACGCTCATCAGCTTGAAGGCCTTGATCCGGCCAGTGGAAGGCAAATGCGGCCCCCGGCACAAATCGACAAACTCGCCTTGTCGGTACAGCGTGATCTCCGCATCTTCCGGCAGATCCCGGATCAGCTCCAGCTTCAGCGGATCGCCGATTTGCTCAAAGGTCCGGATCGCTTCCTCCCGGCTAACCTCTTCGCGCCGAATCGGCAAATTTTCCTGCACGATCTTGCGCATTTCCGCTTCAATATCAGCCAGATCATCGGCTGAAATGGAATGGTCCAAGTCAATATCGTAGTAGAATCCATCCTCTATGACCGGCCCGATGCCGAGCTTGACGTTGTGCTCCCCGTATACGCGTTTCAGCGCCTGGGCCAGCAGATGCGCCGTACTGTGGCGGCAGACTTCAAGCCCTTCCTGGCTGTCCAGCGTAATGATTTCAACATGGCAGTCCGCATCCACCGTGCGGCTTAGATCGACCATCTTCCCGTTCAATTTGCCGGCAACCGCCGCCTTCTTGAGTCCGGGGCTGATCGATTGGGCAATGGCTTCTACGGTTGTACCGTATCCATACTCCCTGACCGATCCGTTCGGAAATGTAACTTGAATAGACATTGTAATTCCTCCGATATCCACGAAATTTGAACGCAAAAAAACGCATCACATCCCATAGGGACGAGTGCGTTCAGCTCGTGGTTCCACCCTAATTTGACCGTTCTCTGTCTTTCATCAGCCCACTTAGGAGCAAGTCTGAAAGGCGGGAAGGTCCTCATTAAAGCATCCGTTATCGGGGATGAGACGGTGAAATATACTTTCGCTTGCCGGGGGCAGGCGGGTTCCAAATCACAGCTGCAAAGGGGTAACTCCATCGCCGTCGTTGAAGGAGCTTTCAGCAGGCGCCCCTCTCTCTGTACAACTTGACCTATGGAATCTTGTCTTTGGTCATCGCTCTAAACTATGATTAATTCGAATTATAGTGCTTGATTTTGTTTTGTCAAGCGGTAAATCCACCATTGATTTTCAGCCCGAAAGGGGATACTATAGTTTCATGGATATTAAACAATTAAACAATGACGAGATCAAAGTCCAAATGCTCAAAGCGCTGGCCGACGAAACCAGACTGCAAATTGTAAGAATGCTTCGGGACGTGGAGGGTGAATTAAACTGCGGCGAGATCGGGGAGAGAATTCACATTTCAAAGTCCACAGCCGCTTATCACTTCAAGACTTTGCGCGAAGCAGGGCTTACCTCGACAAGGAAGGATTCACGCTGCAAATATGTCCGTCTCCGCACAGACACATTTCGCGAGTATTTGCCCGGATTCCTGGACTCCCTGTGAGCTCCGGGATTATTTTTACATAATAGTTCAATAATTGTTTAACTATAGAACATTAACCAAAGGAGTGGATTCCACTTGAAAAAAATTTCTCTGCTGTACTTTCTCGTCATGTTTGTCATCGGCACCGATACGTTTCTGATCTCTCCCCTCCTGCCGGCACTCAGGGAGACTTACCACATTTCCGAGTCCATGTCCGGCTGGATGGTCAGTGCTTATGCGCTCGGCTATGCCCTTTTCGCGCTTATTGCCGGCCCCTTGTCGGACGGGATGGACCGCAAGCGTACGATGATTTTCGGACTGATCGCTTTTACGATTTCAACAGCCCTTTGCGGTCTTGCTCCAAGCTTCTGGACGATGTTTTTATTCCGGCTGCTGGCCGGCATCAGCGCTGCCATCGTAAGCCCACAGGTTTGGGCCTCCATTCCGGCTCTGGTGAAGCCTGAATCCATCATCCAAGTGATGGGTCTTGCCACAGCCGGGCTGTCGGTTTCCCAAATGGTCGGCGTTCCGATCGGCGGATGGCTGGCCGTCTATTCCTGGCACACCCCGTTCTTCGCCATTGCCGGAGCGGCCCTGGTTATGACCGTAGTTATCGGCATTGCGCTGCCGCCTATGCCAAGCGTCAAGAAGGAGCGCAAGGAGTCCATCCTTCGTATCTATCAAGAGCTTCTCATGGCGCCTCGCGCCGTCAAATATCTGGCCGCCTATTTTATATTCCAAACCGGCAACTTTGCCGCATTCTCCTTTATCGGCTCCTGGTTTACGGCCGATTTCTCCCTGGACGTCGCCGCTGTCGGAACGGCCATGATCGCTCTCGGCCTGGGCAATACGATCGGCTCCTTGTTCGGCAGCCGCCTTGTGCGCCGGTTGGGTCAGCCGGGCTCCTTAAGGGCAGCGCTGCTGGCGCTCATCGTTCTATATATCCTGCTGCCCTTCTCGGGGAATCTTGTCGCCGCGGAAATCATTTTCTTTGGCGTCTTCACGATTGGGGGATTCGTATTCCCCGTATTTATGAGCACGCTGCAAAGCTTGACGACGACCGCCCGCGGCACCGTTTCCGCTTTGGCCAATGCCACCATGTACGGTGGAACCACGATCGGAGGCGCGATCGGCGGTGTTCTGCTTAGCGGTTTCCCCGGATTTTTCGGGAACTCCTGGTTCACTGCCGTATTATTCATCGTGTCCTTGCTAGTGTACCAAAGCAGCGGACTGTTCGGCAGCAAAGCGGCGGCGGGTGTATCTGCGAAATAAGCAAGTGAAAATAAACCGAGAAATCAAATCACAAACATCTCGGTGAAGATCTTATCAAAAAGAGGGCAGCGCCATGTGAAAAACATTGGCTCTGTCCTCCTTTTTGTGTTCCCTGTACTCTTTTTCCGGTGGCTATGGCATGCGAATCAGCATCGTGACGGCTTCAGCCCGGCTTGCGGCAGCATCGGGCTCAAACTTGCCGCCGGAGCGGCCCTCTGCGATGCCCAGCTGCAAGGCCGCCGACGCTGCCGCCTTCGCCCAGGCGGGAATGCTTGCCGCATCCCCAAACGGGGCTTCAGCAGCAGGCTCAGCGGTGCCCAGCGCCCGGATCAGCATCGTCACCATTTCGGCGCGTGTAATGTTCGCGCCAGGACGGAAGGTGCCGTCATCATATCCGGCGATCAGCTTTCGCGAGACGGCTTCGGCGATGGCCGGCTGCGCCCATGCCCCAATAGCGTCTTTGTCTTTGAAGGACAGGGTTCCGTTTGCGGACCCGGCCCCCTTCGCATCCAGCGCCCGCATGAGCATCGCCGTAAATTCAGCCCGGCTGACCGGCTGATCGGGATGGAAGCCTCCATCCGGAAATCCTGTCACGATGCCGCGGCTTGCTGCCTTCGCGATGGCTTCCTCGCCCCAGTGTCCAGCCGTATCCTTGAAGGTGACCGCCGGAGCTTGCGGCGGTTCCTCCTGCGCCGGAGCTTCCTTCGGAACGGAGAATACGGCGGCATACTTGGCGAAGTGATCGGCCTCGGACGTAAATTCGCTGCCCTGAACCGATCCCGGTACTTCCATCCACTTGCGGCCGGATTCATCGTAATAGAACAAACCGGCTCTCCGGTCAGCACCCAATTCCAAGTCCCCATTTTGGAGATTAAAGTGAAGCGTGACCGGCTTCTTGAAGCTGCCTTCAAAGCTCTTGGTCAGCTCAAACACCGGGCTCAGCAGCTTCATAGAATCCGGAATGATGCCGGCGGGAGGCTGGACTTTTCCGATCGTCAGAATAAAGCTGCTGTCCGCCGCATTTTCCGGAATATCAACGCCAAGTTCGCTGCCAAGCTTCGCGGTACAGCCGGCAGGGCCGCAGGCTGTAGAGCTCGTACTCGGATCTGCAACAGGCGGCACAGGGATGGCTGGCGGCTGACCACCCGTTCCCGGGCCGGGACCAGGCTGCTCCGTCTTCCATACCTCGACATTGGCCGAAGCGGTGAACGCGCCGTACCGGACAACAATCTCCGCACGGCCAGGTGAAACCCCGGTAACCGTCCCGTTCTCATCCACGGTTGCGACATCCGGTTGAAGCGAAGTATAAGTGACTCCTTCCTTAACCGGCTCCTCTCTGCCACCCGCATATACCGCTTTGGTGACTGTAGAGTGTGCGGCCCCGACTTCCAGACGGTAGGAAGAAGAATCCAGCACAATCCCGGTCGGCTCGTCCGGATTCGGTTCTTCCTTCGCCATCACGATGATACGCACCGCTGCCGTTTTTCCATCCGGATTGATAATCCCCGGGGGCGGTACAAGGGTGCCTGTAAACGTATAAGTCCCGGGTACGTTGCCGTCATAAGGCGGAACACCTTCGTCCCATGTTACGGGAACTGAAACTTCATCTCCGCTGCTCAGCGTAACCTTCACGTTATCCAGCAGCCCCACTTCCTCAAAAGATGTGCCGTAAGGGGCATAAATATCCGGCATGTAAGCTACGTCGGTTACCGTTTGATCCGTCTCTGACTTCGGATCTACCACAACATTGATTTTGGCCTTTTTGCCATCCGGATTGACCGCTCCTTGAGGCAGGGTTACCGTCCCGGTAAACGCGTACGTCCCTGCGTGATTCGCGTCATATTCCGGGCTCCCTCCATCCCACCGTACAGCCGCCTGCTCCTGAACCGCTCCGTTCAGCGTGAACTCCACCTTGTCAGGCAGGGGGACATTGGAGAGCGGAGTTCCATAAGGAACGTGAAGATCCTGAATAGCGCTGACCTCCGTAAGCTTGTCTGCCGTAAAGGCATAGGAGGCCGGTTCGCCGACTTCATACCCTGCCGCCGGATCGGCTTTGTATCTTACCAGCACCTGCCGGTCTCCGTAAAAAACAGGCGGCGTGGAAGTGTCAAAGGCTGTATAAGTCGCTCCGTTATCCAGGGAATATTCCATCCTGGAATCCATTCCCGCAAGTACATTCCGATTGTCATCGGCTGTCAGCCCCTTTGGCGGCCCTACCCAAAGCTTCATAACAAAGGATTGGAACATGCCGCCAGCCACCCGGTAGCTCCCGTCCCCAAGTTGGGTAACCGCCCTCCCGTTTCCATATCCAAGCAGGATTTGATCCCACTGCTTTACGCCTTGAGCGTCCGTTTTCAGCAAATACGTGCCCAGGATGTTATCGCCTCCTGAGACGATATAGCCGCCGTCTTTCGTTGGCCATACGGATATGCCCAAACTATTCCCCGGAAAAGAGTAGGTCTTCAGCCATTCCTCGGAGCCGCCTGACGCCGTTTTCAACAGCAGCATTTGCTGGCTGGAACCGGCAATCATATTTCCGGTCACAATATAACCGCCGTCAGTTCCTCTTTGAATCCCTTGCAAATTGTATAAAGCGCCGCTGCCACCGTACACCCTGTCCCACTGAACCGATCCTAAAGCATCGATCTTGACCATGTACCCCTTCGTTTCCTGTGTATCGTTCACGACAGTGCTGCCTGCCAAAATGTATCCTCCGTCAGCGGAAGGGATCGAATCATAAATAAATTGATCCTTAGGCTTCAACAGCTGTTTATCCCAGAGAGGGGCACCGTCCAAAGTCGTCCGTACAACGGCCGCTTCCAGCTCGCCACCCTGAGAAACCCGGGTATACCCTGTAACGAGGATGCCAGGTCCGGCGGCGTCATCTACCTCCATAATATCCCCTGCCATACCGTCATAATTAACTGCAAAGCTCATGATCGTCCAGAGCGGTTGCCCGTTCCCGTTCACCTTTCCGAAGAAAAAATGATTGAAGGCTTGTCCCGAAAATAAATACCCGCCATCCGCAGCCTGCTCCACATCGTTTAAAATGTTCGCGATCACAGGAACCGTCCATATTTGCTTACCTTCGGCATCAAACTTTACTAGACTGGACGTAAGGCCTGGTCCACTGCCAGCAGCAATATAGCCGCCGTCGCCGGTTTGCTCCATATGAGAGATTTGACCCGGAGCCCCATAGGTTAATACGGAGTAAGCCAGCCGGTCATCGGCCAATACCGGACGGGTAAACATAAAGGCTGCGATAAGTGCACAAATAGACGCCGCAATGACCCGGCTTCGCTTTAGCAACAACACTCATCCCCTCCTCATCCATATATTTGAAATTGGACTACCCCTCATTGTAGAACATTCCCAAACACAAAAAATCCCCCGAGAGGGGGATGCTGGAGTGATTCGTGTCATTGCAATATTGAAGCGGCGCATTCACAGCGGCGGGAGCAGCTGGTATTATCAGGCAAAGCCTTTACTCACTGCGCTTTCCCATTTCATGTTCAGCCGGCTTGTCCAGTTCCATGGCCCGGCGGATCGCTTCGTCCTTGCTGCTTGCCCCGAGCTTGTCGTAAATGCGGCTGCGGTGTGTTTTGACGGTTTCAGGGGAAATGTTCAGCTTCTCCGCGATTTGTTTGCCGCTTAGCCCGTCGAGCAGCCCCTGATAGACGTCCATTTCTCTGGCCGTCAGCAGCACGGCGAGCGGCTCTGCCCCGTCCAGGTCAGCCGGAAGACTTCCCATTCCCGAAAAAATGGACCGGATAAACTGGAGCGACGTTGCCCTCGGTCCCCGAAAGTATCCCTGCTGCTTCGCAGCCGCCAGTTCGCCCAGCAAGTCTTTGATCTCATCGCCCTCGTCGATCAGAATGCGGACCAGATCGCCGGCTTCCGCGATTCTCAGCCCCTCTTCGAGCTGCTGCATCGCTTCTTCGCGTTCACCGGTCTGCAGCAGCAGTGCGGCGCGCATGGACAGCAGCTCAATCTGATCAATCGGCCGCAGCTCCCGTTCGGCAAGCGGAATGAGCTTGTCCAGCAGCAGGGAAGCCTCCTCATGCCGTTGTTCCCGCACCAGCAGCCTGACAAACAACTCATAATCGCACAGTTCATAAATGGACACCCTGTCGCGGGCGGAATAGCGGCAGGCTCTCATCCACTCCAGTGCCCGGCCGGGCTTTCCATGCTGAAGCTCAAGACGCGAAAGCGCAAGCTCCAGCAGCTCCGCACCGCGAACAACGCCCTTCTCCCGCATCGCGTCCCGTCCCCGCTCCAGAAGGTCCAGCGCTTCGGGAAGACGGCCGGCGGCCGCCTTCAGCTTGCTCTGCAGAATCCAGGCGGGCAGCAGGTCGTATTCAACCTGAACTTTCTTCTGCACAATCCACGTCACCGCTTCATCCAAGGCAGCCGCGGCTCCCGCCAGATCGTTCCAGTAATAGCGCATCTCCGCAAGATTCAGAAGCAATCGTCCGAGAAACAGCGGATTGACGAGGCGGTAAAGCTCCGCGAGCTGAAGCGAGTAAGCCTCCGCAATATGGCGGGAAGCGTGCCCCGGACCGATTTTATAGGTTTTGACGGTAATGGGCTGAAGCGGCTTCTCATACTGGCCGAACATCAGCCGGATGCCCTGCGGCGCATAATGAAGAACACGTTCATAGTGCGCCTTGGCTTGCTGCAGATCATGGCTGCCGAACACCATCATCGTACCGCGGACGTAATGCTTCAGGGCAAGGAACAAATGCAGCTCTTCTTCCGTCATGCCTGCTTGCTCTTTGGCCAGCCATTCCTCGGCCAGCTTCATCAGCCTTTCGGCGGCAGCTATGTCTCCTGCATCCTCGGCTACAAGCGAATTGACATAGGAAAAAAACAGCACCGGATGCCGGAGCAAACGATCGGTTGGAATGACGGAAAGCCATTTGCCAAGGCTGGACCATTCCCAGCCTACGACTCCGGAAGCCATCTTTTCCATTAGGACTACCGCCTGAGTAAAATGACCCCCGAGCAAAAAATACTCCACCGCTTCTTCCTCAAGCCCCTCCGCAAGGCACCAGTTCCCCGCTGCTTCATACAGCTTGGGCACCTCTTCCCCCCTGCTTCCTTTCAGCTGCTGCTGCAGAAAATCAGAGAATAGATGGTGGTACCTGTACCAAGCGCCAGCCGGATCAAGCGAAATGACGAACAAGCGGCTTTTTTCCAGCTGGTCAATTTGCTGACGGCTATCCGCATCACCGGTCACCGCATGACAAAGGGAAGCATTCCATCTCTTCAGGATGGAGGTTTTGAGCAGAAACTCTTTCTGGGACACGGGCAGCGTAAGGAAGATCTCTTCCATCAAAAACTGCCGGATATGCCGGTTATCCCCCGCAAAAGTCCGGGTAAACTTTGCCGGCTCCCCCTCCCGCTGCAGCGACAGGGCTGCCAGCTTGAGGCCGGTAATCCATCCTTCCGTGCGGCGAACGAGCAGAGCTGCCTGCTCTTCGTCCAGAAGCGGCTGATGCGCGTGCAAAAAGCTTATCCCTTCTTCTTCGGTGAAACGCAAATCCTCCTCTTCGATCCGAACCGCCATCTGGCGCGCTTCCAGTCTGGACAGCGGAATGCCCGGTCCGCTTCGGCTGAGCAGGCAGAGATGTATTTGAGGCGGCAAATATTCAATGAAGTAAGCCATTCCCTGCAGCAGTCGTTCATTTTCAATCGTATGAAAATCATCCAGACACAATACGAGGCTCCCGTCCAGCCGGCTTAGCGCGTTCAGAAACAGAATAAGCCCGTGCTCATATCCGCCAAGCTGCAGCGAAGACAGCACCGGCATCACTTCCGCAAGAAATCCGGGACGAACCGTGCCAATCGCGGCGGCTATATAGCGCCACAGCCTTGCGCCGGCATTATCCCGGGCGTCCAGAGAGACCCAGGCTGCCGGCAGCTTGCTCTGCCGGATCCATTCCGCCGCCAGGGTCGTCTTGCCGAATCCGGCAGGCGCCAAAATCAGCGTCAGCTTGCCCGCAAGGCCCCTGTCCAGCTTCCCGATCAGCCGGGAACGCAGAACGGACTCGGCATTTTGGCGGGGAACCGCTATTTTGGAGAGCAAAAGGGGAGCCTCCGTGCCTAGATGATCCATTCGTTCGTTCATCCCTATTCCTCCGCCCTGAGAAAAAGTATGTAGTGCCAAACCTTATTTCTATTTATTTTAACTCAACTTTCGTAGAGTCAAAATCGGGTTAATATCAGATATAACATGGGTTTATCGCCTGTGAGTATCCAGCTTTTAAAAATAGAAAAAACCACTTCGTTTGGTAAAGTGAGAGGGCCGAGCAATCACTACCACACAGAAGAGGTGTCTTCTCTATGGTAGCGCAAAAACCGTTCTTGGATCAACTTCCTAAGAAATTAAATCCGCGTTTCAGGAACTACGGTACAAGGCGATCACTAGCCAGCCGTTTTTGAACATTATACGGTCCATTGTTCAAATGGAGAAGCTTGAGTTTATGTAAAGATGTCTCATCTCGTGCTGGGGCTAATCTTCTGCAACCTTCTGAGAATAAGCTCCGTCCTGTTTAGATAAGAAGTAAGTTTTTTGTAATTGTCCAGGTATTCGCGGGTAATATTGCCAATTATCCCGCAGAAAAACAAGAACAAACATATTGGTGTTGGGCTGCATCGAGTGTGAGTATATTGAGTTATTATGGCCAATCTGTTTCACAATGCTCCTTTGTTAAAGCAACTAAATTAACGACAACATGTGATAACGAATCTGCTACTGTAAGAGAAGCGCAGACCGGCTTAGCTTGGTACTCTATTCATACTCAGTATTATGACGGCAGTTTATCATGGACCAGTCTCAAATCACAAATTGATGCCACATATCCTATTTATGTTTCCTGGGGTTGGACAGATGGAAGTGGCGGCCATGCAGTTGTTATTTATGGTTATAGTGAATCCGGACAATATGTTAACTATATGGATCCCCAATATGGAACAAAAACATTCAAAACCTATACTTCTTTTGTCGGCGGTAGTTCCTATGACCAATACTGGAGATGGGGTTTATATGAGATCCATAATTAAGTTTAAGGGGGCATAACGAAAATGAAAAAATTTGTGGTAACCTTGCTCATGTTTGTTTTAACACTCTCTTTCAGCAGTGTAGCATTTGGTAAAGCACCGGACGACATTAATGCTTTTGCTGCTTCAGAAGGGTTAAAAACCTTTAAAGAACTTGTTTCTAGTGACCCTGCGGGTTATGGATACAGTGGAAAAGAAGAAATCGAAAACGTTCAATTAGGGGACGGTTTTCAAGTAAACTACATTGATCCCGCAAAACTAAAGTCAGCAGATAGCAAGGCTAGTATTAAGTCAATTATTAGAGCAGTGGATCAATGGGATTATGTTGTGCTTTCCAATGGCAAGCCAAAATCATTCTTAACTATTGGCTATGAAAATAATGAACTGAAAGTTATTTCTGGTGGGGGCACTGCCGCCGAGTTCGGGGATGCCTACGACAAATTAATTTCGAACACAACAGATAAAGATAAACTAAACTTGGTTATTAGCAAAGAAATTCGTATTTTGGTGGGCGAAAAAGACAGTGCGGAAATAGTCGTTCCGGGAATTTCACCGAAAAAATCAGCATATTTGGATGGAATCGATAATACGAAAGTATCTACTTCGACAGAACTAATCTCTATCTTAAAGAAAGCACAGGATAATCCTAAACAAGACGAGGACTCTGGTGGACTTGTAACTACACCATATAAAACAACACATTTTCCTTGGGGTGCGATACTTATCAGTCTGGTGGTTGCCCTTGCGGTAGCATTTTTTCTAAGTAAAAAAATGAGGCATAACTAACGCAATTGAAAAAGAGGATTTCAATAAATGGAAGTAAGGGGCTGCCGTCGGCAGCCCCTTTTTCTTGTTACTCCAGCAGGGGCTCTCGGGTTTGCCCAAATACATCAAGGCATATCTGCCGATATCGAGCTGCAAAAATTGAGATTCTAATATATCATTTTTTTGGAATAACGAATGAGCCATTGATGAAAGACAGACATGAGCTTGTGCAAAATATAAAGATTCACAATCATAATCACGATGCTTAACAGCGAAAATAGCGACACGTGTACCCAATCGGGATTTAGAATATGCCAAGCTTTAACGATTAAAATCGCACACAATGGAGTGAATATAACACTCGTTATAAGACCGGGCACGTATTTTTTATATTGGATCGACCAGATGATATGAACAACCAAGTGAACCGAAAAGGCAACAAATAAGCCAACCCAAAAGTTGTAATTGCTGTAATACTGCGAAAGGATGGTTGCAATGCACAAAATAACAAACTCTTCCGCCACTGCTATTGAAGCTGATGCGGCCGATTGAATCGAATGAAATGGAGCTTTCGGATTTTGCATCCATTCGGAGTTTCGTTTTTTCCAAGCTTCAACCATGATGATTTCTTCAAAATCATGAACCATAAACAAAACCGGCAAAAACCAGATTAACAATTGAATATTATCCATAAGCTCTCCTCCTTCAATTTGAAGTGTCACAGTTGTGACACCTCCTGCTAGGGAATATAATAAAAAAGGAATATGGATTATTCAATACTTTGCGAGCAAGTGCTACATACGCAAGCGATTTGAGACAGTGCAGGGAGCGAAAGGAGAGTTTTGATGGGCGAGAAGGACAAAGTGAATCCAATTTCCATGCAGTCAAAAAAATGGATCGCCGAGGCGTTATTAAGGCTGTTAAAGAATAAGTCTTACCACCATATCACAATTACTGAAATTGCCGATGAAGCGCAGTTAGCGAGAAGAACCTTTTACCGGAATTTCCAGTCCAAAAATGATATTTTATATTTCTATATTGAAGATTTATACCATGAATATGTCGCGCTCCTGAAAAAACAAAATGAACTGACGATGTTCCATGTGGCTAAGGTCTATTTCACATTTTGGAGAAGACATCAGGAATTTTTAATCCTTCTGATGAAAAATGATTTATTCTTTCTTTTGCTGCAAAAATATAATGACTACTTGCCGGTCATTCATCAAATGTTCCAAGAAAACGATGAGGCTAAACAGCAATCTGAACAGTTTTTGACTTATGGACTCGCTTTTAGCGCGGGCGGATTTTGGAATGTACTTTTGAGCTGGATCGAAAACGGAGCACGAGAAGAGCCGGAACAATTGGCAGAAATTGTGGGGAAAATGATTCAGCGCATATGAGCGCAGGTAAAGAAAAGCAGCCCGAACTATAGCAATAGTCCGAGCTGCTCTATGGTTTATAGGAACGTGATTATCCCCTAAATAACGGTTCAATCACGCACTGGCAGTACTTCGCCGCAATCTGCTCCGTATCATATCCTAAATCATGGAGAAACTGGATGAGCTCAGGCTTTAATGACGAAGCAATCATGACAGACGTAAAGGCTGGATCAAGCGGGACTGATTCGCCCTGGTCCGCCGCCTCCTTCAGCAATTCCTCGATCTTATCCCGGATAAAGATGAAAGGAGGGCACTGATAATGGTTGGCCTTGGCTTCCTCCAGCCGGCCGGAGCTCATCAACACTTTGAGCCCTTCCAGGTCTTCGTCCAGATTTAGTATCAGCTTGCTCATCATCCAGGACAACCGCTGCATCACGGGCAAGGATTGGGAGCTTTGGAGAAATCCCTCGATTTCTCCGATCAGCCGTTTAAACTTGTTCTCCATGAGCGAAAGACAAAGCTTGCTCTTGCTCGGGTAGCGCCGGTATAAAGTCCCTTGCCCAATTCCCGCTTCCTTGGCGATCCGGTGCATGGAGACTTCTTCAATGCCCAGCCTGTCAAACAGGGACTTGGCTGTCTCCTGAATTTTGAGGGACAGTTCATCCGGTTCTTTATTGTTCGGCAACGACTTTCACTTCTTTCGGATCCGCTTCTTCCTTTTCCTTGGAGAATGTGCGCTTGACAAAAATGCCCAGAATGAGAGCAGCAATCGTCAGATATACACCCGTCAGGAAGGAATTGTGAAGTCCGGCCACCATCGCTTCTGTAAGATCCAGGTTCCCGGTATTCGATACGTAGTTCTTCGCGCCTGAAGACATGATGCTGACAAACAGAGCCGTTCCGATGGCTCCGGCCACTTGCTGCAAAGTGTTGATAATGGCTGTGCCGTGCGGATACAGCTGCCGGGGCAGCTGGTTCAAACCCGTCGTCTGGGCCGGCATCATAACCATGGAGATCCCGATCATCATCATGACATGCAAGAAGATGACGTATCCTCCCGTCCACGAAGACTCAATTCTCGAAAAGAGGAAAATCGACAGGCACATCAGGGCAAGACCAGGAATAACCAACATTCTCGGACCGAATTTGTCAAACAGCTTCCCGGAAATCGGAGCCATAAGTCCGTTCACAAGTCCGCCCGGCATCAGCACCAGCCCTGCAGACAAAGCGGTCAGACCAAGCACTTTTTGCAGGAACAATGGAAGCATGATCATCGTCGAGAACATGCTCATCATCAGCACGAGCATTAAAACCGCAACGAGCGAGAACATTGGGTATTTAAATGCCCGAAGATCCAGCATCGGGTCCTTCATCGTCAATTGGCGCCATACAAATAGCAGCAAGCTGAGTGCCCCCGCCGCAATGGTCCAGACGACCTGGGGATCAGACCAGTCTCCTTCTCCGGCGCTGCTGAAGCCGTAAACGATGCCGCCAAACCCTACCGAAGACAAAAGAATCGACAGAATATCAACCTTCGGTTTGGTCAGCTCCGTCACGTTCTTCAAATAACCGGCTGCAAAAACAATAGAAAACACGGCAAGCGGAACAATCAGGAAGAACAGCCATCTCCAGTTGAACGATTCAATGATAAGCCCGGACAGAGTCGGTCCTATGGCAGGTGCGGTCATAATGACCAGCCCGATCATGCCCATAGCCGCTCCACGGTTTTCGGGCGGGAAAATGACCAGAATCGTGTTCATCAGAACGGGCAGCAAAAGCCCGGTTCCAAGCGCCTGAATAATCCGGCCGCCCAGCAGCATGCCGAATACCGGAGAAAACCCGCAAATCAGGGTTCCTGCCAGAAACAGGGTCATGGCTCCAATAAACATTTGTCTTGTGGTAAACCACTGCTGCAGGAGCGCCGTGATTGGTACCAGAATCCCTACAACAAGCATATACGCGGTAGCCAGCCACTGAACAGTTGACTCACCGATGCCAAAATCTCTCATCAGATAGGGGAATGCAATGTTCAGCAAGGTTTCATTCAAAATGGATACAAATGCCCCGATAATCAGGGCGGCAATAATCGGCCCTCTCTTTATTTTGCTTAAATCAATCTTGGCCGTCTGGGGTCCAGCTCCAATATCCAAGACTCCACTCCTCCTTTATCTGTATCGCGGACAATTGTCCGATATGTCGTTTATCATAGCCGACTTGGGTTCGCATGTCAATGGCTGGAAAATTCTATATCTGTAAGCGGCATGCCCATCAAAAGAAATCCATCAACGCTGTCGGTCTCGCAGGAATCATCCGTTCCAGCACCAAAGCGGCCCTTTCGGAACCCAGGAGACGTCCGTAGCGGAACATTTCCACCGGGCGCTTGTAACCAAGCAGCATGGCCGTCAAGGTCTGAATATCGCAGATCAGTCCAGCTTCAGCCTGACCGGTCTCCTCCCCGGCCAGCAGATTCCCAGTTCCGTCCGGAGCGATCTCAAGGCTCCACAAGCCATCGTTCCACGGGGCAAATTCATCCTGAATTTGCAGGCTCGCCTTCATCCCCGAATCCGACGGGCTAAAAGGATATTCCCGGACAAAAGCGCCGGCATTGACAATGCGGGCCATAAAGTAGGGCACGGTCTCCTGCTTGAAGCGCGGATCATCGAGCAAAAACGGCAGTATATCATCCGCCGGAACGTTGTTCACTTCGGCCTCTGCAACCATCGAATCGTGATTGGCCAGATACGTCCATAGAGCCCGGCGAGCCATTTCATTCAGAAACACAAATTCGTCGATGTCCAGCTTTTTCTTGTCACATTTGTACAGAATATAACCTTCCGCCTCCCCCGCTTCCGAATAGTACACGGCGGTGTGCATTTCCTCATCCAGCACCGACTGCTCCCACCAGCTGGCGTCGCGCACCAGCATGCCGTTATACCGCTTTGCAAACAAATGGTACACCCGGTCCAGCAGGGAAATGTCTTTGATATCCCTTTTTACGGCGCCTTCGGCCTGTGTCTTAGCCGGGAACTTGTCGACCGGAAGAATGTACTTTTTGTAATCGGTGTACACTTCCCAGCCAAATTTGCGGTAAAACGGAATGGAAAAAGGATGCAGGCAAGAGATGCTGCGTCCCTGTTCATTCAGCTTGGTCAAAGCGTGAAATAACAGCCGGCTGACGAGGCCCTTCCGCCGCATCTCCGGCCATGTGGCTACGCCCGCAATTCCGCCCATTTCAAACGCTTTGCCCTGTATGTATATTTGCAGCGGCAGCAGCATCAGACGCGCCTGCAGCTCCCCGTTCTCAAACGCTCCCCAAAACCGTTCCGGCAAGAACGACTCACGGCGTTTATCCCTTGCCTCCGGAGACAATTTATATTGAAAGGCATATTCGGACAAATTCATGCTGACCTCAAATTCCTCCGGCTTTAACTGTCTGATTTCCAAGTGAGTTTCACCTCTTACGTCAGGATTTGCGGGTCAATATCTTTTCCCCATACCCTAAGAGTCTGGCATATTTAACCAAGGGTGTCAATTGATATAGTTCCTCTTTCAGCAATGGTTCGGCCCAGGAACACCGCCACTCTTTTCCCCAGTTAATACAGGCCTGTCCAATTGCTCCACGCTTCCAAATAGGCGTCCAGATCCTTTGGATGATGCCTGATGCAAGCGTCTAACCGGAAATACAAACCGACCAGCACTTCCGACTTTAGGTCATAGCTTTTGTGCAGCGCTGCCGATAACCGCTCCATGGACGGCCGGATGATATCCGGACGCAGCTCGTCAGGCGAAGAACAGAACGCATAGATCAAGTCATACACAGGGTCCCCCACAACCGGCGTCGGATCGATCACGCCCGCAAGTTTGCCCTGGCTGAACAAAAAATTATGAACGCCGCAGTCGCCATGAAGCAGGTACCGAAGGGAACTATCCGCTGTATCAAGGAGTTCGGCAACCCGGTCATGCTCTTGCAGGGCAAGCCGATCCCCAATCACGCTTCCCGCTTCGAAAGCCCGGGTTCTCAAAAAATCCCGCCATGTAGGAATACACGAGAAAGCGGTGATCCTTGTCTTCATAGATTAGCCTCGGCAATATGGCAACATCCTCATAGGTGCGAAGATATAAGGATTCGGCTCGCGTTATTTCGGCATCGTTCTGCTTGACCATATATCGCGGAGGCCCTTCAGCCGGGACAGCATAGATCCGACTCATGGTGCCGCCGGATAGAGACCTCCCGTCCGTCAGACCTCCTTCGATAATCCCCTTGCCGCGCAGTTCCTGCAAAATCTCCTGAATATTCATTTTCCCTCCTGTTCCCCCCGTAATCCCTGACGATCAAGCTCCACCCACAATCGCACCTGCTTCTATTCCCTTAAGGCGTACGATTTTCAAAAAATGCTTTGCCTCTCCACGCTGCAGCCACTTCAGCTTCAGATAACGCTGATTGTAGAACATAATGATCGCCTCATCCGCCTTTACGCCCGCTACATCCCGGTACTCATACGTACAAATGCGCTCCGCTGCGAAGAAACAAGGAGCCTCCAGCATTAATCTATGGGTCGTAGCCGTCAGCTCTCCATACTTGTAATGAATACCGCCCAGCTCCATTTCCTCAAAAAAACCTGTGATGCTTCCGTATATTTTCTCGCCAGGCAGCAAGTGATGGTTTAAGTGCTCCATTGTTCAATCCTCTCCTCACCCGAAATGGTCATGCTCATCCTGCAAACAGCTCTTGTAGTTGTTTTATTTGATGAAAACATTTTCAGGTCAAGCAGAAATTTTGGAGCCCGTCATCAGACGCTGCGGACCGTCCCTCTTTCGACAATTTCATGACGTACACAGATTTGTTTGGGCTCACCGGCCAAAAACAGCGCAAAAGACTGCCTTCCGATCTCCTTGATATTCTGGTCTATCGTCGTCAGCTCCAGCGCTTCCGAGAAAGGCTGATTGCCTGCGCCTACAATGGACAAATCGCCGGGAACGGACAGTCCGTCCGTTCTGGCCTGCACCAGCATGCCGGCCGCCACCTCATCCCCGTTAACCAGCATGGCCGATGGACGATGATCCATTTGCATCAAATGCCGTATGACTCTTTTTCCATCCTCCAGCGTAAAGCATTCCGGGAAAATCCACGATTCATTGGCAGACATACCGGTTTCCTCACTAAACCTGCGGTAAGCGGAGAGCCGCATCCCGCTGCTGGCACCGCCCGCTCTCGCTGTACAATAACCGATATTCTGATGCCCCCGGTCCCTCAAATAGCGCATCCCATCCAGAAAAGCGGCATAATGGTTGGTATATACGCACGGCAGAGCGTTCGTATATTCGCAGGCGACTATCGGCCCGTACTCCTGAAAGGGCAAAATAGTCTCCCACGAATTGGCATGGGAACAGACAATCAATCCGTCAATCTGCTTTCTTTGCAGCATGAACAAATATTTCAATTCCTCTTCTTCGTTGTAAGCCGTTGGACAGCAGATCACTGAATATTGATGCCGGAAAGCCGCCTCCATCACGCCGCCAACCATAAGCTGAAAATACGGATAGTCGATATTGGGCAGCAAAACGCCTACCGTCATGGTCTTTCCTTTAACAAGGTGAACCGCGTTCAAATTTTGCCGGTAGTTCAGCTTCCGGACAATTTCTTCCACCCTTCTGCGCTTCTCATCGTTCACATAAGGATGGTTGTTCAACACGCGGGATACCGTCGTGATGGAGACGCCCGCCAGCTTGGCGATATCCTTGATCGTAGCCAATTGCGTCCCTCCTTCAGCCTGCTGGTTATCCAGCACAAAAAGACACGGTCAGGATGAACTCTCCTCGAACAAGGCCGGGTCTTCGTTGAATTGGACTTAATATATCATTATTCATTCTGATTTCATGATTTTTTCAGTTTCTCAAGGATATAACTTTCTTCGCGGGGATGATGGGAGTTTCGTTTCTCCACCAGCTTGAAGCCGCATTTTTGGATATAGAAGTAGTGATTCCGTTTGGAATATCCAGGGGTCTCCGTCATCCACTTGGTGACTGAGGGATATTTAGCTTCTATGAAGCTCCAAATTTTAAAGCCGATCCCCTGATTATTAAAGCTCGGATCAATAAAAAGAATTTCGAGAATGCCTGTACCGTCTTCAAGAAACCTTACAATAACGGCACCTGCGAGTCTTGGCCCTACGGACAATTTGAAGGCAGGACAAGACGATTCCAAAGCCAACCTCCTGATAAATACTCCTGTGTCGTAGCCTCTGGGGCCCCCTTTTTCTTCACCCAGAAACTGCTTCGTATCGTCATCAAAGGCACGGGTCATAATTTCTGTCAGCGCGTCAACGTCATTCTCTGTTATAGAATCAAATATAAGATCCTCAAAGATTTCCATAGCTGTCTCCTTAAACTTACCGTCTACAAAATATTGTTAGGGATTTCATCCAAACGCCGAACGGTATAATCCGGTTTCACTTCGTGGTTCCAGTTTGCTTGGGTCCGGTTCAACCAGACCGCCTTGATTCCTGCTCTCTTGGCCCCTAACACATCGGCGGGTGAGTCGCCAATGTGCAGGATATTCTCCGGGGCGGCTTCGTAATATTTAATGATCTCTGTGAACATTTTATTGGCTTGATCATTTTTATAAGACTTGAATTGTTCAGATGTAAAAACCTGAATGGGATACTTTTTGTAAAAAGGAGGAAGCATCTGCTCGTCCGTGTCACTGACAATGCACACCTTCACTTTTTTCAATAAAAATTCAAGGAAAGCCTCCGTTTCCTCGTAAAATTCGGATGCCCGATGCTCTTCAAATAAATGGTCAACGGCTGCCTTATAATCGTACTGAATATTGTTATGTAAAAAAATATTTTTGAAGCTCTGCAAGTAGATGTCGCGGGTCAAGCTAAATCTTCCTAACGCCCTTACTTCATTGGAAACGGCATAATAATTGGCAAGTAATGATTCCCCGAGACGCTTAGCTTGGTCTTCCGTATAGTATAATTCCGCTGCAAAATCTTCCACCAGACGTATTTTCCCCTGCTCTGAACATCAACCAGCGTTTGAAACATGTCCAGGCTGACAACCTCTATACCATTCTCTAATGCCAATGAAAACACCCCCTTTTTCTTTAGCATACAATCATTTCCACATTAATGCTATTAAACAAAATACAGCAAAAACCGGAATCCCCTCTGCAATGGCTGGGTAATTCCGGATTTCTTATTGATCTAAAGCTGTTTCCGTATTTGCTGGCTTAAGTTTAATTAGCAATCGCCGATTTGCCGTGCTCTTCCCCGGACTTGCCCGGCGCGGCGTCTCTCACCTTCACGGCGAGCGCAGCGCTTTTTCGGGTGCCGAAAGCATTGGTCAGCTCGCACTTATATACATAAGTGCCGTTCGCTTTGCCTTTGATCTCGGTGCTGACGGTTTGCGGGGACGGCGAGAAATCGGTCAATTTCTGCGTGCTGATGAGCACGCCGTTCTCGTACAGCTTGTAGGTGGTTCCGTTGTTTCCGGACCGCATGTTCATCGTAATCGTATAATCGCCGTCACTGAAGCCTGCCTGATTTCCGGCATCCGATGATAATACCGGCTTCCCGGGAACTCCGCTTGCAAGCGTTTTCTCGTTAACGCTAAAGGAATAGCTCTGCTCGGCGGTATTGCCAGCCAGGTCCGTTACGCGATATTGAACCGTATGGTCTCCTATCCCAAGGTCGCTGGCTTGCAGCGTTTCTCCGCTGGAAACGGCCTGCCCATCCAGCAGCAGCTGCTCGGCGGCTATTCCCGACAAGTCATCCGTGGCGGCCAGTTTAAACGTGACCGTATCCTGTTCGGCCACATCGGTTACGCCATGGCCCGACTCGGTCAACACAACATTCGGAGCCGTCCGGTCGAGCTTGACCTCCAGCGTTTTGGCCTCCTCTTTGCTTCCTGAAGCCGAAGTGGAATAATAGGCAATCGTATGTATGCCATCCGCATTCAATATAACCGGGCCGCTGTAGGCGACGCTCTCAGCGCCGTCTACAGCATAAACCGTGGTGATCATTCCGCTTCCCGCGCCAGTGGAGGTCAGCGTCAGCGTAACCGGCTGATTAAACCATCCCCGGGCATTAGGCGTTGCAGACAGCGCCGCGGTTGTTACCGGAGCGGCGCTGCCTGCTTGCAAGGAGAAGTCATCCAGGTTTCTTGGCTTAAGCTGAAAAACGCCTTTGAAAATGGATGCAATGCCTTTAATATTCAGGACATCTCCTTCCCGGTAAGGGAAGGAGTCCTGTGTAATTCCTGTCCGCGCATCCACGCGGACATGGATGCTCGCGCCTCCGCTTGAGGCATCAAACTCAAACGAGCCTATGGGCGATGCGCTGATGATATTCGTAACGGTCACGCCGTCCAGCTCTACAAGCTGTCCCTGGTTGCTGTCCGTTACAGCGCTGACCACGAGCGGCTGCGGCAATTCGGCCGTTCCGGTCTTCGCGATTTCAACAGGGCTTGCAAGCTCAAGCTCACTGTTATAAAGGGCTGTAGAAGCCGTCACCTTTACCTTATCGCCGGCATGGAAACCGCTCTGGCTTTGATATACATAAATGCCGCCTGTCGTATCTTGCAGGTAAAACGCCTGTCCGCCGTAGATCCCCGGCTCGGTCGTGACTACCCCTTCGACTGTAACCAGGCTGCCGACGGTTTTGCTCCGGGCTTCCCCGATGGAAATGGTACTTGAAGTCGGGTTTCCTTCCGCCGGCAGCGGTTCAGCCGAAACATTGCCGATCGTTACCGACTCGGTCTTGACGCTCGTTCCGTTAAGACGCAACCGCAGACTGGCTGCTCCCGTCGTTCCCGGCTTGATCCGGACCGTCAAATCCTTGTAGGCATGTCCGTTGCTATCCGCAGTCAGGCTGAAGGCCGTGCTGTAACCGTAAGTGGACGGCCAGGTTCCGTCGGCATTTTGAATCATGGCGACCTGTGTCCCGCCGCTCAGGTAAATGCCGGCGGAGAACCCGGAGACGGTCGTGCCTGCCGCCAGATTGTCCGCGACGACCCGAATCTGGAAATCTGCCGCATTCGGCAGCGTCGCCTGATGAATTAAGCTGTAAGCGGGGCTTGCTGCCGCAGTCGATCCACCGTAGGAGCCCGCTTTGAAGGTAGAGCGGTCAAACCATTTGTAGCCGGGTTCCGGCGCTGCCCAAGGCTCGCTCTGCGGCTCCGTGGAGGCTGCCGGAGCTTCAAACGCCAGCAGCGCCGTCGGCTGATCCAGCTGGAGTCCGCTCACTTCGGACAAGCGGGTATAGCTTTCTTTGGTGGACAGCCAGTTGACGGTGTTCACCAGCAGCGTTCCGTCATTCACTTCCTTGAAGCCGTCATAGGTTGTCTTTCTAGCGCCGGTATCTTCGCGCAAATACTTCGGAGAGGCATCTTCAACCGGGGAGGAATCGCCGATGAATGCCGCTTTGCCCGCTCCTTTTTTCGCTACAGCTACAAACGGGCCTTCGGCTACCCCTCCGCCATTGTAGACCCCTTGATCCACGGCGTGGCCCCAGGCGTCATTCGTCTCAGGCAGGTAGACGATCCCCTTCGCTTTGTCCGGGTCGATAATGGCCAGTGTCGAGCCCGCATGCATCGCTACAGCGGAGACGCCCTCCGTAATGCCGAACGCCTGGTTCGGCGAAACGATGTTTGTTGCGCTAATATCGCCAAGCGCATTATACCGGAAGCGTACGCCGAATTCGTTTGCCAGCCAGTCGGAGCTGACTACGCCCTGCATCGCTTCGGAGCTTGCTTCCTCCGTGCTCATGCCTTTGGCCGGATTGTCCCAGGCGCCGCGCCGGTAGCCGTTGAATACCTCCGAACCGTCCCAACGGTTCTTGTTGCGGTCGGCGTTATAATGGTCGCCGATGAAGAAAATGCTGCCTCCATTTTGCACGTACTCGGCCATAGCCGCCTGCTCGGTTGCTTTATAAGGCACGTTTGATTCAGCGACAACAAACACGTCATAGCCGCTGAGATCGCTTAAAGTAATGGGAGTCGTCTTGCGCAGCTCTTTTACATAGTAGCCGTCTGCTGCCAGCGCATTCGCAAAATCCGAAAATCCGCCGTCAATAACCCAGTCGGCAGCTCCAGCCGTTTGCTCGTGCGTGTTGTCGAACAGTACTTTCTTGCCTGCATTCTCGTTCACCACTTTGGCTTCAATATACGGTGCCGGATCTGTCGGCCCCTCAGCCTTGACACTCTGTCCATTGTTAACCGCCAGCAGCTGCAGCGGGATGGCTAACGCCACCGCAAGCGCAGTTTTCAGCAGTTTTGCTTTCCAGCTCGAACCCATTTTCTTCATAAACTTCCTCCTCAAAAAATAATAGAAAAACAAGATAATTGCTTTGGACCGAATAAACTAGAGAGCTTGTCCCTCATACACTGAAAATTGGAAATGTTCAGGCATATAACTTATTTCAATAGTTCATTCGGAGATGGATTTGCAAATATACTAACATGGAAAAATCAGGAGATGTATGGATTTATGTAAAAAATGCCAAGTTTGTACTTTAGTCCTACGCTTAAAGCATTGCCCATGTCAGTTCCGTACTGAAAAACTCGGGAATTTCAGGAAGTTATGGAATGTTATTTTACACATAATTAACTTCTAGTTAACATCTGTTTAATAATTCTATGAGCTGTTCGTCTGTCCACGTGTCCAAACCAAAGAGCTCCTGATAAGGATCTCCTTCAAGATGAAGCAGCGCCGCAAAAGCCGGCTCGGTCTTTAATCCCCGGCTCCGGCATTAATCCAAAAACGTCATATGCGGCTTTTCCTGGCGGTAATAATCCATCCGGTCCTGCAGGCAGCCGGTATGAAACTCAAATTTATGCCCGTCCGGGTCCGTAAAATAAACCGATCGCTTATCCCGCTCATCCCGCGTTCGGCCCGGCAGAATTTGCACTTCAAGCCGGTGCAGCTTGTCCATCCACCCCTCAAACTCGTCCTCTGAAACCGTAAATGCCAGATGGGTATAGGAATGGGCGATTTCATTCCGCGGAATATCCCTCTCCTCGTTCAGCGCAATCCAAAGCCCGCCCAGGTCAAAATAAGCAAGCTTGCGGCCGGTGACCAGCAGTCTGGCTCCGAAAACCTGCTCATAGAACGCAATAGACCGCTGCAAATCGGATACGGAAAAACAAATATGGTTGATGCCTTTCAGCTGCATTTCTGCCACCCCTGCCTCTCCCCTTTATCCCTCGCTTTTCTCGGGCATAAATTGTGCCGGATTCATCTCCTCCGATTCAATCACGAATGCCGTTAATCCTTGGAGACTCAAGGTTTCATGCCACTCGCCCTGTTCCCAGAAAATGGCGTCCCCCGCTTTGACCTCGGCAATAACCTGAGCGCTGTCGTTCTTCCCGCCGCTTCGCACCTGCCCTTCGCCTTGAACAATCAGCAGCAGCTGCGGCACCGGCGCCTGATGGTACCCGATAATGCCGTTTGCCTCCAGATGCATGCAGCCTACCCGCGCCGGGGCATCATTGCTCAAAATACGGCTCATGATAAAGTTTGAATCGTAGTGGGTAATGGGATTTCCCACTTCCTTGCCAAAATTATAAATTTTCATAGATTAAATTCCTCCTGTTGTTTAATTCTACCTCCTGTGGTCGAATACCTTTCTTGTGCTTTCAAGAACCTGCACCAAGCCGCTGCACCGGCCTCCACTCCTTTATTCATAGACCCATAACCATCTGGAACGGATTACATCATCCGGTTTAATTCCTCCAGCGTACGAAGCATATAATTAACCAGTTTCGGAAGATCCTCCATTTGATCCTCGTTAATCTTGCGCGGAAACCCAACTTCAATGGTGTTGTGGTAAAGGATAGGCTCCCGGCCATAGATGTACCGAATGGTTTGTACAGTCGGAAGCTCCGGTTCCCATATCTTCTCTATGA
Organism: Paenibacillus caui; assembly: GCF_019904135.1. Lineage (GTDB taxonomy): Bacteria > Bacillota > Bacilli > Paenibacillales > Paenibacillaceae > Fontibacillus > Fontibacillus caui. The sequence goes on along the minus strand of NZ_JAIOGQ010000013.1, from coordinate 11,908 downwards.
TTTGCGAGATATGCTGGCACTCCCGGGAAACGTCTGCAATATCCTTATAAAAGCGCAGCTTCAGCTCACAGCCCGGCTGCTGATCCTGTGTCTCCAGAATCTCGGCCGCCAGGTCGTGCAGTCCGGCTTCCAGCCAGATCTCGGCGGAAACACCCTTCTGCCCGGCCAGTTCGAATGTCAGGCCGAAGCTTCTCGACATGACGGCCATATCCAGACGATCCGTCCGTCCCGTCACGTTAATGATCCCAGCTTGATTGTCGAGGTCATAGACCACATTCTCGATGCCAACCTTTAAGTTTTCAAATATAGTGGGGTCAAACATAGCGCACATCCTTTGCCATGAAAATTTGAGCTCGCGGTAGTGGAGCAAATATAGCATAACTCAACTTTCCGAGAAAAATAACTGGACCTGCATACAACAATCCATCGTACGGAAAATGGAAAGATTGACCAAACAAAGGGCTCATGGTAGGATGATGACAATAACAGTAAAATTTATTTTACCGGTAAAATAAACAGAGGTGTTAAAGTGAACGTTACAGGCATCTACAAAATTAAAACCCATGAGCAGCTAAAAGCGATAGCGGATCCTTTGCGTACCAAGATACTTATGAATCTGGTCAAGGAGGCCTATACCGGACAGCAGCTCGCAGAGATGCTGGATATAACGCGGAATAATATCTATTTTCATCTGAAGGAACTGGAGAAGCACGGCGTTATTCATGTCGTCAGGAAGGAAGAGAAGAACGGAATCGTTCAGAAATATTACCGGGCCGTAGCAAGCCGCTTCATTCCCGAGGACCATCTGCTGCCAAGCTTGGACCTTGTGGAAACGTCAAGGCAGGTGTTTAAGGAGACGCTGGATGTTACCCGCGCGAAGATTGAGAGTGCGCCTGCATCTTCTTTTGCCCTGGACAGCACAAATGAGAACCGGAGGAAAAATATCGCCTCGACCTATCGCTTTCATGCGACGAGCGAGAGCTTCCATGCTTTCCTGGAAGAGTTCAAGCAGTTGGTGGACAAGCATTTCGCCATGGACGCTTCCGAAGGGAGCCCTGCCGCTCCGCCAGAGGAGGAGAAGAAAAGCTATTATATGTCCTTGATCGCTTTTCAGGATGACAACGAGGATATTCGAATCAATTGATTTTTATAAGGAGGAGGGATACCGATGCAAAATACACAAAATAACATCGTCATCGACGATGCCTGGTTTACCGTATCGAAGCTGGATGAGACTACGTTTGCGATCAGTGAATACGGACACTGGGAGAAGGTCCATTCGTATCTGCTTATTGGCCAGCAGCGTGCCGCTCTTATCGATACGGGGCTTGGCATTGATAACATGAAACGGATGACGGACCTGCTTACAGATCTGCCGATCATCGTATTGACGACGCATGTTCACGTAGACCATATTGGAAGCCACGGCCAGTACCCGGAAATTTACGTGCATGAGGCTGAAGAGGACTGGCTTGTGAGCGGGATTAAAGGGCTGTCCATTGAACAGATCCGCAAGGATATAGCCCGGGAAATTACGAGACCGGTACCGGCTTCCTTTAATCCGGCAACGTATACGCCGTATCGGGGCAAACCGCAAGGCCTTCTGCATGACGGGGACGTGATCGAACTGGGAGAGCGAGGTCTGGTTGTTTATCATACCCCGGGACATTCTCCAGGGCATATCGCTTTGTTTGATCCTAGCCGAGGGTATTTGTTTACAGGAGATTTATTGTATGATGAAACGCCGGTATATGCTTTCTATCCAACCACAAGCCCGGAGGATCTCGTAAACTCGCTGCTGAAGATTTCGGAAATTGCAGGAGTGAAGCAAATCTACGGCGGCCATAACCGAATTGGATTGGACCCCGGTCTGCTGGAGGTCGTGAAAGATGCCGTAAGGGAGCTGCGCGAGAAAGATCTTGTCCGTTTCGGTACGGGCATTCACCGCTTTAACGGGTTTTCGGTTCAGTTCTAATCTCCCCTATTTCAGCGGGGAGCCTCCCGTCAAACGTTCTTTCATCAACTCGTTGCTGATATCAAGCGCTTCCTGCCGCGTGTGCGCAGGGGCTGAAATCATGAAGCCGTCCCTGCCGGACCAGCTCTGACCGCCGCCTTCGTCATGCATCAGCAGCAGCGTCACCTGACTCATGTCCCGGTTCGATAACAGGCTGCCAAGATGGTATATTTTAAATTCCCCGTTCTTGATTTGGATATAATCGATGATTACACCGTCTTTCTCGGGCAATTTGATGGTCACGTTTCCGTTTTCTTTGGAAAATGGGATATCTTCTTGAGCATCAATTGTCCCTGAGAAGGTTGCGCGGCCAAACAGGCTGCGGTTAACCGAACCCTCCAGCCTAACCGTTACAGGTTTAAGGAACGATGCGTTCTCCTCCCCCAGCTGATATTTTACCCCTTTCAGTTCTATGGACACATGCCTCGGGTAGGTGTACCAGAATAAGGTACCGATAAGAACAACAACAAGGCCATAGACCCAGATTTTCAACCTTTTCATACCGTCCCTCCTCTAATTAGTCTCTTCTTAGCTAACTCTAGCATAGATTTACAGAGTATGGAAAACAATAAAAAAACTGAAGGAATTCACACGAACATGGATTCCTTCAGCCTGCGTTTGGTTCGCATGCACCCTTAGTACGGGCTGCGCAGTCTGCTATTCTCAGTAAAGCCGTTCTTCAAACACCGCACCGTTTCTGGGATTTCAACAGTTCTATGATCCGGCCGCCGCCCCTTTGCCCAGCTTCTTAAGCTGTTCAGTCAGTTCCCGCTTCTCTTGTGCAGACAGACCGGGCATCATGCCATCCACAAAGGCTGCATGCCTCGGGAAAATATCGTCAAACAGCTCTTTGCCGCTTGCCGTAATTTCGGCATAAATGACTCTGCGGTCCTGTTCGCAGGGAACCCGCTTCAGCAGTCCTCTTTTCTCAAGCTTGTCAATGTTGTACGTAATGCTGCCGCTCGTGATCAGAACCTTCTCTCCGATATGCTGAAGCGGGATACTGCCTTTATGGTACAAAACCTCCAGAATGGCAAACTCCGATGCGGACAATCCATACTGCTTCATATCCCTGACCGCACGGTCCATCAATGCTCTGTAGGCTTTGGACAGCACTGTGAAAAGCTTTAGCGAATCGTCATAAGAGCCGTCCAGCACTGCTTCCCGTTCTTCTCTTTCCTGTTCTCCCATGGGTAGATCACCTCCTGACTGGAATACTGTATATAAGAATTACATCGGCAAAAGGACGCTGGCCGGCCAATTCCGCTTAGAGCCGGAGCCCTGTCATCCCTGTCATATCCCTTTACTGGGTGAAAATGTTCCCTTACTCCGGACGCTCCACCGAAAACCGCTTGCCAAGCGTGGCATAATAGGTTCCCGCGAGCCGGCTGACCGGGTTCAATTTTTCCGGATCGATACGCCCGTTATTGTAGATGTCATCGGCCACGTGGAAACGGACCACTCTTGCAATCAATAAATCGGAACCGGGCTGACCGTCCGCTCCGGCAAGCGTTACCGATTGCTCCAGCACACATTCCATCCGGATTTTCGCCTCCGCAATTCCCGGAACCGAAACACAATCGCTGGTCACGGGGGTAAGCGCAGTCAGCGCGAGCTCGCTTTCGTCCGGCGGGGAATTGGCTGCGGTCCTATTCATCTCCGTAACTATCGCCTCATCCACGATGTGAATGACGAGTTCCTTCTGTTCAATCGCATTTCGTGCCGTATCCTTCATGACGCCGTTCTTTCGCTGGATCGAAACGGACAAGAGCGGCGGCGAGTTCGATACAATCGAGAAATAGCTGAATGGAGCGGCGTTCAGGGTTCCGTCCCCGCTGAGTGTAGTCACAAAAGCAATCGGTCTCGGAATGACGCTGCCGATGAGCAGCTTGTAATTATCCTGCCCGCTTTGCCGATCCGGATCTATGGATATCATGACGATTCTCCTCTCTTATAAGCTTGAATTTTACTGTCCGAAGCGGTCCAGATACCAGGCTTTGGCGGCTTCGACCTCCTGCATGGTCAACTGATGCCCGAAGCTTTCCCAATGCGTTTCCACGGTTGCTCCCGCCTCTTTCAGCAGGCCGGCCAGTTCCTCCGTCTCCCGTCGCTGTACAAGCGGATCATTGGTTCCCGCGCCGATAAAGACAGGCAGACCCTGTGACGGCGGAAGCGGGATGCCTCTGCGCGGAACCATCGGGTGGAACAGAATCGCGCCTTTCAAAGCCGACTCGTAATGGAACAAGAGGCTTGCAATGATATTCGCCCCGTTGGAATAACCGGCGGCAACCAGATTGCCGCGGTCCAGCCCATACTGCCGGGAAGCCTCATCAAGATACTCATGCACTTCCTTGGTCCGGGCGATCAAATCCGCTTCGTCAAAAACCCCTTCCGCCAAACGCTTGAAGAAACGCGGCACTCCATTCTCCAGCACATTGCCCCTTAGCCCCAGTACGGACGATGCCGGCGAAATCATCTCGGCAACAGGCAGCAGATCCCGCTCCGTGCCCCCTGTTCCGTGGAACAAGACAAAAGTCGGCGCCTGCGGATGGCTTCCCGGAATAAATACATGCTTCATGACTTTACTCGTCCTCCTCCAATACTCTGACCTCGATCGGCAGCAAACCCGCTTCGATCGCTTTGCGCTGCGGCTCATACCAGGACGGCAGCTTCAGCTCTTGTCCAAGCTCATCCTCTCGTTCATTAACCGCAAATCCCGGCGGATCTGTGGCGATTTCAAAGAGAATGCCGCCCTCTTCCCGAAAATACAGCGCTTTGAAATATTGACGATCCACAACGCCCGTTGTACCAAATCCGCTTTGCTCCACATGGCGCTTCCATTCCAGATGCTCATCATAATCTTTGGCTCTCCAGGCGATATGGTGAACGGTGCCCGCTCCTCCTGCTCCCCAAGGAACATCGGAAACGGGAATATCGATTACATTCCCCAGCTCCCCGGCCGCTTTGTATCGGATGTAGCCTACGTCTTCCCCGAGCTTGTTCATGCCAAGCACAGCTTCCAGCACTTGCCGCGTGGCGGCGGAATGCGCGCTGTACAGGACAGCGCCTCCGAAACCTTTGATTGCCTTGCCGGCGGGAACGCCTCCAAACGACCACACGCTTGCGGGTCCCTCTGCCCGTTCGACCAGTTCCAGCTTCATGCCTTCATTGTCCGTGAACTGGAGATACTGCTCCCCGAAACGTGAAGCCTTCATGGTGGAAATATCGAATTTCCGCAGCCGTTCCTCCCAGAACGGAAGCGATCCGGGCGGTACGACAAACGTCGTCATTCCGACCTGGCCGCCGCCAATACGGCCTCTCCGAGCTCCTGGAGACGGGAAGAAGGTCATAATCGTTCCCGGTGCCCCTGCCTTATTACCAAAGTATAAATGATAGATGTCAGGCGCATCAAAATTGATCGTTTTTTTAACCAGTCTAAGCCCGAGCACACCGGCGTAAAAGTCCACATTCGCCTGCGGATCGCTCGCGAAAGCAGTAATATGGTGAATACCCGCTGTTTGCAATTTCATGATTATCCACTCCTTTTTTTCGATTGGATCTATGACCTATAGAGATTTTATCTTTAACTGAAATATCTTTAATTAAAGATTAATCGATAAATTCCTCGATGTCAATCATTTATTTGGAAAAATCATGTGTTCCCAGATAAAAAGGGCTACCTCTTTAGGAGATAGCCCTTTGCTTATTTTCCAAAGGCAAGAACAAGCTTATGAACCCGTTCCGGTTTCCGGTTTTCCGTTCCGCTTTTCAGGTTAGACCGTTTCCTCTTTCCTCTCCAGCCTGTAGCTGGCTAGCACAAGGATTAAGCCGAAGCCAACCAGCATCGCACCGGCCCACGGCAGGGAAGTCAACCCCATATGCGTGATCACAAAACCGCCAATGTAAGCCCCTCCGGCATTGCCCAAATTAGCCACCGAATGGTTAGAGGTTGAAGCGAGAGCGGGCGGGGCTCCGGCGAGGTTCATAATTCGGACCTGCAGCTCTGGCATAACCGCGAAAGCTGCGATCCCCCAATTGAAGTCTCCCGCCACCTACGGGTTGTACCCTTAGAGGTAAGTGTGGGATTCAAACGTTCCAAGTCTTAGCCGACTAGGATACGCTTCGGATGCTTCAAACACCCATTATCCCTTGCTGAACGAATCAGATCAGGACTACCTTTTTGGTTCAGGTATTTCCGCAATATATTCAGACTTCCATTTACATCCGCATTGATCGCAAGTCCCATATTCGATACGAATAGCCCGCGATGAATCCTGCGCCCCGGTGCATAAGCTTTCTGCGAAATGTTCTCTTCGTCCAAAGCCGAACAGCCGCTCGTGAAGGCTTCATTCTGCCGCGTTACTTTAATCCCAGCGAGCTTTGCCTTATAGGTGATGAGATCAACGAAGCGGGCATGAGGGATTTGGACAAACATTTTCCATGAATGTTCTTGCTTGATTCCCTTCATCTTGCCGATGACGATCGTGCGGCATTGATGCTCCACAGCCAGATCCACGATCTGCCGGCTGGCTTGATGCAGAAAGTTGTGAACATACCGGTTTCGTTTCCCCTGCAGAGAACGAATGCGTCGGGTGCGGACGAAGTCCTCGCTCGTTCCGGCTTGCTTCATAACGATGGAGGTAAGACGCGCGATTTCTTTGTTGTAATAGCTGTTTTTGCTCTTCAAGGGCTTTCCATTGATGAGGTAACTGTCCTCGCCTTCTAGAAACGTGAGCGCAGCCAAATTGTCGACTCCCAAATCAATGGACATGGTGTTGGTAAAGGTCTTCAGCAGTACCCGCTCTTTCTGTTGGTAGATCATCACCATCTCCCATGTACGGAGACTTTGCCGCCACTGGAAGCGAATCTGCTGAAGGGTGGTGACGTCAAACGGCATGTTGTCCGGATTAAGGACAACATGAAAACTGTCAACCTGATGACGTTCCTGCATCTTCTTCGATAACGATAACTTGAGCACATTCTCCTGTACACGGATTGCAAACTGGGTGAAGATGATTTCATTTTTTAGATGGTTGACGTGCTTGTACTTAGGAGGCTGGGGAGTGCCTTTGTATTTATGCGGGTTCTTCTTGAAGTCTTTGCTGGAAGCAAAGAAGCTCTTCCAGTTCTGCTCCACCATTTTCAGACATTGCTGGTAGGTATGCGAGTGGAGATAATCGCGGTGCCAATTCGACTTTAGTTCTTTCTCGAGCTTTACGTAGGGAAGGAATCCCTCTTCCCTACACCGGTGATTGGCGATATTGTAAAGCTTGGTTGTATGAAAAGCCAAATCTTCCAAAAGAGAGAGTTGCTTCGTCGTGAACCTCGGCGTCCACTTGTAGACCAATTTCAATTTATTTCACCTCCTTATCCAACATTTTACCACAAAACAAAACATATGTTCTTATAAAAAACACAGAAAGTCAAAAAAAACCGCATTCATCTCACCACCTATAGAGGAGGGAGTCTTCTGCGGTTAATTGATAAATTCAGTCATGCCGATCGCAAAAGCGCCGACGGTGAGGGAGAGAATGGATACCGAAGCGCGTTCTTTCGGTGCCGGGTTGGCTTCGGAAAAGGGAATGGAGTTCATGCTGCTGTGTTCAGACCTTTCTGTGTGCCCTAAGTTTTACCTGAGTCACTGGCACTTCTGGAGGCTCATAACAGACAAGGAAAATAACCCCCTTCCTGACAAGGGGGTTATTCATGAGATTTCCGGTTAAAACAGCAGGTTCTGCGAGTAATGCTCTCCTGCCAGCATGTCGTACTCAACCAGTTTGTAATCGTGAAGCAATGCTTGCTGCTCGGCTGTTAATTTCGTAAGAGTACCGGAAGAGCCTAGAAGCACATTTTTGCTTAAGCCCGGAATTTCCGATTTCACTTTCTCCAGCAGCTTGTAGTAAGGGGGCAGCTTCTGTCCAGTCAGCCCGAACACGGTAGGCCCGATAAAGGCCGGACTTTGGGTCCCGACCGGCTCTTGTCCGATATCAAAATTAGCCATATAGAGCAGCTTTGTCTCATGCTTCAGTTTCGGATTGGCATCCCAGCCTGCCTGCGTATAAATGCCGGCTGACAACGCAGGCAGATGATCGCCCCAAAAGACGACGACCGTCGGCCGTTTGATGGTCTTCAGCTGCTCGCTCAAATAGGCCAGTGCCTGGTCCGTAAGCTTCGCATCCTGCACGTAGGTTTCCAGTTCATCTTTCTCTCCAGGCTGCACACCTTCAACCGTTACCGTATTCGGCCCATTCACGCCTTTCGTGAACGGAAAATGGTTCTGCATCGTCACCAGATGAAGGAACGTCGGCTGATCGGAGGCCTTCAGCTCGCGAACGGCTTCCTCAACGGCCGACTGGTCCGAGATGTACCCGTCCTTCGTGATCCGGCCTGCGTTCTCCATATCCTGCTCGCCCGTGAACTTGTCAAAACCCATGACCTTGTACACCCCGTCCCGGTTATAAAACGTCTTGTCAAAAGGGTGAAGCGCGAGGGCCCGGTATCCGCGGTCCTTCAAAATGCTGACGATCGACGGGAGCGAAGACATTTTTACGATTTTTTGCTGGTAAGGAATCGAACCGTCCTTCAGAAAATACATGGAAAGTCCGGTCAAAGCCTCGAATTCAACATTTGCCGTATTTCCCCCAAACTCAGGCGATAGCAGGAAGCCGGACGGCGTCTTACGCTCCTCCTGATGGATAAACTGCAGCGGATCTTCGCTGAATTTGAAAGCGGTCATCCGCGTCGGATCAAAGAAAGCTTCGTCCATCATATACACGATATTCGGCTGCTCTGGCGCTGCAGCACTCGCAGCCTTGTCAGGCAGCGCACCATATTTTTTGGCGATCTCCTCAATAGCCGCCTTGCTGTAACCCTCCGGCTTCTCCATCAGGTTCTGCTTCAAGTTTCCGGCAAAGGCAAACACAAATCCGTTCTGGGTATAGTTTACTTTCTGATTCCAATACAAATTCTGGTAACGGATGAATGCGGCAAGCTTGGACTGTCCATTAACCATTTGGATAAAGCCTGCAAACACAACCAGCGACAGCACCGCAAAAATGATTCGCAGCGGCAGTCGGATTTTGACCTTGGGAAGCTTAAAAAACAGGTATACGAGCCCGGCGATCACTATAATCGCCAGAACAACAGCCAGAGGCGAGACCATCCCGTGCGTGATTTTGCCCATATCCTTGGCGTTTTTCAGCTGCATCAGATCCCAGGGAAAAAGCGGTTCTCCCGTTGTAGCCAGCTTCTTGTAATCGGCAATTCCGATTAGAACACATATCAGAATAGCTATAAACGCTCCTGTATATATATTTGGAGTGACTGCCGTAAAAAAGAGCAAAATAAAGAAAAAGAGCAAACTGCCGAACACATAGAGCCTTCCGTACTGCGAAATCCATCCGAAAACGCTCCATGCGTTCATATTTAACGAACCTGCTTGTATAAAGAAGTTCAATGCAAACCCGCCGATCAACAGCAAGAGCAGCATATATCCGGTCCGCTTGGTAGGTAAAAACCATTGACGCACATTTATCCTCTCCTATCTCATATAAAAGAGTAGTATACGCCATTTTTCTTAAAATGAGCTTAAATCATAAAAAAATCCTTTACAAACACAAGGATGTACGGATTGTCAGCCATGAGATTTTGCCTGCTCAGGCGCATTTTACGCTTGACACGAAACCAAATGGTTTCATATAATCCTGATAAGAAACCTTTAGGTTTCACTTTAAAGGAAAATACGGAGGTTTGTACAATGCCGGAAAATCAACAACCATCATTGCCGGAAATTCATAAAACGGCCGTTTTTAACGCTCCCATCGAGAAAGTTTGGGCGGCCGTCTCAACATCCGAAGGCATTGCCGCCTGGTTCATGCCTAACACCTTCCAGCCTGAACTGGGATATGAATTTATTTTGCATGCCGGTCCGTTCGGAGATTCCCCGTGTAAAGTAACTGAGCTCGATCCCCCCTATCGCCTCAGCTTTGACTGGGCGAAAGACTGGAGCGTGACCTTTGAGCTGAAGGATCTGGGCGGCAAAACCGAATTTCATCTTTTCCATAAGGGCTGGGATGCAGACAAGGTTACAGAGTTCGGACAGCCTCATACGATTGTTCATGGCAGAATGGATCAAGGGTGGGAAGGCATTGTCGCCAAATTGCAAGGGCTGGTTGAGCAGTGATGGAAGGTGCCTCAGCTCCAAAACACGATGTATTCCAGGCCATCGCCGACCCAAACCGCCGCAAGCTTCTTAGACTGCTGGCAGACAAGGAAATGCCGGTAACCGCCATTTGCGAGCATTTCCCGATAACCCGTACCGCCGTATCCAAGCACCTGCGGATTCTTTCGGACTCCAGCCTTGTCAGCGCCCGGAAAATCGGCCGGGAAACGCGCTACCGACTTGAGCCGGAAGCACTGCTTGAAGTGAGGGAATGGGTCTCTTTTTACGAACGGTTCTGGGATAATAAAATCTCCATGCTCAAGCATTTGGTCGAAAATGACGGCCCGGGGACTTTGACGCTGGTTGAGTCCAAAGCGGACCCAAACTCCGAAGAATAAACAAAGGAGCAGAGGTGGTTCGCCGCCTCTGCTCCTTGCTTCAATCCCTGTTTAACGCGAAGCGCGTATTACTGATTAGGATTATCCAGATATCGTTCCTTGATGATGCCGAAATGGTGAAGTTCATGTCCGGCGATTATATAAGCCAGCGCTCTGACTGTTATATCGTTGCCGGATACACTGCCTTTTCTTGTCCAAGCTTCCTCGGACAGCCCGTTCAGTAAAGTTAATGTAGCGGTCCGCACGGCGGCATACTCTTTGATAATGTCAGAAAAAGAACGGTCAATCACAGCGGCCTGACTCACGTATGCATCCTGATCAAAACCGGGAAACGGCGTCTGATCGCCCCTCGCGATGCAGAGCAAGCGGTAGCTCATCACCCGCTCCGTATCGATGATGTGGCCGAACACTTCTTTCAGCGTCCACTTTCCGGGCGCATAGCGGTAATCGCCGCGCTCTTCCGGAATGGTGCCGATCCAGTCCGAGACACTGTTCAGCTTCCCTGCCAGCAAATCTGTAATCTCTCCTTCTGGAACCTTGGAAATATAGGTTTCATAATACGGGTTATATTCTGCTGCGGGCGGTCTTGTTGACATCAATACGCCACCTTTCTTGGTTTAGAGCCCATCTAAGACTGATTATATTATGGCATAGAAAAATGTAGCAACATAAAGACTTTAGGCTTCGCCTACCGAAATTCATCTCCTATTTTCATCAAGCTTGGAGACTTCTTTCGGAGGTAAGTTAAATGGGGGTTACCACTAGTTAGTCACACTATGTTTTCCTCTGGTTTGCCTTCCATCTTTTAAAGAAATTGTATCACTTTGCTTGATTTCACCATCATAGCTTTTATAGTTATATTTAATATTTGGTTCATCTTCGAAAATTACTGAGATTGTTATGCCACTATCCCCCCCTTTTGCTTGAAAAGCATCTATTGACTGTATTTCCTTCAGTGGAATTTTCTGCTCATTAACTAGGTAATCCCTTGTTCTATCCTCAAACCTATTGAATTGACTATTCTTATAAAAGTAATAACCACCATACACAACTGCTATACATCCCAATATAATGATCAGCTTCTTCAGTTTTTTCATGGTTATTCCCCCTCTGTTGAGCGATACTTTTGAACAAGTTCAACTCGATTTTTTGAATTATATTTTTTAAATAAATTACTAATTCTATTCCGCAATGTCGATTTACTAATCGAGCATTTTGCATAATTCCGTGATTGAGAATTAGACAGCAGAATCTAAGGAGTAGTTGGTGGTGTATTTTCGTCTCAGGTGACTTCGGACATAAAAAAGGGCAGACCTGCAGAATTTCTGTTCGTTC